>CBDUMZ010000004.1:0-122454 GCA_965368465.1 uncultured Chromatiales bacterium
GGGCGCGTTCACTGTCGGTGGTCTGAACTGCTGGGAGAACTGGTTGCCGCTGCCACGTGCGGCGCTTTATGCGCAGGGTGAAGACCTGCACATCGCCATCTGGCCCGGAAATGTGCGCAACACGGCAGACATTACGCGTTTCATCGCGCGCGAAAGTCGTTCTTACGTGGTATCGGTCTCCGGATTGATGCGCCGCTCGGACATCGATGCTTCGCTACCGCACGCCGACCTGCTGCTGGAGACCGCGGACGACGTCATGGCCAATGGCGGTTCCTGCGTTGCGGGCCCGGACGGTGAGTGGCTGCTGGAGCCCATTGCGGATACGGAGTGCCTGAGCATCGTCGAAATCGACCATGCGAAGGTGCTTCAGGAGCGGCACAGCCTGGATGTGGCGGGACACTACTCGCGTCCCGATGTGACACGGCTCGTCGTCAACCGCAAGCGCCAGACCACGGCCGAATTCGACGACTAGACTGCGGAGTAGACGATGAGAACTAGCGCGCCAAACGGTCCGAACAGGATCGCCGTAGCCCTTATTCAAGACTGCAGTTTCCGCTAAGTCACGAAATGGACAGGGCCGGCTATTCCTTGAAGAAGTACATGCCGAGCGTCTCGGCCACGCAGGCCGGCTTGCGCTCACCCTCGATTTCAATCCGTACTTCCGAGGTCAGCAGCAGTGCGCCGGCCCGGCGCCGCGCCTGCAACACGATCGCGCGGCCGCGCAACTTGGCACCGACCGGAACCGGTGCGTAGAAGCGCACCTTGTTCAGGCCAAAATTAATAGCGCGTTCGAGGTTGACGACCTCGACAAAATTGCCCGTGAGTGCCGGGATCAACGCAAGCGTCAGGTAGCCGTGGGCAATCGTCTTGCCGTTCGGCATCTCCCTTGCGGCTCGTTCGGTATCGACGTGAATCCACTGGTAGTCGGCGGTCGCTTCTGCAAACTGGTCAATACGATGCTGATCGATAACGATCCAGTCGGAGAGTCCGACTTCTTCGCCCTCGAGCGCTTTCGCGTCGTCAATTGATCGTATTACCTTCAAACTCGCTCCCCCGCATCGCGGTATTCAGTACTGCCTCACCAAGTGATACCTGATGCGCGCCTAATCCGCAATGCCGTGCGCCGCACAGCGCTCGCAATTCACCCAGCCTGAGTCGCCATTGGCATAGTGTTCCTTCTTCCAGATGGGCAGGCGCACTTTAATCTCGTCGATAATATAGCGGCACGCCTTGAATGCCTCGTCCCGATGCGCGGCCGCAACGCCGATCCATACGGCGCATTCGCCCAGTTCGAGCAGGCCGACGCGGTGCACGCAACGCGCCTCGAGGAACCCGAATCGTTCCTTTGCCTCGGCCAGGACTTTTTGGCCTTCCGCGATCACAAGGGGCTCGTAGGCTTCGTACTCGAGACGCTCGACGACCTGGCCTTCGTTCTCGTTGCGTACCCAGCCTTCGAATGCGCAGTAGCCGCCCGCCGCAGGATTTGCAAGCGAGCGTTGCAGGTCGGCCGTGTCGAGCGCGGACTCGGTAACTTCGATCATCTCACCCCCCCGCAACCGGCGGGAACAGCAAGACAGTGTCGCCGTCATTCACGGGAGCATCCCAATCGGCCATGTGGTCGTTGATCGCTACCTTGCAATGACCGTTGGGTTCCGCCGACCCGTGGCGGTCCCGCGTAAACTCGAAGACGTCTTTCACGGTCGTGGCGTCGAGGCTCACCGTCTCCTCTGCGACGCCCGCGTGTTCGCGAAACATCGCGAAATAGCGCACCGTAATGACCTTCACGACGTCGCCTCGAGGACGCTGTTGCCGAGGTCGACCGGCGTGTTCACGTTGTCGAGAGACCTGGGATCCAGTTGTTCGAGCAGGTGTGTAGCCGACCGAATCAGGATCTTGCGCGGGCAGCGAATGCCGTCGTCTGCGAACTGGCGAAGGAGAGGAGCACTGCTTGCCCGGTAAACCGCGCAAAGCGGCTCCGGCAGGCCATCATGACTGCTGATGTAAGCACTGAAAGGCTGTACGGGCGAACGATTTGCAAGCAGATGTCGCAGGGTCTCGTCGCCGATGTTCGGGAGGTCGCAGGCGACGACCAGCCAGTCAGCTTCGGGGTGGTCGTCCATCGCGGAGAGAATACCGGCCAGCGGACCCATGTCCGTGTAATGATCGATGACCTGGTCGAACCGGGAGCGCTCGGGTTCGTCCTTCTGCTCTTCTCTGGTCGAGACAAACACACGCTCAACGTGCCGTTCCAGCAGCGCGACAATGAACGCGAGTTGCGACTGGCCATCACGCCGGAGCAGCGCTTTGTCCCGGCCCATGCGTTTGCTCTCGCCGCCGGAGAGCACGAGGCCGTAAATCGGCTGCTCACTCATCTCGCCGGAAATCCTGTTTGCCGCCCGTCTTCGACACCAGCTGTGTTTCGGTGATGACAATGTCGTGCGACATGGCCTTGAGCATGTCGTACACGGTCAGCGCAGCCACGCTGGCACCCGTAAGCGCCTCCATTTCCACGCCGGTCTTGTGATGCACCTTGCAGAAGCAGTCGATGACGACGTCCTGGTCCTGCAGCTCGATGTCTATCTTGCAGTTGGAGAGACCCAGTGGATGACAGAACGGGATCAGTTCATGAGTCTTTTTCGCCGCCATGACCCCGGCAATGATCGCCGTGGCGAACACGGGACCCTTCCGGGTGGTGATCTCGTCTCCCGAGATATGTGCGGCGATCTCCTGCGGCAGACGCACACGCGAGCGCGCCAGCGCCGTGCGATCGGTCGCCTGCTTCTCGCTGACGTCGACCATGGTCGGCCGGTTCTGTGCATCAATATGACTCAGCTTGCCCAACACCTATCCCCCGATTCGATACATTTCCACTTTGCGAAGCACATGCGCTTCGGCCAGCCCCGGGCGGCGCAGCTCGCTGTACCGGTCGGCGCGCTGCAGCCAGATTTGCGACAGGATATCCTTAAGCTCCTCGTCGTCGGCATTGTTCCGCAGCGACTCGCGCAGATCGGTGCCCTGGTTGGCGAACAGGCAAGTATAGAGCATGCCGTCGGCCGACAGGCGCGCCCGGCTGCAGGTGCCGCAAAACGGCTCGGTTACTGACGAGATGAAACCCAGTTCGCCCTGCCCGTCGACATACTCATAGCGCCTCGCCACCTCGCCGGGGTAATTCTGGTCAATACGCCTGACCGGCCATAGCCGCTGAACCTGCTCGAGCAGCTGGGCCGAGGGCACCACCTGGTCGAGCCGCCAGCCATTGCAGTTACCGACGTCCATGAATTCGATCAACCGCACCACGTGTGGGCTGCCACGAAAGTGCTCGAGCAGGTCGAGAACCGTATGATCGTTGACGCCCCGCTGCACGACCACGTTGATCTTGATTGGCGCCAGCCCTGCTTCCTGCGCCGCATCTATGCCGGCGAGGACCCGCTCGAGATCGCCGCGGCCGCCGCTCATGCGCCGAAACACGTCCGGGTCGAGACTGTCGAGACTGACCGTCACCCGGTGCAGTCCCGCGTCGGCAAGGTCTTTGGCAACCGGCGCGAGCAACATGGCATTGGTCGTCAGCGCCAGGTCGTCTATGCCGGGAATCGACGCCAGGCCGCGCACGAGCGTTGCAATACGCTTGTCCAGCAGCGGCTCACCACCGGTCAGGCGCAGCTTGCTGACGCCAATACCGGCGGCCACGCGCGCGATCTTCAGGATTTCGTCATGGCTGAGCCGTTGTTGCTTGGCCAGGAATTCGTAATCCTCGTGGAACTCGTCCGCCGGCATGCAGTAGGGGCAACGGAAGTTGCACTGGTCGAGCAGGGAGATGCGCAGGTCGTGCAGGGGCCTCTGCAACGCATCGCGTATGACGGCGGCATCCTTCGCAACGCCGGCGTCGGGATTCGGGTTCGAACTCATGAACGCATTCTGCCGTAATCCCGCGCTGATACAAACCGCAACAGACGGCTCCGGTGGTCTTTGGTAGGCTGTGCCGCCTGGATTGGAGGGTTTGACCGCATGCATGTGACCTTTAGCGAATCGGAGCTCGAATTTCGGGAAGAAGTCCGGGCGTTTTTCCGCGACGAACTGCCCGACGACATCAGGGAGGCCATGGACGCGGGCGCTGAACTCGAGCCGGAGATGCAGATCCGCTGGCAGAAGATTCTCTATCACAAAGGCTGGGCCGGCGTGAACTGGCCGGTCGAGTACGGCGGCACGGGCTGGAGCCCGGTACAGAAGTACATATTCGCCCGCGAGGAAGGCCTCGCCAACGCACCGCTCGTCATTCCGTTCGGCCTGCGCATGGTCGGCCCGGTCATCTATACCTATGGCAGCGACGAGCAGAAAGCGCGCTTCCTGCCGGACATTCTCGCCAGCAATGTCTGGTGGGCGCAGGGATACTCCGAGCCGGGCGCGGGTTCTGACCTGGCGTCCCTGAAAACGCGGGCCGACTTCGCCGGCGATCATTACGTCGTGAACGGGACCAAGACCTGGACCACGCTGGGACAACATGCCGACTGGATCTTCTGCCTGGTCAGGACGAGCACCGATGTCGCACGACGGCAGGAGGGCATCAGCTTCCTGCTGATCGATATGAAGTCACCCGGCGTTACGGTCACGCCGATCATCTTGCTCGATGGCACCCACGAAGTGAACGAGATTCACTTCGAGAACGTCGAGGTGCCGGTCGAGAACCTGGTCGGCGAGGAAGGCAAGGGCTGGACGTACGGCAAAGTGCTGCTGCAACACGAGCGCACCAATTCGGCGAACACGTTTCGTTCCGAGTACGCATTGCGGAAGCTGCGCGAACAGGCCGCCCGCTCGGTTCGCGGCGCCCCACCGCTTGCCGACGACAGGAACTTCATGCGCAAACTCGCCGCCGTCGAGGTCGACCTCAAGTCGCTCGAATACATTGAGCTGCGTACGCTGGCAGCCGTTGCCTCCGGCAAGGCGCCGGGTCCGGAATCGTCGTTCCTCAAGATCAAGGGCACCGAAATTCTGCAGGCAATCGACGCACTGACGATGGAGGCCGCGGGCTACTATTCGCTGCCGTACAACGCGGGCCCGGAGGTCGGCGAAGGCGCCGAGACCCAGAGCGCCCTCACCTATTTCAATCACCGCAAGGTGACGATCTTCGCCGGCTCAAATGAGATTCAGAAAAACATCATCGCCAAGCATGTACTCGGCCTGTAGGTAGCACCATGGATTTTGCGTACACGGAAATACAGACAATGCTGGCGGACAGCGTCGGCAAGTTCATCAACAATGAGTACGATTTCGACGTAAGGCAGCGACATGCCGAGAGCGAGAAAGGCTACAGCGACGAGGTCTGGTCTACGTTCGCCGAGCTCGGCTGGACCGCGGTCCCTTTTTCCGAGGAAGACGGCGGCTTCGGCGGAGGTCCGGTGGACATCATGGTCCTCATGCAAAGCCTCGCACCCGGCCTGGTCGTCGAACCCTACCTTGCCAATATTGTTCTCGCCGGCGGTGTTCTGCGCCGCGCTGCCAACGCGGCGCAGAAAGAAAAGTGGTTACAGCCAATTATCGGCGGCGAGCTGCAGGCAACACTGGCATTCAGTGAACCGCAGGCACGCTACGAGCTGGGCAGTGTTGCAACCACGGCTGACCAGGAGGGTGACGCCTGGGTCCTGAACGGCAACAAGGGCCTGGTCCCGAACGGCGGCAGTGCCGACCTCGTGATCGTACCCGCACGCACGTCGGGCAAATCCGGCGACGAAAACGGGATCACGCTGTTCGCCCTGGACGCACATGCCGCCGGCATCTCGCGGCACAGCTATGCAACGGTCGATGGTCTTCGCGCCGCAGAAATTTCGCTGGATAACGTGCGTACCGGCGCCGACACGGTCCTGGGCGAAGTCGGACAGGGATTCGCTGCTCTCGACGCCGCCGTCGACGACGCAACACTGGCCGTGTGCGCTGAGGCCGTTGGCATCATGCACGTTCTCAAAGACAAGACGGTGGAATACTCGAAGAATCGCAAGCAGTTTGGCGTTCCGATCGGGAGCTTCCAGGAGTTGCAGCACCGCATGGTCGACATGTTGATGGCCTGCGAGCAGGCTCAGTCACTCCTGATGTGGTCGGCGATGACGCGCGAGGTCGACGGCGACGCCAGCAAGCGCGCTGTCAGCTCGATCAAGTACCTGATCGGGACCGAAGGCAAGAAGCTGGGAGAAGACGCGGTGCAGATCCATGGCGGCATGGGCGTCACCTGGGATCTCGACGTTGCGCATTTCTTCAAGCGCCTCACGACCATCTGTACCCTGTTCGGCAACGCAGACTGGCATCTCGACAAACTGGCAGACATGACGCCGCAGACATAGACTCGGCGCATGTTCCCGCAGTTCATCGTCGAGTTCTTCGCCGCCAACCAGGAGGCTCTCTGGCTGACGACCCTGTTTGTCGATCTTGGTTGCACGCTGGTTCTATACAGGTTCTTTGGCAAGGCCGGACTGCAGATCGCTATTGCCGTCGCCATTATTCTCGCCAACCTGCAGGGGCCGAAGCTCACGATCATCTTCGGCATGCAGACGAGCCTCGGCGTCATCTTCTACTCGAGTATTTTCTTCGCCACCGATGTGTTGAGCGAGAATTACGGCAAAGAAGCGGCGAACAAGGCGGTGCGTATGGGCTTCGCCGTCAGCGTCATCGTGCTGATCATGCTCAGTCTTGCGCTGCTCTATCTGCCGAGCACCCAGCCTGGGACGGCCGAGTTCTCGGCGTCCATACACAACGCCTTTGCAACCATCGTCGACTATACGCCGCGCTTTATCTTCGGCTCGCTGCTTGCCTACTACATCAGCCAGCACTTCGACGTCTGGGCGTTTCACAAGATCAAGTCCATGACCGGCGAACGCTGGCTCTGGCTGCGCAACAACGGCTCTACGCTGGCGTCGCAGATTGTGGACACAAGCATCTACTCGCTCGTTGCCTGGTGGGGCATCGTCGACCTCAAGACCGCCCTCGCTCTCGGGGCGGCAAAATACGTGTTCAAGGCCGCCATAGCGGCAATCGATACCGTGTTTATCTACTGGGCGCGCCACAATTTCCGGCGGCACGCAGTCCACGAAGCAGCCTGATAGAATAGCCGGTATGCAGCCGTCCGGCGTCATCACGATCACCACAGACTTCGGTCACAAGGGCCCGTTCGCCGCGGTCATGAAAGGCGTGATCCTGAGTCGATATCCAGACGCGAGGATCATCGACCTCGCCCACGACATCCCCGCGCAGTGGCCACCAGAAGCCGGATTCTGGGTGAGCCGCTCCTACCCGTGGTTTCCTGAAGGGTCGGTGCACCTGGCCATCGTCGATCCCGGCGTCGGCACCGAGCGTGACATCCTCATCGCGGAGTGTGCGGGCCACCTGTTCATGGCGCCTGACAACGGCCTCCTGGCGCAGTTGCTCGACAGCTGTGTCGACCCGCAGGTATTCAAGCTGGACATGAGCCGACTGGACGCGCTGAACTTGCCGACACCGAGTGCCACGTTCCACGGGCGTGACATCTTCGCCCCGGTCGCCGCCGATCTCGCCGCCGGCCGTATTCGCATTCCGGACATCGCGACACGTACAGGTGACTGGACACCCGGCTGGATCGACGAACCCGAGGTGACTGCGCGCCGGATCTCCGGTGTCGTTATCACGATCGATACCTTCGGCAACCTGATCAGCAATATCGACGGCAAGCTGTTGGACGCGTTCACCGAACCCGTTGCCGACATCGCCGGGCACCAGATCGCGATGCGCACGACTTATGGCCGCGCGCAACCGGGCGAGTACCTCGCCCTCATCAATTCATTCGGTGTCGTAGAAGTCGCCCGCGCGGAAGGCAGCGCGGCCGATGGCCTCGGCTCGGCGCGAGGCGCGCCGCTCATCATTCGAGACGGTTACGAAGCCTGACTCTCGAGAGCCTGCTTCTCAAGCTTCGCCCACGAATCGCGCAGCGTCACGATGCGGTTGAAGACCAGCGCATCCGGCCGGCTGTCCTGCGCGTCCTGGCAGAAGTACCCCAGGCGTTCGAATTGCACCGCCTCGTCCGTGTCGGCCAGGGATGGTTCGAGCTTCGCTGCAACAACCTCCAGGGAGTTCTCGTTGAGCACGCTGTGCACGTCTTCAGCCGCGTTCGGGTTCGCATCGTTGAACAGGCGATCGTACAGACGCACTGATGCGTCCACGGCATGCTCACAGGACACCCAGTGAATCGTGCCCTTGACCTTGCGATCCGACGTGCCGGTGCCACTGCGGGTATCCGGGTCGTAGGAACAGCGCAACTCGATGACATCGCCATCGTCGTTCTTGACGACCTCGTCGCAGCGAATGATGTAACCGGATCGCAGCCTGACTTCGCCACCTGGCTTCAAACGGAAGAACTTGCGAGGCGCGTCCTCCATGAAGTCGTCCTGCTCAATCCACAATTCGCGAGAGAACGGCAATTCCCGGGTTCCGAAGTCCGGATTGGCCGGGTGATTCATGGCCTCCATGAGCTCCACCTGGTCCTCCGGGTAATTGGTCAATACCACCTTGAGCGGGCGCAATACGGCCATGCGTCGCGGTGCAACGTCGCCAAGGACGTCACGCACACAGGTTTCCAGCGCCCCCATCTCGATAAGCTTGTCTTTCTTGGTCACGCCCGCGCGCCGCACAAACTCGCGCAGCGCCTCGGGCGGATAACCGCGTCGCCGCATACCCGAAATGGTCGGCATGCGCGGATCGTCCCAGCCTGACACGATGTTTTCGTCAACGAGCATCTTGAGCTTGCGTTTGCTCGTGATCGTATAAGCCAGGTTGAGTCGCGAGAACTCGATCTGCCGCGGCCGATGTTCGGGCTGCAACTGATCGAGAAACCAGTCATACAGCGGGCGATGGTCTTCGAACTCGAGCGTACACAGCGAGTGGGTAATGCCCTCGTACGCATCCGACAATCCGTGCGCATAGTCGTACATCGGGTAGATGCACCACTTGTCACCGGCATTCTGGTGCGGGACATGGCGAATACGGTAGATCGCCGGGTCGCGCATGTTCATGTTCGGCGACGCCATATCGATCTTCGCTCGCAACACGTGTTCGCCGTCGGCGAATTCGCCTGCGTACATGCGCCGGAACAGGTCGAGGTTTTCCTCGATACCGCGATCGCGGTAGGGACTGTTCCTGCCCGGCTCGGTGAGCGTTCCGCGATACTGCCTGATCTCCTCGGCGCTCAGGCTGTCAACGTAAGCGACGCCCTGCTCGATCAACTGCACGGCGGACGCGTACAGGCGGTCGAAATAGTCGGACGCATGTGTCAGCCGGTCTTCCCAGTCGAAGCCAAGCCAGTGAACGTCGTCCTTGATCGCCGCGACGTACTCAGGGCTCTCTTTACCGGGATTGGTATCGTCGAGACGCAGAAACGTCCGACCGCCATTCTCCGCGGCAACACCGAAGTCCAGGCAGATCGCCATCACGTGCCCGATATGCAGGTAGCCGTTCGGCTCGGGCGGGAACCGGGTCACGATTTCGGTGTGTTTGCCCGACTCGAGGTCTTCGGCAATGATCTTGCGGATAAAGTCCCGCGGTTCGCTGTCATTCATGGGCCCGGATTGTACTCGAACTTGTTTATCCGCGGGGCAATTCGAGTACAATTCCGCGCATGCTGAAGATCACCCTACCTGACGGCTCCGTGCAGGAGTTTGACGCTGCCACTCGCGGCAGTGAAATTGCCGCCCGTATCGGCGAAGGACTCGCGCGTGCCGCCGTCGCAGTTCGTGTCGATGGAGAACTCTGGGACCTCAATCGCGACATCGATGCCGATGCCGCCGTCGAGATCATCACCCGGGAATCCGACGACGGTGTCGAGCTATTGCGGCACGACGCCGCCCATGTGCTTGCCGAAGCCGTCAAGGAGCTGTGGCCCGATACCCAGGTAACGATCGGCCCGGCGATCGAGAACGGTTTCTACTACGACTTCTCGCGCGCCGAGCCCTTCACCGAGGCTGACCTCGAGACGATCGAAGCCCGCATGAAAGAGATCGTGGACCGCGACGAGTCCATCGAGCGTGAGGTCTGGGAACGAGATAAGGCAGCCGAGTTCTTCCGTGGTATCGGCGAAGAATACAAGGCGGAGATCATCGAGAGCATCCCGTCAGATGAGGACCTGACCCTGTATCGCCAGGGTGAATTCATCGACCTCTGCCGCGGCCCGCACCTGCCATCGACCGGCAAGCTCGGCAAGGCGTTCAAGCTGACGCACGTTTCCGGCGCCTACTGGCGGGGCGATTCGAACAACGAGATGTTGCAGCGCATCTATGGCACGGCCTGGTCGAACGACAAGGCGCTGCGCAAGTACCTGCACATGCTGGAGGAAGCCGAGAAGCGTGACCATCGTCGCCTCGGCCGCATCATGGACCTTTTCCATTTCCAGGAGGAAGCGCCGGGCGCCGTCTTCTGGCATCCGAACGGCTGGTCCGTATTCCAGTCGCTGATCTCGTATGTGCGGGAGAAGAATACGGAGGCCGGCTACCTGGAGGTGAATACGCCCGAGATGGTAGCCCGCTCACTCTGGGAGCGCTCCGGGCACTGGGAATCCTTCGGCGACAACATGTTTACGTCGGAGACCGTGGACGGGCGGACCTTCGCGATCAAGCCGATGAACTGCCCCGGACACATCCAGGTCTTCAACCAGGGCATCAAAAGCTATCGCGATTTACCGATGCGGCTGGGCGAGTTCGGCAAGTGTCATCGCTACGAACCGTCAGGCGCACTGCACGGCATGATGCGTGTGCGCGCGTTCACCCAGGACGACGCGCATATTTTCTGCACACCCGAGCAGATCACCGATGAGTCCATAGCAGTCTGCAATTTGATACTGAGTATTTACAAAGACTTCGGATTCGATGAAGTGCGCATCAAGTTCGCGGACCGGCCCGAGGTACGTGTCGGCGAAGACGCCGTTTGGGATCAGGCCGAAGAAGCGCTGCTGAAAGCACTCGAAGCGAGCGGACTCGACTACACGCACAATCCCGGGGAAGGCGCGTTCTACGGGCCGAAGCTCGAGTTCGTTTTGCGTGACGCGATTGGGCGTGACTGGCAGTGCGGCACCCTCCAGGTCGACCTCAATATGCCCCAGCGTCTCGGTGCTACCTATATTGGCGAGGACGGCAACAAGCACGTTCCCGTCATGTTGCACCGCGCGATGCTCGGCTCGCTCGAGCGCTTCATGGGCATACTGATCGAGCACCACGCAGGCAACCTGCCGCTGTGGCTCGCACCGCAACAGGTAAAAGTCCTGACCATCACGTCAGACGCGGACGATTACGCGCTCGACATCGTCGCCAGGTTGCGGGCGGCCGGCCTGCGTGCCGATAGCGACCTGCGCAACGAGAAAATCTCCTACAAGGTGCGCGAACACAGCGTTGCGAAGGTCCCGGCATTGTTCGCCGTGGGCCAGCGAGAGCTCGAAAACCGCACGGTTGCGGTTCGCCGCCTCGGCTCGAAACAGCAGCAGGTCCTGCCGCTCGACGACGCCATCGAGGCCCTCCTGGCCGAGGTCGCAAACCGGTCCTGAGCCCAGTCACCGCGCCCTTTGTCGCGTTTCGTGGCCCGCCCCGGGGGCCAAACGTGACGCGACCTGCACTTTCACTGTGCGCCATGTCACAGATTCAGTATTCTGTCGCTGTGGACCGACGCTTCGCCCGGTACCTGTGGATATACTTCTAAGACGCAAGGACTGCGCGTGCGATTAGACATAAGGCATTGGAGGAAACACGGTGGCGTTCAACCAATTCAAGACACAGGTATTGTTGCTGCATAGCGAGCAAAGCACGCTGGACTCATTGAGTTCCGGCTTTGGCGATCGCTACACGGTGCATTGTGCAACCAGCGGCAGCGAAGCTTTGAACACCCTCGGCGAAACCCCGATCAATGTCATTATCACGGCTCAGAACCTGCCGGGCATGAGCGGCATCGAAGCCTTGCGAGAGGCGAAGAAACGTTCACCCGACATGGTGGGCATCCTGCTGGCCGGCAACAGCAGCCAGGATCTCGAAGCGCTTGTCAGTGACGAAGAAGTCTTCCAGGTCGTCCGTGGCAACGTGACCGGCGATTCATTACTGAAACTCGTCGACAACGCAACCCGCCAGATGCGCCTGATGGCCCTTGCCGAATCGGCGAACGATACGGCGGCCGTTCCTGACGAACCCGCGGAACACATTATTATGGAGACGTCCGAAAACGGCTCCACGATTATCAGCGACGGGACCGGCCAGATGCCTGCCCTGAACCCGAAAAAAATCTCGGCGGCTGCGGCTGTCGGATCGCGGTCGGTCGACGTTCTCGTACTCACGAAAGATCAGGAGTTCCTGACGACGATCAAGGAATCCTCGCGTGGTATGCACACGGTGCATTATGCGAATACGCTGGCCCAGGCCGACGCACTGATCCGCGAACACAAGGTTGGCGTTGCGGTTGTCGATGCCGCGATGGTTGGCCAGAAAGTAGAGCAGCTGACCTTGCACCTGCGCAAGGGTTCTCCGCGCCTGGTCTCGATCGTTGCAGGCCGCCGCGACGACGGCGAAATGCTCATGGACCTGATCAATCGTGGCAAGGTCTACCGCTTCCTGCTGAAGCCGGTCTCGCCGGGGCGTGCCCGCCTCGCGGTCGAGGCGTCGGTAAAACATCACCTGGAAGCGCCGGATGCGGCCTTCAAGTTAAGCGGTGCAGCAGCGGCCAGGCCCGCTCCCGCTCCCAGGGCTGCCGCGAAACCCGCACCGAAACCGCAGGCGCAACCGGCCCCCAGGCCCGCAGCGCCGCAGCCGGCCGCAGCAAAACCCGCGACGCCGGCCCCTGCTCCGCGACCCGCGCAGCAACCGACGCAGCAAGCCGCAGCCAGGCGCACGCCGGTTGATCCGCCGCTCGGTGAGCTGACGATGGATTCGCCCATCGACGAAGGCTTGTCCAGCGCTTTTGGCGACGACGAGTCCAGTTTCACCGCGACAGTGACCGGGCTCATCAGCACGGTTACCAGTAAATTCAAAGGCGATGCCGCGCCGCTGCCGACACGGCCCGAGGAACCCGTCCTCGAGCTGCCGACGCCGGCAAAGACCAGCGACTCCGGAGGATCGCTGTTCTCGAAACCGAAAGTGATCGGTCTCGCGGCGGTTGTCGCACTTGCCGTCGCCGGCGCCAGCTACTGGTTCCTGGGCGGCGATGACGAGGCAATGCCTGTTGCCGAGCCCGCCCCGATGGCATCCTCGCCGGCTGTGCCCGAGGCAGAGGGCGATGCCGGTGCGGAAACGCAAGCGAGCGTCGATGTCGCCGCGCTTGTTGACGAGGCACGTCTCGCACGCGAAGCCGGACAGATTTATAACCCGGTGGGATCGAACGCTATCGAACTCTATGCGGCCGCGGTGGCCGCGGATCCGTCGAACGCAATTCATGCCGCGGAGCTCGACGCCGTCGTTCAGCAGGCGCTTGGCATGGCGGAAACCGCCTTGCTGGAGGCACGCGTGGATGAAGCCGAGGCTGCGTTGCAGCGTGTTGGCCTGGTCGACCCGCGGAACGCCCGCCTGCCGTTCCTGACGGCTCAGCTTTGGCAGATGCAATTGCGCAATCACCTGACGAACGCCCGTGCCGCGATCAGGGACCGGCGTTTCGAGGATGCCGGCAATTCCGTGGCTGCGGCAATCGCGCTGAACATCGGCGACCCCGAGATTGACGTGGTCCGCGCCGAACTGAACCAGGCGCGCAGCGCACAGCAGGAAGACGACGTTCTCGTGAAGGCCAATGCGCGCCTCGCAGAAGGCATGCTGTTGAGCCCGGCCAATGACAACGCACGCTATTACTACGAATTGATGCTGGCGGACGATCCGCAGAATACGGCAGCGCGCCAGGGTCTCAACGTGGTGGCGAGCAAGCTGGTTCTGCAGGCTCGCTCGGAAATCGATGCCGGAAACCTCGACTCGGCCGAAGCGCTGCTCTATGACGCAGGTGAGATCGATGCCTCCAATCCCGAGCTGACCGCTGCGGCAACCGCCCTGGCAGGTGCACGCGAAGCCATTGTCCGGCGTGAACAGCGCGCCGCACAGGAACAGCGCCGTATCGAAGAAGCCAATCGCCAGGCCGCCATTGAAAAGGAAGCCGCCGAACGCCGCCTTGCCGAGCAGGCCGCCGCCGAGCAAGCCGCCGCCGAGGCCGCTGCCGCGCAAGCTGCCGCCGCCCAGACCGTCGACGAGCCGGTTGCCGATACGGGCAATGCCGTACCGGCCAGTGCAGACGCGGCTGTCACCACCAAAGAAGCTGCCGGTACGGCCGCCAAGCCGGTTGTAGAACCGCCGGCCGAGGCCAAGGCGCAAGCATCGACACCACCCGCAAGGGCCGGCGACGCGGCACCCGTCTCGATCAGCTCCCTGACACGCACCCGCTACGTCGCGCCGAAGTTCCCGCGCACCGCACAGCGCCGCAACCAGTCGGGCTGGGTGGACGTCGTCTTTACCGTGGCGATGGACGGATCCGTCAAGGACCTCGAGATCAAGGAGTCGACGCCCGAAGGTGTCTTTGACAACGCCGCGCTGCGTGCTGTCGAGAAATGGGAATTCGAACCGGTTATCGAGAACGGCGTCCTGGTGGAGAAACGCGCCGGCGTTCGCATGATGTTCGCCATCGAGTAGCGTAATTGCCCGATTTATTTGACTTTTGTCCACCTTGTCGAATAAATCGGGCCGTAAACGTTTCCAAGCTAGACCATATATGACAATCCCGTTACCCTCCGCGGGATTGTTTTATTTTCAGGCCTGGTAAATATAGTGTCAAAAGAAACTAATGCCGCCATCGCGGCCAAGACCACACGCAAACAACAGCAGCGAAGCATTGTCACCCAGGAGAAGTTACTCGACGCCGCCATCGAGGCGTTCTCCGAAAATGGCTTCAAAGGCACCTCGACGCGGGACATTGCCGAGCGTGCCGGCGTGCATCACCCACTCATAACCTACCACTTCCAGAACAAGGACAAGCTCTGGCGCGCTGCGGCCGACCGGGTATTTCGCGATTTCCGGCACTCGCTTGCCGCGTCGCTCGAGCATCACAAGCACGAAGGTCCGAAGCAGCGCATGGCCTCCCTCATCAAGGCCTACGTCTGTTACGCAAAGAGCCAGCCCGCATTGCACAAGGTCATGGTCCAGGAAGCGAGCTATGCCAGCCCGCGCCTCGACTGGCTGGTCGAGACCCACCTCCGGCCGTTTTTCGACACCACCTTTGGCATGATCAGGGAACTGCAGGAGCTCGGCATCGCCGTTCCCGGTAACCCCAGGCTGATCTTCAACATGATTCGCCTGTCGTCAGGAGGACTGCTCGCGCTCGGCAAGGAGCTGCAGTTATCCAGCGGCATTGATATCGACGACAGTGGCACGCTGGACGAGATAGCGGACCTTATCATTAGCGTCTTCCTGCCCGGGGAAGCGAGCAAGCCCGACTGATCTACTTGCAGGCGTACAGGTAGAGCATTTCCATTGCGATGTGCGTCGCCGCCAGCGACGTGATCTCCGCGACGTCGTAGGCAGGCGCGACTTCCACCACATCCATGCCGACAATGTTGATCCCCTGCAGGCCTCGCAGGATGGACATGGCCTGGTGTGAAGTCAGTCCGCCACAGACCGGCGTGCCTGTCCCTGGCGCATAACTCGGATCCAGGCAGTCGATGTCGAAAGTCACGTAGACGGGCTTGTTGCCAAGGTGCCGGCGCGCCTCCGCCACCACCGCCTCGATGCCCGCCCGGTGGACCTGTGGTGCATCAATGATATTGAATCCCATTGTGTCGGGGTTTTCCGTACGCAACCCGATCTGCACAGACGATGCAGGATCGACGATGCCCTGTTTCGCCGCCCAATAGAACATTGTCCCGTGATCGATGCGGTCGTCCTCATCGCGCCAGGTGTCGCTATGTGCGTCAAAGTGCAGCAGCGAGAGCGGTGCGCCGTGCTTCCTGGCATGTGCCTTGAGCAAGGGATAGGAAATGAAATGGTCTCCCCCGAGGGTCAGCAGTGCGGGCCCCTGCTCGATGATCCTCGACGCATGTGCCTCGATCGCATCCGGAACTGTCTGCGGCTTGCCGTGATCGAAATAACAATCGCCGACGTCCGCAACGGCCAGTTTGTCGAAAGGATCGAAGGCCATGCCATAGGGTTTCTCCCAGGCCATGATCGTCGACGCGTTGCGTATGGAGCGCGGCCCGAAACGCGTTCCCGGGCGATTGGTGGTCGCCGTATCCAGAGGTACACCCGTGACCGCCACATCCACACCCTCGAGGTCGGTCACGTACTTGCGACGCATGAAGGAGGTCACGCCTGCGTAGGTCGGCTCCGGGGTCGTGCCGTAGAGGCTCTCCCGGTTTATCGCATTGTCACTCTCGAACTTGTCCATACTTAACCCTTAAGCGATTTCTGCGTCAGATCCAGTGCGATCAGTGCCTTGTCGATGAGTTCGTCGGCCTCGGCATGCGAGAGCGTAAACGGCGGCGCGCAGATTATGGTGTCGCCGGAAGCCCGCAGGCATAGTCCGGTCGCGGTCACATGATCGCGGTACGTCGGGCCGGCCCCGGTCTTCGCGTCGAAGCGCTCCAGCGTCTCTTTGTCTTTCACGAGTTCGAAAGCACCCATGAGACCCACCATGCGCGCTTCGCCGACGAGCGGGTGCTCGGCCAGCGTGGCCCATTTGGCCTGCAGGTATGGACCGATATCGTCGCGAATACGCTCCACGAGTTTCTCGCGATGCAGGATCTTCAGGTTGGCGATGGCCACCGCACACGCGGCCGGGTGACCCGAGTAGGTGTACCCGTGTGCGAACTCGCCCGCTTTTTCCACGAGGACATCGGCTACGCGATCGCTGACGAGCACACCACCCAGCGGCAGGTAGCCCGACGTAACGCCTTTCGCGAACGGCATGAAGTCGGGCTTGGTACCGAAGTAGTCGGCCCCGAACCACTCGCCCAGGCGCCCGAAACCCGTAATGACCTCGTCGGAGATCAGCAGGATGTCGTACTTCTCGCAGATGCGCTGCACTTCCGGCCAGTAGCTGTCGGGCGGAATGATCACACCGCCGGCGCCCTGTATCGGCTCACCGATGAAGGCAGCGATCTTGTCCGGACCGAGTTCATTGATCTTGTCTTCGATCGAACGCGCCGCGGCGAGCCCCAGCTCGTCGGGCGACAGCGTCCTGTCCGAACCGAACCAGTACGGCTGCTCGACGTGCACGATGCCCGGGATCGGCAATCCGCTTTGCTTGTGCATCGGCTTCATGCCACCCAGGCTCGCCGCGGCGACGGTCGAGCCGTGGTACGCGTTGTGACGACTGATGATGGTGTGACGTCCTGGCTGGCCCATGAGGTCCCAATAGGTGCGCACCATACGAACGATGGTGTCGTTTGACTCCGACCCCGAGCCCGTGAAAAACACACGATTGAACTGCGGCGGAGACACTTCCTTGAGCATGGCGGCCAACTCAATGGACGGCGGGTGCGCACACTGGAAGAAGTTGTTGTAGTAAGGCAGCTCCCGCATTTGTGCGGCAGCCGCCTCGACAATCTCCTCGCGACCGTAGCCCGCGTTGACGCACCAGAGTCCCGACATCCCGTCCAGGATCTTGCTGCCATCGGCATCATAGATGTACACGCCGTCTGCGTGGGTAATGATGCGCGAGCGTTTCACGTGGAGATCCTTGTGATCCGTGAACGGATGCAGATGATGCTCTTTATCGAGCGCCTGCCAGTCTTCGCGTGAGCGCTTTTCTATTGCTGCCATTGGTTACCTGCTCTCTACAGTATCAAACGTTGAACATCAGGATTTCACGCTCATAGGGCGTAATGATCTCCTGGAATTCCTTGTATTCATTCTCTTTCAGTGCGACGTACAGATCGACGAACGATTCTCCCAGCATGCCGCGCATGGGCCTGGATTCGCGCAACGCGTCGATCGCCTCAAATATGTGGCGGTGCAAACTGTGTTCTTCGCTGTAAGCACTGCCCTCGATCGGCTGTGTAGGGGTCAGCCCTTCGACCATGCCGAGGTACCCGCAGGCCAGCGTCGCCGCCGTGACGAGATAGGGGTTGACGTCGGATCCGGCGAGCCTGTTTTCGATACGGCGCGCCTCGGGAGGCGAGTCGGGCACGCGCAAGCCGACGGTGCGGTTGTCGATCGCCCAGGCCAGGTTGACCGGTGAGGCCCAGGGGCTGGCCAGCCGGCGGTAGGAATTCACGTACGGGGCGAACAGGAGCATCACATCGTTCATGTATTTCTGCAGGCCACCGAGAAACCCGTAGAACAACGCGCTTGGCTCACCCTTGTCGTCGGAGAAGACATTCCTGCCACGTGTGTCGACAACGCTCTGATGAATGTGCAGTGCGCTGCCGGCGTCCTCTGCCATCGGCTTGGCAAGAAAGGTCGCGTGCATCTTGTGCTTGATCGCCGCTTCGCGAACCGTGCGTTTGAACAGGAACACCTGGTCGGCGAGCTCCAGCGCGTCCCCATGCAGGAAATTCAGCTCGAACTGCGCCGGGCCCATTTCCTGTGAGATCGTGTCGATGTTGATTCGCTGGGCTTCGCAGTATTTGTAAACCCGGTTAATGAATGGGTCGAAGTCGTTCATCGTATCGATGCTGTAGGGCTGGTTTGCACCTTCGGTCCAGCCAAGGCGACCCTCCGGCGGCTCGGCGTCTTCGTTCGGATCGGAATGCGGGCTGAGCAGGTAGAACTCCACCTCGGGTGCTACGACCGGAATCCAGCCTTTCGATTCGTACAGGGTCAGCACGTTGCGCAGCACAGCGCGCGGCGATTTTTTGACCGGAGAACCGTCGCGGTGATAGCAGTCGAGGAATACCGCGGCGGCATGGTCCGCGGCCCAGGGCACGGGGCGCAGCGTCTCCGGGTCCGGCACGAGCAACATGTCCCTGTCCTCGACGTTATCGGGGTCGTCGACGTAGTCACCGGAGATGGTCTGCGCAAAGACCCCCTCGGGCATCTTCATGTCGCCTTTGCCAAACTTCGCAGCGGGTACTACCTTGCCGCGCGCGGCGCCCGCCATGTCGGGCACGATCGCCTCGACATCGTCGATTCTGTTCTCTGTCAGCCAGTCCTGAAGTAGGTTGTCACTCACATTACACCTGTCGTTGGCGGGCGTACGTCCTGCATGCGTCGCCGAACGCCTTGAAAATCACTTTGGACAATTCATTCTCGGTCGCTTTCCACTCGGGATGCCACTGCACCGCGAGGGCAAACCCGGGGACATCGTCGACCCGGAACGCCTCGATCAGCCCGTCGTCCGCGACGGCCTCGACGCTGACGCCACTGGCCAGCCTTGCGACCGCCTGCCCATGCAGGGAATTCACCATGGCAGTATCGCTGCCCAGCAACCCGCGCAACAGTCCATTTTCGGGCAGGCTGACGGGGTGGGACGGTCCGTACTGCACGTCCAGGGGATCGTTCTTGTTCTCGAGGTGATTGTGGTAACCGGCGACCTCGTGCACTTTCTGGTGCAGCGTCCCCCCCAGCACGACATTCAGTTCCTGGAAGCCGCGGCAGACCGCAAGCAGGGGCACGCCACGCTCCAGCGCGCGCCGGGCAAGCGGCAGGGTCAGCGCGTCGCGGTGCGGATCGTGCAACGTACCTTCGTCGCTGGGCTCGCCGTCGTAGTGATGGGGCTCGAGATTGGAGTAGCTTCCCGTCAGGAACACGCCATCGACCTCGTCCAGCAATTCGTCGAGATCGACGTCATCGGCAAGCACGGGCGCCATTAGCGGCAGCACGTCCGCCGCCTGGAGCAGCGCAAGCAGGTACTTCTCGCCCACCATGTGAAATGGATGAGGGCCGAAATCTCGCCGGTCCGCCGGCACACCGACTATGGGTCTTCTGGGCATGGTGTTAGCTCGCTTCTGCTTTCTTCCCGAGGAGCTTCAGGACGAGGCCGAGAATCGCGATACCGATCACGATCGAGACCAGCGGCGACATCCCGAAGCCCCCGGGAATCGTACCGACGAACAGGCCGACAAAGCCAACGACCAGCGCATACGGCAGCTGTGTGCGCACGTGTTCGATGTGATCGCAGCCACTCGCGACCGACGACAGCACGGTGGTGTCGGAAATTGGGGAACAATGATCACCCCAGACGGCGCCGGCCAGGCAGCACGCAACGGATGAGTAAAGAATGTGCATCCCGCCTGGATCGGCGATGCCGTTGACGCTCATTACTGCCCATGCCAGCGGAATGATCAGCGGCATCAGGATTGCCATCGTCCCCCAGCTCGTTCCGGTCGTGAACGCCGTGAACGCGGCCAGCACGAAGACGATGGCCGGGATCAGTGCGACCGGCAGTGTATCGGCCAGCAATGTCACAAGATACTGCGCGGTATTCAGGGACGCGGTCAGGTCCGAGAGAGACCACGCCAGCACGAGGATGATCATGCCGAACAGGGTTGCCCTGAGGCCACCGTACCAGGCGTCGACGGTCTCGTGGACCGACAGGATGCGCTGTCCGATTGACAGTGTGGCAGCGACCAGGACGCCGACGAAAGACGAGTACATCATCGCCTGGTAAGGACTGGTCGTCTCGAGGATCGCAACGAGAGAGTCGCCTTCCCCGAGCAGATACAGGCTGAGCATCAACGCAATAATCAGCGCGATGATCGGGATGAAAGCATTGACCGCACGCAATGGAATATTGTCCTTGGGTTCGAGTTCGTCGCCCTGGATCGAAGGCAGCGCGTCACCGGTTTCCGGTTTTACCGCTCCATTTCGTGCGCGAATTTCCGCAGCATACATCGGCCCGAAATCGCGGCCGCTCGCCGAAATCATCAGGACGAATACGATCGCGAGTATCGGGTAGAAGCTGTACGGGATCGAATGGATAAATACCGAGTAGGCCTGAACATCGGCCAATGCGTCGATCGTACCCAGCGCCTGGTCGACAAGGCCGATCTGGTAACCGATCCAGGTGGTAATCAGTGCGATGCAGGCAACCGGCGCCGCCGTGGAGTCGACGATATACGCGAGTTTTTCGCGCGATACCTTGAGATGGTCGGTCAGTGAGCGCGCCGTGTTGCCGACGACCAGCGTGTTGCTGTAGTCGTCGAAGAAGATCATCAGGCCCATGAGCCACACGGCAACCTGACCGCCGACCGCCGTCTTCGCACGACTGACGATGGACCGGACGATGCTCGCCATCCCACCGTTGCGCGTGATGATCCCGACCATGCCACCTATCATCATGGTGAAGAGGATGATCGAGGCCCTGTCGAAATCGGCGATCGCGCCGGTCACGAACACCTGGAAACTGTCGAGCAGGCCGCGTCCTGCTCCTTCGAACGTGAACGACCGAAGCGCCGTTGCACCAACCCAGAGCCCCAGCAACAGCGCCGGAATTACGTTGCGCAACGTCAGCGCAATCGTGATGGCCAGGATCGCGGGCAAGACAGATACCCAGCCGGGTATGACGCGCAGTTCACGGGTGGCCGTTTCCGTGCCCGCCGTTACTTCGATACCGGCCATGCCGGCCTTCTCGATCGCGACATCGGCAAACGCCGCGTTGCCTTCTGCATCGGCAATCGCTGTGTAGGTCGAGCCGCCAACCGACAGTTTCACGGTCTCGCCCGCCGCGACGTCTGACACCGAGTAGGCCAGTGGTACGCCGGTCAAACCGACGGCTGGCGTCTCGATCTCGAGCGCTGTAGCAGAGAGTGGGATGAGGGCCGCAAGCCAGAGTGCGACGAAAGGCGTTCGGATGAGGTACCGGGAGACCAGCTTGCGAGTATTAATAGAGTTATTCCTGCAGCCAATAGTCGTTGCGCATTTTAGCATGCTGGCTCAGTAGCGCGGTTGCAGCTGCCCGGCAGCGGCGCACAGCGTTGCCCCGAGGCTGGATCGCCGGCTCTCCGACATACGCTGTGTCGGGCCGCAGATCGACATCGCGCCGAGTATTTCCCCGGTGCTGCCCCGGACAACGGCCCCGACGCCCGAGAATCCCTCCTCTAGCTCGTCGACGGTTTCGGCAAAACCCCGGCGGCGAATTTCTCCGAACTGGTCCTCGAGCTTCGCCCGGTCGACGATCGTCCGGGCGGTCAGCGGAGTCAGGCGCTCCGCCAGACGGTCCAGTCCGTGCTCGTCGAACGCAATGAACGCCTTGCCGGTCGACGTCGCGTGCATGGGCCAGCGTGTTCCGACATTGCCGCCCGCCGCCAGGAAATGCCCGCCCGTCACCTCGTCGAGAATCAGCATCGAATCGTCGATCGGCACTTCGAGCGTCGCTGTTTCGCCGGTCTCCTCGGCCAGGCGCTTGAGTAACGGGCGCGCCTTGAGTCTCAGGTTGTCGCTGGACAATGCCTGCACTCCGAGGGCCATGAGCGCCGGCCCGAGCCGGTACGCGCCGTTACTGGCGTTGCGATCCAGCAGTGACTCGCTGTGGAGGGCCTGCAACAGTCGATGTGCCGTGGTCTTGTTCAGGCCAGCGAGGCTACTGACCTCAGAGAGCTGCAACTCGGGTTGTTCCGCCGTGAACAACTTCAACAGGCGCACCGCGCGCAATGCGGCCTGGGCACCTTTTGGCGATTTCCTCTCGAGCATCGGGCGTTCCACATTATGATTTTCGATTCCATCATATAGTAACAGAATGGATATTGCGGGCGCTTCACAAATCAATGATCCTTGGCCGCGCTATCACTGACGAGACCACATCATGGCGAAACGCGCGTCCCTGCTTTCGGAGTTGCGAGCTGCGGAAAAGAAATACGGCAAGTTCGAATCGCTGGACCTGCTCATCCCCGACCTCAGCGGATTCCTGAAGGGCAAACGCATCCGCCGGGGCGATTTTGACAAGGTCTGCGACGGGGGTTTCATCTTCTGCGCAGGCGCCACGATGCTCACCGGCCTCGGCGAAGTGGTGCCCGGGGTTCCTTATGGCGCCGACGATGGCGACCCGGACCTGCCGGCCGCATTGATACCCGGCTCTATCGTGCCCGTGCCGTGGTCGAAGAAGCCGATGGGCCAGGCGTTTTTTCGCATGCGCTCAGAGGATGGCGGCCATTTCTTCGGCGATCCCCGAACGGTTCTCGAGAAAGCCATCGCGCCCCTCAAGGCAGGCGGCAAGAAGATCGTGGTCGCGACCGAGCTGGAGTTCTACCTTCTCGACGGTGCGTCCGATACACCCCGGGTCGGCACACCGAAGGTCCCGGGCACCAAGCGGCCGCAGCCGGGCGGCCAGGTGTACCATCCCGACGACCTGTTCGAAGTGGAGGGATTCCTCGACGACGTGTACGACTGGTGCAAGGCACAGAACGTGCCGGCCGATGCCGCGATTTCTGAGTATTCCCCCGGCCAGTACGAGATCAACCTGCATCATGTCGACGACCCGGTCCTGGCCTGCGACCATGCCGTCCTGCTGAAACGCATCGTCAAGGCCGCGGCCCGCAAGCACGGCTTCATTGCCTGCTTCATGGCCAAGCCTTTCGAGGACTATGCCGGCAGCGGCCTGCACATCCACATGAGCGTCGTCGACAAGGACGGCAAGAATTACTTTTCCCAGGGAAAAGAGAAAATGGCGCAGCCGCCGTTTTCAGCGCGCCTGCGGCATGCCGTTGGCGGCCTGCTCAAGCTCATGCCGGAGACGACGCTCCTCTGCGCACCCAACGCCAACTCGTACCGGCGCCTGCGACCGGACATGTTCGCGCCCGTGGAGCCGAACTGGGGCGTCAACCATCGCGTGGTCTCGGTACGCATACCGGAGTCGGACGAACGAAACCTGCGCCTCGAGCATCGCGTCGCCGGTGCCGACGCCAACCCGTACCTCGTCATGGCGGCAGTCGCAGCCGGTGTGCACTATGGCATCAAGAACCACATCGAACCGGGCAAGATGGTCGAGCAGGGACAGGAGATCACACCCAGGCTGCGCATCCCGAATCGCTGGGAAGCGGCCATCGACAAGTTCGAGCGCAGCAAGGTACTCCCCGCCTACCTCGGCAGCGACTATTGCCGCTACTACGCCAGGGTCCGGCGTTACGAGGCCGAGCAGTTCCACAACAAGATCGCGCAGCAGGACTTCGACTGGTACCTGCGCGCCGTCTGAGCGTCTCAGTCGTGCTTTGTCGCCCGCGCAAGGTCCGCGTCGATCGTGCGGCCGGCGCAAACGTAATGGTAAGCGGCCCATGGCAGCCCGATGCTGGTGACAGTCAGCAGCGAATAGCGCATCGACTCTGCCGCGAACCGAGCCTCGAGCAGGTCACTGAGAATACCCGTGAGTAAAGGTCCAAGTGCCAAACCGATAACATTGATAATCAGCAACGCCAGCGCCGATGCCATGGCGCGCATGCGCAGCGAAACCAGTCCCTGCGCCTGCGAGAGCACCGGCGCAAGATAGACGTTCGCCGTTGCCGCAGGGACCAGGAACAACAGCAACGCCGCCTGCCAGCTTGTCGACAGGAACATTGCCGCATACGGGATTGCCGTCAGCAGAACCGTGATGCCGATAAACGACAAGGCCCGGCGATGACCAGACTGGCCGAGGTGGTCGGCGATATAGCCGCCGAGGAAAAAGCCTGCACCGCCAACGATGCCAATGATAAGTCCGAGGTAAAGACCGATCTGCCCCTCCGGCATGCCGAAGCTCCGCACGAGAAAGCTCGGCAGGAAACTGATTACCGAGTAGCCGACATAGGACGACAGCCCTGCCGCAATCGTCATGTGCGCAAACGACGGCCTGCGCCAGAGGAAACGCAAGGTCTTCAGGAAAGGCGGCTGCTGCGCGACGGCCTCCCTGCCCTCCGAGTGCCCGCGGCTGGGTTCGACGACGGTGAAGCGCACGACCGCCGCAAGCAAGAGGCCGGGTAAACCCACGATGAGCAGCGCCTCGCGCCAACCGATGTTTTGCACAACCCAACCGCCCAGCAAGTAGGCCAGCATGATGCCGGCGGATATCCCGATCGTGTATACGCCCATCGCGGTGGAGCGTTTCTCCGGCGGATACAGGTCGGCAATCATCGAGTGAGCGGGCGGACTGCAGCCCGCCTCGCCGATACCGACGCCGATTCTTGCCAGCGCCAGTTGCAGGAAGTTGGCGGCCAGACCGGACAAAGCGGTCATGCCACTCCACACGGCGACGGCCAGTGCGATCAGGTTGCGCCGGTTGTGACGGTCCGCGTAATGTGCGACCGGTATGCCGAGGAAGATGTAGAACATGGCGAATGCGGTGCCGGTGAGAAAGCCGAGCCAGGCATCCGAGACACCGAATTCATTCCGAATCGACGGCAGCAGGATGGCGAGAATCTGCCGGTCGATGAAGTTGAACATGTACACAATGGCCAGGATGGCCAGAGCATAGCGACGCGCCCCTTGCGAAACGTGCGGCGCAGCGCGTGTCACTGGTCGCGCGTTTCGGCCGGAGCAGAACTCGCTGCATTGGGACGTCGTGTATCGGAAGCGCCCCGATAAACGCCGTCGCGGAAACCGACGCTCTGGACGCTGCCCATCGTGTAGTTCGAGCGTCGCACATCGTGGCCGCGCTCCGTGAGCAGCTTGATCGTGTCGGGACTGAAACCCGGCTCGAGCTGCAATACGTCCGGGTACCACTGGTGATGCATGCGCGGTGCGGCGGATGCTTCGGCCAGGTTCATACCGTGATCAATGGCGTTGACCACGACCTGCAGCACCGTCGTGATGATCCTGCTGCCACCCGGACTGCCCGTTGCGAACCAGGGTTCGCCATCTTTCAGGACAATCGTCGGTGTCATCGAGCTCAGCGGCCGCTTGCCTGCGGCAATGGAGTTGGCATCGCCTCCCAGCAGCCCATAGGCATTCGGTACGCCTGTCTTGGCGGCGAAATCGTCCATTTCGTTGTTGAGCAGGAAACCGGCACCGTCAACCGCAATGGCCGATCCGTAGGAGAAATTCAGCGTGTAGGTGTTCGAGACGATAATGCCTTCATCGTCGATGACGGAGAAATGCGTCGTGTCGGGACTCTCGGGCACGGGTACGACACCGGGCGCAACGTCCTCGGACTTGCGCGCGACCTTCATGTCGATGGTCTCCGCCAGTTGTTTCGCGTACGCCTTGCTGGTCAGCCAGCCCACAGGTACCTCGACGAAGTCCGGGTCACCGAGGTACAGGGATCGATCGGCGTAGGCAAGCCTCGCCGCTTCTGCCAGCAGGTGCACGTTGTCCGCGCTGCCGGCGCCCAACTCGGCAACCGGGAAGTTCTCGAGGATGTTGAGCATCTGGATGATGTGGACGCCGCCCGAGCTGGGCGGTGGCATCGTGATGATCTCGTAGCCACGATAGGTCCCGCGGACCGGCTCGCGAACGGCCGGCTTGTATGCCGCCAGCGACCTCTCGTCGACCAGCCCGCCACCCCGCGCCATTTCTTCTGCAATGAGCCGGGCCGTCTCGCCCGCGTAGAAACCGGCAGGACCGTCGTCGGCAATGCGCTCGAGCGTTGCCGCCAGGTCTTCCTGTACCCACAGCTCGCCGGGCTCGTAGGGCACACCGCCGTCCTTGTAGAAGTAGCCGCAGGCGGCCGCGTCCATGCACAGCCTGTCGCGGCGTGCACGCAACAGGCCCGCGAGATCGTAGGTCATGGTCACGCCTTCCCGCGCCTGCTGGATAGCGGGCTGCAGGAGTCGTTTCCAGGGCAGGCGGCCGAACTCGCTGTGTGCCTTGTACAGCCCGGCTACGGTACCGGGAACGCCGGAGGACAGGTGCGAAAACCTGGCGAGCTCGTTGTCGACATCGCCGTTTTCATCGAGATACATGTCGCGAGTGGCACCGATCGGCGCCATCTCCCGGTAGTCGATCGCGACATCCGTGCCGGACGCCGTGTCGTGAATCAGCATGAAGCCGCCGCCACCGAGATTGCCGGCCCTCGGCAAGGTCACTGCCAGCGAGAAACCCACCGCAACCGCGGCATCGACGGCATTGCCGCCCGCCTCCAGGATCTCCGCACCGACCTCTGACGACAGGTAGTTCTGGGAAGCCACCATGCCGGCCGGCCCGAACGTCGGATGTGCCCGCGCGTCGTACCGGACGATCGGGGCCTCGGCGACCTGGGCGGCTGCCTGGGCCGAGATGAGCGTCGCGACGAAGGCGACCAGCAGTGAGCGCATGATGAGTTCCCTAGGGCAGTACGAACTTGAACAGGAAGAAGAACAGGATCGCGAGAATCGCTCCCGCCGGAATGGTAATAACCCACGAGACCAGGATCCTCGCGACGACACGCAGGTCGATTGCCTCGATACCGCGGGCCATGCCGACACCCAGTACCGCGCCGACCAGCGTATGCGTGGTCGAGATCGGGATACCGGTACCCGAGGCGATCACAATAGTCGTGGCGGCGGCCAGTTCCGCGGCGAATCCACGGCTCGGCGTGAGCTGGGTGATCTTCTTGCCGACCGTCGCAATCACGTGACGGCCGAACGTGGCCAGGCCAACGACGATACCCGCACCGCCCAGCATCAGGACCCATGCATCGAGCGACGACTTGGCACCAATAACGCCGTTCTTGGCGATGCTGACGACGGCCGCCAACGGGCCGATGGCATTTGCAACATCGTTCGAACCGTGCGCGAATGCCATACCGCAAGCCGTGATCACCATGAGCACACCGAACACCCGTTCGACCGTATAGAAATGCTGGCTCTTTTCGGCCTTCGGGTCCGGTTTGATGCGGGCGATCGCGACAGCACCAATAACAGCGATACCGACGGCAATCGCAATCGCGAGAAAATAGCTGTCTTGAATGCTCAAGGTGAGACCGACATGCTTCAGCCCCTTGAGGATGGTCACGAGCGTAATCGTGAACGCGGCCAGGAACATGTAGACCGGCACATAGCGCTTCGCTTTCGCCAGCGGATCGTCCTGGCTCAGGATCAGTTTCTGGACGCTGCGGTAGATCAGGTAGGCGATAAAGCCCGCCGTTAGCGGCGACACCACCCAGCTCATGACGATCGTTCCGACTTTGCCCCACTGCACGGCATCGACGCCGATGCCAACAGCCGCAAAACCAACGATGGCGCCGACAATGGAATGCGTCGTCGAGACCGGCCAGCCGTTGCGCGAGGCAATCAGCAACCACGTACCCGCGGCAAGCAACGCAGCCAGCATGCCGAAGACCAGCATCTTTGCGCCGTCGTCCATGCCAATGAGTTGGTCCGCATCGACGATGCCTTTGCGAATGGTCGAGGTAACTTCGCCGCCGGCCAACACGGCCCCGGCGAATTCGAAGATGGCGGCAACGAGGATCGCCTGCCTGATTGTCAGCGCCTTGGAGCCGACCGAGGTTGCCATTGCGTTGGCAACGTCATTGGCACCGATGCCCCAGGCCATGAACAGGCCAAAAGCGGCCGCAAGCACGATATAGGTAGTTTGATATTCCATTCGGGGTCCTCCGGGTATGCGCGCATTCCCGAATTTTTGTTCTTTCCTGGTCTTACGAGAGCAACAGTTCGAGTCGGCGGCCGACACGTTCCGCCATGTCGGCGATTTCACCGGTCAGCTCGATGACTTCGTAGAGAAACATGGCGTCAATCGGGTCCAGCGTCTTTTCAATTTCGAAAAGCGCGGACCGGATCCGCGTTTGCTGTTCGTCCGTATGCGTCTCGATCTGGTCGAGTTCCTCGATGAGCTCCGACACGAGCGTTACCTCAGCGCCCTTGAAGCCGGCCGTGAACAACTCGTCCAGTTCGCGCACGCTCTTGCGTGCCTGCTTGGCGGCATCGACGTTGCTCTCGACAAACTCGAGGAATTGCGGCGCAATCTCCTTCGGGATCTTCATCTTGCGCCCCATGATCACGCCGGACACGTCCTTGGTCCGATTGGCGATCTTGTCCTGCACAAGCAGCAGCTCGAGCAGGTCCTCCCGGGGTACCGGCATGAACAGGCTCTTCGGCATGTTGATGCGAATATCTTTCTTCAGGTCGTCGGCCTGGTGTTCCAGGGCCTCAATCTGACCGCGCACCTCGGCCATGCGCTTCAGGTCGCGATTGATCACGGCGTTGACAAACGGGCGTAGCTTCTTGGCACAGCGATAAACGATATCCATGTGCTTCTCAAGAGGCCGGACGGGCGACGTACCGAAAATATTGGCCAGCATATTTGCCATTTGTTCTTATCCTCCCAGGGTCGCGTGCGGATGCGCGAGGCGCAATCCTACCATGCGAATCGGCGCAAATCGCGCCTGGTGAGCGTGCTAAACTCGCGCCTTTCCAGGCCTTTGACAATCCGTAGATAACGACATGGCATATTGGTTGATGAAGTCGGAACCCGACGTCTACAGCATCGACGACCTTGAGCGCGATGGTCGCGAAAAATGGGACGGTATTCGCAATTACCAGGCACGCAACATGATGCGTGACGACATGCGCATCGGCGACGAGATCTTCTTTTACCACTCCAGCTGCAAGGAACCGGGCATCGTGGGCATCATGAAAGTCGCCAGCGAGCCGTATCCCGACCCGGGCCAGTTCGACAAGTCGTCAAACTATTACGACCCGAAGAGCACGCGCGAGGAACCACGCTGGATACTGGTCGATGTCGAGTTTGTGCGCAAACTCAAGCGCAATATCACGTTGACCGAGATCAAGGCGCAGAAAAGCCTCGAAGGCATGCTTCTCACTCGCCGCGGCAACCGCCTCTCGATCATGCCGGTCGAGAATAAGCACTGGAACAAGATCCTGAGCCTTGAATAAGACCCGGCTCCCACTCGCTACCCTGGCGCCGCTCGTCGGGTTTATCGAGCGCCCAGTTCCCTGAGCCGCTGTTGCACCGGCGCGGCGCCGCCCAATGCAAGCATGATGATCAGGTCGCCAGGTCGCGCCCAGTCAATCGCATCCTGCAGTGATTCCAGTTCCAGCTCGTGGTGCACGATTTGCGCATCGCTGGCGCCCTGTTTGATGAGCTCGTCGCGAATGATGCCGAACACTTCCCCGTGTTCGCGCCCGCGATGGTAATCCGCCAGTTCCGAAACCTCGACGCGCGCAAGGCCAATCTCCCATGCATCCCTCGCGAGCTCGCGGATGAGGTCGTCGGGACGGTCACCGGCCTGGCCGAAGCACAGCGCCCGGCGACTGGCGGGAATCGCGCTCGCCATGTCGAACAGGGCTGCCATGGCCGCCGGGTTGTGCGCAAAGTCGATGAGGATCTTGATACCGTTTAGATCGTAGATGTTGCAGCGACCGGGGTTGTTGTCCTGCTGCATCGTCGTGAGGCCCGAGGCGATCTCCTCGAGCGTCGCGCCCAGGCACCAGGTCAGTGCCGCGGCCGACAACGCATTGGCCACGTTGTGCCGCGCCGCTCCCCCAAGTGCGAGAGGAATATCCGCGCCGCGGCAGATCACATTACGCGCGCCCTTCTCCAGCTTCACGAGCTCGTCGCCGTCGAGTGCGAACGCGAGACCACCTGCGTCCACGTGTTGGCGAACGACCGCGTTCCCGGCATCCAGGCTGAACCACACGACCTCACCATCATAGCCTCTTGCCTTCGCGACGAGCCGGTGATCCTCGGCGTTGAGTATCAGGCGACCCTGCGCCCGAACCACGCGGCTGACAATCCATTTGACGGCCAGCAGCTCATCGAGATTCCGCGAGCCGAAATCGCCAAGATGGTCTTCCGAGATATTCGTAATCAATGCCGCATCGGCGCGGTCGACACCCATACCCCGGCGCAGCAGGCCGCCACGCGCGGTTTCCAGGATCGCGACGTCGACATCCTGTTCTCGCAGGACGGTGCGCGCCCCGCCAGGACCGGACCAGTCGCCGCGCTCGATGATGCGGTCGTTTACAGAGACCCAGTCGGTGGAACTCAGGCCGACCTGCCTGCCGGTTTTCCGCAGGATGTGTGTCGCAAAGCGGACAGTCGTTGTCTTGCCGTTGGTTCCGGTGACCACACCGATCGGGACATCGTGATAGCGCTCCCATTCCAGGACATCGGGAATCTCGCGAACTTTCCAGGTCTGGGAGCCCTTACCGAGCCCCAGCGATACGAAGTCGTCGTCCCATAGCAGCGTCTTGCCGTGCGCCGCAGCTTCATCGATAAGCCACATCAGTTCGACGTTGGCCTCGTCGTCTGACGACGATCGCAGCGCCGCCAAGGCCGCGTCGAAATCAGGCTCGTCGCCGCTGATGCCCAGCTCGAATGCGCTCGCAGCCCAGGCCCACTCGTTGATCTCGGACCCGGCATAGAGCTGGTCGACCGGCGCAGTGAACGCCAGGCTGGCGCCGCCCTGTAGCTTCAGAAAGGCAAACTCCGCGGACGGCCAGTCGAGCGCCTCTAGCATTCGCGAGACGTTGTCGGCCCAGACAGGAACAAGCGCATCGGCCTCCTCCGACGTGCACGCCACGTCGAGGATGCAGGCCGGGCCGTCGAAGAGCAGGCTGGGCCCGGTCAATCTGCGCGCGTCGAGAAACTCCATGGCCGTGTGCTAATCGCCTTCTTCTCGCGCGATACGCACGCCGCGTTCATCGCTGATGATCTCGAGATCGTCAGCCAGCTCGAACCCGGCGAATTCCGGCAGGTCCATCTTCGCGGATACCTTTTTGCCGCCGTTGTCGACGCGCGAAGAGGAATTGAAGTAGATGATCTGTTTCCACGTCCGCTTGATGTTGTCGCCGAGCAAGAGAATCAGGTCGCCTGGCTGGGCCATCTCGAGGGCGCGCCGGTTGGCCTCCTGCTCGTCCGGGATCACTTCGATGCGGTCGGCCGAAATCCCCACTTCCAGCAGGCGATTCTTGAGCAACACGGCAACCTCGTCGTCGCCGCGGCCACGCGTGTTGTCGTCGCGGCGGCAGACGAAATGATCGAAATGCCCGGCCGCAATTTCAGCGATCTCGCGAATGTCTTCATCGCGCCGATCGCCGGGTGCCGACAGCACGACAATACGCTTGCCGTCCGTATCGAATCGGTCGACCAGGTCGCACATGGCCTTGACCGCAGCCGGGTTGTGCGCGTAATCGAGGATGACCCGGAAAGGGTGCTCGTCGTAGATATTCATGCGACCCGGCGCCTGGAAGAACGACGAGTCGAACGTTCTCAATCCCTGGCGAATGTCTTCGAGACGGACACCCAGGTTGTGCGCCAGCGCGGCGGCGAACATGGCATTTTGCACATTGTGCAATGCACGTCCTTCGATCGTGGCCGGGATCAGGTGCGTCCACAGGAGCGGCGTATGCGTTTCGTTGTCGTAGATCGTAATCAGGTGCCCGTTCATGCCCTGCTCAAGCACGAAGGCCTGACCGCCTGCCTGGATATGCCGTTTTACCAGCGGGTGCGACGGGTTCATCGTCACGTAGGAGAGCTTTTCCGCGTCCGTGTAGTCCGCCATCTGCAGGCAATGTGGATCGTCGGCGTTCAGCACAGCCGCGTCTCTGGCAATTTCAATCGGGACACGCTTCACTTCCGCCAGTTGCTCGAGCGTGTCGATGCCCCGCAGCCCGAGATGGTCGGCCGTGACGTTGATACAGCAAGCCACGTTGCATTCGGAGAAACCCAGGCCGCTGCGGAGCATGCCGCCGCGTGCCGTTTCCATGACCGCCGCATCGACTGATGGATCGCGCAGGATCATCTGTGCCGAGACCGGGCCCGTCATATCGCCGGACACCGACAGCTTGCCGTCGATGTAGACGCCGTCGGTCGATGTCAGACCGACAGTACGTCCCGACATTTTCAGGATGTGCGCGAGCATCCGGGATGTCGTGGTCTTGCCGTTCGTGCCGGTGACGGCCGCGATCGGAATGCGGCTCGGTGAATCGGGCGGGAACAACATGTCGATCACGGGTCCCGCTACGTCGCGCGACGTGCCTTCACTGGGCGCCACGTGCATACGGAAACCCGGACCGGCGTTTACTTCACAAATACCGCCGCCCGCCTCCCGATACGACTCGGTGATGTCCTTGGTCAGGAAATCCACGCCGCCGATATCGAGGCCAATCGCCTTGATTGCACGAATAGCCATCTCGCGATTGTCCGGATGGATGATGTCGGTCACATCGATCGCCGTGCCGCCGGTCGACAGGTTTGCCGTCGAGCGCAGGTACACGACCTCGTCCTTCGCCGGCACCGTATCGCGGCCGTAACCGAGCTTTTGGAGCAGACGCTCGGCCTGGTGGTCGAATTCGAGACGCGTCAGTACTTTCTCGTGTCCGACGCCACGGCGCGGGTCCTGGTTGACGATAGCGACGAGTTCTTCGATTGTGTGTTTGCCATCGCCGACCACATGCCCGGGCACGCGCTTCGCGGCCGCGACGAGTTGCCCGTTTACGACCAGCAGGCGATGGTCGTATCCCTCGATGTAACTCTCGACCACAATCGCCGCGCCGTGCTCAATCGCCTTCTCGAAACCGACTTCGACTTCTTCGCGTGTACGCAGGTTGATCGCGACGCCCCGTCCGTGGTTGCCGGCCAGCGGCTTGAGGACGACCGGGTAACCGATGCGTTCCGCTGCGCGCACCGCATCATTGGCATCGCGAACGATCATCTGCTTGGGAACCGGCAGGCCGAGGTCACGCAGGATCTGGTTCGTCTCTTCCTTGTCGGACGCCAGCTCCACGGCGATGTTGCTCGTGCGCCCCGTCGTGGTCGCCTGGATGCGTTGCTGATACCGGCCATGCCCGAACTGCACCAGGCTGTAGCGATTCAGCCGGAGCCAGGGAATGCCCCGGTTTTCGGCGGCACGCACGAGCGACGCTGTACTCGGACCGAATTCCCGGCGCTGGGCATAGCGAATGAAACGATCGCGTTCGAACGCAAAGTCCCAGTCACCGTCGGGGGCGCCGGCGAACTTGAGCTCCTTCGGCAACAGGCTGCCAATGAAATCCAGGGCGAGCTTGCTCGCTTGCCGCCCGACATCGGCATCCTTGTACTGGAACACCATGTTGTAGAACCCCGGACGGCCATCGATCGATCGCGTACGACCGAACGTGACATCGGAACCCGCGACCACCTGCAGTTCGATCGCCACATGCTCCATGACATGGCCGAGCCAGGTGCCTTCGCCCTCACGCAGGCGCCGGACGAAGCCGCCGGGTTCCTGGTAGGAACACCCGTGGTCGTGCAATCCGGGCAACAGCTCGAGCATCGGACCGATGAAATCTTCGCCCAGCCTTGTCGTCGGCCAGTGCTCGAGCTCGCCGAGGTCCAGGATGTGGCGAATGACCGGAAACCGGGCAAATACGTTGGGCCCGACATAGACGTTGGTCGTTTCAATTCTCATAGCGCGTGCCCGTTCTTGTTATTGTGATCATTCGGCGAACGCGTCGCGCGACGCGATCTCGAAGCGGCCGCCCGATACCAGGATATGCAGCTTCACACCGATCAGGCTGACAGGCTCGCCGCGGCGCGCCTTGTGCATGGAAGAATACTTCAGATCGCGAGGATCGATAAGCGTAATCCCGCCGCTGCCGACAACCTCGAGCTCATCGCCGGGCTTGATGAAGGCGGCCGTATCTTCGTCGAGGCCAAGCCCCACGGCGAACGGGTTGTAGGCGAGCGCCGTCAGTAGGCGACCAAGACGGTCACGCTGGCGGAAATGCTGGTCAATAATGAACGAATTGGTCAAGCCGAGGCCGGGCGCCATGTTGACCATGTCGGGGCTCGGCGTACTGCCTTCCTTGCCACCTGCGATCATGTGTTCGGGCATGAAGGCGGCGCCGGCCGATGTTCCGGCCACGTGCATGCCCTCTGCATGGCGGCGCCGAATCGCCTGCGCGATCGCCGTGCCGCCTATGGTCGTCGACAAGCGCAGCTGGTTGCCGCCGGTCATGAACACCCCGTCACACTTGTCGATATAGCCAAGGTCCTCGTCCGACTCGCAGTCCTCGCGCGTCACGAAGTGCAGTACGCGAGCGTGCCTGACGCCCAGCTTGCGGAACAGCTTCTCGTAATTACGCCCGGTATCCTCCAGCTCCGAGGCCGTGGGAATAATGCCGATACGCGCCTGCTTGCCACCGCAAACGTCGACAAAGCGGTCCAGGATCTCGGGGTTGTTCAGTTTCTCTTCGGCGCCGCCGATCGGAATGATGTAGCCGCGTTCGGCGCCGGCGATATCGTTTGCAGGACTCATGGAAGGCTCGGGGAGGGCTTTATGCGAAAAAGGTCGGGTATTTTACACAAGAAACCGGCAACTCCTGCCCTTAATTCCTGCAAAATACCGTCCGTGAACCAAACGAATCTACCGCTGGGTCGCGAGACCGACTATCCGCAGAAGTACGCACCGCATGTGCTGCACCCGATAGCCCGGGCCGACAGTCGCGCGGACCTCGGCCTTGGTCAGCCGCTGCCCTTCTCGGGGCTCGATATCTGGAACGCATGGGAACTCACGTGGCTCGACCCGAAGGGGCTGCCCCGCGTGGCGACGGCGGACATACGCGTACCGGCAGACTCGACGAATATCGTCGAATCCAAGTCGCTCAAACTCTACCTGGGCTCGTTCGCCATGAGTGCATTTGAGGACGAGACGGCGGTCGCCGATTGCATTGCCGCCGACCTTGCTGCCTGTGCGGGCGGCCCGGTCAGCGCATGCGTAATGCCGGTCTCGGGAACGGAATCCCGTCACGTGGCGCGCCTGGCCGGAACCAGCCTCGACGACCTGGATATCAGCTGCACCGAATGGCACGTCAATGCCGGACTGCTGCGCGCCGACCCGACGCGGCACGTACGCGAGGACCTGCACACGCACTTGCTGCGCAGCTTGTGCCCGGTGACTGCGCAGCCCGATATCGGCAGCCTGCAGATCAGCTATCGCGGGCCACAGATCGACCGCGAGGGCTTGCTGAAGTACGTCGTCTCGTTTCGCGAGCACAACGACTTTCACGAGGCCTGCGTCGAGCGCATGTTCGTCGACCTCATGGCGCGATGCGGCTGCGAGGAACTTACCGTGTTTGCACGCTACCAGCGGCGCGGCGGCATCGACATCAACCCGCTGCGAACCAACTCGGGCGAAAAAGCGTTCAACCTGAGACTCTGGCGGCAGTAGCTACTGCCTAGCTCGCAAGGTCGTCGCTCGATATTTCGTGACCCCAGTCTTGCTTGGCGCTCAGGTAGCGGCGATTGCTTTCGGTGACGCCTGACACGTGCTTCACACGCGTGATACCGCCGACACCGAAATTCCCAAGGTCGTTGACTTTTTTCGGGTTGTTCGTGAGGAGACGAAACGGCTTGCCGCCCACAAAGTATTTGAGCAGCGATGCCGCGTCGCTGAAATCGCGCGAATCGTCCGGCAGTCCGAGCGAGCGATTCGCTTCGTAGGTGTCCTCTCCGGCGTCCTGCAACAGGTACGTGGCCGCCTTGGCCCAAAGCCCGATACCGCGCCCTTCGTGACCCGCCATGTAGACCAGCATGCCGCCGGCCGCATCGTTCCTGATGCGTTCGAGGGCGGTCTGCATCTGCGGCCCGCACTCGCAGCGCTGTGAGCCGAAAACATCGCCCGTGAGGCAACTCGAGTGGACGCGAACCAGTGGATTCTGCCAGGTCGCCGGGTCACCGATCAGCATGACGCTGTTGACGGCCATGTAGGACGCCAGCGTCGCGAAGGACTGCTGGCCGTGCTGCGCCCGCAGGTCGTCAGCGAGCTCTTCGATCTTGCCGAGTTCGGTATTGCGCACACACGCATACCACTGGACGTCGACGTGCAACGGGCCAAGCTCGAGCGGCAACGGGATCGGCCCCAGGACACTGATGGTCGATCCATGCGAAGGCGCCTTGCCCGCCGCAACGCGGACGCCGTTCCTGTCGATCTGGAACAACGTGCCTTGCGCGGTCAGCCGCTCCCGGACCGAGGGGTCTATATAGGTGAACATGCCGCGGATTATGCCGAATTCGGCAGAATTTGCGACGCCTGCCCCTTGCTGACCGCCAAGTCATTAACTATACTTGCTGACCTGTGAGTCAGTAAGAGAGTTGTCGTGGCCGAGCCCCGGTTCCAGCGCCGCAAGGAAGATCGCCCCCAGGAGATCACCGATGCCGCCTTTTCAGTGTTTGCCGAGAAGGGGTATGCGGCCGCACGCGTCGACGATGTCGCAAAACGCGCGGGCGTCAGCAAAGGCCTGACGTATCTCTATTTCAAGACAAAGGAAGAGCTGTTCAAGGCCGTCGTAAAGAGTGTCGTAGTGCGCCGGGTGGATGCCCTGCTCGATGCCGTGGAGACGACGGAACTGGACTCGGAAGCGTTTGTTCGCGGACCGATGCTCGAGTTCATGAAAAAAGTCCCCGGCTCACCGATCGCGATCGTCATTCGGCTGTTGATCGCGGAAGGCCCGCGGCATCCTGACCTCGTCGACTACTACTACGAGAACGTCGTCGCCCGTGGCCTGGCTGCAATTCGCCTGTTCATTGAGCGGGGCGTCGAACGCGGCGAATTCCGGCGCGACGCACTGGACCACCAGCCGCACCTGTTTCTTGCACCCATGATGCTGTCGATCATCTGGCGACTGGTGTTTACCGAGAAGCCACTGGACACCGACGAACTCATGGAATCCCAGGTCAATATGTTGCTCGCGCAGTTCAAGACGTGAGTGGAGCGCACCCGATGAGAACGACGTTCACCCTTTTCCTTGCAGCGGCCGCGATGACCGGTTGCGGGACCGCCGACAACCCCTACCGCGTTGTCGGCGAGCTCGCGTCGGATCGCGTCGAAATCGCAGCCGAAGTAAGTGAACCCATCCTCCGCATCGCCGTCGTCGAGGGGGCGTCCGTCGATGCCGGCGAGGTACTTGTCGAGCAGGACAGCGCCCGGGCCAGGGCCCGCCTCGCCGAGGCCGAAGCCGCACTTCTGCAGACCCGGGCCCGGCTCGACGAACTCGTGCGCGGGCCGCGTTCCGAGCAGATTGCCGCTGCGCGGGCAAGTGTCGAGGGCGCCACGCAGGAACTGGAGTTTCGGCAAAGCGAACTCGCGCGCGTCAAGGAAGTCCATGCTCGCGGCCTGGCATCGCCCGAGCTGCTCGATCGCGCCCGCGCGGCACTCGACGCCGCGGAGGCAAGCCTCAAGCTCGCGCGCGCACAACTGCAGGAACGGCTTGCGGGAACGACCATCGAAGAACTCGCACAAGCGGAACAGGCCGTGATGCAGGCATCCGCACGACGCGATGGCGTACAGATCGACCTGGATCGACACACGACGCGCGCACCGGTCGCCGGTGTGCTCGACAGCCGCTTGTTCGAACCGGGCGAGCGGCCGGCAACCGGCACACCGATGATGATACTGCTGAGCGGTGAGCAGCCTCACGCACGCGTGTTCATACCCGAAGATTTCCGGGTTCGCATCAAGCCGGGCATGGACGCGTTGATTCACGTGGACGGACTCGATACCCCGATCAATGGCCGCGTGCGCTGGGTGTCGAGTGAGTCCGTGTTTACCCCCTACTACGCCCTGACCGAGCGCGACCGCGGTCGCCTGAGCTTCATCGCCAAGGTCGATATCACGGACGCACGCGAGCGCCTGCCCGATGGCGTGCCTGTCGAAGTGGAATTCCTGGTCGGCCAGGCTGAGTGATGTCCCCGGAACTGGCCATTGACGCGCGCGGTTTGTCGAAGCATTTCGGCGATCTGAAGGCCGTCAGCGCGCTGGACCTCAAGGTTCCGCGTGGGCAGATATACGGCTTCCTGGGCCCCAACGGCTCAGGGAAATCCACGACCATCCGCATGCTCTGTGGCCTGCTCACGCCAACCGAAGGGTCGGCAACGGTCCTCGGGACCGAGGTCCCCGGCGATTCCCGGCACCTGAAGCCGAAGATCGGTTACATGACGCAGAAGTTCTCGCTGTTTGGCGACATGACGGTGTTCGAAAACCTGCAATTCATTGGCGAAATCTATTCCGTCCCGAAGGCAGACCGTCCTGCACGCATCGACGACCTGCTGGACCGCTACAATCTCGTGGCGCAGCGCAACCAGCTCGCCGGGACCATGAGCGGCGGCCAGAAGCAACGGCTCGCGCTGGCCTGCGCCGTCTTTCACCGGCCGGCGCTGTTGCTCCTCGACGAACCGACCAGCGCCGTGGATCCGCAGAGTCGCCGCGATTTCTGGTCGAACCTGTTCCGGCTGGCCGGTGAAGGTACGACGATCCTCGTCTCCACGCATTACATGGATGAGGCCGAGCGCTGCCACCGGCTCGCGATCCTCGACCACGGCGTCAAGGTCGCCGACGGCACGCCGCAGGATCTGCAGGATCACACCGGGATGCACATCATCGAAGTGGTCGCCGACGATCCCTATGCAGCCCAGGCGGCGATCCACGACATGCCGCAGGTCGCAAGCGTGACCCAGCTCGGTGTGCGGCTGCGCGTGCTGTTGCCGCAACACGTCGACGCGCCGGTTGCGCTCATTGAGAAGGCGTTGGGTGCGGCCGGCATAGCGGCGCAGGTGCACACGACACACGCGACGCTCGAGGACGTCTTCGTTGCCGTGACGCTGCCGGCACAGGAGCGCAGCGCGTGAAGCCACTCTCTCGCATCGCGGCCATTGTCAAAAAGGAAGTGCGGCAGCTGCGCCGCGACCGGCTCACGTTCGGCATGATTGTCGGACTGCCCATCATCCAGATGCTGCTTTTCGGCTACGCCATTAATACCGACGTGCGCAATCTCAAGGCCGCTGTCTCGGACCAGGCGGAGACACACTTGTCCCGCCAGCTTGTTGCAGGGCTCGCCCAGACGCAGGTCGTCAATATCGTGGAACGCGTCGCCAGCCCCGAAGAACTGGAAGACCGGCTTCGCCAGGGCAAGATTTCCATCGGCGTGGTCATTCCGGCCGACTTCGACCGCCGGGTTGTCGATCGCTCGCGATCCGCCGTGCAGTTGCTCGTCGACGGCTCCGACCCGACCATCCTGGGTGTCGCCAACAAGCTGCGTTCGATGCCCCTGGCGTTCGACTCCACGGCCCGGGCCCGGCCTGGCGTGGATATTGTCGAGGTCCGGCCCTACTATAATCCCGAACGCCGCACGCCGGTCAATATCATCCCGGGCCTGATCGGCGTCATCCTGACCATGACGATGATCCTGTTTACGGCCGTGGCCATCGTCCGGGAACGCGAGCGCGGCAACCTTGAGTTGCTGATCAATACGCCGGTGAGCTCGGCGGAGCTCATGATCGGCAAGATCGTTCCCTACATCGTTATCGGCATGCTGCAGCTGGCCCTGATTCTCGCCGTCGGCCGCCTGCTGTTCGATGTGCCGGTGCGTGGCAGTATTCTGGACCTGTACCTCTGCGCCAGCGCCTTCGTGGCCGCCAACCTGTCGCTGGGTTTGCTGATCTCGACGGCCGCCAAGACCCAGTTCCAGGCCATGCAGATGATGGTGTTCATCCTGCTCCCCTCGATCCTGCTCTCGGGCTTCATGTTCCCGTTCGACGGCATGCCGGTATTTGCGCAGTACATCGGCGAAGTGCTGCCGAATACGCACTTCATCCGCCTGAGTCGGGGCATCATGCTTCGCGACGCTGCAATCGGCGAGTTACTGCCCGATTTGTACTACCTGATCGGCTTCACGCTGGTCGCCATGACGCTGGCTGCGCTGCGCTTTACCAAGCGCTTGGACTAGCTAAATCGGCTCCAATCTGGTCCAATCAGCGCCCATGGCTGCTCAATCTTCACAAAAACCCACGGTCTTCATCGTCGACGACGATGCGGCCATTCGTTTCGCCATGCAGGCCCTCATGGACTCGGTCAACCTGGACCATGAAATATTTGCCTCGGGCGATGAATTCCTCAAGAAAGTCACCGAACAACGGCCCGGTTGCCTGGTGCTGGACATTCGTATGCCGGGGCTGGGCGGACTGGAGCTGCAGGAAGAACTGATCAAGCGCGGTAATACGCTGCCGATCATCTTTATAACGGGTCATGGCGATGTGCCAATGGCCGTTGAAGCCATGCAGAAAGGCGCCGTCGATTTCATCCAGAAGCCGTTTCGCGACCAGGAACTGCTCGATCGCATTCGACAGGCGCTGGCGACCGATGAGGAGCGGCGCGAAGAGCAGCAGCAGCACGCCGAAGTGGTCGAACGCCTGCACCGCCTGACCAATCGCGAACGTGAAGTTTTCGACCTGGTCGTGACCGGCAAGCCCAACAAGGTCATTGCCTACGAGCTCGGTGTCAGTCAACGCACGGTCGAGATTCATCGCGCACGGGTGATGGAGAAGATGCAGGCAAGGTCACTTGCAGACCTCGTCAAGATGCATATGACGGCCTGATCAGGCCGCTTTCTTACGAATGCCGGCGGCGGTGTTCATCGAACTCCGCACAATCAATACACTCGTCCGCATACGGGTAGACCTTGAGTCGCCCTTCGTTGATCGGTAGTCCGCATTCAACGCAGATGCCGTAATCATCGGTCTCAAGGCGCTGCAATGCCGCCGAGATTTTGGCGAGTTCCTCGCGTGCCTCATTGCCGAGCGCGTCGACCACCTCATTGTCTTCGAGCTGCTTCGCGCGTTCCTTGGAATCGGCCTCGTAACCGCGACGCAGGTTCGCATTGATGCGTTCAAGTCGCGTCGTCAGTTCAGTTTTTTTTTCTTCGAGAACCTGTCTGAGCTCGTCTTTGCGAACGCTCGACATCGTCTGCTCCTGCACAAAACCTATACCCGACTCTAGGCTATCCGGTCACCCGATCGTAATTAGTAAAAGCACTTACCATGCCGTAGGTACAATCCGCTAGATCCTAAGCAACAGGGCGTATGGAAAGCTAGGCACCGGCGGGTATTCTCGGAGTGAGCCTCTATCGATATGCGAGCGCTTTTTCTGCGCCTGGTGCGACAATGAACGAAATCAAGAAGATTCTTGCCGTCGTCGACCCGACTTCGGCGGACCAGCCGGCGGTAAGTCGCGCAGCCTGGCTTGCGAAGCACAGCAACGCCGAACTCGAGCTGCTTGTGTGCTACTACAACGAATACCTGAGTGGCGATCGGCTGTTCGATTCACCGTCGCTCGAAAAGGCACGCGACGAAGTCATCCAAAACCACGAAAAGCACCTGGAAACCCTGGCGGAGCCGCTGCGTGCCGACGGCGTCGTTGTGAAGACAACCGCCTTGTGGGATCACCCCCTGTTCGAGGGCATTGTCCGACGGGCCATAGAATCCGGCAGCGATCTTGTCGTCAAGGACACACATCATCACTCTGCCGTGACACGTGCCCTGCTCACGAACACGGACTGGAACCTGATTCGTACGTGCCCGATGCCGCTCTGGCTCGTCAAGCCGCAGGACTTTGCGGAGACACCGGTCTTTGTCGCCGCCATCGACCCGATGCACCAGAACGACAAGCCTGCGGCGCTCGACGATGAGATCCTGCACGTCGCCAAGGGCATTTCCGGAAAGGTTAGCGGTGAAGTGCATGCGTTCCACGCTTACGATCCGCGTATAGCGGTGGCTACAGCGACCGCGAATGCCTACATCCCCGTATCGCTGCCGTTTGACGAGATCGAGCAGCAGATGCATGAAGATCATGCAAAGCGTTTCAAGGAGATTACGGAATTCCACAAGATCGCCGATGACAACGCCCACCTGGTCGCCGGCCTCACGCACGAGGAACTGCCGCTGATTGCGGAAAAACTCAACGCCGACGTCGTGGTCATGGGCGCGGTTGCCCGCAACCGCTGGAAACGCCTTTTCATCGGCGCAACGGCGGAACGTACCCTCGAGGACCTGCCCTGCGATTTGCTGATCATCAAACCCGACTGGTTCCAGACACCGGTCGGCCTCGAAAATCACGAAGCCGCTTGATTCCTACCAGGATCTGAACCGGCGAAAAGGGACAGTCACTGCCTGGTGACTGTCCTTTTTTTTGGCCCAACAAAAACGGGGCCCGACCTGAGCCGGGCCCCGCCGTTACAGCTTTCCACTGCGCTCTAGTAGTTGGCTGTAAACTCGTGGATTAGAATCCTTGAAGCATCAACATTGACGAACATCGTTCAGTGAAACTATAGGTACTAGCCGTACGCCATGCCCTACCTGATTATCAAGTACGTTCACGTCGTCGCAGCCGTCGCGACGATCTCGGGATTCCTGTTGCGGGGCTACTGGATGTTGACGGATTCGCAGCGCCTGCAGAGCCGGATTGCGAAGGTCGTTCCACACGTCGTGGACACGATATTCCTGGCGGCCGGCGTCCTGATGGTCTGGCAGCTACACCTCAGGCCGTTGCAGGAACCCTGGCTACTCGCGAAATTTTCAGGGCTTGCCGCCTACATCCTGCTTGGCACGATCGCCATCAAGCGCGGCCCGACGAAAGAAGCACGAGCGATCGCCTTTGTCGGCGCCATCGCGGTCTTTGCCTATATTGTCGGCGTTGCCCTCGCCAGGTCGCCGCTCAGCTGGTTGTCGATCTAGGCGGCACTCGTCGCTCAGTCCTGCGGAACGACACCCGATGCCACTGCGTGACGGGCTGCAGATAACAAGCGGTTCGTGTCGATCGGTTTGCACATCAACGTACAGTTATCGAGAAGACGCGCGTCCTTGACGACTTTCGATGTATCGCCACTCACGATGAACGCGGGGATCGTCTCGCCATAATTTTCGCGAATGGCGCTCACCGCCTCGACGCCGGTCGATCCGTCCAGCAAATGGAAGTCCGAAATAAGGAGTGCCGGGGTTTCCGATACATGGTTCATCAGCGCGCGCGCCTCCGAGGCGGATGCGGCCGTCGCGACGCGATAACCCTCCGCCTCGAGCAGCAGGCCCCAGGCGTTGGCGACATTGATATCGTCTTCGATCAGTATGACCAGCCCCGATGCCGCTTCGTGACCGCCGGTGTCGCCGGCCTCATCCGGCGCCTCCGCCGTGGCCACACCGCGCACAGCCGGCATGGAGACGCTGAAGCAGGAACCCTTGCCGATCTGCGAGGTGACGCCGATCGTCAGGCCGAGCAAGTCGGACAGGCGCTTGACGATGGCAAGGCCGAGCCCGAAGCCCTCCTTGCTCGCACCCGGTGTCTTGCACTGGTGGAATTCACGAAAGATCTCATCGATCTGGTCTTCGTCGATGCCGATACCGGTATCGGTGACCTTGATCACGCATTGGCCACCCGTTTCCTCACACTCCAGCCTGACACTTCCCTTGTCGGTATAGCGAATCGCGTTGGATACAAAATTCTGGATGATCTCGGCCAGGAGGTTCGGATCGCTGTTGACAACCGTGGCGCAGGCCGATGATGTGAACTCGAGCCCGGTGTGCTGCGCCTGGCGTGCGAACTCGTCGGACAGCCTGTCTATAAGGCGCTTGATCGGGAAGTCTTCGAGTTCCGGCGTCACGGCACCGGCATCGAGCCGGCTGATGTCGAGCAGCGAGTTGAGCAGGTTGGTCATGGCCGTCAGGGAATGCTGCTGGCTGTCGACCATCTGCAGCGCCTTTTCATCCTTCACAGTCCGCCGCAGCGCGCCATTCAGGAGACTCAGGGCCTGCACGGGCTGGCGCAAATCATGGCTTGCGGCCGCGAGGAAAGCACTGTTCGCCTTGTTGGCGCGCTCCGCCTCTTTCCTGGCGGCATTGATCTCGTCCTCCATGCGTTTGCGGTCCGTCACGTCGCGAATAACGCTGGACACGAAGCGCCCCGCGTGTGACTGCACCGGGCTGAGGCTGATTTCGACCGGAAATTCGCTGCCATCGCTGCGCCGCGCCAGCAGCTCCGAGCCGGCACCCATTGGCCGCAATCGCGGATCGTCCTGGAAGGACCGGCGGTGCTGGATGTGCTGCATGTGCAGTCGATCGGGCAACAGCATTTCCACCGTACGGCCGAGCATCTCGTCGCGCCGGTAGCCGAACATCTTCTCCGCCTGTGCATTCACGATGGCAATCTTGCCCTGCTCATCGATAATGACCATGGCGTCCGGCGCCGAATCAAGCAGGTGGCGGAAATACGCCTCCGAATCGTCTGCCTCATGAACTTGCCGGACCGTACTGGTGACCACCAGGCCGTCATCTGTCTCGATCGGGTTGAGCGCGATCTCACAACGAAACGTCGTACCATCCTTGCGGCACCCAAAAAGCTCAAGGCCCGAAACCATGGGTCGCCCGCGAGGTGCCGAGTGATACCTGTCACGCAAGCTACGATGGCGCTCCCGGTGTCGCCGGGGCACCAGCTTCTCGATCGGCTGGCCCGCCAATTCACCCGGTGCAAAGCCGAACAGCTTTTCAGCGTGTTCGTTGGCAAGCCGGATCACGCCATCGTGGTCGGTGACGATCGTCGCATCGGCTGAGGTATGCATGATCTGGCTGACAATATCGGCCGGCAGGGGAATTCGGTTCATCAAATCTTCTGGCAAGGTTTTCGGTCCGGCAATTATAGGCAAACAAAGCCGCGAATCTGGACATTTGTTCTGACGTGCCGTCCATACGTATCCTCACCTATACGTATATTAGACATTGCTTGATAACCTGCCGCGGCTATACTGCGATTTACAACCTAGAAATGCCGTGCACCGGCCCGTCTGGCTGGCCCGGCGCCGCACGATGTCAATCCAATACAAAACAGGGGTCCTACGTTGGACACAGCAGCTTCCTATAATGACAAGGTAGTCCGCCAGTTCTCGATCATGGTCGTGATCTGGGGCATTGTCGGAATGCTCGTGGGCGTACTCATCGCCGCGCAGCTCATCTGGCCGCAGCTCAACTTTGATCTGCCTTTCCTGACCTACAGCCGTTTGCGGCCACTGCACACCAATGCGGTGATCTTCGCTTTTGGCGGTTCCGCGCTCATGGCGACATCGTATTACGTCGTGCAGCGTACCTGCCACGTGCGCCTCGCGTTCGACAAGCTCGCCGCGTTTACCTTCTGGGGCTGGCAGACGGTGATCCTGCTCGCCGCGATTACACTGCCGCTGGGTATCACGCAGAGCAAGGAATACGCGGAACTCGAATGGCCCATCGACTTGCTGATCGCGGTCGTCTGGGTTGCGTATGCCATCGTGTTCTTCGGCACGATCGTCAAACGCCGAATCAAGCACATCTACGTGGCTAACTGGTTCTACGGCGCATTCATCATCACGATCGCCGTACTGCACATCTTCAACAACCTGGCCATCCCGGTGTCGTTGACCAAGTCCTACAGCCTCTACACCGGCGTCGTCGACGGCATGATGCAGTGGTGGTACGGCCATAACGCCGTGGGCTTCTTCCTGACCGCCGGCTTCCTCGGCATGATGTACTACTTCGTGCCGAAACAGGCCGGACGCCCGGTTTATTCCTACCGGCTGTCGGTCGTGCACTTCTGGTCGCTGATCGCCATCTACATGTGGGCCGGCCCCCACCACCTGCACTACACGTCTCTGCCTGACTGGGCACAGACGCTGGGCATGGTGTTCTCGATCATCCTGCTGGCACCGAGCTGGGGCGGCATGATCAACGGCATCATGACCTTGTCGGGCGCCTGGCATAAGCTGCGCTCTGACCCGATCCTGAAATTCATGATCGTCGCCCTGTCCTTCTACGGCATGTCGACTTTCGAAGGCCCGATGATGTCGATCAAGACCGTGAATGCGCTGTCGCATTACACGAACTGGACGATCGGCCATGTGCATTCCGGCGCCCTGGGCTGGGTTGCCATGATGACGATCGGTTCGATCTACTCGCTGTTGCCGCGCCTTTACAACCGCGAAAGCATGTACTCAACCAAGCTGATCGACGTGCACTTCTGGACGTCGACGATCGGTGTGGTCCTGTACGCGGTATCGATGTGGATTGCCGGTGTCACAGAAGGCCTGATGTGGCGCGCTGTGAACGCCGACGGCACGTTGACCTACTCGTTCGTCGAGTCACTCAAGGCAGTAGAGCCGTATCACTACTTCAGACTGCTCGGCGGCCTGATTTTCTTCTCGGGCATGCTCGTCATGGCTTACAACGTCTACAAGACCGTAAGCGATAAGAAGCCGGTACCCATTGCGGTACTGGACCCGGCGTAACAGGAGAGCTGATCAATGCGCCATGAAACAATTGAAAAGAGTCTGAACCTGATGATCGTGCTGATCATTGTTGCGATCAGTATCGGCGGACTCATCGAAATCGTCCCGCTCATGATGAGCTCCGATACCACGGAACCGGATGAGGGCATTACTGTTTACAGCCCGCTGCGACTTGCAGGCCGTGACGTCTACGTTCGCGAAGGCTGCTACAACTGCCATTCGCAGATGATTCGTCCGTTCCGCTCGGAAACGGAACGCTACGGTCCGTTTACGACGGCGGGTGAGACGGTCTATGACCGCCCGTTCCAGTTCGGTTCCAAACGGACCGGCCCGGACCTCGCGCGCGTCGGCGGACGCTATTCGGACGACTGGCACCGGCTCCACCTGATTGACCCGCGCGCCCTGGTGCCCGAATCGAATATGCCCGGCTACCCCTGGTTGGCCGAGAACACGATCGATCCGGAGCTGATTACCGCCAAGGTCAAGGCCCTGAAGATGATCGGCGATCCGTACACCGATGAGCAGATTGCCGGGGCGGCCGACGCCGTCAAAGGTCGCAGTGAGCTGGACGCACTGGTTGCCTACCTGCAAGGGCTCGGTACCAACCGCAAGAACCGCAGGTAATCGGTATGGATATTAACGACGTTCGCGGCATCCTGACGGCCATTATCTTTTTTGCCTTTATCGGCATCTGGGTATGGGCGTGGAGCAGCCGTCGCAAGAAGGACTTCGCGGCTTCCGCGGCTCTGCCGCTGGAAGAAGACAACTACATTATTTCTAACGAGCGGGAGAACATCTGATGCCTGCATTCTGGCACTGGTTCGTTGCTGCTGGCACGATCGTTTTCACAATTTGGTGTATCTGGTTGATCAGCTGGTCTGCCAAGCAGGGACCGGCAAATGTCGCCGATGACGATCTCGTGGGCCACAAGTGGGATGGCGACCTCGAGGAGTGGAACAACCCCGCTCCCAAGTGGTGGCTCTACCTGTACTTCATCACCATCGCATGGGCGGTCGGTTACATGATTGCCTTCCCGAGTCTCGGCAACTACAAGGGCATGCTGGGCTGGTCGCAACAGGGCCAGTACGAGGCCGAGATGCAGGCAGCCGCCGAAAACTACGAGCCGATCTACGAGAAGTTCGCGGCCATGGACTTTGTCGAACTGTCGAAGAACGGGGAAGCCCAGGCGCTCGGCAAGAGCCTGTTCGCGAGTTATTGCACGACCTGTCACGGCTCCGACGCGCGCGGCGCACCCGGCTACCCGAACCTGACGGACGACGACTGGCTGTGGGGCAACTCGGAAGCCGAGCTCATGACAACGATCCTGAACGGGCGCATGGCGGCCATGCCCGTGCTCGCTCCCGCGCTCGGTGGCGAGGCTGGAATCGACAACATGGCCAAGTACGTCAAGAGCCTGTCGACCGGTGAGGCGGATGCCGACGCCATGAGTGCGCAACCGATGTTCGTCGCGCTCTGCAGTGCCTGTCACGGCGCCGACGGCAAGGGCAACAAGATCTTCGGTGCACCCAACCTGACTGACGACACCTGGCTGTATGGCGGTTCGCTGGCGACCATTCGCGAGACAATCGTCAAGGGACGAAACGGACAGATGCCCGCGCATGGCGACCTGTTGGGCGAAAATCGAACGAAGATCCTTGCAGCCTACGTCTACAGCCTGTCGCAGTAACTGGCTGAACCTGTGATCAGCGAAGAGTACCGTGGTACCCAACAATGGAGCCGCGACAAGCAAGCGGTTTTCACGGTCGTCTGGATCTCCTTCCTGGTGGCCGCCGTCGGTACCATGGTGTTCTTCGCAATCTTCGACCCGGTCGACCTGACCGGAATCTTTGATCAAGACCTCGACATAGGCCGCGACGCCGGCTACGCAGCAGGATTCTTTTTCTTCTGGGTCCTGTGCGCGATTTGCTCCGGCATCACGGCTTACCTGGTCCGGACCGCACCTAAAAAGCGGAAGGCCAAGCGCCGAGACCAATGAGCAATCCAGACAGCGCCTCGATGTACGCGAGCGCGAAGAAAATCTATCCGCGCGAGATCGACGGCCGCTTTGCCAACCTGAGCAAGATCGCCACGGTCGTGCTGCTCGGCCTGTTCTATGCCGTCCCCTGGTTCAACTGGGACGAGCGCCAGGCCGTGTTGTTTGACCTGCCCGCACGCAAATTCCACATCCTGGGACTAACGCTCTGGCCGCAGGACTTCCCGTACCTCGCCATGCTGCTCATGATCGCGGCACTGTCACTGTTTTTCTTTACTGCGCTCGCCGGGCGTCTCTGGTGCGGCTTCGCATGCCCGCAGACCGTCTGGACCGAGGTCTTCATCTGGATGGAGCAGTGGACCGAGGGCAAGCGCTCGCAACGCATGAAGCTGGACAAGGCACCCTGGTCCTGGAACAAGCTGCGCCGCAAGGGCTCGAAGCAGTTGTTGTGGATAACGTTCTCGATGTGGACCGGCTTCACCTTCGTCGGTTACTTCACGCCGATTCGTGAGTTGGGCAGTGACATCGTCACCCTGAGCGTTGGCGGCTGGACGCTTTTCTGGGGGCTGTTCTACGGCTTTGCAACGTACGGCAACGCCGGTTACATGCGCGAGCAGGTGTGCAAGTACATGTGTCCGTACGCGCGCTTCCAGAGCGCGATGTTCGACAAGGACACACTCATCATCTCCTATGACGAGGAACGTGGCGAACCGCGTGGCAGCCGCAAGCGTTCTGTCGATCCGCGGGAAGCCGGGCTGGGTGACTGCATCGATTGCCAGTTGTGCGTGCAGGTCTGCCCGACGGGCATCGATATTCGTGAGGGCCTGCAGTACGAGTGTATTGCCTGCGCTGCCTGTATCGACGCCTGCGATTCGATCATGGACAAGATGAACTACCCGCGGGGCCTGGTTCGCTATACAACCGAACATGCGCTGCATCATGAGGGTACGCGAGTATTGCGCCCGCGCATGTTCGTGTACGCCACGATTCTCTTGCTGCTGATTGCCGGGCTCACCACGTCCATGGCGACGCGCACGCCGATCATTCTCGACGTCATTCGCGACCGCAATATGCTGTATCGTGAAATGCCGGGCGATATCATCGAGAACGCCTATACGCTCAAAGTCATCAACCAGAGCGAAGAGCCACGCACGTTTGCACTGTCTGTCACCGGCGTCGAGGGCATTTCGCTGGATGGCGTTGGCGATACCATTACCGTTGACGGCGGTGGTGTCCTGTCGGTGCCCGTGCGTGCGCGCGTCCACCGCGACAACGCTTATGGCATCATGACGATCCAGTTCAACGTTGCGGCAGTTGACGACGAGGGTGTAGCGCTGTCCGAAGACAGCCGCTTCCTCGGCCCGACGCCCTGATTCAGCCATGGAACGTGAAGACACTCAGCCCTGGTACCGGCAATTCTGGCCGTGGTTCATTATCGCCCTGCCGGCCTCATCGGTCGTCGCCGGCCTGACGACCGTCTGGATCTCGATGCAGACGACCGACTCCCTGGTCGTGGTCTCCGAGGACGGCGTACGGAATGCCGCAGACCGCCAGTTGCTGGCCGAGCGGTTTGCCGCCGAGCGCAGTGTCTCCGCGCTCGTCGAGATAGACCCCGACACCCGCATGGTGACGGCGGTCGTGCGGGCGCGCGACCTGGGAGACGTGCCGGCAACGCTCGACTTCGAACTCTCGCACCCGGCGTTTGTCGATCGCGATCAGACGATAACGCTCAACAAGGCGATGGACGACGACGACGGCAATCCCGTCTGGGTAGGACATTTCCTGACCGTTCCGACCGGCCGCTTCTATGCCGTGCTGAAAGCCGGCGACGACTGGCGAGTCTCCGGCGAGTGGCAGGGTGAAGCCAACCTGATGCTTCGAGCTGGCGGCGCCGGCGATGACGCCGACTGAAACCTGCTTCCATTGCGCACTGCCCGTCCCCGCCAACTGCAAACTGACAGTCGACATCGAGGACGAGCAACGGCCCGTCTGTTGCCCCGGGTGTAAGGCCGTCGCGGAACTGATCCGGGACACCGGGATGTCCCGCTACTACGACCTTCGCGACGCACCGGATCCTGGTGTCGGCCGTCCTCCCGAAGTCGCCGCAGAATGGCGTGTTTTCGACAGCGCGGAGATGCTCGACGCGTTCACGCAGCGCGATGGCGACATGTGCGAAGCCACGATCTATGTCGGCGGCATGTACTGTTCGGCCTGTAGCTGGCTGATCGAAACGACCCTGGGCAGACAGCCCGGTGTTTCCTCGGCCGAAGTCAACCCGATCACCCACCGCCTGCGTCTGCGCTTCCCCGGCAAGGATGCACATCTCTCCAGGCACCTCGCAACGCTCGCCGCGCTGGGTTACCAGCCGCAACCCATGTCGCCCGAGAGTACGACACGACCGGAGGTTGCCGAGCAGCGCACGGCACTCAAGCGACTGCTTGTGGCATCGCTCGGCATGATGCAGGTCATGATGTTTGCGGTCGGCCTGTATGCCATGGACTTCCAGGGCATCGATGCAGACATGCAACACTTCCTGCGCCTCGTCAGTTTTTTCGTAACGACGCCGGTCGTGTTCTACGCCGCCAGACCCTTCTTCACGAGCGCCTGGCGCGGCGTCGTTGGCCGGAAACCCGGCATGGACCTGCCGGTATCGATCGCGGTCGGTTCGGCGTACGTCGCATCCATCTACGCGACGTTTACGAGAGGCGAAGCGGTCTGGTTCGACTCCGTCACGATGTTCGTGTTCTTCCTGACACTGGGGCGCTTTCTCGAAATGCGGGCGCGGCATCGCTCGATTGACCGTAGCGCCGCGCTCTCGTCGCTGCTGCCGAACACAGCGACGCGTATTGATGGCGAAGTGCATGCGGTGGTTCCCGTCAGCCAGCTTGCGGCAGGCAACAAGGTACTGATCCGGGCCGGCGAAGCGATACCGGCCGACGGCATTCTCGAGTCGGGGACGAGCAGTGTCGACGAGGCACTGCTGACGGGCGAGGCACGACCACAACCCAAGGCGCCAGGTGACGAGCTCTCCGCCGGTAGCATCAACCTCGACGGCATGCTCGAAATGACGGTTACGAAGACCGGTAGCGACACGACGCTCGGCACCATCAGTCGTCTCAGCGAACGCGCACGCTATGCCCGGCCCGCGTTCGTCACGCTGGCTGACAGGATCGCGAGTTATATTGTCATTGCCCTGCTGGTCGTGGCGACAGCGGTTGCTACATTCTGGTATTTCACCGATCCCGAGCGCGCTTTCGTAATCACGCTCTCCGTCCTTGTCGTTACCTGCCCCTGCGCGCTCGCCCTGGCGACGCCTGCCGCTTTTGCGGCGGCGGGAAGTCGGCTGTCCCAGTTGCGCCTGCTCGTCACCAACGGCAATGCGATCGAAACGCTGTCGCGTGCGACGCTGGCCATGTTCGACAAGACGGGCACGCTGACGGTGGGCGCGCCGAGAATCGCGGCCGTCTTCGTCGTCGACAACGCGTTCACCGAGAAAGATTGCAGGATTATCGCGGCAGCGCTGGAGCACGCCTCGACACATCCGCTCGCACGCGCTTTTGCGCTGCAAGACCCGCTGCCGAGCGTGCGGTCGCCGAACATCGTCGTCGGCCAGGGCGTCAGCGGTGTGATCGATGGCCGCGAGTGGCGCATTGGCAACGGCGACTTCGTCGGCGGTGGGGCCACGGCCGACGACAGCACGTCAACGCATGTTTTCCTCGGTGTCGACGGCAACGTCGTCGCCTGGTTCGAACTCGAGGACGAGCTGCGGCCGGATGCGAGGAAGACGCTGGATGCCCTGCGACAACTGGGCCTGGATCTCGCGCTTGTGAGCGGCGACAACCGCGTCGCTGTGGAGAGCGTCGCGCGCGCGCTGGGCATCGACGACGCACATCACGAGTGCACACCCGAAGCCAAGCTGGCCATCATCGAAGCCGCGCAGCAACGAGGCGAACGCGTGGTCATGATCGGCGACGGCATCAACGATGCACCCGTTCTCGCCGGCGCCGATACCTCGGTTGCGCCCGCACATGGCGCGCTGCTCGCCCAGACCAGTGCCGACGTCATTATGCTCGGCGACTCGCTGGCGCCATTGACGACGGCGATCGAGATGTCGCGCAAAACCATGCGTATCGTCCGCCAGAATCTCGCCTGGGCGATCGTTTACAATGCGCTGGCACTGCCACTGGCTGCGGCCGGATTCGTACCACCCTGGCTGGCCGCTATCGGCATGAGCGCGAGTTCTCTCGTCGTGGTGCTGAATGCATTGCGACTCAACCGCTTCGAGTAAGCCATGTCCATTCTCTATGTCCTGATTCCCCTTGCTCTGCTCCTGCTCGGTGCCGCCGTGTGGGCGTTCTTCTGGGCGGTCGGCAGCGGCCAGTTCGACGACCTCGATACACCCGCCGTCCGCGTCATCATGGACGATGACTCGAAACCGGATGAGGAGGACACGCCATGACCGAATTGCTGCCCGTACTGACGACCGCCTTCGTCACGGGCTTTCTCGGTAGCGCGCATTGCTTCGGCATGTGCGGCGGAATTTCAGGCTTGTTTGCGGTCAACGTGAACGTCGCGGCGATGAAGACCCAGTTCCCGAAGGCCATCGCCTACAACGTCGGCCGGGTACTGAGCTACGCAATTCTCGGCGCAGCCGTGGCCGTCATCGGCAAGACACTTGTCTCGGGCATACCCGACATTGCGGCGCCGGTCCGTTTCGCGAGTGGCGCCCTGATCATCCTCGTGGGCCTGCAGCTCGCATTCGGCTGGCGCATACTTCTGCCGCTGGAAACGGCCGGCGCGAAGATCTGGAGCAAGATCGCACCGGCGGCCAGGGGCCTCGTGCCCGTCGAATCACTGGCACAGGCACTGGGACTCGGCCTGATCTGGGGCTGGCTGCCCTGTGGCCTGGTCTACAGCGTTCTCCTGCTCGCCGCGACGACGGCGGAGCCCGCGAGCGGCGGCCTCGTCATGATTGCGTTCGGGCTGGGTACGATGCCGGCAATGCTCGCCACCGGCCTCAGCGCGTCAAAGCTCGCGCAGTTCATGAGTGGCAAGCGTCTCGGCGCCGGGCTTTTGATCGTCGCCCTGGGTATTGCGACGATTGCGATGCCGGTCATGAAGTTCGCAAGCTCCGATGCACAGATGGACCACAGCCAACACGGCAACATGGTGCCGGGCGATAAAGACTAGGCAGCCCCCCCGTCCTCGAAGACGTCTTCGATCGACAGGCCGAAAAGCCGTGCGACTTTAAATGCCAGGGGCAGGCTCGGGTCGAACTTGCCCTTCTCGATCGCGTTGACGGTCTGCCGCGAGACATCGAGCTCCTCGGCCAGTCGGGCCTGCGTCCAGTCACGTTCGGCGCGCAGTACCTTCAGGCGATTCTTCACTGGTATTTCCTGTGACCGACGATCATGCTCACGAGGAATGTCAGGGACATCAGGATGACAAGGTGAGAGATGTCGGGTTCGAAGGCAATGAGCCTGATATCTTCGAGCAGCTCGTAGCTGAGGCCGCAAACGAGCCCGACACCCAGGGTTATCGCAGCCGCGTCGAGAAAGATCTTCCGGTGCAGCTCATCCAGCCCCTGCAGGTGCCGCTTGTTAGCGACAATCATGCCAACGCCGACGGCCAGGTTCACGAGTACACCAAGCGTGGTCGGCAGGGTCGCATAGTCCCACAGGAACCGGGGACCGAACGCCGCGACGGCCATGGTCGCTACCCAGGCGAAGGTCCAGTAGCCGAGACGCAGCGTGTTCCGCCGGTTGCTCGTGGCCCAGTCGTCCGAGCCGGTCTTCAAATCGTTCATTTGTCTATATTCCTTGTCTAAAGGTAAAGGTTACTTGACCTTTAGAGTAGGCCGTAAGCCGCGACATGTCAAGTCTAGTTGACATTTTGACTCGTGTCTTTGTCTTCTGCGGTACGCGCCGGGCCTGGATCCGCCGCAGCGCCCTACTGCTTTTCTGCGTCCAGGCGTTGCTCGAGCCAGGCCAGAGCCTGCTCGGCGTAGAAGGTGCACGCGAGGCTGTTGACGAAAGGATTGCCTTCGCCGCGCCGCTCCAGCTTGTCGTACATACCGAAGAAGAACGGGTGCGGTGACAGCAGGATGTCGCAATCGAGATCGGCGATCCTGCCGGCGCTGTCGATGATGCGATCGGCTGCGCCGGTGGCCGCGAACGAGAAACCCGCAGCAGATACGGCCGTCAGGCTATCGGCATAGACGACGTCCAGGCAGGTGTTCAGCGCACAGGATTCCCAGGTCCAGGTAACACTGCCCAGTGTATGACCCGGCGTGTACACGGCTCGCACGTTGACCGAACCGACCGCAACGAACTCGCCGTCACCGATAGCCGTGACGTTTCCTACCGGGGGAAAACTACCGTTATCCGAGTTGGCGACAAACTGCGGATCGCCCGCGGCCAGCCGCCCGCTTTGCAGGACGGCCGCCCCCGCTTCACTCGAAAACACGTTCGCCCGCGTCAGTCTCTGCAGCGCGGCGACACCGCCTGCATGATCGAAGTGGGGATGCGACACGAGAATCGCCTTGATAGCCAACGGATCGAAGCCGAGCGCACGAATGTTCGCATCGATACGTGCCGCAGACTGCGGCAGGCCGCCATCGATAAGGATCAGGCCATCGTCGGTTTCGATCAGTATCGACGACAGGCCGTCAGTGCCGACGTACCAGGTGTTGCCATGGATTCGGAACGCTTCCTGCGGTTCGTTCCATTCGTCGCAGCGCTCGCATTCGTAGCGGGCATCGGGTTGCAGTTCGCGCGGCCCACACGCGGTCAGGAAGGCCAGGAGTACAAGCGTTACGGTTGTTTTGTTCACAAGAAAGCCCGATAGAAAAGTCGTAGTGATGCAATGACCAGGAACGCGCCAAAAGCCATGTTCAAGTGCCTTGCGGAGATACCGTGCGCAATTTTCGCGCCCAGCGGCGCGGCAAGCACGGTGGCCGGCGCGATGCAGGCGAAACCCAGCAGGCTCACGTAACCCAGGCTGCCCATGGGAATGCGCGGATCACCCCAACCCGCCGCGATAAAGCCAAGCGTGCCCGGCAGGCTGATAACGAGCCCGAACAACGCAGCCGTACCCACGGCGCGGTGAATCGGCTCATTGAACAGGGTGAGCGTCATCACGGAAAACGTGCCGCCGCCGATGCCCATCATGCTGGAGAAACAACCGATCGACACCGGGATGACCGAAACCAGCGGTCCTCGCGGCACCTCCGCCGTCAGGTTACGGCTCTCCGGCAGAAACAGCATTTTCATCGCCACGAGGAATGCGAGGCTCGCGAACACGATGGCCAGCACATCGCTATGGACCTTCGAGGCGATCCACGCACCGAGCAATGCGCCGACAAGCACGAACAGCGCCCAGCGCCTCACGATGTCGACATCGACGGATTGTCGCCGATGGTGTGCCCGCGCCGATGAGATCGACGTCGGGATAATCGTCGCCAGGGACGTACCGACAGCGACATGCATGCGAATCGCCGGGTCGACGCCGGCGAACCCGAGCGCGGTCTCGAGGACAGGCACGATGACAATGCCTCCCCCAATACCGAACAGCCCCGCAAGCACGCCGGCGACGAGGCCGGTCGCGAGCATCGCAACACCGAGGATCAGCCACTGTTCCATGCTTGCGTGTCAGGCGCCGAGTCGTGCGGCGTGAAACCTGAGGTGTTCCTCGATAAACGTCGAAATGAAGTAGTAGCCGTGGTCGTAGCCGGCGTGGATACGAAGATCCAGCGGCAGGCCACTCTCCTTGCAGGCCGCCTCGAGCAGCTCCGGCTTGAGTTGCTCTGCGAGGTACGGGTCATCCGCGCCCTGGTCGACGAGGATGCGATCATAGGCCGCCACCTGGCCCGAGCGCCGCGCAACCTCGCAGGCATCGTAGTCCTGCCACGTCGATCGATCGTCGCCAAGGTAGTAGCCCAGCGCCTTCTGGCCCCACGGGCTGTGCAAGGTCGTGCAGATCGGCGCGAACGCCGAGAGGGACCTGAACATCTGCGGGTTACGCAGGCCGATCGTCAGCGCGCCGTGGCCGCCCATCGAATGGCCGGTTAGTCCGTGGCGCTCCGGGTCACCCGGAAAGGTATCGAACACCAGCGCCTGCAGCTCACGCGTGATGTAATCGTACATCTGGTAGTGCCTGGACCAGGGCTCCTCTGTCGCATTCAGATAGAACCCGGCGGCCAGCCCGAAATCGTAGTCGCCATCGGGGTCGTCAGGGACGTTGTCGCCGCGCGGGCTGGTATCCGGTGACACGAGCATCAGGCCGAGCTCAGCGGCGACGCGCTGTGCGCCACCCTTCACCATGAAATTCTCTTCGGTGCACGTCAGTCCCGAGAGAAACGTCAGCACGGGCACCTTGCGGTCGGCCGCCTGTGGCGGCACGAAGACCGAAAACCGCATGTCGCAGTTGTTGACTGCAGAAGGATGTCGATAGAAGCCGATGCGGCCGCCGAAACAGGACGTTTCGCTGAGTGTTTCGATAGTCATAGCGGCCAATTATGGCCGAGACGGGTCGTGCACACTAGCGCTTCTGGAAGATCAGCGTCGCGTTGGTTCCGCCAAAACCGAAACTGTTGCTCATGGCGGTTCTGATACCGGCGTTGTCGAGACGCTCTGTCACAAGCGGCGTACCAACGGCAGCCTCATCGGTGTCTTCGACGTTGATCGACGGTGCAATGAAGTCATGTTCCAGCATCAGCAGGCAATGAATGGCTTCCTGCACACCGGTCGCACCGAGCGAGTGCCCGCACATCGACTTGGTCGAGCCGAATTTCGGCATGTCGTCGCCAAACAGCGTGCGCATGGCATCGATCTCCTGTACGTCACCGACGGGCGTGCTCGTGCCGTGCGTATTGATGTAGTCGATCGGTCCCTCGACCGTGGAACGTGCAAGCTCCATGCAGCGGACGGCACCCTCGCCGGACGGTGCGACCATGTCGTAGCCGTCCGAGTTGGCGCCATAGCCGACCAGCTCGGCATAGATTTTCGCGCCGCGAGCCTGCGCGTGTTCGAGCTCCTCCACGACCACCATGCCGCCACCCGAGGAACTGACGAACCCGTCGCGGCCCGCATCGTAGGGACGCGATGCCCGTGCCGGGTCATCGTTGTACTTTGTCGAGAGAGCGCCCATTGCATCGAACAGGGCCGTCAGCGTCCAGTCTTCCTCTTCCCCGCCGCCGGCGAACACGACATCCTGTTTGCCGAGCGCGATCTGCTCCGCCGCCGCGCCGATGCAATGCGCGCTGGTCGCGCATGCCGACGTGATCGAATAGTTGATGCCCTTGATCTTGAACGGGGTTGCCAGGCATGCGGCCACGGTGCTGCTCATCGTCTTGGTGACCGCGTAAGGACCGATCTTGCGCACGCCTTTCTCACGAAGCGTATCGGCGGCCTTGACGATGTTGGCGCTCGACGCGCCACCCGAGCCTGCGATCAGGCCGGTACGCACGTTGGAAACGTCGGCATCCTCGAGGCCTGAATCCGCAATGGCCTGCTGCATGGAAATATAGGCGTAGGCCGCAGCAGCACCCATGAACCTCAGGACCTTGCGGTCGATATGCTCCTTGAGATCGATATGGCAGCTGCCGGAGACCTGGCTGCGCAGGCCCATCTCCCGAAACAACTCATTCGCGACGATGCCCGAACGCCCGTTGCGCAATGCGTCAACGATCTCTTCTTTCGAATTGCCGATGCACGAGACGGCACCCAGCCCCGTAATGACCGCACGCCGCATACCCACTCCTAGAAGTTGTCCGTCGAAGTAAACAGGCCGACGCGCAGGTCTTCGGCCGTGTAGATTTCACGGCCATCGACAGACATTGTGCCGTCCGCGATCGCCATGTTCAGTTTGCGCGCGATAACGCGTTTGATGTCGATTCGGTACGTGACTGTTTTCGCCGTTGGCAACACCTGGCCCGTGAACTTCACCTTGCCGACACCCAGTGCACGCCCCCGCCCCTGCAGTCCCTGCCAGACGAGGTGAAAGCCGACGAGCTGCCACATGGCATCCAGACCCAGGCAACCGGGCATGACCGGGTCGCCCTCGAAGTGACATTCGAAGAACCAGAGGTCGGGATGGATATCGAGCTCGGCAATAATCTCGCCTTTCCCGTACTTGCCGCCCTCGTCCGAGATGCGCGTAATACGGTCCAGCATGAGCATGTTGGGCTTCGGCAGCCGCCCGTTGGTCGGGCCGAACAGCTCCCCGTGACCGCTTGCGATCAGGTCGTCGAAATCGTATGAGTTCTTCCGCTCAGGCAGGGCGGTGGCTGCGTCTGTAGTTGTCATCCGACCAATTTTACTCCTGGCCCGGATACCGGGGTTTTCAAATCGCGCCAATTCGGGGTCAGGATTTGTCGTAGTCGAGGAACACTTCGTCCGTCAGCGGCGTGCTCTGGCACGCGAGAACAAAGCCCTGCTCGACTTCCCAGGGCTCGAGGCCGTAGTTCACCGACATGTCTACTGCGCCGTTACGGAGGTAGGTTCTGCAGGTCGCGCAAACCCCGCCCTTGCAGGAATACGGCAATTCGATGCCCTGCTCCAGGGCGGCATCCACGATCTTGCTGCCGTTGCGCGGCATATCGAAGGACTTCCTGTGACCGTCCATGACCACGGTCACCCGCGTGGTGTCGCCGCTGTCGGCCAGGACCTCTGTAGCCGCTCTTGCAGCGCCCTTGCCCGGCGCGCCGAAGCGCTCGGCGTGCACGGCCTCGGCCGGCATCCCGAGTTCCTGCAGCGCGGTGGTCACGACATCGATCATGGAATCCGGACCGCAGATCCAGGCGTCATCGACCTGCATCCCACTGCAGAATCGCTCATACAGCTCAGCGACCTTGTCGGCATCGATGCGACCGCCCGAGATGTCGAATTCCTGCTCCTCCTGGCTGAATAAGAAATGCACCTGCAGGCGTTCTGGAAAGCGATTCTTCAAGGCATAGAGGTCCTCGATAAACATCGTGGAGTCCTGCCTGCGATTGCCATAGAACAACGCGAAACGGCTGTCGGGCCCGGCATTCAGGGTCGAGGCAATAATCGACAGGATCGGCGTAATCCCGCTGCCGGCCGCAAACGCGATGTGGGACCGGCCGTCCCGGCGCCCGGGTTCCAGGTGAAAACGCCCGGTCGGCGGCATGACGTCCAGCGTATCGCCAACACGCAGTTCGTTGGCGGCGAACCCGGAGAATTGCCCGCCGGGCTGGATACGCACACCGATTTCCAGCGGCCAGCAACCCGCGGCCGAGCAAATGCTGTAGGTCCGTCGCAGGTGCCTGCCATCGCGTTCAATCTGGATCGGCAGATGCTGCCCGGGCAGGAAGGAGAATTCATCGCGCAATGCCTCGGGCACATCGAGTGCGATACGCACCGAATCGCGGGTCTCGTTCGTCCTGGCAACGACTTTCAGCGGGTGAAACTGTTTCATAGGCACTTGAAGTATTCGAATGGCTCGAGGCAGGCGAGACAGCGATACGAGGCCTTGCATGCGGTAGAACCAAATTCGCTGATGACTTCGGTGTTGTCCGAGTCACATTGCGGACAGGCGACGGGCCGGTCGCGGCGCTCGGGAGGCGCAATGCCGTAGACGCGCAGCTTCTGGCGCCCTTCTTCGCTGATCCAGTCCGTGGTCCATGCCGGCGACAGGACTCTGCGGATCTTGACGTCGCTGACACCCTGGTCTTCGAGTGCCGCAATGACACTTGCCTCGATGGCCTCGGTCGCAGGACACCCGGAATAGGTCGGTGTCAGCGAGACGGTCACGCCGGCGCTGCAGTCGATATCGCGAACAATGCCAAGATCGGTAATCGTCAGCACCGGGATTTCCGGATCGGGTACGCGCGACAGCCACTCGAGGATCTGGTCGGGCTTATAGACGGTCTCTACCACTCTGCCCCCGGGTATGCGCGTTGCAGGTACTGCATTTCGGCCAGCAGGAAACCGAAGTGCTCGGTATGCCTGCCCTGCTTGCCACCACTCGCCATCCATTGCTCGGCAGGCAGGGCCAGCGTCGCTTTGGCAACGATCGCGGCGACGTTCTGCCGCCATTGAACTTCGATCGCAGCGAGATCCGGCCCGTCGAAGGCGCTGAGCATTTCGGTGTCGAGCTCGTCAGCGACGAACATCTCCCCGGTGTATCGCCAGAGCTTGTCCAGTGACGCCTGCACCCGGGCGTGACTTTCCTCCGTGCCATCTCCAAGGCGCACCAGCCATTGGCTACTGTGCCGTACGTGGTACCGCACTTCCTTGATCGCGCGTGCAGCGATAGCGGCAATGCCGGGGTCGGCGCAGCGTGTCAGTGCGTCGAGCAGCAACACGTACCAGGACTCGAACAGGACCGCGCGCACTGTTGAATCGCCGAAATGGCCGTTGGGCTGTTCGACCAGCAGCAGGTTGCGAAACTCGTGTTCCGGTCGCAGGAAGGCAAAATCGTCTTCCGTTCGTCCGGCGCCCTCACACTCACCGGCATAGGTATAGAACATGCGCGCCTGTCCCAGGTAGTCGAGCGAGAAGTTGGCGTTGGCCAATTCTTCCTCCAGCTCCGGGCTCGCCGCGACCAGCTCGATCATGCGCTGCCCGAGCACCAGCGCATTGTCGCCGAGGCGCGTTGCGTAGGCCGCGAGGACGGCTTTGCTGCTCACAGGTTTTCCACCTCGTCGGGAATTTCGTAGAACGTCGGATGCCGGTAAATCTTGTCCTCGGCCGGCTCGAAAAACGCCGCTGTCTCAGCCGGGTCCGACGCCACGATCCTGTCGGAACGGACGACCCAGATGCTCACTCCCTCGTTGCGGCGTGTGTACGTGTCGCGCGCATTGCTCAACGCCATCTCATCGTCGGCTGCATGCACGCTGCCCGCATGCCGGTGACTCAACCCGGAGCGACTGCGGATGAATACTTCGTACAAGGGCCATTCCTGCTTGCTCATAAGTTTGTCTCTTGATCGCGGTCAGGGCCCTTACCGCAAGGGCTCTGATCCTCTTTCGGTCTATGCCGCTTGCGCGGCTTGCTTGTCCGCATAGGCGCGCGCGGCTTCGCGTACCCACGCGCCATCGTCCTGCGCCTTGCAGCGCTTCGCGAGACGCTGCTGGTTGCACGGGCCATTGCCCGCGATGACATCGAAGAACTCCTGCCAGTCGATCTCGGCGTGTTCGTAGTGCCCCGTGTCCTCGTTGAATCTCAGCTTCTCGTCGGGAACCGTCAGGCCCAGGAACTCCGCCTGCGGCACGGTGACGTCGATAAACTTCTGGCGGAGCTCATCATTACTGAACCGCTTGATCTTCCATGCCATGGACTGCGCGGAGTGGCTCGATGCCGCGTCGTTGGGGCCAAACATCATCAGCGCCGGCCACCAGAAACGATCGAGCGCATCCTGCGCCATCGCTTTCTGCTCCGCTGTCCCGCGAACCAGGGTCAGCATGAGCTCAAAGCCCTGGCGCTGGTGAAAGCTCTCTTCCTTGCACACGCGCACCATGGCTCTCGAGTATGGACCGTACGAGCAGCGGCACAGGGGAATCTGGTTCATGATAGCGGCGCCGTCGACGAGCCAGCCTATGGCACCGATATCCGCCCAGGTCAGGGTCGGATAATTGAAAATGCTCGAGTATTTCGCCTTGCCGGACAGCAGGTCGCCCACCATCTGGTCACGCGATACGCCCAGCGTTTCGGCCGCGCTGTACAAATACAGGCCATGACCCGCTTCGTCCTGCACCTTGGCCAGCAAGATCGCCTTGCGCTTGAGCGTCGGTGCGCGCGTCAGCCAGTTTCCCTCGGGCTGCATACCGATAATCTCTGAATGGGCGTGTTGCGAAATCTGCCGGATCAACGTGCGGCGATAGGCCTCCGGCATCCAGTCCTTCGCCTCGATCTTCTCTTCGGCGTCGATACGGGCCTGGAACGCGTCGAGCTGTGCCGCGGTTTCTTCGCCGCGCGCACCGGGGTCGGTCTTTCCCGCCTGGTCAAGGCCTTGTGTGTACATCGGGGATCTCCTCGGGAGACGCTGTTGAAATGTCACAGCTTCTCCGTATTTTCTCTATATTCCGTATCACTTTCAAGGTGAAATGATCGAATCCCCGCTATTCGTGGAACGCCCCCGAAACAGGGCGACGAGCGCGTCGTCCTGGTTGCGAACCTCGACCGTGTAGTAGCCGCTGCGTCGCCCGCGGTAGTCCTCGACCGCCGAGGCTGTCAGCACGTCCCCCGACCGTGCGGGTCGCAGGAAGTCGATGTGTGCCGATGCCGCGAAACTCATTTGGTTGTAGGCATTGCAGGCAAACGCGAATGCCGTGTCGGCCAGGGAGAACGTCAGGCCGCCGTGCATGACACCGAAGCCGTTGACCATGTCGTCCCGAACCGTCATCGTCGCCTCGGCCCTGCCAGGCGCGGGAATCTCGATCGCGATACCCAGCGCTGCCGAGGCCTTGTCCGCTGCCAGCATGGCGTCGGCGCATTGCCGTGCGGTCTTCAAATCACTCATTGCTCAACCTCATGTCTTGTCGAGACCACCGAACCGGCGCATGAACGCGCGCGACGGCGGCGGCAGGGGCCCATCGGCCGTTTCCATCATCTTATCGAGATGCGCGTCCGCGGGACCGTGTACGCCGCGGTAGAGATTGCGGCACAACTGGTAGGCCGCCGCGCCATGCCAGGCGGCCGGCAATAGCTCGGGCGGCAGCCAGGGGTCGCGCAACAGCACCTTGCGATACTCCTGGATGAGCAGCGTTCGTACGAGGAATGCGGCTTTTTCCGTGATCCCGCCCTTCCCGGACATGGCCTTGTAAACAGGGCGAAAGCGCCGTACGAATGCGGCGTAGCGTGCGTCGATGTCGTCGAGATTCCAGCAGTCGCGCGTCAGTTCTCGCATGGCCGCGTCACTGCGGATCGTCTGGCCGCGCATGACCACGAGCGTGTCGGCGATTCCGAGGCGGCTCATGGCCATGTCCAGCTCGCCGAGATCCGGTGAGGGGTGTGCAAGAACGTTCGCGGACAGCGGGCCAAACCCGAGCCAGCCACACTCCCGCCGCACGGTTTCCTTCGTCGCTGTGTCGAGCCCCGAGAGCAGCAACAGGCACCACTCACCGTCCCAGTGATCGGCAGGTTGACCGTAAATGCGACTCGTCGCTCTCTCGAACTGTTCCCGGCCCTCGGCCGTGAGGCTGTAGTAAGAGCGGCGACCAATCTGCTGCGATTGCAGCCAGCCGTCCCTGGCCAGGCGAAACACGGACGTGCGCACGAGTCTTTCGCTGATGCCGAAATCGGCCATCGTGTTGATCAGGCTGCCGAGCCATACCGTGCCACCGCGCGGCGCGATGGCATCGCCAAACACTGTCGTGATCAACGAACCCGCGCGCAAGGTGGGCTGGGCGCGGAAGTCGTCAACCAGTTTTCTGCACGTGCTTTGGAAGCTCATCTCGCGCCGGCTTGCTTTCAGTGGACCTGACCGTACAATCCGATACAGTTTTTTTCAAATTATCGTGAGTTTCGTATGACGAATAAACTGGGCAACCTGGTGCTGGATCGATGGGTCGAGGGCGACGGAGACGGCACCGCACTGACCAGCGCGGTCGATGGCGAAGCGGTCGCCACCATCACGAGCGACGGACTCGATTTTGCGGGCATCCTGGATCACGCGAGGCGCGTGGGCGGGTCGAACCTGCGCAAGCTCACCTTTCACGAACGCGGCGAGATGCTGAAGGCGCTCGCGCAATACCTGATGGAGCACAAGCAGGAGCTCTACGCGCTCTCGACGCAGACCGGCGCGACCAGGAGCGACAGTTGGGTCGACATCGACGGCGGCATATCGACGCTGTTCGTATTCTCCAGCAAGAGCCGGCGCGAAATGCCCAACGACCACGTCTACCTGGACGGCCCACCGGAGCAAATTTCACGCAACGGCACGTTTCTCGGGCAGCACATCTGTACGCCCAAGCTCGGCGCTGCGATTCACATCAACGCCTTCAACTTCCCCTGCTGGGGCATGCTCGAAAAACTCGCGCCGGCATTGATCGCCGGTGTCCCTGCGATCGTCAAACCGGCCTCCAGCACGGCCTACCTGACCGAGCTCATGGTCCGCCGGATACAGGCGTCGGGGATCCTGCCGGATGGCGCGTTGCAGCTTATCTGCGGCGGCGTCGGCGACCTGTTCGATCACCTGAACTGCCAGGACACGATCGCGTTCACGGGCTCGAAGGGCACGGCCGAGTTCCTGCAGGCCCATCCACGGGTCGTCAGCGACTCGGTAGCCTTTACGGCAGAAACCGATTCGCTGAACTCGTCCATCCTCGGGCCTGACGCCTTGCCGGGCACACCCGAGTTCGACCTCTTCATCAAGGAAGTCACTCGCGAGATGACGGCCAAGGCGGGCCAGAAATGCACGGCGATCCGGCGCATCATTGCGCCGGCCCCGATCGCCGGTGAGGTTGTCGAAGCGCTGGCCAGGTCGCTGGGCGAGATCCGTATCGGCAACCCGGCCAGCAACGACGTCGACATGGGCGCGCTGGCCAGCCAGGGCCAGCGTGCCGAAGTCCGCGACCGCGTCAAGGCGCTGGCGAGCCAGGCCGACATCGTCTACGGCGGCCACGACGAATTCGACGTTGTCGATGCTGACATCGGCAAGGGCGCATTCTTCATGCCGACCCTGCTGCATTGCGAAAACCCGCTGTCGTCACAGGCGGTTCACTCGGTCGAAGCGTTTGGCCCGGTCAGCACGGTATTGCCTTACACGAGTCTCGACGAAGCCATAGAGCTGTCCCGCCTCGGCGAGGGCAGCCTGGCCGGGTCGATCGTAAGCAACGACGACAGCGTGGCGCGCGAACTGGTACTGGGCACTGCTGCGTACCATGGCCGCATGGTCGTCATTAATCGCCACTGTGCGGCCGAGTCGACGGGGCACGGATCGCCGTTGCCGCACCTTGTGCACGGCGGACCGGGGCGCGCCGGCGGTGGCGAAGAGATGGGTGGTATACGCGGCGTCAAACACTACATGCAACGCACGGCAATCCAGGGTTCGCCGCAAACATTGACGGCGATTGGCCGCCGCTGGGTGCGCGGCGCCGACCAGCTCGACCCGGGCGTTCATCCGTTCCGCAAGACGTTCGAGCAGCTTGCGATCGGGGACACGGTCGTTACCGATTCCCGCGAGGTGACACTCGACGACATCCAGCATTTCGCCGACTTCACGGGCGACACGTTCTACGCGCATACCGACGAGGAGGCCGCCGCGAAGAACCCCTTCTTCGAGGGCCGGGTGGCCCACGGCTACCTGATCGTGTCGTTTGCAGCTGGGTTGTTCGTCGACCCGGAGTTCGGTCCGGTCCTTGCCAACTACGGTGTCGACGACTTGCGCTTCGCCCAACCGGTGAACTACGGGGATTCGCTCAGGGTGCGGCTGTCCTGCAAGCAAAAGACCCTGCGCGCCGGAACCGGCTACGGCGAGGTTCGCTGGGATGCCGAAATCACCAACCAGGACGACGAGATTGTCGCCCGGTACGACGTCCTCACCATGGTCGCGACCGACGAACAGTGGGCCTCTGTGCAGTAGGTTTCGGTGCAATACGGGCCGGCGCTCTATATAATGCGCCGCATTTTGCGGCACATAAGAACAAGGGATGCGCATGGCCAGGATCATCTACACGAAGACAGACGAGGCACCTGCCCTCGCGACGTATTCGTTTTTGCCAATCGTAAAGGCTTTCACGGACGCCGCCGGAATCGAAGTGGAAACGCGGGATATCTCGCTTGCGGGCCGCATTCTTGCGACGTTCCCGGAGAACCTGACGACCGACCAACGCGTCGACGATGCGCTGGCCGAGCTCGGCAAGCTGGCGAAAACGCCGGAGGCCAATATCATCAAGCTGCCGAACATCTCGGCGTCGATTCCGCAGCTCGTGGCAGCGATCGAGGAGCTGCAATCGCAGGGCTTCGATATCCCGGACTACCCTGAAGAACCGGCCAACGAGGCCGAAAAGGCAATCTCCGCCCGCTACGCGAAGGTCCTCGGCAGCGCGGTCAACCCGGTGCTGCGTGAGGGCAATTCCGACCGCCGCGTCGCCCTCGCCGTCAAGAATTTCGCAAAAGCGCACCCGCACCGCATGGGTGCCTGGAGCTCAGATTCGAAGTCGCACGTCGCTCACATGGCCGACAAGGATTTCTACGGCAGCGAGCAATCGGCCATCGTCGCCAAACCCGGCAACCTGCGTATCGAGCACCGCGATGCCGACGGCAAGGTGACTGTGCTGCGCAAAGCCGTTCCCGTGCTCAAGGACGAAGTCGTCGATGCGAGCGTTATGGACTGCGCAGCACTGCAGTCGTTCTACGCCAGCGAAATAGACGCTGCAAAAGACGAAGGTGTCCTGTTTTCGCTGCATCTGAAGGCCACGATGATGAAGGTCTCGGACCCCATCATGTTCGGCCACTGCGTCCGCATCTACTACCGCGACGTATTCAAAAAACACGCCGCCACCTTCGATGAGATCGGCGTCGATGCGAGCAACGGCATAGGCGACGTCTACGCGAAAATCGCCAACCTGCCGGCCGCGCAACGCGACGCAATCGAGGCGGATCTCGCGGCCGTGTACGACACCCGCCCGAAGCAGGCCATGGTGGATTCGGACAAGGGCATCACCAACCTGCACGTGCCGAGCAACGTGATCATCGATGCGTCGATGCCGGCGGCCATTCGGACATCGGGCCAGATGTGGGGTCCGGACGGCGCACTGCACGACACCAAGATGGTTATCCCGGACCGCTGCTACGCCGGCATCTACCAGGAGATCATGCAGAACTGCAAAGAGCACGGGGCCTTTGACGTCACGACGATGGGTAACGTCTGCAATGTCGGCCTCATGGCACAGAAAGCCGAAGAGTACGGCTCACACGACAAGACCTTCGAGATCGCGGCCAACGGTAGCGTCACGGTCGTCGATGAGGACGGCAACGTGCTCATGGAGCATGCGGTAAGCGCAGGCGACATCTGGCGCATGTGCCAGACGAAAGACCTGCCGATTCGCGACTGGGTCAAGCTCGCCGTGACACGTGCTCGTGCAACCGGTTCCACAGCCATCTTCTGGCTCGACGAGCATCGCGCACACGACCGGAACCTGATCGGCCTGGTCAAAACCTATCTCGCCGATCACGACACCCTGGGCCTCGACATTCGTATCGAGTCCCCGGTGGATGCCATGCGCGCAACGCTCGAGCGCGTCCGCGCGGGCGCAGACACGATTTCCGTGACGGGCAATGTCCTGCGTGACTACCTGACCGACCTTTTCCCGATTCTCGAACTCGGTACAAGCGCCAAGATGCTGTCGATCGTCCCGCTGCTGTCGGGCGGCGGCCTCTATGAAACAGGCGCCGGCGGTTCAGCACCGAAACACGTACAGCAGTTCAACAGGGAAGGTCACCTGCGCTGGGATTCGCTCGGCGAGTTTCTCGCGCTGGCGGTTTCCATAGAAGATCTCGCCGACAAGACAGGCAGCCGGACCGCGCGCATCATCGCCAAGGCACTGGACGAGGCCAACGGCCGCTACCTCGAGGAGAACAAGGGCCCGTCGCGCAAGGTAAACGAAATCGACAATCGCGGCAGCCACTACTACCTCGCGCTGTACTGGGCACAGGCCGTGGCGGCAAACGACGAGGACGCCGGTCTGGCGGCCCGGTTTGCGGCAGCCGCGCAGGCACTCGCCGACAACGAAGCAGCGATTGTCGGGGAACTGCTGGCCGCCCAGGGTCACGCCGTGGATATCGGCGGCTATTTCCGGCCTGACGATGCACTCGCGAGTGCGGCCATGCGGCCGAGTCCGACGCTGAACGCGATCATCGACTCGATCTAGTCAGCCGCTTCCCGATCTGTCTTGGTAAACGAGTCGTCGCCCCACTCCAGGGCGACGACCTTGTTGTCGAAGCCGATACGGAATTCCACGAGCATCTCGAAATCCCAATCCTCGTATTTCCAGAGGAAGACGTTGTCGTGCCAGTGGCTGAAGCGCACTTCTTGTAAAGCCGTGCTGGCGACCAGGTCGTCGCCATCCACAGCGAACACGAGCTCGCCGAACGCGTCGTTGGCATAGGTACCCGCGAATTCCTCGAGCGGCACGCTGGTTGTCGTTCCCTTCCGCCGCAGGGCATGGAAGTCCTGCTGCTCTGCCGCCGCTGCCGCCGCGTTGCGTTCGTAAAGATCGAGGATATCGGCGTTCCAGTCGCGCCTGCCAGCCCCGCTCGAGTTATCCATGACGTGCCACAGGAGTGCGTGCCGAAACTCGGCATGGTCCCGATTGGCGAGCATGACCACCGCCCGCTTCGCGTCACGATCGAGCCCGATAATGGCCACGAGCCCACCGAGGCTTCCCGTGTGGAAGTCGATCATGCGTCCCTGGAAGTCCTGTTGAAACCAGCCAAGCGCATAGGTACGCCAGTGCGGTTGCGTCAGTTCGACGGTCGGGTAGAAATCCGCGGCGGCGGCAAGCTGAGTCGGCTCGAACATCTCTGCATATTGCGCCGCCGACACCAGTCGCTCACCGTCGGCGGTCGTGCCGCCTCGCAACAGGAACTGTGCCCAGAGACTCATGTCGTGAATGGTCGACCAGACCGAGCCCGCCGGCATCCGGTCGTCCGCGGGCAGGTCGAACGGCGTTCTCACGATCTCGTCGTCCCGAAAGAAATGCGGCTGTACAAACGACTGGTCGCCCGGCATGTCGCCGCGCGCCGCATAGGTCTCGTGCATGCCCAGTGGCTGCCATAATTCCTCGGCTATGTAGTCGGCCCATTCGCGACCGTCCAGGTTCCTGATCAGGACACCCATGAGGTCGTACATGGTGTTCTGGTAAATACTGGACGTCCGAATCCCGGCCGCCCGCTCGACGTAGCGCAGGCGCCGGATCTGCTCTTCAATCGGCATGTCCAGGAAAAAAGACCACGAGTCCGTCGACGGCAGTCCGGTGCGATGGGCGAGCAGGTCGCGCACGGTAATTTCCTGGTCCATGAAGCCATCGGCGAAATGCAGCTCGGGAATATGCCGGGTAACCGGATCGTCGAGACTCAGCTTGCCGTCGTCGACGAGCATCAGGACGCCCATCGCAACCATGGCCTTGGTCGTCGACGCGATTGCAAACGCGGTGTGTTCGTCCACGTTCCGGCCATTGTCGATTGCTGTTTTGCCGAACCCCTGCCGAAACAGGACGGCTTCATCCGTTACCACGGCGGCTGCGGCGCCGGGTGTATGCCAGAGTTCCATCCCGCGTTCTACGAATGCCCCGACGTCCGCATACTGGGCAAACGAGGATGACGAAAAGAGCGTTACGGCTGCGATGGCGCCAAGGCGGAATGCGTTCATGGTTTCCCCTTGTTCTTATTTGAACGGTAGTGCCGTGTCGGCTTTGATCTCTTTCAGGACGATATTCGATCGAACCTGCGACACACCCGGAAGACGAAAAATGAATTCGTCGAGAAACGCATTATAGGCATCGATATCCTGGACCACGACATGCAGGTGGAAATCCGCCTCGCCACTCGTCGCCAGGCATTCCAGCACCTCGGGATGCCGGTGCACTTCCCGGATAAACCGGTCGACGTTTTCCCGCTCGTGGCGCGCCAGTGACACGTGGACCACCGACGAGAAGCCGAAGCCCGCCTTGCTGCGGTTCACGACGACAGCATAACGATCGATGATGCCTGCCTCTTCGAGGCTCTTGACGCGACGCCAGCACGCGGAACTCGACATGCCCGTGCGCTCGCCCAGCTCCTGCATGGTGAGACGGCTGTCTCGCTGCAGTTCCGAGAGAATTCGGCGGTCTTTGCTATCTAGAGTCAATTTTGTCCCGTTATTCCTGATATTTCGAAACAGTATACCGTTTTTTATCTCTTTTTCGGGATGATAGGCACCCCTTTTCACGCGCCTGCGGCGATACTGCATGGCTATGATCGATAATTACGAACTCGTTGATCGCTACCGGCGCGAGTCGGGGCGAGTCCTCATGACCGGCACCCAGGCGCTGGTCCGTATCGCGCTTATGCAACGCACTGTCGACCAGGCCGCTGGCCGCAATACGGCCGGCTTTATCAGCGGCTACCGGGGTTCCCCGCTCGGCATGGTCGACCAGGAACTCTGGCGCGCGCACCGCTTCCTCGAGGAAAGCAATATCGAGTTTCTCCCGGCTGTTAACGAGGACCTTGCCGCCACCGCCGTACTGGGCTCCCAGCAAGTGGAATCCGATCCCAACAAGACCGTCGATGGCGTGTTCGGCATCTGGTACGGCAAGGGACCGGGCGTCGACCGGGCAGGCGACGCACTCAAGCACGGCAATGCCTACGGCAGTTCGCCGACCGGCGGCGTGCTGGTTGTCGCCGGCGACGATCACGGCTGTATTTCTTCGTCGATGCCACACCAGTCGGACGTGGCCTTCCTGACCTTCATGATGCCGCACCTGAATCCGGCCAACGTCGCCGAGTATCTCGAGTTCGGGCTGTACGGTATCGCGCTGTCGCGTTTCTCCGGCATGTGGGTCGGCTTCAAGGCCGTTACCGAGACGGTCGAGTCGGCGATGTCCTTTGACCTTCCACCCTATCGCCAATTCGAAGCCCCGCGCGATTTCGTCGCGCCGGCAAGCGGGCTGCATTATCGCTGGCCCGATTTCCCCGGACCGCAAATCGAGGAACGCCTCGAGGCAAAGAAGGCGGCGACGCTCGCCTTCGCCGCGGCCAACCCGATCGACCGCAAGATTTTCGACGTACCGAATGCGCGCTTCGGCATTGTCACCACGGGCAAGGCCCACCTCGACCTGATGGAGGCACTTCGCCTGCTCGGTATCGACAGGGACGAAGCCCTGCGTATCGGGCTCGACGTCTACAAGGTCGGCATGGTCTGGCCCCTGGAGCCCACGGGCGCCCTGGACTTCGTGCAGGGCAAGGACGAGGTCCTCGTCATCGAGGAAAAGCGCGGCATCATCGAAAGCCAGTTCAAGGAGTATTTCTACGATTATCCGGGCAGGAAACCCAAGCGCCTGGTTGGCAAGGAAGACGAACATGGCGCGCGGCTTGTCCCCTGGATCGGGGAACTCTCGCCCAGGGAACTCGTGCCGATCGTTGCCCACCGCCTGGACCTTGCACAGGGCGGCGATCGCTTCCGGCAGCGCGCAGAGGCACTGGAGCAGCGTCGCGGCGCCAGGATCGACGTCGAAGGTGCGACGCGCATCCCCTACTTCTGTTCCGGCTGTCCCCACAACACGTCGACGAGGGTGCCCGAGGGCTCGAAAGCACTGGCGGGCATCGGCTGCCACTTCATGGCGAGCTGGATGGATCGTGACACGGACGGCCTGATCCAGATGGGCGGTGAAGGCGTCAACTGGATCGCGAGGTCCAAGTTCAATGGCGGTGAGCACGTATTCCAGAATCTCGGCGATGGCACGTTCTATCACTCCGGCTCGCTGGCGATCAGGCAAGCGGTCGCCGCCGGGATAAACATCACCTACAAGATCCTGTTCAACGACGCGGTGGCGATGACGGGCGGCCAACCTGTCGACGGACCGTTATCCGTGCAGAGCATCGCCCACGCCGTGCGGGCTGAGGGTGTAGAGCGCATCGCCCTGGTTTCTGACGAACCCGAGCTCTTCGACGCGCACGACTTCCCGGCCCGAACCACCATCTCGCAGCGCCGCGATCTCGACGTCGTGCAACGCGAGTTGCGCGACATACCGGGCGTCACTGTCCTCATCTATGCACAAACCTGCGCGACGGAAAAGCGCCGCCGACGCAAGCGCGGCAAGCTCGCCGATCCACAGAAGTTTGTCGTCATCAACGAGCTCGTCTGCGAGGGCTGCGGCGACTGCGCGGTTGAATCGAACTGCCTGTCCGTGATTCCCAAAGAGACCACGTTCGGACGCAAACGGCAGATCGACCAGAATAGCTGCAACAAGGATTTCTCCTGCGTCAACGGATTCTGCCCGAGCTTTGTCACCGTCGAGGGCAGGATTGAGCGGCCACAGGCCGCGGCCGTGTACACCGGGGAACTCGATGACGCGCTGCGCGCACTGCCCGACGCCGAGATTCCCGCTATCGACACCTGCTACGACCTGCTGGTTACCGGCGTCGGCGGCACAGGCGTCATTACAGTGGGCGCCCTCATTACCATGGCGGCCCATCTCGAAGGTAAAGGCGCCACCGAACTCGACTTCATGGGATTTGCGCAGAAGTTCGGGCCGGTGCTGAGCTACCTGCGTATCGGCGCACAGCCCGGCGACATCAACCAGGTGCGCATCGAAGCGGCGCGCGCCGACGCCCTGATCGGTTGCGATCTTGTCGTCAGCTCATCACCGAAGGCATCGCTTACCTACCGGCTCGGACATACGCGCGCGCTCGTGAATACCGCGGAGATGCACACGGGTGACGTCATTCAGCACCGCGATGCCGACCTGCGCGTCGACGCACGCCTCGCCGCCATCGGCAACGCGATTGGCGCGGACAGGCTCTCATCGATCGATGCCAGCCGCCTCGCTGCACGGCTTATGGGCGATACGATTTATGCAAACGTCATCATGGTTGGCTGCGCCTGGCAACAGGGCCTCGTGCCCGTGTCGCTGGAAGCACTGCTGCGCGCCATCGAGCTCAACGGCGTCAAGATTGAAGCCAACAAGCAGGCATTCAACTGGGGCCGCGTCGCCGCGCACGATCCCGCCCGAATCGACCGGTTGCTCGGCGGTGAGCGCGACGCCCGTGACGACACGCTCGACGAGATGATCGAAGCGCGCCGGGCGTTCCTCGTCGGCTACCAGGACGAGGCGTTGGCCGAGCGCTACACGGCGCTGCTCGCTCGCGTGCGTGCGGCGGATGCAGCGACCGGCGGCGACGACGCGCTGAGTCGCGCCGTCGCGCAGGCCTGGTTCCGGCTCCTGAGCTACAAGGACGAGTACGAGGTCGCGCGACTGCAGTCGAGCCCCGAGTTCCTCGAGACGGTTCGGCAGGATTTCGGCAATGCCGCCAAGCTCCGTTTTCACCTGGCTCCGCCATTGCTCGGCGGCCGGAAGGACGCTCGTGGACGACCGTTGAAACGCGAATTCGGCGCCTGGATCCTGCCCGTGTTCAGGGTGCTTGCGCGCCTCAAGCGCCTGCGCGGCACAGCCCTCGATGTCTTCGGCTACACGGCCGAGCGGCGCATGGAACGCGAGCTCATCGTGGAGTTTGAGAATATGCTCAACGCCGCGTTGCCGACACTCGATGCCGACAACCGCGACGAATTACTCGCCCGGGTTCGCGCCTATCTCGACGTGAGGGGCTTCGGACCGGTCAAGGAACAGGCGCTGCAGGAGATGCGCGCAACAGGTTGACGTGCGAGTATCCCGCGATGAACCGGATCCGGTATGAACACACGTCTCGCCCGCAGGAGGGTGAGACCATGGCAATGGCCGACGGCATCACCTGGCTCCGCATGCCACTGCCCATGTCCCTCAACCACATCAACCTCTGGTTGTTGCGCGACAGCGGAGGCTGGGTCATCGTCGACACAGGTGTCGATATTCCGGCGAGTCGGGACGTCTGGCGCAGCACCTTCGCGACGGCCATGCGCAACGAACCGGCAACGCACGTGATCGCGACACACCTGCACCCGGACCATGCAGGCTGCGCAGGCTGGCTCGTGCGCGAGTTCGATGTCGACCTCTGGATGACGCGCGAAGAGTACATGCTGTGCCGTGTACTCGCCGGCGACACGCACGACAACGTGCCCGAAGAAGCCATCCGCTTCTACCGGGAAGCCGGGTTCGATGACGCGCAACTGGCGCTGTACAGAAAGAACTTCGGCCTGTTCGGCAAGGTGGTGGGCGAACTGCCGAAGTCGTACAGGCGGATGCGGGATGGCGAGCGCCTGACGTTTGCCGGGCAGGTCTGGGAGGTCATCGTCGGTCGCGGGCACTCCCCGGAGCACGCCTGCCTGTACGACCGGGACCGCAACATCCTGATCTCGGGAGACCAGATCCTGCCCACGATCTCGCCGAACGTCAGTGTCTGGCCGACGGAACCGCTGGCAGACCCGCTGCGGGAGTGGTTCGAGTCGATCGACAAGCTCGAGAAAGCGCTACCGGAAGACGTGCTGGTTCTGCCCGCTCATGGCAAGCCGTTTCGCGGCGCACATGTGAGGCTCGAGCAACTGCGCAAGGAACACACGGACAACCTCGACAAGCTGCTCGAGCGTCTGCATGAACCGCGGCGTGCCGTCGATGTTTTCGACGCACTGTTCAACTCGAGCATCAACGACGGCAACCGCGTGATGGCCACTGGCGAGGCCTTGTCGCACCTGATCTACCTCTGCAACACAGGCGACCTGCTCGCGGAGAAAGACCCGCAGGGCGTTACCTGGTTCCGACGTACCTGACGATCCGGGTCAGCTGTGAAAACCCATCGCTGTCCCGATGTGCATCGACGCGACCAGGAAGACAGCCGCCAGGGCAAACAACTTCAATAGCAGCGGCGCCGAGAAACGGAACCATGCGGCATAGGGCACTTTGCCGAGGGCCAGCGCTCCCATGACCAGGGCGCTGGTCGGCACGATCATGTTCGTGAAGCCGTCACCGAACTGGTACGCCAGCACGGCGGTCTGCTGCGGCACATCCGTCAGCGTCGCCAGCGGTGACATGATCGGCATGGTGACGAACGCCTGGCCGCTGCCCGATGGAATGAAAAAGTTACAGACAGTCTGTACGAGCAGCATGCCGAGCGCCGATGCCTCCGCAGGCAGGCCTTCCAGCAGGCCGGCGATGGAGAAGACCACCGTGTCGATGATTTGGCCGTCCGACATGACGACTTCGATGGTGCGTGCGAAGCCGACGAGGAGTGCCGCGGGCGTCATCGCCGCCGCGCCTTCAAGAAAAGCGCGGCTCGTGTCCCCCGCAGACATGCCGGCTATCACGGCCGCAATCAGCCCGATACCGAGGAAAATCGCGTTGAGTTCAGTGATGTACCAGTGGTGTGCCGATACGCCGTACACAAACGCGACGAGTCCGAGCACGAACACCGCGAGTATTGCGATCCTGCGACCCGTGAACGCCAGATCGCCCGGGGCGTCGAAGCCGCTGGAGTAGTCGACATGCGCCACGAGGCTCGCCGACGGATCCGCCTGCACGCGCATTGCGTAGCGGTAGATGTGGTGAAACGCCACTGCGAGGAACGCGACCATCATGACGGCGCGGACCGCCCAACCCGATGTCAGCGGCACGCTCGCGATATCTTGTGCGATGAGCACGCCGAAGGGGTTGATGCCGGCACAGGCCCAGCCAATGCCATACGGTATCCACACCATGCCCATGGCCACGATGGCGTCCATCCGCATGGCGAGGCACATCGTGACGATAATCGGCACTAACGGTACGTACTCTTCGCCCATACCAATGGTGAACGAGCCGACGCTGAACAGGACCAGGCAACCGCCGATCAGCAGCCAGGGACTCTTGCCCAGCTTATCCACGGCACCGTGCAACGCCGCGTCGATCGCCCCGGTCTTGCGCAACACCGCAATGACGCCACCGACGAGGAAGATCAGGAAGATGATTCCCTGCGCCGATTCCAGGCCATCGGACAGCGCCATCAGGAAATGCCAGGGCGGCAAGGTCACGCTGTCCTCGCCGGCCAGCCTGGCGAACGTGCCGTCCACGACCACCATGCGATCCGGGTTGCTCTCCGCCGGCACACGCTCGAACTGGCCATGCGGGACCACATAGGAAAGCAGCTGCGCGAACACGATGAATGAAAAGATCAGGACCAGGGAATCGATCGACCAGCTTCGTTTTGTCATTGTTATTTCAACCGCGGCGATGACTGAGGCTGCTCAGCCTATCGAAGCCAAATCAAAGGCGCAAAAAAAACCGGCGGCACTTGCGCGCCGCCGGTTTCGGAAACGAAACGATATGGACTCTAGGTCTGGTCGTCCGTCGTTGCGCCCGGTGCGCTTTCGGCAACGCTCTTGATGCCGTTGTCGCAGCCCGACTCAGACGCGTAGGTCTGGCTCGTGCCAATACACTGGCCATTGGAAGCACACAGGCTAAAGCTGAACTTGCCCGACGCCGTCGTCTTCTTGTTAAAGCGATCAGGGTTCTGCGAGTTCTTCTTGACCGACTCGATGCCGTTCATGCAGCTGGCTTTGGCGCTGTAGCCTTCGCTGCCCAGAATGTTCTGGCCGTTACCTGCTTTCAGCCGAAAACGGAACTCGCCCGCTTTGTCTTTATAAACTTCAAACTTACCTGCCATTTCTATCTCCTGTCTTTCAATCTAATTCTTGAGCAAGTGCTTCACATTACTTGACGATGAACGTTACTTTCATGGTCACGCGATACGCCGTCACTTCCCCGTTCTTTACTACAACCTTTTGTTCCTTGACCCAGGCGCCTTCGATATTGTCCACAGTTTTGCTCATTTTGCTAATACCGTGACGCATGGCGTCCTCGAAGCTCTTCGAGGATGACGCTGTAATCTCGGAAGTCTTTGCAACACTCATACTTTTTCTCCTTTGGTTTGTCGATTCGTTTTCTTCACTATTCATTCTCCCAGCCTTCGCCCAAAATATCAGCCGCGAGTTCCTCCAGCCGGTCGATTGCCCGATATAATCGCATTTTCGTCGCACTCAGGCTCAATTCTGTCGTCTCGGCGATCTCCTGCAGGCTCAGGTCGGCCACAAAGCGCAACGTGAGGATTTCCCGATCGGCGGGGGAAAGTTCTTTCAATAGCTCGATCAGGCGGTCTTCCCGGTACTCAATCGTCGACTGTTCCTGCGGTTCGCGCGCGAGCGCGTCTCTATACTGCCTGGAAATTGCCCTCTTCTTCAGCCAGTCCTTGCACGCATTGTGCGTGACCCGAACCATCCAGGTCTTGAACGAAGACCTCCCCTCGAAGCTGTGCAGCCTCGAGAAGATCTTGAGCATGATGTCCTGCGTCAGGTCCTCCGCATCGTGCCTGTTGCCAACCAGCCGCAGGCAAACACTGAACATCAGGCGATCATGCCGGCGCATCAGTTCCTCGTACGCACGCGTACGATACGGCAGCTCGCGGCGCGCACGCGCGACAAGCTGCTCATCCGACAGAGCTCTGTACTCTTTCGGTAACGGCGTTCTGCGCCGATCGCTCACGTCAGAGGCGGTCGGTCGTATGAACCTGGCTGTCAACCAACACACTGTTCGGCAACGTGTACGTCGTACCGTCGTCGAGTTCCAGCAGTGTGTTTGTCGTGCTGACCTCTATAACCCGGCCCGATATGTCCCCGACCGTTATTTTGTCCCCCGGCGGGAACAGGTCGCGCGCATACAAGCCTGCGATGATGTTGCCGGCCGTTGTACGTGTGCCCATTCCCAGCGACAGCGCAACCGCCGCGCCGACCGCAAACAGGATTATGGACACCACCTGGTTGAGCAGGTCCGTCTCAATCTCAAGCTGGCCGATTGCGAGCGAAACCACCACGATCACGATGAGCATGTAGATAAGTGTGCCCAACGGCTTACCGTAGTCGAGCTGCATGCTCGCCGACGCCGTCTCGACCGCGGTGCGCACAAGATGTGCCGCGAACAGGCCGATGATGATCACGAGCATCGCGCCGATGAGTTTCGGCAGGTACTGCACGAAGCCGTTGATCGTGTCGGATACGCGCGGCAGCCCCAGGCTGTCCGCCGCCGCGATCAGGAACAGCAGGAAGATCAGCCAGTAGACGATCTTGCCAATGATCGCCGATGCCGTGGCTTCGAACCCGGTGCCCTGCAGCGCGGAGGCCACGCCGGATCGTTCTGTGAGTTTGTCGAGGCCGAGTTTTCCGAGCAGCTTGGCGATCGCAACCCCGACCCCCTTCGCAACAAGGTAGCCGACGATAAGCAGGAACACCGCCCCCGCGATATTCGGCAAAAACTCGGCGACCTTGGTCCATAAACCGACCATGGGCTGCCATAAGGTCTCCTGGACGTCGTCCATCATGTCTTTCCCCTCTTTCTTGCGGATTGTTGATAAATGGTCTGCGCCTGCTTCTCGCTGAAGAAGGCGAAGACCGGCGCCAACAGGCGCGCCAGTACGGCCCAGATCCCGACCAGGGCAAACGCAATTGAGTCGCGCTGGCCAACCTGGCGTCGGGCGCGACCGACTGCCGAGAGCGCCCGGGATGGTTTATCCGTCTCGTTCATGCCGGTCTGCATGAGCCGGCGAATCTCCTGTTCTTTGCGCATATTTGCGATCCAGATGTTAGAATTGCGGCGAGCCGTCAGTAGAAGTAATCACAACAGATGTTCGATATAGACGGTGGAATCAGCTTTGAAGTCACAACGGATTCAATTGAGTCCGATTGTGACGGTTATAAACGAGGGAGCAACACTATGAGGACCATTATCTGCGTCGCCGCAGCGACTGTCATTGCGCTTGCAGGTGCCCAGAACGCGTACGCCGAGGCCGAGGAAGGCCAGGCGTATTTCTCCGTTATGGGCAGCTATGTTGACGATGACTCGGCACGCGGGCTCGAAGACGCGATCAACGCCGGCCAGTTCAGCCTGGGTTATGTGCTTAACGACAGGATCAACATTGAAGCCCTGCTGTCGGCGTCCGATGCAAAGGCCACCCTGCCGGGTGTCCTGGGCCAGGAACACATGGGTCTCGGTGTCGACGTACAACGCGTATTCCGCAGGGCGGAACGCTTCAGCCCCTACCTGCACGCAGGTGTCGGCTACTTTAAAGTCAATGAGTCCGGTGCTACCGGCCTCGAGCGCGACGGCGGGATGTTCTCAGCCGGCGCCGGCTTCACGCTCGACATGTTCGACTCCAATGTCGCATTGCGCGGCGAGTGGCGGCATCGCATGGACACCGCCCTGAACAGCAACATGAACGACAACCTGTTCAGCGTTGGCCTGCACATCCCGTTTGGCCCGGCTACGCCGAAATGGGTCGATAGCGACGGCGACGGCGTTGCCGACGGCTCTGACAACTGCCCGAACACGCCGGCCGGAGCCCGCGTTGATGCGTGGGGCTGCGAGCTCGACAGCGACGGCGACGGTGTCAAGGACTCCAAAGACGAGTGCCCCGGAACTCCGCGCGGAGTTGCCGTTGGCCCGAATGGATGCCCGAACGACAGTGACGGCGACGGCGTGACCGACGACAAGGACAAGTGTCCGGGAACGCCGGCCGGCCAGCCTGTCGATGCGAACGGTTGTGAACTGGACGACGACGGCGACGGTGTTGTCAATCGTCTCGACGAGTGCCCGGGAACGCGCGCCGGTGCGCAGGTGGACATCAAGGGTTGCGAAATCAAGGAAGAGATTGCGCTGGAAGGTGTGAACTTCCAGACGAACTCTGATCGCCTCCTGCCGGGTGCGACGCGCATTCTGGACGATGCGGCCGCAACGCTGGTCAAGAACCCGACCATCAAGGTCGAGGTTGCCGGCCATACGGACAGCGACGGTGCGGCGGACTACAACGAAGGCCTGTCCGCCCGACGCGCCCAGACCGTGCATGACTATCTCGCCTCGCACGGCGTCGATGTCAATCGCATGACGGTCCGCGGCTACGGCGAATCGGAGCCGATTGCGGATAACTCGACGGCTGCAGGCAAAGCGCAGAACCGGCGCGTTGTGCTGCGTATTACGGAGCGGTAAACGGCTCAGCGCCAGGCCGGGTTTCGGCCTGCGCGAAGAACAGGCGCGTACGGTGCAAGCCGTACGCGCTTTTTTTTGGGGCTGCCAGGGAGCGGTGCTACGACCGGGCCTTCTCGATGTCGACCACGGTCGGACCGCGTTTCAGGCTCTGTGTGTCCTCGTACCCGCCGCACCATTCGCGCAACTGGCTCGCGGGCATCGGCTTGGCGACAAAATAGCCCTGCACGAGGTCACAGCCCAGCCGCCTGACGGCCGCGTATTGCTGAGCCGATTCGACCCCTTCGGCAACGACTTCCAGGCCCATGGCCTTGCCGAGCGCGATTATCGCCTCGACGACCTTGGTAGAAGCATCGGGGTCGGAGAGCTGCGCGATGAACGTCCGGTCGATCTTGAGCGTCTGTACCGGCAACTGGGCGAGATAACTCAGCGACGAATAGCCGGTGCCAAAGTCGTCAATGTGAATGCCCACACCGTAGGACGCGAGGTCGTTCAACAGCGGCTGGGCAATGGTCAGGTCCTCGAGGACCACCGTTTCCGTGAGTTCGAGATTGATCAGCCGCCTGTCGACGTCGGTACTGCTCAATATGCCCTTGATCAGGCTCACCAGGTTACTGTTGCGCAGCTGGTGGGCCGAGAGGTTGACACTCACCGGGATCTCCCAGCCACCCTGGCTGCGCCACATCGCTACGTCACGGCAAACCGTGCGCATGATGGACTCGAAGAGCACGTCGGAAATGCCCATTTCCTCGCTGAGCGGAATGAAATCGGAGGGCGCGACGACGGAGCCGTCCGGTCGTATCCACCGCGCCAGCGCCTCGACGCCCGCCAGTTCACCCGTGGACGTGGACTGCTGTGGCTGGTAGTGAGCGACGATCTGCCCGGTATCGATAGCGCCGCGCAGCTCGGCTTCCAGGTCGAACTTGTGCCTTGCCCGGTAGCGCATTTCGCTGTGGTAGTAGGTAATCGCATGGTCGATACTGCGAATGGAACGATGCAGCGCCGCCTCGGCACAGCGGAAGACAGACTTGGCGTCCCGCCCGTGAACCGGATGCCAGGACACGCCGACCGCCACCTTGAGGAACAGGTCGCGGCCGTTGATCAGGAAGGGCTCCTCCACGGCCTGCTTGACCATTTCCGCAAGGTCTCGAATTTCGATCTCCGACTCGACACCCGGTACCACGACCGCGAACTCATCGGCGCCGGAGCGGCCGACGATGGCCCTCTCGCCGCCGCTGTCTTCAGCGAAGGTACGGCTCAGTCGATTGGCTACGGAACGCAACAGCTCCGTGCCGGCGTCGTAGCCCATCGTTTCGTTGATGAAGCTGAAACGATCGATATCGAGCAACACGACAACCGTATCGCCCTCTTCTTCTTCGCCCGTATTGATCAGGTTCTTGAGTTCTTCGATGAGCAGTAGCTGGTTCGGGAGTCGCGTGACGATATCGAAGTAGGCGATCTTCTGCAGCGCCGCCGTGCGTTCTTCCACGCGGCGCTCGAGGTCCTCATTGGCGAGGCGCAGCGCCCGATCGGCATGCCACTTGCCACACAAGGCGGCGGCGAGCTGCCTGCACTCGACCCCGTGGAACGGTTTGCGAAAGAAAAAGACCTTGTCAGCCGGAGGAATTTTTTTACCCAGGTGTTCGGGATGCGCATCCGGCGATCCGGAGACGATCACGATGTTCACGTGCGGATCGAGCGCCCGGATCTGCTGGGCTGTTTCCAGGCCGCCTATGCCGGGCGGCAGGTCCAGCTCGAGGAACACGGCTGCAAACGGCTGGTTCCTTTCGAGCGCATGACGCACTGCGTCGAGCGCCGTGTCGCCCTGGTTGCGCGAGTGGACTTCGAATCGCGGGTTGTGCTCGACATCGGATTCTTCGCCGAGCAGCACCTTCTCGAGGTCGGTGAGCGTGTCGGTCGCGTTCGCCGGCTCGAAGTCCTCGCCCAGGCAGGCGACGTACTTCTGCACCTGGCCGGCGTCGGTGTCGACGACCAGTACACGATTCGACGATGTGTGCGGGGCTTCGTTCATCAGGCGAGCGATTTGACAATAAGAACCGTAGTTTACGGAGCCTGCGGGCCGCGAAACGTGATGCAGCGCACCTTCCGGCGTATTCCGGCACACGAACCGAAATGCGATATGACCGGCCGTGATGTCGCGTTTCCCGCATTCCGCATGGATCGACAGGCGGCCAGGACCGCCGTGTTGTGATACCTTACGCGGCGTAAAATCAGCCCTTTAAGAGCGAGACAATGCCCCTTTTCAAACGCACGCTCAGCGAGTTCATCTTCCGGCGCTTCATGCTCAAGCACTACGCCTCGAACCTGCTCGTCGACATGAACCTCGAAGCCAAACAGCAGACGCTGGACTACATCAAGGCCAACATGGTCGACGCGCCCTTCTTCGAGAAACACCCTGCCCTCGTCGAATACACGCTGAGCCAGGTTCGCCGGGAGGGCCTGCACCTGGAATTCGGTGTCGGTCGCGGCAAATCCATGCGCTGGATCGCGCCCCGGGTCGACGGCACCGTGTATGGCTTCGATTCGTTCGACGGCATCCAGGAATACTGGAACGGCAACCCGGTCGGGGCTTTTGCGCAGAAAAAGTTGCCCAAGGTACCGGCCAACGTGGAGTTCAAGATCGGGTACTTCGATGCGACCCTGCCAGGCTTCCTGGAAGAACACGCCGACCCGATCGCCTTCCTGCACGTCGACTGCGACCTGTATTCGTCCACGGTGACCATCTTCGAGGCACTCGGCAGTCGCTTGCAGCCCGGTGCCATCGTGTTGTTTGACGAGTACTACAATTTCCACCGCTGGCAGGAGCACGAGTTCAAGGCGTTCCAGGAATTCGTGGCACAGAGCGGCCTCAAGTACGAATACATCTGTTTTTCGGTGACCGGGCAACAGGTGGCCGTGCGTATTCTCGAAAACCCGCTGTACAAGGGCTAGGCCGGCCGATGCCCATTCGGTCCCTGTGCATTACGGAAAGCGCCGATCGACCGTCGATTGCGACCTTCATCGGCATGCACAACGCCGGCATCGAGGTCACGGTGGTGTGCCCTGACGATCATCCGAACCACAAGATCCTGGCCGACGCCGGCGTGCCGACCGTCGACATCCGCCTGCCGACCAATTTCAACAAGGACGGCATCGCCGCCCTGCGCGAGGAACTCGTGCGTGGCCGCTATCACATCATGCACACGTACAATAACAAGGCCGTCAGCAACGGCCTGCGTGCGTGCAAGGGCCTCCCGGTCAAAGTCGTCTGTTACCGCGGCATCGTCGGTGCCGTGAGCTTCCTCGACCCGATGTCATGGATGCGCTACCTCAACCCGCGCATCGATCGCATTATCTGCGTGGCAGACGCGATCCGTCGCTATTTCCTCGAAATGCAGCCCGCTTTTCTGCGCATGCCACCCGAGCGGCCCGTTACGATTCACAAGGGCCACAAGCTCGAGTGGTATACCGCGACACCGGCGGACCTCACCGAGTACGGCATCCCGGCAGGCGCATTCGTCGTCGGCTGCACGGCGAACTATCGTCCGCGCAAAGGCATCGACTACCTGGTCGAAGCGATCGAACGGCTGCCACGGGACCTGCCCGTCCATCTCATGCTCGTCGGCCACATGGATGCGGCCAGGTTGACGCGACGTATCGAGCGAAGCCCCGTAAAGGCACGCATACATCGCGTCGGCTTCGTCACCAACGCGCCCGAACTCAGCGCGGCCTGCGATGTATTCTGCATGCCGTCCACGAAACGCGAAGGACTGGCACGGGCGATCATCGAGGCGATGGTCTACGAGGTTGCCCCCGTGGTCACGGACAGCGGCGGCAGTCCCGAACTCGTTGAAGATGGCGTTTCCGGGTTCGTCGTGCCACCCAGGGATGCCCAGGGCCTGGCCGATGCGATCGAAAAACTCTATCGTGACAATGACTTGCGTCGACGAATGGGTAAGGCAGCACGTGAACGCATTGCAACGGCGTTCCGAAATGAAGACACTGTCAGGAAGACGATTGCCCTGTACAAGGAACTCGTGCCAGATCCGGATTAGCTCGACCAGGAGGGGGACCAGGTCATGCCAGCGCAAGTAGAACGCAATCACGAAGAAATGCCCTTTGTGGCACCCTGCAGAAAGCTCTCGCCGTGGGCCCCGTTTCGCTGGGTGCGGCTCGGCATCCGGGACCTGGTGCGGGCACCGCAACACAGCATGGCCTATGGCCTGACCGTTGCCATCCTGATCGGTATCGTCTGCCTGCTCGCCTGGTTCCGTGGCAGCCAGTGGTTCATGTTCGCGATGATCGGTGGCTTCGTATTCCTGGCCCCGCTTACCTGCATCGGTCTCTACGCGATCAGCGCGCAGCTCGAGCGCGGCCAGCAACCACTCATGGCACGCAGCGCGCGAGCCGCCTGGAAACGCCACTTCGGCAACGAGATGATCTTCGCGCTGGCGCTACTCGTGATCTTCCTTGTCTGGGCGCGTGCTGCCGTCATGGTCAGCGTCTTCTTCCCCACCGATGGCAGTCCCTCTTTCAACGACTGGGTGATGTACCTCGGGTTCGGCTCGGCCGTCGGCGCCGTTTTCGCGGCGGTTACATTTTCGGCGAGCGCGTTCTCTCTGCCCATGATCATGCATCGCAACGTCGACAGCATTACGGCCATCGTGACCTCGATCAACGCCGTGCTGCGCAACAAGCGAGCCATGATCATCTGGTTGTCGATCATCGTCCTGTCATTGCTGATCGGTGTTGCCACGGCCTTCGTCGGCTTGATCGTCATCGTGCCGGTCATTGGCTACGCAGCGTGGCATGGCTACCTCGAAACGATTGTCGCCGACGACTTTCCGCGACACGACAACGGCATTACGTCAGTGCCGCGTTCGGCAGCGGCCGACGGCAGCGAGCAACCCTGATGAAAGTCGAGAACCCGACATCACGCGACATCGCGGAACTCGCGGGTGTCTCACAGGCGACGGTCTCCCGGGCCCTGCGCAATTCGCCGCTGGTTCGCGCCGACACCCGGGAAAAAATCCAGAAGATCGCGCGCGACCTCAACTATTTTGTCAACCGCAATGCCGCGGGACTGCGGACGCAGCAGAGCAACACGATCGCGTTACTCCTTTTCGATGAAACCGAGGGCGAAGACGCGCAAATCAACCCGTTCTTCCTGTCGATGCTCGGCTACATCACGCGCGCGGCGGCCGGACTCGGCTACGACGTGCTCATCTCGATGCAGCAACTGACCGACGACTGGCATATCGAGTACCAGGCAAGCAATCGCGCAGACGGCCTCATCCTGCTCGGCTACGGTGACTACGTGACCTATCACGAGAAGCTCTCGGCACTGGCGCGCGCCAATACACGCTTCATGATCTGGGGTCCAAGGATCGACGATCAGCCCGGACACTCGATCGGCTGCGACAACGTTGACGGCGGCTACAAGGCAACGCGCCACCTGCTCGACCAGGGCCGCAAGCGCATCGCTTTCCTGGGCAGTACATCACGGCGCTCGCCGGAACTGGCCTCCCGATACGACGGCTATTGCAAGGCGCATCACGAGGCAGGCATCGAGTTCGTCGACAACCTGCGAGTCGGTGCGATGAGCTCCGAGGGAGAAGGCTATCGAGCCGTTCTCACCCTGCTCGAACGCGGCGAGGCCTTCGATGCCATATTCGCGGTCACGGATGTAATCGCGATCGACGCCATGCGGGCGCTCGAGGACAACGGCTATGCTATTCCGGCGGACGTCGCGGTCGTCGGCTTCGACGACATTTCGCTCGCCGGACATGTCACACCGGCCCTGACGACGGTGCGCCAGGATATTCGACAGGCCGCCGAAGCCCTCGTGCATGGCATCGTCGGCCTTATCGAGGGTACGCCGGTCGAGTCCTCCCTGATGGTGCCCCGCCTTGTCGTCAGGGCGTCGTGCGGCGCGCTTTAGCCTGCAGCCGATCCAACTCGCCCAGCAGCCGGGCATTCGTCACTGGCTGTTCGAACAGCAACACGCGAACACCGTGCGGCGGCACGCTGACCGATAAGCTCGCGTCGTCGTTCTCGACCAGGAAGCTCTCGCCCGTAAACGCATCGGTCCACGTGCCCGCGCTCAGGCGTTGCGTCACGTCAACCGCGGTCGGGCCATCGCCCTTGTTAAGTACGACCAGTGCCGTTTGCGCGGCTCCTTCTTTCTCGTAGACGCGGAAGAACATGGCGATATCGTGGCGCAGCAGTGCGTTGACCTGCAGGCCCCGCTGCAGCGCCACCGAGTTCTTGCGGATGTTCGCGATGCGGGTCAGTGCCGCATGGATCGGGTGCGATTTTGCACGGTCGACGTTCTCCTGGCCGAAGTAATTGCGGTTGCCGGTGTGCTCGTTGGTCCCCGCCTGGAAGCCGATTTCCGAACCATAGTAGACGACGGGTATACCGCGACTTGTAAACAACCAGTTGTTGGCATCGATGAAACCATCCTGGTCGGCTGCCATCCTGTCCATGTCGTGATTGTCGTAGAACGTCATCAGGTCGTACGGATTGTCATAGAGGCCCGAATCCAGGTGCAGGTAGGCGGACAGTTCGCCGTAACCCGCACCGTCCGCAAATACGCGGTTCATCGCCTGCTTGCCCGGGAAATCGAGGACGCTGATCCGCCCGTTCTCCGGCCAGGTGTTCGGCGCAATATCGGCGGCGTCGTAGTCGAAGTTCTCCGCGAACATGAAAAGCCCCGGGCGTTTTTCACGGATCCGGTCGCTGAATGCCTTCCAGTACGCGTGTGGCATGTGCGCAATCGTATCGATCCGGAATGCCGCAACGCCCTGGTCCAGCCATTGTGAGTAGGCGGCCACGAAATACTCGAGCACGTCGGGATTGTCCTGGTTCAGGTCCGACAACTCGCCAAGCCCCGGCTCCCGGTTATAGAACGCGTGCAGCGGATTCTTTGCGTCCAGTTCTGTCGGATGCAGGTTCTGGTGATCCGCGACCAGCTCACCAGCCGCGTCGTACAGCTCACCGAACTTCGGTTGGTCAGCGGGCATCGTGTAGGCGGGCGAGCCATGGTTGCAGACGACGTCGAGGACGTACTTCAGTTCGTATTCGTTGCGCAGCGCTCGCGTGAAGCCCGCGAAGTCGAGCCCGTCCGACACGAGGTGTTCGTCGACCTCGAAGAAGTTCACGCCCCAGTAGCCATGAAACCCGGACTTGCCGCGATCACCGCCCGGCCCCCTGCCCGGCACGCGGCTTCCGGTAAACGCCTCGTCCGGATTGTCGACGATCGGCGTCGTCCAGACCGCCGTGAACCCCATGTCCGCAATGTACCCGGCGTTGTCCAGTACGCCTTTGAAGTCGCCACCGAGGTAGCCGATGTTCGCGGGTTCGTAGCCGGGCACGTGAATCGGCCGGTCGAACGTGCGCGTCTCCGGTCCACCGCCCTGCTCCGGGTAGTTGTTGGCCGGATCGCCATCGACGAAGCGGTCGGTCAGGAGAAAATACACGGCCTCCGACGCGAACGGTTCCAGCGTGCCAAAGTATTCGCGTGGCGCGTTGTCCGAGCCTGGCGCTGTCGCGCAGGCTCCAAGCAACGCGGCGCAGGCAATGACCGAGAAGCGCTTCATGCCGCGGGTTCCGCCGACTTGTCGACGAGCAGCGTCACGGCACCGGCGATCAGCAGGGACACGCCGCCGATGACCAGGCCGAAGATCGGCTGCAGATCGAACAACTCGCGCAGCAGCAGGCCGAGAATACTCGCCGCCACCAGCTGGGGAATAACGATGAAAAAGTTGAAGATACCCATGTACACGCCCATCTTGTGAGACGGCAGGTTGTTCGACAGCAGCGCATAGGGCAGTGACAGGATCGAAGCCCAGGCGAAGCCGACCCCAACCATCGGGATGAGCAGCAGGTAGGGATCTCTTATGAAATAGAAGCTGATCAACCCAAGCCCGCCGAGGGCGAGGTTGACGAGGTGACTCATGCGGCAACCCAGGCGATTGGCGGCGAACGGGATCACGACGGCCGCCAGTGCCGCGAACAGGTTGTAGGAGCCGAACAGCACACCATTCCAGTCCGCACCGTCGTTGTACGCCGCCGAGGTCACGTCGGTCGCGCCGAAGTGGTAGCTGGTGACGGCGGACGTCCCGTAGATCCACATGGCGAACATCGCGAACCACGAGAAGAACTGCACGACCGCGAGCTGCCGCATGGCTCGCGGCATGTGAAACAGGTCATGCATGATTTCGTAGAAGCCGTTGCTCGTCGCTCCCTTGTTCTGAAACAGGGCCACGAGAATCTGAAACACGCCGAAGACCGCGATGCCGCCGGCAAGTATGTAGAGCTCCTTGTCGAGGCCGCCCCGCGTGATCCAGAGAAGGAACACCGCCCCGACGAGCAGCCACACAATTCCGCCGTTGCGATATTTCGATGCCGCCCGCAATGACGTGTCGTCAACCACGTGATCGGCCGGACGTGCAGCGTCGAATTCGGCGAGCTGTTCGGGCGTGTACTCCCGGGTGCTGAACACGGTCCATGACACGGCCAGCAGGAACGCCGCGCCACCGACGTAGAAAGCGATCTTGACGGATTCCGGGATCTCTCCGGCCGGGGCCGTGTTGCTGATGTCGAGCCAGTTGGTCATGACCCATGGCAGCGCGGATGCAATGACCGCACCAATGCCGATGAAGAACGTCTGCATCGCGAACCCGGACGTGCGTTGTTTCTCGGGAAGCATGTCGCCCACGAATGCCCGGAACGGCTCCATCGACACGTTGATGCTGGCGTCCATGATCCATAGCATGCCGGCGGCGAACCACAGGTACGGGGAGTTCGGCATGACGAACAGTGCCAGCGACGCAAGAATCGCACCGACGAGGAAGTAGGGGCGCCGACGACCGAGACTGTTCCAGGTCCGGTCGCTCATGTAGCCGATGATCGGCTGCACGATCAGCCCGGTCAGTGGCGCCGCGACCCAGAGGATCGGGATCTCGTCGACCGATGCGCCCAGGGTCTGGAAGATCCGGCTGACGTTGGCATTCTGCAGCGCGAATCCCATCTGGATACCCAGGAATCCGAAACACATGTTCCAGATTTGCCAAAAACTTAAGACGGGCTTTTGTTTCATTCTTTTAATGCCTCTTCTTGTGGCCTGAATCGGACCGCAGTCCCACCCCCGGCGGCCAGTTGCAGTTCAAGCGTGGAATCCCGCGTGAGTAACTTGCGTTCGATTTCAATCGCGTATGGATTATCTTCCCAGTGCGCCGCATCCCCGTCACGATAAATCTCGCCAACGTAGGTGATGCCGTCGTCGAGCATGGTGAGCGGCACCGATACGTTGCGCGCTTCCTCGTCGGTGATCGCTCCCAGGTACCAGTCCGCGCCGCCGCGCTCACGCCGCGCAACGACGACAAAGTCACCGACCGCACCGTCGAGGGCTATGGATTCTTCCCAGTCGGTCGGCACGTCGACGATGAACTGAAAGGCGTCGGGCCGTGCCAGGTAGTGCTCCGGCAGGTCGGGAACCATTTGCATCGGACTGTACAGCACAACATACAGTGCGAGCTGCTTCGCGAGCGTCGTCTGGATGCGCTTCTGTATGCCCTCGCGAACCGGGTGCAGATCGAACATGCCGGGCGTAAAGTCCATGGGCCCGCCGAGCATTCGGGTATGCGCCAGTATCACCGTGTGTTCGGGCGGATTCGGCACCTGGCCCCAGATGGCGAACTCCTGTCCGCGCGAGCCCTCCCGGGTCAGCCAGTTCGGATACGTGCGACGCAGACCTGTGTCCTTGACGGGCTCGTGCGTATTGACCGCCACGCGGCGCCTGGCGGCCGCCCGCACGTTGCGCAGCAGGTGGTCGACGTGGTACTGGCTGTCGTGCCACACGTGCGCTTCCTCGCCGTTCGCCCCAAGACCCAGTAACCGGCCCGCATCGGCAACATAGCCTGTCTTTACCTGGGGGATCCCGGCACGCGCCAACACGTCCAGCGCAGCATCCATCTGTGCCTCGTAGGACGGCACGTCGCCGTAGGTCTCGTGGTGACCGATCAGGTACACCCCGCGCTCGCGCGCGTAGGCAGCAACGCCCTCGAGATCGAAATCGTCGTAGGCTTCGGTGTAGCTAAACGGCCCGTGCCATCCCTGGTTCCACCCCTCCACGAGCACACCCTCAATACCGTGGTCCGCGGCGAAGTCGATGTACTGCTTCGCGTTCTCCGTGGTTGCGCCGTGGCGTGGCCCCTCTTCCCAGGTCTTGAGTCCGAGGTGCATCTCCCACCAGATGCCCACGTACTTGCCCGGCCGAACCCAGGACACGTCGCCGAGGGCATTCGGCTCATTGAGATTCAACACCAGGTCCGAGTTCAGGAGCCCGCTGGCGTGGTCGGCAACCTGGATCGTGCGCCAGGGTGTCACGAAGGGTCGCGTCGTGCTTACGGCAATACCGCGCGACCAGGGACGCAGCCTCGTCCGAAATCCACCGTTTGCCGTTGGCGTCAGCGCGTAGGCGGCGTAGTCGACAAGCGCCGCCTCGTGAACGGCGATGTGCACGCCGTCGTCCCGGACAACGGTCACGGGCGTGTGCGCGGCGTCCATATCCCCGAGTGGCGTTTTCCCGTACAGGTGCTCGTAGCGGACCTTGCCGTCCGCCGGTTGCCACCAGGCTGACGCCGGGCCCTTCAGGTTGATTTCGGTCAATTCGGCCCTGATCGCGACCGGGCCGTCGCCGTCCACTTCGTAGCGAAAGCCCGTGCCATCATCGAAGACCCTGATGCGCACCCGGAAATCCGGCCCCTTCGCACTCGCCAGGCTGACGAGCATCTCGTTGTGCCGGTCACGCACGACACGGCGCTCACCCCAGGGCTGCTCCCAGGTCCCGTCGTACGTTGCGCGCTCGATAGCCGCGATTCGATACCGGGCCTCACCGGTTCCGCCGTCCAGGAACTCGATGCCCAGCCGGGACCAGCCGACGATGCTCTTACCCCGGTAACGAATCTCGTACCCGGGACGACCCCGGGTATCGATACTGACACTGACCTCGATGGCACCGTCCGGCGAGTACACGCCCGCCGACGGGAAGCAGCCCGCGATCAACAGCGTGATGGCGGTGAACAGGGTCGCGGCCGCGTACATTGTGGGGAGTCGTCCTGGCATTCGGTCGATTCTAGCAATTCATTGAATTTCAACGGGCTTCCTGCAAACGTATTCATCCCCGGAAATAGCGCCAAATGCTTATATTTGTTCCCAAGACCTAAGGTGGTGACATGAAACGAAACCTCGTAATTGCGACAGGGCTCCTGCTACTTGCGGCCTGTTCGGCCGATGAATCACACACCGTGGCCGACGACGGCATCGATCGCGTTGAACCGCCGTTCTGGTGGGCCGGGTTCAAACACCCTGAACTGCAACTGCTGGTCCGTGGTGACGACCTGGCGGAGTTCACGCCGAGCGTCCCCACACCGGGAGTCTCGATTGCGCGCGTCGAGCGAGGGGACAACCCCAACTACCTGTTCGTCTATCTCGACATTGGCGCCGCGGATCCCGGCACGTTCGATATCGTCTATACGAACGGCGACGAACAGCTTGTCCAGCGCTACGAATTGCGGGAACGTGAGCCGGGCCGGGTCGGTACCTACGACAGCAGCGACGTCATATACCTGGTTACGCCCGATCGTTTCGCCAACGGCGATCCTGCCAACGACAACGTCGATGGCTACACCGACCGGCTCGCTCGTGACGACGACTACGGACGGCACGGCGGTGATCTCGAAGGTGTCCGCCAGCATCTCGACTACATTGCGGAGATGGGCTTCACGCAGATCTGGCTGAACCCGGTCCTCGAGAACGCGATGGACAGATGGTCCTACCACGGCTATGCCATCACCGACTATTACAGGGTGGACCCGCGCTTCGGCAGTAATGAGAGCTATCGTGCCCTTGTCGACGAGGCCCGCGGCAAGGGCATCGGCATCATCATGGACATGGTCGCGAACCACTCGGGCAGCGAGCACTGGTGGGTGGACGAGATGCCGACCAGCACCTGGCTCAACAATCCGGACACGCGCGAGATCACGGTGCATGCCCGCACGACCAACCAGGACCCCTACGCCTCCGAGTTTGACAAGGCCGCCCATGCCGACGGCTGGTTCGTGGAAACGATGCCGGATCTCAACCAGCGTGACCCCCTGCTCGCCGACTACCTGGTCCAGAACTCGATCTGGTGGATCGAATACGCGGGGCTCTCGGGCATCCGCCAGGACACCTACCCTTATCCCGACAAGCACTTCATGGCCGCGTGGAGCCACCGCATCATGCAGGAATACCCCGACTTCAACATGGTCGGCGAGGAATGGAGTGCCAGCCCCAACGTGGTCTCGTACTGGCAGCGTGGCAAGCAGAACGCCGATGGCTACGTGTCCTCACTGCCGGGCGTATTCGACTTTCCCCTGCAGATCACCCTTGAGAAAGTACTGACCTCGGATGAGCCGCCCTGGGGCAGCGTCTGGACGCCCGTGTACGAACTGCTGGGCCACGATTACCTGTATCCCGAGCCCATGAACCTCGTCATCATGCCGGACAACCACGACATGAGCCGGCTATTCACCCAGGTCGGTGAGGATGAAGACCTGTGGCGCATGGCCATGGTGTTCTACGCGACGATGCGCGGCATTCCCCAGGTCTACTACGGCACCGAGATCCAGATGTCGCACCCGGGAACAGACAGCCACGGCGCGATTCGGGCGGAATTCCCGGGCGGTTGGCCTGATCACAAAGCGAGCGCGTTCACGGGCAAGGGCCTGGATAACCGGGAGCGCGCGGCCCGGGAATTCGTGCGCGCATTGCTGCAATGGCGCAAAGAAAAAAACGTGATTCACCACGGCAAGCTCATGCAATTTACGCCGATGGGCAATGTGTACGCCTATTTTCGCTACGACGACGACGAGACCGTCATGGTGATCTTCAACCTCGGCGAAGACGAGGTGGATGTCGACCTCACACGCTTCGATGAGCGGCTGCAGGGAGCGACTCGCGCACGCAATGTCCTGGACGACGACACACTCGACCTGCGTGACTCCGTGGAGCTTGGGGAGAGATCCGTCCTGCTGCTTGAAATCGATCACCAGGAAAGGAGCCGCCCGTGAAACGTATTGGCGCAGTACTGCTCACGCTACTCGCGGCGGGCAGCGCCTGGGCGGAGTTTGGCGAGTACCAGGGCCATGAGGCGGCGAACGCTACGCTGACGGTCGCAACCACGCGGGGAACGTTGCGCATCGCCGCCGTCGACGACGCCGCTTTCGAGGTGCACTACCTCGAAGAGGGCGTAACGCAACTGCCCTCTTTCGCCCTGGCGCCGCGGGACCGCGAGTTTGCGACGAGCTTGAGCGAAACGGACGAGACCTTGTCCTTCGCAGCAGACGGCCTGACCGCCGTGCTTGACAAGGCAACGCTTAAGGTTGCCTTCCTGCGCGATGGCAAGCCGCTCGTGGAGGAAGAGCAGGGCTATTTCGCGAACGAGAACGAGCGGGGCTTCCGCTTTGTCCTCGAGGACGGAGAGAAGATTCTTGGCGGCGGCCAACGCGTGCTCGGCATGGACCGCCGCGGCAAGCGCATGCCCCTGTACAACAAGGCACATTACGGCTACACGACCGAGTCCAACCAGATGTACTACAGCCTGCCGGCCATCATGTCGTCGGACAGGTACATGATCGTGTTCGACAACTCGGCCAGTGGCTGGCTGGATATCGGCCACACGGAACCCGACGTGCTCCAGTTCGAAGCCGTCGGCGGCAGGACCTCCTACATCGTCGTTGCCGGGAACACGTACCCGGAACTCATCGGGAACTTCACCGACGTAACCGGCAGGCAGCCGTTACCGCCGCGCTGGGCCTTCGGCAACTTCGCATCCCGCTTTGGCTACCATTCCGAGAAGGAAGCGCGCCATGTCGTACGGCGCTTCCGGAAACTCAAGATTCCGCTCGACGCGATCGTCCTCGATATTTACTGGTTCGGCCCGGACATCAAGGGCCACATGGGCAACCTGGACTGGGATCGTGAGGCGTGGCCGACGCCCGAAGACATGGTGGCCGATTTCGCGGCCGACGGGGTCCGGACGATCGCCGTCACCGAGCCCTTCATTCTCAGCACCTCCAATCGCTGGCAGGATGCCGTCGACAACGAGGTACTGGCGCGCACGCCTGACGGCGAGCCCTACCGCTTCGATTTCTACTTCGGCAATACGGGCCTGATCGACGTCTTCGACGAGAAGGCGGCCGACTGGTTCTGGCAGCCCTACGCAATGCTGTTTGACCAGGGTATCGCTGCGACGTGGGGTGACCTCGGCGAACCGGAGGTCCATCCCGGCGATGCGCTGCACCGGCTTTCGGCGACCGGCATCGAGGCAAGCGGTGACGAAGTCCACAACGCCTACGGCCACGAGTGGGCGCGCATGGTCTACGAGCGCCAGGTCGAGAAATACCCCGACATGCGCTCGATGAGCATGATGCGCTCCGGTTTCGTGGGCTCCCAGCGCTACGGCGTCGTGCCGTGGACCGGCGACGTCAGCCGCGCATGGGATGGCCTCAAGCCGCAGGTCGAACTGGCGCTGCAAGGTGGCTTGTTCGGGCTCGCGTACATGCACTCGGATCTCGGCGGCTTTGCCGGCGGCGAGACGTTCGATCGGGAAATGTACATTCGCTGGCTGCAGTACGGGGTGTTCCAGCCCGTCTATCGTCCGCACGCGCAGGAACACATCGCGGCGGAGCCCGTATTTCACGATCGCAAGACGCGCAACATCGTGCGCGAATTCATCGACCTGCGTTACAGGCTGATGCCCTACAACTACACGCTGGCCTGGGAGAACAGCACGACCGGAATGCCGTTGATGAGGCCGGCATTCTTCGAAGACGAATCGATGCCGTGGCTGATCGATTTCAAGGACATGTATTTCTGGGGCGATGCGTTCTACGTCAAGCCCGTCACGGACCCGGGCGTCGACACGGTCGACACGATTATTCCCCCCGGAGCGTGGTTCGATTTCTGGACGGACCAGCGCTACGAGGGCGGGAACCGGGTCGATGTCCCGGTGACGCTGCGGACGATCCCCGTATTCGTGCGTGCCGGTTCGTTTATCCCGATGACACCGCCGATCCAGTCAACGCAGGACTATTCGAGCGAGCGACTAACGCTGCACTACTACGCCGACGCGTCCGTGCGGGAAGCGTCCGGCCGCATGTACGACGACGACGGCAAGAGTCGCACGAGCATCGAAGACGGCAACTACGAACTCCTCGAGTTCGACGCCAAACACGTCGGCGACGCGCTCCGCATCGAATTTCTCCGCAAGGGCGGCAGCTACGAAGGCATGCCGGCCGTCCGGGACATCGAGCTGGTCATTCACAACTGGACCGGACCGGCGGATACGGTCACGTTCAACGGCAACCCCGTCAAGGCGCGCAAGCAGCAGGACACGCTGACTGCCTGGCTGCGCTGGGACCATGGCCCGGCGAAACTCGAAGTCAACGGCACGATCGAGGCCGGCGGGAAACCCGTCGTGTACCAGGTCTGGACACGCCTCTTCGGCAACAGGAACACGACCAACAAGCCCTGGGGAACGATTGCAGAGAACGGTGTGGGCAAGTTCAGCGACTTCACGACCGCGGCACTGCAGGGCATCCGTGAACTCGGTGTCAGCCATATCTGGTACACGGGTGTGCCGCATCACGCACTCGTCGGTGACTACTCGGCATACGGCATCAGCGACGATGACCCGGATGTCGTCAAGGGACGCGCGGGTTCCCCGTACGCCGTAAAGGACTACTACAACGTCAATCCCGACCTCGCCGACGATCCGGCGCGGCGCCTCGAGGAGTTCGAAGCCCTGATCGGGCGCACGCATGCCAACGGCATGAAGGTGATCATCGACATCGTGCCGAACCACGTTGCGCGGCGCTACGAATCGATCAGTCGTCCTGATGGTGTCGACGATTTCGGCGCCAATGACGACACGTCGGTCGAGTGGGCACGCGACAACAACTTCTACTACGTCGTTGGCGAAGATTTCGAACTCCCGGACTTCCCGGAGCACTACCGGCCGCTCGGCGGCGAACAACACCCACTGAACGACGGGCATTTCGACGAAGCGCCGGCGAAATGGACCGGTAACGGCGCGCGCGTCGCCAAGCCCGAGTTCATGGACTGGTTCGAGACCGTCAAGATCAACCACGGCGTGCGGCCTGACGGCAGCCATGCCTTCGACAGCCTGCCCGATAACGCCCGTGACTGGAGCAATGCCGAGCATGTCGCGTTCTGGGCGGACAAGGACGTGCCCGACAGCTGGCTGAAATACCGGCAGATCACGGAGTACTGGCTCGCGAAAGGCGTCGATGGCTTCCGCTACGACATGGCGGAGATGGTCCCGGTCGAGTTCTGGAGCTACCTGAACACGAACATCCTGCGGATAAACCCGGACGCATTCCTGCTCGCCGAGGTCTACAACCCGGACCTCTACCGCGACTACCTGCAACTCGGCCGCATGGGCTACCTGTACGACAAGGTCGGTTTGTACGATGCACTCAAGCCCGTCATGCAGGGCAAGGCCTCGACCGACACGCTTGCGCCCGTGCACGCCAAGGTGCTGGACATCGAGGAACACATGCTGCATTTCCTCGAAAACCACGACGAGGAGCGGATCGCGAGCGCCAACTTCGTCGGTGACGGTCACCTTGGCAAACCCGGTATGGTCGTCTCGGCACTGATCAGCCGGTCGCCAACGATGCTCTACTTCGGGCAGGAGGTCGGCGAGGAAGGCGACCTCAATGACGCCAACTTCAACCAGCCGCCCAAGCTACGAACGACGCAGTACGACTACTGGGGCGTACCCGCACACCAGCGCTGGATGAATGACGGGCAATTCGATGGCGGTGCGCTCAGCAAGGACGAGAAGTCCCTGCGCGATTTCTATGAACGCCTGATGACGCTCAGCGCCGAGAACGTCGCGTTGACCGGTGACTACGCGCACATCCCCGTCGACAACGACCGCGTGTTTGCCTTTGCACGCTGGAGCGGCTCCGAGCAGCTGATCGTCATCAGCAATTTCGATGCGAGCGAGGCGCAGGAACTTGTCATTGACGTGCCTGCGAACATTGTCGCGGCGCTGGGCCTCGATGCAGGACGCCGGGCGCTCGAGGAACAGCTGTACGGCGGTGCCGACAATGCCATCGTCGTTGATCACGGCCTCGGCAGGATCGCGGTCCGGCTCGAGCCGCTGGAATCCGTCGTCTACCGTATCGGCGGCGGCATGTTCAAGGCGCCCGACGACGCGCCGTTCATGGCCGACCTGCCCGGCTCAGGCGTGCTGGGCACCCTGGTCTACTGGCACGATGTCGCGTCTGAATATCTCGACGAATCTCGCAACGTTGTCATCTGGTTGCCACCGGGCTACGAAGAGAATCCCGATAAACGCTACCGCGTCATCTACATGAGCGATGGCGAGAACCTGTTCGATCCGCGCATCGCGAGCTGGGGTGTGGACTGGGGAATCGATGAGGCAATGATGCGCGGCGCCAATGCCGGCCGCTTCGAGCCGGCGATCGTCGTCGGTGCCTGGAGTTCCGCACGGCGTGGACTCGAATACTCGCCCTGGCATGACGCCCCCCGGTACGCGCGCTTCCTCACCGAGGAACTGATGCCGCGCATCAATGCGGAATTCCGCACGCTGACGGGCCCCGGCAATACATCCGCGATGGGCTCGTCGATGGGCGGCCTGCTGTCCTACTACCTCGTCAAGAATCATGGCGACGTGTTTGGTGCCTGCGGCTGCGTGTCAAGCCACTTCGCGCTCAACGAACGTATGTTTGCCGGGCCTTCCGAGCCGGATCCGCAGGCACTCGACCCGACGCCTTACATCGCTCGTGATATCGCTGGCGGCGACACGATCGCGGGCGGGCGTTTCTTCTTCGACTACGGCACCGAGACGCTCGATGCCACCTACGAAGTCGATCACGCACCGGTCCTCGAGTGGTTCCACGAGCAGGGCCTCGTCGAAGACCGGGACTTCCGGTTCAGGAAATACGAAGGGGCCGACCACAGCGAACGGGCATGGCGTGCCCGGGTGCTCGACCAGCTCGAGTGGCTGCTTGGCGAGGACTAGGGCCGGCTGACGTAGACGACGGCCGAGCGGGCCGGAACGTCTATCTGCAGCGTCCCCGCTACGTCAGAAACCCGTTGGCCGGAAGCGCCGAACGAAGCGTCGAACGTCGTATTCGAGCGACCGGTATCCGCATCGAGCTGTTGCGCTGCAGCCGAATAGTTGATTGCTACCACTGCGACAGCGCTCCCCTCTGTTCTCGTGAACAGCAGCACTGGGTCACCCGCATTCGACTGTGCCGTGAGAACACCGGCGCCGATGACGGGATGCTCTGTCCGCAAGCGGTAGAGGGCGCGGTAATACTCGAGCAGCGACCCTGCGTCACCCTCTTCATCCGCCACGTTGTGCGTCGCGACATTGGCCGACAGGCCGCGGAACGGTGTCCCGGTCGTGAAGCCCGCCGTGACGGTATTGGCGGTCCAGCTCATCGGCGTACGCAGCGCGTGATCGCCCGTGAGGCCTGACGCGTTGGCCATGCCGACTTCTTCACCGTAGTACGTAAACGGGTTGCGCGAGGACAGCAGGTAGGTCGCCGCCGCGAGCGCGTAGTGGTCGATATCCCCGTTTAGCTGGTTCCAGGGTCGATCGCCCGCAAAGCTGTCATGGTTTGAGAGTATCCAGGGCTGTGCGTCGCCCGATACGCCGCCTAGCCCCGCGAGCAGGCCGCCGTCGACAGCGAAATTGCGCACCGTGTTGAAGATCGTGCCCGGCACCTGGAAAGCGAACGCCCTGCCGCAGGATGACGGGTCCGCGTATGCGGCCGGGTCGTCGGGCGCCTCGCAAACCATGAAGCGTTTGCCGTATCCCGAGACGATGCCCAGGACGTTGTTGAGCAAGACATGATTCTCGGGCTGGTTGTTCCACTCGGTCCGGCCATTTTCGAACAACACGCCGACCGCGTCGAAGCGAAAACCGTCCACGCCCTTGTTGAGCCAGAATCTCAGGTTGTCTTCGTGAAAGGCGACAACCTCCGGGTTCTCAAGATTGAAATCCGGCATCAGCGCCGAGAACACGCCGTAGTACCAGCCGTTGCCGTTGTTGCGCCACGGGTCGCCGGCGAACGTGTTCCAGCCCTGGGGCCGGACGTCTTCCCAGACAAACCAGTCGAAACGGGCATTGGCCGGGCCCGTCGTCGCATCGAGGAACAGCGGGTTCGTGCTGGCCGCGTGATTCATCACGTAGTCGACGATAATGGCGATGCCCCGCGCATGCGCTTCGTCGAGCAGCATTTCGAAATCGGCCATCGAGCCGTAGTCGGTCTCGATCGCGCGGTAGTCCTCGACCGCGTAACCATGATCATTGTCCGCGCTCTCGAACACCGGCATCAGCCAGATACCCCTGATACCGAGCCCCTGCAGGTAATCGAGTCGCGAGATCAACCCTTGCAGATCGCCAATCCCGTCGCCGTTCGAGTCCTGGTAGCCACGCACGTAGATTTCGATGAACGCGGCGGAATCGCTCCAGTCGGCGGGCAGCCCCGAATCCGACGCAGCGGGCGCCACCGGCGACAAGTCCAGGGACGCCGACGCATCGCCGAGGGCGGCCAATGCTGCCTGTGCGGCGGCGAGACTTGCGTACGGCGCACCGATGTTGCCGTTCTGCGAAGCAACGGAGTCCTGCACGAGCCATGCGTCGAAACCGAAGGTCCGCGGCACAATGCTCATGTCATACACAGGGCTCTTGAGATCGCCGTTGTGCGCGATGAAATTCAGCGCCGCGCCCGAATCGACCAACGGGACCTCGAACACGGCGATGTCATTCTCGATGCGATCCGGCAGCCGCGGTGATGCCCAGCCGGTGGCGTCGCTGCCGCTGATCGCGTCGCCCCAGAGGTGCAGTCCCCAGCCGTCGTAGGAAGGGTCTGCGCGCAGGTAGTAGATCGTAGCCGTAGCGACCGGCGGTGGCGGTTGCACGATCGGCGGAGAACCGCCGCCTCCGCCGCCACAGGCCGCCTGCAGCAGCAGGAGCGCCAGCAGAAATCCTCGCGCCCGCATTACCTGGCGCAGGTTTTGACGAACTCGGGGTAAGGCTGCAGCTTGCCAACCGTTGCTTTGAAAATCGAACGGAGGTTTTGCAGGTATTCCTTTACATCGGTCGTCGAGAGCGTATCCGCCATCGGATTGTATTGCCGCGGTACGAGGCCCTGGCCCAGCATGACCTGCAACCAGCCGATCTCGGTGAAAAGCTCTTCGTCGATGCGATAGAGATGCCCGGACTCCGCGAACGACGCCATCTTGTTCTTCAGGTTTTCGGGTATGTCCATACGCTTCACATGCTTCCAGAACGGTGTGTCCTCACGCTCCGTCAGGTGGTAATGCAGGATGATGAAGTCACGGATGGCCTCGTACTCGTAGCGCATGCGCCGGTTGTACTCGCGTTGCCTGGCGGCGTTGTCGCCTTTCGTGGGGAAGACCTTCAGGAGATTCGTAATCCCGATCTGGATCAGGTGGATGCTCGTGCTTTCGAGCGGCTCGATGAAGCCACTGGCAAGGCCGAGCGCGACGCAATTGCGATGCCAGAGTTTCTCGCGGCAACCCGGTGTGAAACGGATCGAGAGCGGATCCTTGAGCGGCTCGCCTTCGAGATTGTCGAGCAGCACCTGCGTGGCCTCATCTTCACTGATGAAGCGGTCGCTGAACACGTGGCCGTTGCCCGTGCGGTGCTGCAGGGGAATGCGCCACTGCCAGCCTGCGCCATGCGCGATGCTTTGCGTGTAGGGCCGTAACGACTGCGGCACGCTACTGGTCGGAACGGCAAGGGCCCGGTTGCACAGGAGCCACTCGCTCCAGTCCTCGAAGCCGACGCCAAGTGTCTTGTTGAAGACCAGGCTGTTGAAACCGCTGCAGTCGATAAAGAAATCGCCGGAGACTTCGCCGCCATCGTCAAGTACCAGGCCCGTGACGTCACCGGATTCCGGATTCAAGCGGACCTGCTCGATGCGACCTTCGCGGCGCGTGACCCCCTGTTGCTCGCTCATCCTGCGCAGGAATTGCGCGTACAGGCCGGCATCGAAATGATACGCATAGGTGATACCAGCCAGCGGTGTCCCCTCGATACTGGTCAGGCGATTGAAGCGATTGGCGCGAGCCGCCGTATTGTTAAGAGAGTAGTCGGCTATCGGGCCGGCCACGCCCTCGAACAGCCCTTTGAAGTAAACCTGCTGGAACGGGATCGAGCCGACCTTGCGGCCGATGTAGCCGAAGCCGTGCAGATAGCTGTCGCCGATCTTGCCCCAGTTCTGGAACTCGATCGCGAGCTTGATGGTCGCCTTCGTATCCCGGAGAAAGGCCTGCTCGTCGACGCCGGCGAGATCGTTGAACACCTGGATCGGCGGAATCGTGGCCTCACCCACGCCGACCGTGCCGATCGCATCCGACTCGACCAGCTCGATCTTCACGGTGTCCCCCATCAGGCGACTGATCAGCACTGCGCTCATCCAGCCGGCGGTCCCGCCGCCCACGATGACCAGCTTATCGATCGATTGCTCGTTCATAACCGTTTCCCTGAATCAAAAAACCCCCGCCGGAGAACCGGCGAGGGTCAGTGTAACAACCTGTAGGCGCTAGTTTACCTTCTGTAGTTGAAGCCAAACATGTAGCTGGCGCCGTACGTGTGGTAGTTCTTGATCTTGGCCGAGTTGCCGTCCAGGTACTGGATGAACGGCTCGTTCGTCAGGTTCGAACCCTGCAGGTAGAACGAGAGACCGTCGATCCAGACGTCGGAGACATCGTAGGAGATCTGTGCGTCGACAATCGTCTCCGCCTTGGCCGTCGTCAGCTGGCGAGACAGGCCGATCGCGAACGACTCGGCAAGGAACTCGTCACGCTGGCGCGCGCTGATACGTGCCTGGAACCCGGCGTCGTTCTCGTAGTACAGCGTACCGTTGAGCACGGTCTTCGACAGGCCGGCCAATTCCAGTTTCGGGCTGGTCGGCGTTTCCTGCACTTCGGAGTCCGTGTAAGACGCACTCACGTAGGCGCCGAAGTGGCGCAGGCTGTCGGAGAACAGGTCGAAAGGAATGGAGGCAGAAAGCTCTACACCTCGAATCCAGCCGCCCTCGCCGTTGTCCGGCGCCGACACGAAACCTTCATCGAGGATCGGATCGATGATCGCCGGCAAATCGACGCCCGAGAAATCGGTCAGGACCTGCTTGGTGTAGACGAAGTTCTCCAGCTCCTTGTGGTAGACCGACAACGCGGCGTAACCGGAATTGCCGAAATACGTCTCCAGCGACAGGTCATACTGCCAGGCCATCCAGGGTTGCAGGTACGGGTTACCGCCGTTGCCGCCCCATGGCGAATCCTGGAGATCCGTCTCGTTGATGTTCTGCTCGTTGAACGAGAACTCGTTGCTGGCGCGCATGTCTTCCATCCGCGGCCGGGCGAGAATGCGAGCCAGGCCCATCCGCAACTTCACATCGTCATTGATATGGAACGAGGCATTGATACTTGGCAGCGCCTCCCAGAAATCGGTTCCCAGGGTCACGTCGTTGAATTCGATGCCCTCCGAGGTAGTACCGGCCTGGGTACCGCTCGAAGTCTGGTCCGTGTAGACGACCTGAACGCCGAAGTTACCCGACCACCTCGCGGTCTCGAAGTTGGCCATGGCGTAGAAGTTGGCCACGTCTTCCTCGATCGACCAGGTGTTCAGTGCAGCAGCGATCATGTTTTCCGGTGAGTAATAGTACAAACCGGAAGCGACAGCGGCACGCGCATTGAAACTTACGATGTCACCCACGCCGAGGAAGTCCAGGCCGGTGTCGGGAAGCAGCAGCGATGACGGGACCGGCACCGTGTTCGGGTAGTCGTTGAGCGTCAGGAAATAACCTTCACGCGTGTGTCCCTTGTTGCGCTCCGAGTAACGCACACCGAACTCGACGCTCGTGATCCAGTCATCCTCGAGGAACCTCTCGGCGGCAAACTTGATCGCCGTCAGGTCGTCGGTCGACGTCTCGGTGTTACGGAAGCCGTCCTGGCTGTCACACTGCCAACCGAGGGCCTCGGTACACAGCGGGCCGCCCCAGCCGAGGTTGTCACCCAGCTCCCAGGTACCATCGGCAAAGTTGGCATCGGTTGCGACCGACAGGCCGTTGTCACCACCCATGGTGTAGGTGTAGGTGTGCGAGGGTCCGGACTGGTTGCGACCCTGCGACAGGTAGACTTCATGTGCGGAGTAGTCGCGTTCGGCGTCCGACCAGCTGATGTCTGTCTCATACTCCCAGTCGCCCGCCGTGTAGACGAGATTGAAACCGAGCGCTTTTGTTTCGACATCGCGGTCCGAGAAGTCATTGCGCACCATAGAGTACAGCCCGTTCCAGGTTCCCTGCTGCACAAGGCCGTCACTGCCGACGCTCAGGATGTCCCGGCTGTCGGCCGTGTAGCCCGCGATTTCCGCGCCGCGCAGTGTCTGTTCGTCGTCGAACTTCGAGTAGAACATATCGACGCGAGCCTTCAGCTCGTCGGTCGGCGCGAACTCGACGACGCCGAGCAGGCCGTCTCTCGTCAGCTCGTTGGATTTGACGAAGGGCTTGATGCCGTCAATGAAAAGATCGTTGTCGACACCATCGTCGGAAATATCGCTGTAGCCCCAGACGTGAATGTATTCTTCCTGGATAGGCTGGAACATGCGCGAGTAACCGAGGGCCCAGCCGATCGTGCCCTCGTCGTTCTGGTCGATCCAGGCGATGTTGCCGCGGTATCCCGTGTCTTCGGTGTCCGAGTTGAGTTTGCCCTCGTCGGCGAGTTCACCGCGCAGGCCGACAACCAGTACCGGCTCTTTGTAGCTCAGCGGACGCACGGTCAGCATGTCGACCGTGCCGCCGACTGCCTGTGCCGTCAGCGACGCGTCGGGGGTCTTGTAGACCGTCGCGCCCGTAATGAGCTCGGACGGGAACTGGTCGTATTCGACAGCGCGGTTGTTGTCCGACGAGACCAGCTCGCGGCCGTTCAACATGGTTGTTGTGAAATCAGGAGCGAGACCACGAATCGAGATCTTGTTGGCGCGACCGTCGAAACGCTGTGCGGCAAGACCGGGCAAACGTGCCAGCGATTCGCCGATCGATGCATCGGGCAGCTTGCCGATGTCCTCGGCCGAGATTGACTCGACGATCGACGATGCGTTGCGCTTGTTCGCGATGGAGTTCATCAGACTCGAGCGATAGCCGGTCGTGACGATCTCTTCGATGACTTCTTCTTCGCCGGTGTCTTGGGCCAATGCGACCGCCGGGAGCATCATGGCGCCCGGTAGCGCGGCGGCTACGGCGAGCGAAACCGCCGTGCGCCGGATATTCAGAGTGAGAGTTGCTTCGTCCGAAGCCGGCTGTCGCCGATTCTTTACCATTTTCATGCTCCCCAGGATACGTCTTCGAGTTATACGAGATTCACCGCATCTTATGAACGTGCCTTGCCGCCTGCAATGCAATGCATACGTATTCATACCCTGAATACGTATGCATTGCATTGCGGCAGGCCCGGTCCACTATTAGTTTGCGTGATTCGCTCTACCAATGAAACCGCACAAGACAAAGAACAGTACACATGACGGACTCTTCAAGCCAGATCCTGCCGCCCGGCCGGCAAGCAGGCGTTTGCCTGCACATTGCGTCGCTTGCCGGACCCTACGGGATCGGCGAGCTGGGCCAGAGTGCGTACGATTTCATCGATACCATGACCCGCATGCAGCTCGCCGTCTGGCAATTTCTGCCAACGGGGCCAACGGCTTACGGGGATTCACCGTACCAGCCGTTGTCCACGTTCGCCGGCAATGAAATGCTCATTGACGTACGCGACCTGATCGCCAAGGGCCTGTTGGATGCGGCCGAGGCAAGTGAGCTGGCTGCCCTGCCGCAGGAATTCGTCGACTACGGGGCCCTGATTCCCGCCAAGACCCGGTTGCTGCAGCTCGCAGCGGGCCGCTTCGAAGAGCGGGCGACGCCAGAGCTAAAGGCGGCCTGTGACGAATTTGTCTTGAAGAACAACGATCTATGGCTGCACGACTACGCCCTCTACCGAATCCTGAAGACGCGCCACGGCGAGCAGCCCTGGCCCAACTGGGCACCCGAGTATGTGCACCGCAAGCCCGCGGCGATGCAAGCTCTCGAGGTCTCCGCGGATGCCGGGATCGCCGACATCAAGGTGATCCAGTTCCTGTTCTTCGAGCAGTGGGAACGAATGCGCGCCTATGCGAACGCGCGCGGCATCCGCCTTTTTGGTGACATGCCGATCTGCATCGCGCTTGACAGCGCAGACGCCTGGGCACACCCGGAATTGCTCAGGATCGATCGCGATGGCCGTCCCGACGCCGTTGCGGGCGTACCGCCGGACTACTTCTCGGAGGACGGCCAGCTTTGGGGCAATCCGCTCTATGACTGGGAGGTGCATGCGGCCACCGGTTACCGGTGGTGGATTGAGCGCCTCAGGGCCTCGGCGGAACTGGCGGATATCGTCCGCATCGACCATTTCCGCGGATTCGAGGCCTACTGGTCGATCCCGGCCGACTCCGACACGGCACGGAGCGGCTCCTGGGAGCCAGGCCCGGGCGATGCGATATTCGATGCGATGCGCGCTGCCCTCGGCAACCTGCCCATTGTTGCCGAGGACCTCGGCGTCATCACGCCGGAAGTCGACGCGCTGCGCGACCGCCACGAGATTCCCGGCATGGTCGTGCTGCAATTCGATATTGCGGACGAGCAGTTCGACCTCGACAGTGTGGGGCCGAACAGCGTCTGCTACACGGGCACGCACGACAATGACACCACGCTGGGCTGGTTCAGGGGCAGTCCGAACGACATCCGTTCGTCCGCGGAGATCGAGGCGACCCGGCAAACCGCGCTCAGGAAGACCGGTGGCACGCCGGAGACCATCCATACAGACCTGATCAGGGCCGCTTTTTCCACGAAAGCCCGCCTCGCCATCGCGCCGCTGCAGGATTACCTCGGGCTCGGTTCGGAGGCTCGTATCAATACGCCAGGGATTGCGGGCGGAAACTGGCGCTGGCGCGTATTGGATTCACAATTATCGCCCGAACTTTGCGACAATACCGCGTCACTGGTAATTGCCTCGAAGCGTGGATTGTCTGCTCATGAACAAACTGAACACCGAATTCTCCCGTCACGTCAGTCTTCTCACACGTGAGACGTTGGCGCTCATCCTCGCCGGCGGACGGGGATCGCGACTTTACGAACTGACCGACTGGCGCGCGAAGCCCGCCCTGTATTTCGGTGGCAAGTACCGTATCGTGGATTTCCCGCTGTCGAACTGCATCAATTCAGGCGTCCGGCGCATGGGTGTGCTGACCCAGTACAAGGCGCATTCGCTGATTCGTCACCTCGTGCATGGCTGGTCCTGGTTCCAGGCGGGGTCGCGGGAATTCGTCGAGATCCTCCCGGCATCGCAACGCGTCGGTGGTGAGTGGTACAAGGGGACCGCTGATGCCGTCTACCAGAACCTCGATATCATCCGCGCACACGATCCACGGTTTGTCCTGATTCTCTCGGGCGATCATGTCTACAAGATGGACTACGGCCCTTTCCTTGCCATGCACGCGGACCTGAATGCCGACATGACGATCAGCTGTGTCGAAGTGCCCTGCGCTGAAGCGGCAGGACAACTGGGTGTACTGACCGTGGATGAATCCGGCCGCGTCATTGGCTTCGACGAGAAACCCCTGGAGCCGAACTCTGTTCCGGGCAAGCCGGGCATTTGCCTCGCATCGATGGGCAACTACGTGTTCAACACCGAGTTCCTGTACGAACAGGTCATCAAAGACTCGGATACGCCCGGCACGAATTTCGATTTCGGCAAGGACATCATTCCCGCGATCATCAAGGACTACCGGGTGTATGCCTACCCCTTCCGCGATCCTGAAACCCAGCAGCAGGCTTACTGGCGCGATGTCGGAACGCTGAACGCATTCTGGGAGGCAAACATGGAACTGGTGTCGGTCACGCCGCAGCTCAACCTCTACGACCAGAAGTGGCCGATCTTTACCCACCAGACCCAGGCGCCGCCCGCAAAATTCGTATTTGACGACACGGACCGTCGCGGCACAGCCATCCAGTCGATGGTCTCCGGCGGCTGTGTCGTGTCCGGCTCCGAGATAAGGGGCTCGCTGCTGTTCTCGCGGGTTACCGTCAACTCGTACAGCCAGGTAGCGGACTCGGTCCTGCTGCCCGACGTCGAAGTCGGCCAGAAATGTCGGCTGCGCCGCTGCATTATCGATGCCGGCTGCAACATTGAAGACGGCATGGTCATTGGCGAGGATCACGATCACGACCGCGAACGCGGTTTTCGCGTGACGGAATCCGGCCTGACACTGGTGACCCCGGATATGCTCGGCCAGGCACTCCACCATACCCGCTAGGCATATCAAGATCGCTACCCGGCAAGTCATATTCCTCGCGTCGGAAAACGGCGCCCTGCCAGGCGGCAAGGTGGGCGGCGTAGGCGACGTCGTGCGCGACCTGCCGCAGGCGCTCGCGGGCGAAGGCTGGCGAGTACGGGTTGCGACGCCCTCCTACGGGACACTGCATCGCCTGACGGGCACCGAGACGCTCGGGTCGATCCAGGTACCGTTTCGCGGTGACGTGCACAAGGTCGAAGTCTGGCGTCTCGCGGGAAGCGACGGCGTCGAGAACATTATTCTTCACCACGCGTTATTCGCGGCGGACGGCGCAGGCCGTATCTACTTCGGTGACGATGTCGACCGACCGTTCGCAAGCGATGCCAACAAGTTCGCGTTTTTCAGCATTGCCGCGGCCTGCTGGATTCGCTCGCTTGCCGTCGCACCCGACGTCGTGCACCTCCACGACTGGCACGCCGCACTGTATCTCCCGGTAACCCGGTACCTCGCAGCATTCTCAGACCTCTGCAGGATACGTACGGTCTTCACGATCCATAACCTGTCCTACCAGGGCACGCGGCCGCTGCATGGAGACGAGTCGTCGCTGGCGGCCTGGTACCCGGAGATGACGGCGGATCCGAGCCAGCTGAGCGACCCCGAGCACGCGCACTGCGTCAACCCGATGGCGGCAGCGATTCGACTCGCCGACAAGGTCAGCACGGTGTCACCGACCTACGCCAACGAAATCTGCCGGCCAAGCAACCCCGACACGGGCTTTATCGGCGGCGAAGGTCTCGAAACGCTGTTGCAGGCTGCCCGCGACGAAGGTCGCCTGACCGGCGTCCTCAACGGCTGCTTCTACGGCGACGCACCGGGGCGACGTCCTGGCTGGCAGCGTATTCTCGGCATGCTCACGGCGCAACTGCACGACTGGCACAAGGACGCACCCGCCAATCCGGCCCACAAGCTTGCGCTGGAACGGCTCGCCACGATGCCGAAGCGCCGGCCGTCCCATCTGCTGACGAGTATCGGCCGGCTCGTGGCGCAAAAAGCCACTTTGCTGTTGTACCCCGACGCGTCCGGCGCAACGCCGCTGCAGCGCATTGCCAACAGTCTCGGGCGTAGCGCCGTCATCATTGTCCTTGGCAGCGGCGAGAAACGATTCGAAGCGCGTATGCTCGAGGTAGCGGAAACGCTTCCGAACGTAATCTTCCTGTGTGGTTATTCAGAAGTCCTCGCCGACCCCCTGTACCATGCCGGGGACCTGTTCCTGATGCCGTCGAGTTTCGAGCCCTGTGGCATCAGCCAGATGCTCGCCATGCGCCGCGGGCAACCCTGCGTTGCGCATGCCGTGGGCGGGCTGAGCGACACGATCGACCACGGACGCACCGGCTTCCTGTTCCGCGGTGCGACGCCTGGCGCCCAGGCAGAGGCGTTTGTCGGTACGACGCTGGCGGCCCTCGAAACGCGCGCCGACGACCCGGTGAGCTGGCAGGACATTCGAAATGCGGCGGCCGCACAGCGCTTCGACTGGGCATCCGCGGCACAACAGACCATCGAGGCGCTATACCTGGACGACCATGAGTAACCAAGCTGAAATCGAGGCGCTGGCCACCGGCCGGCACAACAACCCGTTCGCGTTCCTTGGCCTGCATCGGGGGAAGAGCGGCCGCGTGGTCCGCACGCTGCAACCCGGCGCCAAAGCCGTCGACCTTGTGGACGGCAAGGGAAACACGCTCGCGCCGATGCGCCGCATTCATGACATCGGGCTGTTCGAAGCGCCCATGCCGGCGCGCAGACGACGCTATGCCCTGAAAGTTACCTGGCAGTCCGGGGATATCCAGTTGACCGAAGACCCCTACCGGTTCCCGTCCACGCTGGGCGAAATGGACCTGTACCTGCTGGGCGAAGGTTCCGACAAGAACGTCTATCGCAAGCTGGGCGCACATCCGAAGACCGTCGACGGCATCGACGGCACCCGGTTTGCCGTGTGGGCACCCAATGCGTCACGCGTCAGCGTCGTTGGCGATTTCAATAGCTGGGACGGTCGCCGCCACGTGATGCGCCTGCATCCGGGCAACGGTATCTGGGAGATGTTCCTGCCGGGTGTCGGCAATGGCGCCTTGTACAAGTATGAAATCACGGACGCTAACGGCAAGCTGCTGCCGCTGAAGGCCGACCCCTACGGCACGCTGCATGAACCGCCGCCGGGCAACTCGTCAATCGTCTTCGAAAGCGACTTCGACTGGCACGACGACGACTGGCTGAGCACACACAGGGCGGGACCGAAGCTGGACGCCCCGACCTGCATTTACGAAGTTCACCTGGGGTCCTGGCGCCGCAAGGACGACGGCAGCTACCTGAACTACAGGGACCTCGCGAATGAGCTAGTGCCCTACGTCGCCGAGATGGGTTTCACGCACATCGAGCTGCTGCCCGTGACCGAGCACCCGTTCGACGGGTCCTGGGGTTACCAGCCGATCGGGATGTTTGCGCCGACCCAGCGCTTCGGCACGCCCGACGATTTCCGGGCTTTCGTCGACGCCTGCCATGCACAGAGCATTGGCGTCATCATGGACTGGGTCCCCGCACACTTTCCCAATGACGAACACGGGCTACGACAATTCGATGGCACGGCTTTGTATGAGCATGCCGATCCTCGCAAAGGAGCGCACGCCGATTGGGGCACGCTGATCTTCAACTACGGCCGTCGCGAAGTGATCAATTACCTGATCGGCAATGCGCTGTACTGGATCGACGAATTCCACATTGATGCGTTGCGCGTCGATGCGGTTGCCTCCATGCTGTACCTCGACTATTCGCGCGAATTCGGCGAGTGGGTGCCGAACGAATTCGGTGGTAATGAAAACCTCGAAGCGGTCTCATTCCTGAAACGCCTGAACACCGAGATTCACGCCCACGGCGCAACCTCTTACGCCGAGGAATCGACGGCGTGGCCGGGCGTCTCGCGACCCGTCGACGCGGGCGGCCTCGGGTTCACCTATAAGTGGAACATGGGATGGATGAACGACACCCTGTCCTACATATCCGAGGACCCGGTACACCGCAAGTATCATCACGACAAGATGACCTTCGGTCTCGTCTACGCATTCAACGAAAACTTCGTGCTGCCGCTCTCTCACGACGAAGTGGTGCACGGCAAACGCTCGATCCTCGGGCGCATGCCCGGCGATCGCTGGCAACAGCTTGCCAACCTGCGCGCTTATTACGGCGCGATGTACTCGCACCCCGGCAAGAAGCTGCTGTTCATGGGCAATGAAATCGCCCAGGATCGGGAGTGGGACCACGACCAGTCGCTCGACTGGCATTTGCTCAACGATGCGGGTCACAGGGGAGTACAGGCGCTGCTGCGCGATCTCAATCACGTGTATACCGCGACACCGGCTCTGCATGAAATCGACTTCGACGGCAGGGGTTTCGAGTGGATCGACTGGAACGACCGGGACAGCAGTGTCCTGAGCTGGCTGCGGCGCGACTTACACGGTGGCTTCGTGGTCTCCGTGACGAGCCTGACCCCACTGGTTCGCGAAAAATTCAAGCTCGGCGTTCCGGAAGGCGGCAACTACCGGACGCTGCTCAATACCGACGACAAACACTACGGCGGCAGCGGCGTTGGCCCACAGGTGGTCACGGCAACGAACGAAGGCCAGCACGGCAGGCCCTTCTCGATCGAACTGACGCTGCCCCCGCTGGCTACACTCTATTTGGAGAAAGAATAATGTCCGCTAACCCGGGTAAACAGAACGGCGACAGGGAGTTGCTGCAGACATCGGACCTGCCAATGACGGCAGACGCGATTCTCAGCGACTTCACCCACTATTTCGGGCGCATGTTGGGACGCCGGACCATCAAGGTGGATTCCCCCTTCCTGTACCAGTCCGTGGTGTACGCGGCACGCGATCGGCTCATGGAGCGCTGGATCAGGACGCGCAATGCGACCGAGGCCGAGGACACACGCCGTGTGGCCTACCTGTCGCTCGAGTTCCTGATGGGGCGCTTGCTGCGCAATGCCCTCCTCAACCTCGGGATCGAAGACGCGACGGCCGAGGCGCTGGAGCGCATCGGCCTGGACCTCGAAGACGTGTGCGAACGCGAGCACGACACCGGGCTTGGCAACGGCGGTCTCGGGCGACTCGCCGCCTGTTTCCTCGACAGCTGTGCGACGCTGGCGCTGCCCGTCATCGGCTATGGCATCCGCTATCAGTACGGGATGTTCCACCAGCGCCTCGAGAACGGTTACCAGGTCGAGGCAGCCGATTCCTGGCTGCGCGAAGGCTTTCCCTGGGAAATCGAACGCTTCGAGTATGCGCAGACCATCAAGTTCGGCGGTCGCAGCGACGTCCAAATCGATGCGTCGGGTAAATCCCGGCACGTCTGGATCGGGACGCACGACGTGCTGGCGATCCCCTACGATGTTCCGGTACCGGGCTTTCGCAACGACATCGTCAACACGCTGCGCCTCTGGTCGGCGGCCGCACGCGATGCGTTCGATCTCGAAGAGTTCAATGCGGGCAGCTACGCTGACTCCGTCGCTTCGAAGAACGAGGCCGAAAACATCACGATGGTGCTGTACCCGAACGCGACCACCGAAAACGGCCAGGAACTTCGCCTGAGACAGCAGTACTTTCTCGCGTCCGCGAGCCTGCAGGACACCATCCGCAACTGGCGCGAACGGCACGGTGACGACTTCTCCAGTTTCGCCGCGAAAAACTGCTTCCAGCTCAACGACACGCATCCCGCTGTCGCCGTCGCCGAGCTGATGCGCCTGCTGATCGACGTGCATGGCATGGAATGGGACGAAGCCTGGGACGTCACGCGCAGCACCATGGCCTACACCAATCACACCTTGCTGCCCGAGGCGCTCGAGATGTGGCCCGTCGCCATGTTCCGGCGCCTGCTGCCGCGCCTGCTCGATATCATTTACGAGATCAATGCGCGCTTCATTGAGGAGATCGGCCAGCGCTGGCCCGGCGACAACGAGAGGATCCGCCGCATGTCGCTGATCCAGGAAGGCGCACAGCCGATGATCCGCATGGCCTTCCTCGCCATCGTGGGCAGTTTCTCGATCAACGGTGTCGCCGCGTTGCACTCCCGCCTCCTGCGCGAGGGCCTGTTCCGGGATTTCGCCGAGCTGTGGCCCGCGCGATTCAACAACAAGACCAACGGCGTCACCCAGCGCCGCTGGCTCGCCGCCTGTAATCCCGGCCTTGCCAGCCTGATTGATGAAACGATCGGCGAAGGCTGGAAAACCGACCTGGACAAACTCGAAGGCATCCGGCCAAAGGCCGACGATCCGGAATTCCAGGCGCGCTGGCGCGACGTCAAACGGGCGAACAAGCAAAGGCTGGCAGACGATCTCGAAGCGAAGACCGGGCTCACGGTGTCCGCGGACATGCTGTTCGACGTGCAGGTCAAACGCATCCACGAGTACAAGCGGCAGTTGCTGAACGTGCTGCATGCGATCCACCTCTACGACCGGATCCGGCGCGGTGACGGTGACGGGCTCACGCCTCGCCTGATCGTCATCGGTGGTAAAGCCGCCCCTGGCTACGTCATGGCGAAATCCGTTATCAAGTGCATCAACAATGTCGCGCGCGTGATAAATGCCGACCCGGCGATGGCCGGCCGCCTGCAACTGATCTTCTATCCTGACTACAACGTGTCCGGCATGGAGAAGATCTGTCCGGCAGCCGACTTGTCGGAGCAAATATCGACGGCGGGCAAGGAAGCGTCCGGTACCGGCAACATGAAGTTCATGATGAACGGTGCCGTCACGATTGGCACGCTCGACGGCGCCAACGTCGAAATTCGCGAGGCGGTCGGCGCAGAGAATTTCTTCCTGTTCGGCAATACCGTCGAAGAGATCGAGGCGCTGCGCGGCAGCTACGACCCGCAAGCCATCATCGACGGCGACGACGACTTCCGCCGTGTCATGAAGCTGCTCGAAAGCGGCCACTTCAATCACTTCGAGCCGGGCATCTTCGACGCGATCATCCAGTCGATCAAGGAACCCGCCGACATGTGGATGACGGCCGCAGATTTCCGCAGCTTCATTGATGCGCAGGACGAAGCCGGCAAGGCGTACCAGGACGAGGCCGGCTGGACGCGCATGAGCATCCTGAATACCGCCTGCTCCGGCCGCTTCTCGACGGACCGGACAATGCGCGACTACAACAACGACATCTGGCACCTCGACCCGATTCCGCTCGCGGGTTCATGATCCGGACGGGGCAAGCTGGGCCTCTTGGCTCGTCGCCGGACAAGGACGGCACAAACTTCGCGGTGTATTCATCCATCGCGAATCGCGTGGAGCTGTGCCTCTTCGACGCGGCCGGCCTGCAGGTGGCGCGTCACGATCTGCCCGACTGCAGCGATGGCGTCTGGCACGGCTATCTTCCCGGCTGCCGGCCTGGCCAGCGCTACGGGTTTCGTGTGCACGGTCCTTACGATGCAACAAAGGGCCTGCGCTGCAATCCGAACAAGCTGCTGATCGACCCGTATGCGCGGCGCCTGCAGGGCGAATTCCGCTGGACGGACAGCGTGTTCGATACGAATGACGAGGATAGCGCGGGCAGCATTCCGCTCTCGGTCGTTACGGATGCCGTTGCGGTTGCCGACCATCCGCGGCCGCGCGTCCCCTGGAATGAGACCATATTTTACGAGTGCAACCTGCGCGGCTACACCATGCGTCACCCTGCGGTCGACGAAGCCGACCGCGGCACGTTCTCGGGCTTCAAGAACCGCGACGTACTCGAGTACATCAAGGCGCTCGGCGTAACGTCGGTCGAACTGATGCCGACCTACGCGTTCATCGACGAACATCACCTCGTCAAGCAGGGTCTGCGCAACTTCTGGGGCTACAACACGATCTCGTTTTTTGCGCCGATGCCGCGCTACGCTCGTGGCGAGGCCGACACCGAAATGCGCGACATGGTGCGCAGCATTCACGACGCCGGGCTCGAGGTGATTCTCGATGTGGCCTACAACCACACCGGCGAGGCCGGCAGCGATGGCCCCACAGTCGGCTTTCGGGGTCTCGACAACCTCACCTACTACCGCACGCTGCCGGACGATCCCGGCGCCTATATCAACGATACGGGCTGCGGCAATACGCTCAACGTCGAGCACCGGCGTGTGCGGAAAATGGTCGTCGACAGCCTCGCCTGGTTCACCGAGTCGATGGGTGTTGACGGCTTTCGTTTTGATCTCGCGACGATCCTGGGACGGCGGCACCACGGCTTTTTCAAGGGCCACCCCTTGCTCATGGATATCAGCAACGACCCGCGCCTGCGCGAGAGCAAACTCATCGCCGAGCCCTGGGACCCGGGTCCCGGCGGCTACCAGCTCGGGAATTTCCCGCCGCGCTGGGCCGAGTGGAACGACATCTATCGCGATGGCGTGCGGCAGTTCTGGCGTGGCGATCTGGGCAAGAGCGGCGTCCTCGCAAGGCGCCTGCACGGGTCCGCCGACATCTTCGAGGCAAGCGGCCGCGGACCCGTATCGAGCGTCAACCTCGTGACTGCGCACGACGGCTTCACGCTGCGCGATTCGGTGAGCTACGTCAACCGCCACAACGAGGCGAACGGCGAGAACAATCGCGACGGGCATGCACACAACTACAGCTGCAATTACGGCGTTGAGGGAGAGACCGATGACGAGGAGATCATTCGGCAACGTCGTCGCCACAGCCTGAACCTCTTCGCAACGCTGCTCATGTCCCAGGGAACACCGCTGATCCTTGCCGGCGATGAGTTCGGGAACTCGCAACAGGGCAATAACAATGCGTATGCGCAGGACAACGAGACAGGCTGGCTGGACTGGTCGGGACTTGACGATGAGCCGTTGTTCGTGGAGTTGGCGCGCGAGCTGATCTGGTTGCGACGCGAAACGCCGTTGCTGCGCTTGCCGGAGTACGTCCACGGTACGCTCGAGCTACCGGAGGGTACCGTTCGAATAAACTGGATAAACCAGTATGGCGACACCAAGCATGAATCCGAGTGGGCGCACAGTCGCGCATTCACGAAAGTCATTGCGTTCAGCAGACACGATGGCAGCGAATCCGTCGCAGCCATACTCGTCAACGCTCACCACCACACGGCGGATATGAGGCTGTCACGCAGCGAGACCTTACGCGACTGGCGCGTTGCGTTCTGCAGCGCCAGGGAAGACCCGCAACTCGATGAAGCGCGCAGGGTCACGATGCCTGCAACGTCGATCGCCTTGCTGCTGTCCGGCTAGGGCTCGAGTGGCAATGCGGTCGAATACTTGACGCGCCGCAACACGAAGGTCGAGCTCGCCGAGCGCACTGCCGCGTGGCTCAGGATTTGTGCGTTGAGGAAATCGTTATAGCTGTCCATATCGCGCGCGATGACCTGCAACAGGTAGTCGCGCTCACCGGATACCGAGAAGCACTCCATCACTTCGGGCAGCAGGGAGACGTGCCGCTCGAAGTTCTGGCGGTTCTCGTCCGAGTGCTCCGTCATGGCAACCAGCAACAGCACCTGGATATTGAACCCCGCGAGCTTCGGGTCCAGCAGCGCGACCTGGCGCTGGATCAAACCGGCCTCCTCGAAGTCCCGAATCCGGCGCCAGCATGACGTGCGCGACATGCCGACGATTTCGGCGAGCTCACCCTGGTTGCGGGTCGTGTCGCGCTGCAGCTCCGCGAGCAGGCGACGGTCGGTACGCGTCAGCTTCACCTGGTCTTTTCGCTCCCTTTTTTAGCTATTGTGAAACAGTTGTTTCAACCTTACTAGATCTGTGAGTCAAATTGGACCCCTTTTCGCTCGTTTTCGCTCATAATGCCGAAAGGATATTACGACTTCACGACCCGGCAGAGGACAAGACGATGGCAGATCTCTTCGACAATCCCATGGGACTCGATGGCTTCGAGTTCGTGGAGTTTGCTGCGCCCGACACCCGCGTGCTCGAAGAAGCGTTCAAGCTGCTCGGCTTCACCGAGGTCGCCCGTCACCGCTCAAAGGACGTGACGCTGTGGCGCCAGGGCGGCATCAATTTCATCATCAACAACCAGCCCCGCAGCCAGGCGTGGTATTTCGCTCGCGAGCACGGCGCCTGCGCCTGTGGCATGGCCTTCCGCGTGCGGGATGCGCACAAAGCCTACGAGCGTGCGCTCGACCAGGGCGCCCAGCCGGTCGAGATCCCGACGGGCCCGATGGAGATTCGCCTGCCCGCGATCAAGGGCATCGGCGGTGCGACCGTGTACCTCATCGACCGCTACGAGGACGGGTCGTCGATCTACGATATCGACTTCAACTTCATCGAGGGTGTCGATCGGCACCCGAAGGGCTGCGGCTTCGACGTCATCGACCACCTGACTCACAACGTCTACCGCGGCCGCATGCAATACTGGGCCGACTACTACGAGAAGCTCTTCAACTTCCGCGAGATCCGCTACTTCGACATCCGGGGCGAGCACACGGGGCTGCTGTCCAAGGCGATGACCGCACCGGACGGCAAGATCCGTATTCCGCTCAACGAAGAAGCCTCCAAGGGCACCGGCCAGATCGAGGAATACCTGATGGCATTCAACGGGGAAGGCATCCAGCACATCGCCTTCTCCTGCGATGATCTCTTTGCCTGCTGGGACCGGCTCAAGGAAAACGGGATTGAGTTCATGACCGCCCCGCCCGATGCGTACTACGACATGCTCGAAGAGCGCCTGCCGGGTCACGGCGAACCGGTCGACGAGCTGCGCTCTCGCGGCATTCTTCTCGATGGCACCACAGACGGCGAAAAGCCGCGCTTGTTGCTGCAGATATTTTCGGCCAACATGGTCGGCCCTACCTTCTTCGAGTTCATTCAGCGCAAGGAAGACGAAGGCTTCGGTGAGGGTAACTTCAAGGCCCTGTTCGAATCGATCGAGCGCGACCAGGTTGCGCGCGGCATCATCAGCGCCGAAGCCTGACAGGAGCGAAGCATGGAACTCAAACGCATTCACCACGTCGCGTATCGCTGCAAGGACGCGAAGGAAACCGTCGACTTCTACCAGCGTGTGCTGAACATGGAGTTCACGGTCGCGTTCGCAGAAGACCAGGTGCCGTCGACCAAGGAGCCGGATCCCTACATGCATGTCTTTTTGGACTGTGGCATGGGCAACGTCATTGCGTTCTTCGAATTGCCGACTCGTCCCGACATGGACCGCGACCGTAATACACCCGAGTGGGTCCAGCACATCGCGTTCGAGGTCGAGGACTACGACGCCTTGCTCGCCGCGAAAGCCCACGTCGAGAGCGAGGGCCTGGACGTCATCGGCCCGGTCAATCACGGCATCTTCCAGTCCATCTACTTCTTCGACCCGAACGGTCACCGTCTCGAGCTGGTCGCGAACACGCAGACGCAGGAACAGATTGATGAGCTCAAACGCGTGGCACCGGCCATGCTCGAGGAGTGGAGCCGGACGAAGAAAGCTCCGCGCCACGCAGCCTGGCTGCACGAACTGGAATTCCGAGGCGACAAACAATGAAACTTGCTTCTCTCAAGGACGGCCGGGACGGCCGACTCGTCGTTGTATCAAGAGACCTGCAACGGTATCTGCCCGCTGCAGGCGTCGCCGCTACACTGCAGGCCGCCCTCGACGACTGGCCCAACGCGCGCCCCGCTCTCGAAGCAATCGCCGCACGCGTCGAAGCGGGCGAAGGCGATACGTTCAACCAGGCCGACTGCGCGTCGCCGCTGCCGCGCGCGTACCAGTGGGCTGACGGTTCCGCCTACGTGAATCACGTCGAGCTGGTCCGCAAGGCCCGTGGCGCCGAAATGCCGGCGACATTCTGGACCGATCCGCTCATGTACCAGGGTGGCTCCGATTCGTTCATTGGTCCGCGCGACAACATCCCGATGGCCGATGAGGCCTGGGGCATCGATTTCGAGGCCGAGATCGTGGTCGTAACGGATGACGTCCCGATGGGCATCTCCCCGGAAGCCGCCCTCGACCGCATTCAGCTCGTCATGCTGGTTAACGACGTGTCGCTGCGCAACCTGATTCCCGGCGAACTCGCCAAGGGCTTTGGTTTTTTCCAGTCGAAACCCTCGAGTGCCTTTTCGCCCGTCGCCGTGACGCCGGACGAGCTTGGCGACGCCTGGCGTGAGGGCAAGCTGCACCTGCCGTTGCTATCGGTTCTCAATGGCGAACCGTTCGGCAAACCGGATGCCGGGGTCGACATGACCTTCCATTTCGGCCAACTGGTCGCCCACGCGGCAAAGACTCGCCCGCTTGGCGCGGGCTGCATCATCGGTTCGGGCACGATCTCCAACAAACTCGGCGATGGCCCGGGCAAGCCTATCGCCGACGGCGGTGTCGGCTATTCCTGCATTGCCGAGATTCGCACGATTGAAACGATCAACAATGGCAAGCCGTCCACGTCATTCATGAAGTTTGGTGACCGTATTCGTATCGAAATGAACGACGCGAGCGGCGCGTCAATATTCGGCACGATTGACCAGGCCATCGAAGAATACAAAGGTCCATAGCGATAAGCATGTCTCTGCGACTCTACAGCTACTGGCGCTCATCTGCGGCATACCGCGTGCGCATAGCACTGAACCTGAAGGGGCTCGATTACGAAATCGTGCCCGTCTCGCTTGCGCCCGGGGATTCCGAACATCGTGGCGCGGCATATCGCGAGAAGAACCCGCAAATGCTCGTGCCCTACCTCGAGGATGGCGACCTCGGTATAGCGCAGTCGATGGCCATCCTCGAGTATCTCGAGGAGGCCTACCCGGGCACGCGCCTGTTACCGCAGTCGGAACCGGCCCGCAGCCGCGTGCGCGCCTTCTGCAACCTGATCGCCTGCGACATTCACCCGCTCAACAACCTGCGCGTGATGAACTACATCAGGAAAGAGTTTGGCGCGGATCCCACCGGTGACTGGTACACGCACTGGATACACGAGGGATTCGAGGCCGCCGAGGCATTAGCCAGCGACGGCCCCTATGTGTTCGGCAACGCCGTCACACTTGCCGATGCCTTCCTCGTTCCGCAGGTCTATAACGCGCGGCGCTTCGATGTACCGCTCGACGCGTTCCCGAAGCTGACCGCCATCGTCGAGACCTGCAATGAACGCACCGCGTTCCAGGACGCAGCGCCAGAAGCTCAGTCCGACGCGGGTTGAGGATTCAGCGCCTCGTCGAGCATCTGTACGAGTTCGTCGCGGCTAAAGCGGTGCGGAGTCCAGGTGTTTAGCTGCGTGAGCTCTTCGATCTTCTTGCGGATCGTCCGTTCACCTTCGTCACGGTTCGGCACAACCATGTAGCGCAGCAACGGCTCGTCCGAGAACAGGGCATGCCTGAACGCGTCGGTGACCTCGTCGGGCTCCTTGTAGGAGAGTTCGCGCTCTGCTGTCTTCTCGTAGTCAGCCTTCATTTCCTCGGTGACCTCCATGCCGGCGGCTTTGGCCGTTTCGAGTTCCCGGGCGACCATGCTGCGCCGGATACGCGACTTGTAGTTGCCCGGCTCGACGACGCTGACGCTCACACCGTGCTGCGCCATTTCGCCGGCGAGCGAATCCGTGTAAGCCTCGATAGCATGTTTGCTGCCGCTGTACGCGCTGCCACCCGGCCATGAGAGGGTGCCGGCGATAGAACCCGTGGTGACGATCCGTCCCTTGGACTCAATGATCAGCGGCGCGAATGCCTTGGTCGTTCGATACACGCCCTCGACGTTGACGGCATAGACGAAATTCTGTTCTTCGATCGGCGTATCCGCGATGAAACCACCGCCGCCAACACCGGCATTGTTGACCAGGCCCCATAAACCGTGTCCTGCTTCGCGAACGAGCGCTACGGCAGCATCAACCTGGTCCTGCTTCGTCACGTCGAGACGTACCGCGGTTACATTCTCAATCGCGTCCAGCTCTGCCAGGTCCTTGTCCTTCCGCGCACCGGCGTATACGTGATAGCCATCCGCCGCCAGCGCTTCGGCCAGGTTGCGGCCAATTCCGGTGCTCGCACCGGTAATCAGTACGGCTTTCTCGTCATCGGCATGGACGGACTGCGGCCCAAACTGAAGCAAGACCATAGTCGCGATCGCGACCAGTTGAATCATTCTTGTCATACCCCTTCCCTTTTCTTGTTGATTGTCTGTGTGCTATTTCGTCAGCGCCTCATCGAGCATCTTGATGAGCTCGTCGCGGTCATAGCTGAACGCGTGCCCTTCGTTGAGCTGGACCAGCTCCTCGATGGCCTTGCGAATCGTGATCTCTGCCTCGAACTGGTCTGGCACGACCATGTAGCGGCGCCTCGGTGCATCCGAGAACAGGGCATGCAGTGCCGCATCGGAAACCGCGTCCGGCTCCTGCAACGTGACCTCGCGGGCCGCCGCCTGTTTCATCTGTTCCCGCATCGCGTCAGTCACCTCGCCGCCTGCGGCTTCGATGTTGCTGGCAATGCGCGCGCCCGTCGTGCGTCGAATCATCGACTTGTAACTGCCCGGTTCGATGAGACTGACACCGACACCGGCCGGCGCCATTTCACCCGCGAGCGAATCCACGAAAGCCTCCATCGCATGCTTGCTCATGCTATAGGCCGAGCCGCCCGGGCGCGAGAGGATTCCGGAAATCGAGCCTGTCGTTACGATCCGGCCCTTGCTCTCGACGATCAGCGGCGTGAACGCACGCGTGACGCGTACGACGCCGTTGACGTTAACGTTCAGGACGAAATCCAGTTCGCCGTCACTCATATCAGCAACGGCTCCGGACGTGGCGACACCGGCGTTGTTTACGAGTCCCCAGAGGCCTCGTCCTTCCTCGCGGATCATAGCCACTGCCGCATCGACGTCTTCCTGGCTCGTGACGTCCAGCCGCACGGCCTTGATGTTCTCGATGGCATCGAGCTCGGCAAGGTCCTTGTCCTTGCGCGCGCCGGCGTACACGAAATACCCCTCACTCGCGAGCCTCTCGGCCATGTTGCGACCGATCCCGGTGCTGGCACCTGTAATGAGCACGGCCTTTTGATCGCCCGCGAACGCGGGCAGTGAAGAAAACTGGACGAACGCCAGGACAGCGACGAGCGCGACACTCCGGATTAACCGCATCATGACCCACCTATTTTTGTTATTCGAAGTCGGCCACTTTACCACGAGTGCGCTGGAATCAAGTGGACTGTCGGTTCACGATCAGGTGTGTCGGACAAGTACTACCCCGGCTTGGTAGTGGTTGGCCCCTTTTTGGATCCTTACGACGAAAATCGATCCTATCGAAGATCACCGGAAAGCTTGGGTGGTGACATTCATGTTGGAACATCAAGAAAATAAGGGATGTTCGATCCAACTGGAAAGCCACGCCGATCAGGAATTTCTGACAATTGTTGAACCATACGGGCACTGCGACACCCTCTACTATCAGGAGTCCGATGGTTCTTACGAAGGTTGCCAGTATTGCGCGGACTAATCGGTCTGCATTCCTTCAAGAAGAGGCAATTCCTGAACCTTTCTTCGCACTGCGCTTGGGCGGCTGCTCTTTCCGAAATCGGTCGCTCAAATGTCTGCTTTAGGGAAACAGTGGGGTGGCTGG
>CBDUMZ010000005.1:0-116429 GCA_965368465.1 uncultured Chromatiales bacterium
GGGTGAGGGCCGCAGGCCCGAATCAATCCCCTAGGGAGTACCAAACGAACAAAGGCCCGCTTCATGCGGGCCTTTTTTCGTTTACTATTTCCTTGGGAGGACTCGCACTATGGCCAGTTACCTCGGATACATTCTTCTTGGCGCAGGCGCAATTGCGTTTCTGATCGCCTGGTTCAGCACGTCGCGCAAGTCGATGCCACTCATGTTCGTCGCCACGATGATGGTCATGGCTGGCCTGGCGATCCTGCAGTTTCTTGGTACGGAGTCCCCTGCCTACTAGAGGGTGCGACAAGGTCATGGAGACGATGATTAGAAGATCCGGGTAATCGGGCTTGGCGAGCCCCCCCCTCTCCTGCAATTCGCTGATCATGGCTACGCAAACTTACCTTGTCCGCCAGGATCGCGGAGCATCCGATCGACTGTCCCGGCTCATTTGCCATCCATCTGGCTGCCCGGTCAATCCTGTTTTGGCGATGGGTCTGCGCGTCGCCCGATTTCCTGCGCCCTTCGGCCATAGACGCGCTGCAACAGGTCCGCGTAACGCGGATCGTCGCGCACAATATCCAGATGGGGCCAGTAGGCGACGTAGGTCAATTCGTACGAGCCATGCTCAACGGCCTTGTCCAGCCAGTACAGGGCCTCGTCGGCCATACCGGCCCTGGCAAAGGTCTCGCCGATATCGAAGGGGTCCACGTAGGATTCGCTCGCCCGGGCGACCAGCGCCTCGGCGATGGCCTGCATGGCTCCGGTCGGGCCGCCGGCTTCAAGGCCCTCTTCGAGGGCTACCAGGAGGACGGTGTCGCCACGCCACTCGAACTCCAGGCGCTCCTCCTGAAGCGCCTTGTCGAAGCGGCCCTGCTCCCAGTAAAACCTCGCAATCAACCAGTGCATCGAGAACTGGGGGATCCTTTCCTGCATTGCGGTGGCCGCGCTGATGGCCTCGTCAAAGCGGCGCGCCATGTACAGGTGGGACGGCAACGGCATATTGTGCATGGCGGTGAACGGGCTGATCGTCACGAGTTCGCGTAACCGGTTGACGCTTTCGTCCATGCGCCCGTCGAACAGCAGGCAGTCTGCGTCACCATGAATCGCGTAGGGTTCGGACGGGTTGAGCCGCAGTGCTTCGGCAATGGATTCGCAGCCCCGCTCAAGGTCGCCCAAATACATCCGCGCAAAGCCGAGACTGGAGTGACCGATGGCCACCCGGGGGTTTACCTCGATCGCCTGCAACGCAGCGGCAAGGAATTCTTCCTTGGATTCGCGCGGCAGCGTATAGCCAAACATGCCGTGCATCGCGTGCGCTGCGCCCAGTTGGGCCCAGGCAAGCGCGAATCGCGGCTCGATCGCAACGGCTGTCTCGAGTTGCTCGATAGCCGACCGGACGCCATCCCGTGAAAACGTATCGAGATGCATCGTACCCAGGGCATAGGCATCGATCGCACGCGGATCGACCGGGCCGGTGAGTTCATGGCCGAGCCCACCGATCCCCGGCGGCGGACTCGAAGTTCCGATCTCGGCGCCGATAGCGTCTGCTATGTCTGCGATCAGGTTGAATACATAGGGCGTCTCACGCGTGTAGTGCTCGGCCCAGAGGTGCGCGTCATCCTGGCCGTGAATCAGCTGGATGGTCACTTCGATGTTACTGCCTTCCCGCAACAGGCTGCCCTCGACAAGTGCGTCCACGCCCAGTTCACCGGCAATGTCGGCCGTGGGCATCTCACTGTTGCGATAGCGTCTTGTCGACTGCCGCGATGTGACCCGCAGACCGGGGAGCTGCGAGAGCTCGGTTATCAGCAGGTCCTGGAGGACATCGACGTAATAGTCCTGTTCAGGGTCGCCGGTCAGGTTGCTCAACGGCAGCACGGCAAGCGAGCGGATGACGGCTTCTTGCGGGCTCTCATCCTGGGGCACCCGAGGCCAGAAGAAGGCCAGAGCGATCAGCGCGACGATCACGGCTGCGCCGATGAGCAGGCGCCGGCCGACGGGCTGCGCAAGGGTCTCTTGCGACGGCACGTCGCCGCTGTCGGGGCGTTCGATCTCCTCGACTCTGGCAACGAAGCGATAGCCGTGCGAGCGCACTGTCTCCAGGTAACGGGGAGTCGCCGAGTCGTCGTCCAGGGCTTTTCGCAACCGGGCCACGGCCTTGGTGAGTGCGGATTCGCTGATCACCGTGTCGCCCCACACGGTGTCCATCAACTCCTGCCGCGTAACGAGCCGGCCGCGGTTCGAGATCAGGTAGATGAGGAGTTCGAGAACCAGCGGCTCTAGATGAACCTCCCGCCCGCTCCGTGAAAGCCTCCACGCCTCAGGGTCAGCCAGGAACTCGTCGAAACGGTACACAGTATGTTCTCCGTCTGCCCTCTATTCTACGGCTTTGGCGCTCGAAAGCCATGCCATGAACCCGCGAGACGACGCGTCTCGAATGAACGCCGTCCCGACACCGTCACCGGATCGTCACCCACTGGTCATGCAACGACGCGAGAGCATTCGTACTCTTTCTCTACGGGGCGGCAGTCCCGGTGGTTTGCAGCCCCGGCAACACTAGAGGAGAGATCATATGAAAACCCTGAAACGCATGATGGTCGCCTTGCTGGCGCTGCTGCCACTGGCAACCGGAACAGCCTTCGCGGACACTGAAAAGGACTACTCCCGACTGTTTGTCTTCGGTGCCAGCCTCCTGGATTCCGGCAACCATTTCGCCCTCACCCGTGAGACCGCGCACCCGCCCTTCGTCCTGATGGACGCGAGTTACGGAATCGGTGGGCACCATTTCAGCAATGGTCGCACCTGGGTCGAAGTTATGGCAAAGAAGATGGAACTGACCGAATGGGCAAAGCCGGCTTATCGTGATCCGGCCTTTGGTAACTATGCCTTCGGCTACGCTCGCGCACGTGACGTCGAGCCCAACCCGTTCGAGCCGAGCCTTGGCGACCAGGTGCAGGCCTGGATCGATAACGGTTATTGCACCGGCGCCCCCATGAACGACACACTGTTTGTCGTGGACTCCGTCTACGTTGACGTCCTCGATATCTTGCAGGGAGAAGATGCGCTGACCGTTCTTAGCGGCATGACTGGGAGTATCGCCGCCAATATCGGCATTCTCTATGAATGCGGCGCGCGCAACCTGCTGTTTGCGTACATGCCCCCTCTGGAAGCGTCACCGATAACGCCGCCCCCGGATCCGACCGCACCTAGCCTGAGCGCGCTCTACAACTACGTGTTTCTGCAGCCCGTTCTCGCGGCCTACTCCAGCGGGCCATTCGATATGAATGTCTCGACCGTCGATTTCTTCGCTTTCGTCAGCGGCATGCTGGCGACACCGGAGGCGTTCGGTCTCACGAATGTCACGGATTCCTGTGTGACGTTCGGCGTCGTCCAGGGCGCATTCTGCAAAGACCGCGATGAGTACTTCTGGTGGGATCCCCTGCACCCGACGAAGGACGTCCATGCCCTCCTTGGAGAATTCGCCTACACGCAGCTGCCGTAAGCTGACAGAGACGAAAAGGCTCAACCCGCGGAGGGTGGGTCCGGCATACCGGCCACTAACATAAGGGCCGCTTTGCAGCGGCCCTTTTGCCGATCGTCATTGTGTTACCCGGATCTTAAGCCTACAGTCTCGGCCCCAGCCTCTTGCGGAGAACGACTTGTCGGACCTGACACTGGACAAGATTGAGCACGAACTGAACCTCCTGAACGCCAACCTGGCCGAAGCCAACGATATCGCGACACTTTCACTCTTTCCCGCGATGCCGGCGGATCTGGACAACGAAAGCAGGAAGGCGTTAAGACGCCTTCGTGACAAAGTCATGGAGCGAGCCAGGGTGCGCGCCGATACCTAGCGCGAGAGCTTCTTCCCGCTCCAGGGACAGAAATTCCAGGAAACGTGTGCGGGTTTTCCATTGGGACACAGTCGCGGTACGAACAGCGAGTCCAGCGGCAGATCAAGCTCGGCGCTGGACGGCACGTCATTGTTCATCAACCGGACGCGCAGCACGCCTTTCTCGTAGGGCGACACCATGCGGTTCCCCTTCTCGTCGACGTCCGGTAACGGGAAGAAGTAGAAATTCTGCCCGAGACTTCCCATCGCCTGTGCGAGGATCGGCCGCATCTGGTCGAGCATGATGCGCAGATCGGGATCGGACGGCAGCGTGTGCGAAATCGTCTGGACATCGCCGTTCGCTCGCACATACTCGACCTTCAGGCCTTCCATGATCTGGTCCTTCTCGAAAAACTGAAAAGAGCCAAAGGGCGAAACATTGGCCTGGACCACGGCCAGTACCGAGTGGTTCCTCAGCACGCCCATGACCTGTTCGATCTGTGCTTCGGGGACTCCCGACTCCTGCCGCAAGCTGACTTCCCAGAATTCCGCGGGTATCCACCAGACGAGACCGAGCTCGCTCACGCCGCCGGTCATGACCTGCCCCTCGACGGTCAACGCGTTGAGGTCTATTTCGGTGATTTCCTTGCGATCGATCGCGTGTGCGAACGAGACAAACGATAACGCGGTAAGGGCTAGCAGCAATCTCACGGCCTTCTCCCATCGGGTCGACCGTCTGACTTTAAGTGTTACCTCACCCCGACTGCAACGTTATTTGCCCGTAGTGCCGCACGCATTGCCAGCCGCATCGACTCCACGCTGAAGATGCTGCGGTCTGCCGCAGTACCATCCGGCATGGCCCGCACGACGGTTCTGCTGACTGCCTGCCACACGGTTTGCGAAAGCTCCCTGCCCCGCGGCTCGCACTGTTCGATGAAGCCGCTGAGGCAGGTATCGACGCTCACGTCGAAATTCCCGTGCCACTCGACGTCGCTGCCAACCACGCGCATTGCATCGGCGAAGGCCTTGCTGACGGCCTGCGTAGTACTGGTGCATACCATGATGCCTGGTTCGAGCATGCCGGTGTGTGCCAGGTCGGCACCGGTCATGCCCCAGCGCGATGCGGTTACCTCCTGGTAGACGATATCGTTGAGTACCGCGCAGCCATTAGTAGGCGGCGGCAATTCGCGAGCCTCGGTTGCGGCGCTTACAACTACCAGCAGTGCAAATATCCATTTCGCCATCGATCCTCTCCTTGGGGTTTATGAAACGACAGGGAGATGATCGACCGCGCCGCCGGTACTCGCCAGCGGCGTATCTTGCGAGTTCGTCGACTTACGTCAGAGCAGCCGCATGACGGCCACCACGAGCGCCCAGATCAGCAGCACCGCGGACGGGATAAAACTCATCGTGAATCCCGCACTCCTGGAGCCCGGGTCCTTGAGGTACTCGGCACGATAGAGGAAGCGGCCAACGATAAACACGAGCCCGAGGGCGGCACCCCACAGCGGATTCGCATATTGCGCATGGATCCACAGGGCAGGCAGGAACACGACGAGCTGTTCCATCGTGTTCAGGTGCACGCGGTTCATCCGCTCGAACTCCTCGTGTCCCGTGGTTGCCGGGGCCCGCACACCATGTTTGACACGCATCCCGCCAACCTGGATGCCAAACAGCACGTACTGGGCCAGTACGAGAAACGTAACGATGACAGTTGCTTCCATTCCCAATCCCTCTTGTTGATATGATCGACACCATGACCACGACCGCCACCGGGCAGACCAGCGACAGCTTCCTCGAAAGCGTCTTCGGGCCGAAGCGCCACGAAATCGTCGCGGTCGTGTGGTCGTTCGCCTATTTCTTCTGCGTTCTGTCTTCCTACTACATCATACGGCCAGTTCGCGAGGAAATGGCGGTCGGTGGTGGACCGAATACCATCCCGATGTTGTTCATCGGCACCTTCGTCACGATGATCTTCGCAACCTCGATCTTCGGCTGGGTGGCATCGCGCTACCCGCGGCGCACCTTTCTGCCCTGGGTCTACCTGTTCTTCATATCGAATATCCTGATCTTCTGGGTCGTGTTTTCGCAGGCCAGGGATACGGGTGCGGACTATGTCTGGCTCGGACGCGTGTTCTTCGTCTGGCTCAGCGTCTTCAACCTGTTTGTCGTGTCCGTCTTCTGGAGTTTCATGGCGGACATCTACACGCGCGAACAGGGCCGTCGCCTGTTCGGGTTCATCACGTCCGGCGGCAGTATCGGCGCGTTGATCGGCGGCCTGATAACCAGCTCGCTCGTGACCAACATCGGTTTCCAGAACTTGCTGCCGATGTCGGCCGCCCTGTTGCTGTTTGCCGTGTTCTGCATCGGTCGGCTGAAGAACTGGGTGCACCACGAACATGAAGACGAGATCGAAGGGACCTTCGAGAGCGACAAGCCGCTCGGCGGTAATCCCTTCGCGGGTATCACGCACCTGTTCTCATCGAGGTATTTCCTGGGCATCGCCCTCATGTCGCTCGTCGCCAGCCTGCTCGGCACGGCCCTGTACATGTTTCGAGCCGAGCTGATCGGGGTCGCAATTCTCGACCCTGACGAACGCATTCGGTTCTTTTCCAACATGAACAATGCGGCCAGCGCGATCGCGCTGTTCGCGCAGATGTTCCTGGTCAAACAGGTGGTAACGCGCTTCGGCATCGGGCGCTCGCTGTTCCTGTTCCCCCTGGTCTCGATCATCGGGTTCGTGGTCCTGGCGTTCGAGCCGACTCTCATGGCGGTCGCGATCCTGGACGTGGTGCGCCGTGGCGTTGGGTTCGGCTTTGCCAAGCCGTCGACGGACATGCTGTATTCGGTCGTTACCCCGGAAGAGAAGTACAAGACGAAGAACGCCATCGATACGGCGATCTACCGTGCGGGTGACGTGGTAGGAACCTGGACCATCAGGCTGCTGTCAATACTGGGGCTCGGGATCGCGGGCATCGCGACCCTGATGGTGCCGGCCGCCGTCATTTCGGCCGTGGTCGCGCTGTGGCTCGGGCGCGACTACAAGCGCCAGGCCAAAGCGCTCAAGATAAGCGGAGTGGAATAGAAATCATGTGGAATCGTCGAGACTTTATCGCTGCCGGCGCCGCGCTGGGCACCCTGCCCCGTATCGCGTTCGCTACTGGAGACGCAGGCATGCTGTCCAAACCCATCCCCTCGAGCGGCGAGTCGCTGCCCGTCATCGGGCTCGGCACCTACAACGTGTTCGATGTCGACAGCACGCCGGACGCGATCGCCGCCCGCAAGGAGATCGTCCAGCGCCTAACCGAAGCCGGCGGCAGCCTGCTCGACACATCGCCTATGTACAACCGTTCGGAACGCGTGATCGGTGATGTCATCGCCGCGGGCGTCGATCGCAAGAACGTATTTCTCGCGACCAAGGTCTGGACCGACGGGCAAGCGGCGGGAGCGGCCCAGATGCAGCGCTCGGCAGAGCTCATGCGCACAGACGTCATCGACCTGATGCAGGTTCACAACCTCCGCGACACGGCCGTGCACATGCAGACGATCCGCGAGTGGCAGGACCAGGAACGCATTCGCTACAGCGGACTGACGCATTACACGGCCGGTGCGCATGAAGCGCTCGCGCGGGAAATGAAAGCGTTCAAGCCGCAATTCATCCAGATCAACTATTCGCTCGGCGAACGCGAGGCCGAAGATCGTGTGCTGCCCCTGGCCGCGGAACTCGGCATTGCCGTACTGATCAATCGGCCGTTCCAGGCCGGTCGGCTGTTCCGGGCGGTCGCGGGCAAGGCGTTGCCGGACTTTGCCCTGGATTTCGCCGATAGCTGGGGACAGTTCTTCCTGAAGTTCATCGTAAGCCACCCGGCGGTGACCTGCGCGATACCGGCGACCAGCAAGCCCCATCACATGGCTGACAATCTCGGGGCCGGTTTCGGTAATATGCCCGACGCAACCATGCGCAAGCGCATGGCCGATTACTTCTCGAGTATCTAGATTCATGCAGAACACGGGCTTGCTGCGCCGCTTCGGGGCGATCATCTATGACGCGTTACTTGTCGGCGCATTGCTTTTCCTCGCGACGATCCCTTTTATCGCCGTTCGCGGCGGGGAGCCCGTGGAGACTGGCGACAACACGCTCTATCGCGTAGTTCTCGCCGGCGTCGTCTACCTGTTCTTCGTCGGTTTCTGGACAAGAGCCGGACGGACGCTGGGCATGCAGTCCTGGGGACTGCAATTGCAGACGGCAGACAATGCAAGACCAGGCGTCGCTGCTGCCAGCATACGATTCTTTGCCGCGCTGCTGTCCTGGGCGCCCGCGGGCCTTGGATTCCTGTGGCAACTCTGGGACAGGGACAGGCTGACCTGGCACGACCGGCTCAGCGGTACGCGCCTCGTCTACTATCCGAAACCCGGGAAAGCGAAGAAACAGGCCGGCTAGCGAATCCGCGCGAGCGCAATCGCCGTGATCGCGCACAGCACCGCGAGCGGCAACCAGTTAACGATCGCCGGATCCAGCTTGAAGACCTGGCCGGAGTTCGCGAGCGTCTCGCTGGCCAGGTAATACGCGAGCCCGACAACGACGCCGAGCATCAGGCGACCACCCGCGCCACCGCTGCGCAATGACCCGAACACGAACGCGAGGGAAAGTACCGGCATGACCAGCACGGTCAGGGTGCGAGACGCGCGGTACCAGATCTCCGACTCGTACTGCGACGCGTCGAGGTTATTGCGCTTCAGGTAGTCGATGTACACCAGCAGGCCCCGTGCCGACAGGCTCAGCGGCTTGGCCAACGAACTGCCCAGCAGCTCGGCATTGACCTCAAAGGATTCGACGGCCACGGAGGATTCGACAACCTGCACGCCGTCATCGCGGAACCGGGTTTCACGCAAATTGTGCAGAATCCAGTTGTCGTCCTCATCGATGCCCGAGTTTTCCGCCAGTGCGATCGATGCAAGCCTGTTGTCTTCATTGAAACGGAACACGTAGATCGAGCCGAACTCGAACTCGGTATTGACGCGCTCAAGATGCAGGTAGACGGAACCGTCTTTGACCCAGGTGTCGTTACCGAGATCGTCGTCTTTCTGGTAACGCGCTTCCATGCGCATGTCCCGCGCGTAGAAATCGAGCGGCGGCCCGATGAACTCGCCAAGCAAACCCGTGAAGATGAGCAGGACGAACCCGGAAATGGCGACCATGCCGGCAAGCCGCCGCACGGAGAACCCGGCGGATCGCATGACGATGATCTCGCTGTTGCCGGCAAGCGCGCCCAGACCCAGCAAGGAACCTATCAGCGCGGCCACTGGCAACATCTCGAATGCGAGGTTCGGCAGTCGCAAGGCTGTGAACAAAATGGCCTGCGGTGTCTGGTAGTCGCCCTTGATGTCGTCGAGCTCCGCGATGAACTCGAAAAGGCCCGCCAACGCGAGCAACACCACCAGCACGAGAGCAGTACTCGCGAGGATCGTGCGCAGCATGTACTGACTCAGGAGATTCATCGAAAGATTCTCCGGTGCCAGCCGTTCTGCAATGCGAGCAGCACCAGCGTGAACAGCAACACGCAGCCATGCACCCACCACAGTCCGAGCACCGGCGGGATAGCCGCTTCTTCGGTCCAGGCTTTCGAGGCGCTCAGCAGGTTAAAGTAGATGATAAAGACCAAGAGACCGATGGCGATGCGCCCATAGCGGCCCTCTCGCGGCCGACTCCGGGCGAGTGGCACCGCCAGCAGCGCGAGCAGTATGGTCGAGATCGGCACGCTCAGGCGCCATTGCCGTTCGGCGACGTGCTGCAGCTCGTCCGAGGCCAGTAACCGGGCAAACGACATCGCGCGGGGACGCGGGTTCGACGGCTTCAGGCTGGGCAGGCGATACGGAATTCCGTGTTCCAGGAACTCCACGACCCGAAAATTGCCCGTGCCAGGCACACCCTCGTAGCGACGCCCCTCGTGCAGGACCAGCATGCGCGTATCCGGGTCGTCGGAGTCGACCTGCTCGCCACGCTTCGCGACGACCACCTCGACGCCATTTTCTCCAACCTGCCGCTCGAGGAAGACCTTCTCCATGTGGCCCTCGGCCGAGATGCTCTCTCCGTAGACCACGGCCCGCTCTGGGCCGATCACGGTGAATCGCCCCGGCTCGATACTGGCCAGGTCCGCTTCGCGACGGGCCTCGGCACTGATCATCTCGATCTTGTTCATCGCCTGCGGCGTGCCCTCTATCGACAACCAGGCGACGCCCAGCGCCAGGGGAAACAGCAGCCAGAGCAACGGGCGGTACACGCCCGACGGACCCACGCGGCAGGCCATCATGGCCGGCATTTCCGAATCACGGTACAGGCGCCCCAGGGCCAGCATGACCGCAAGAAACAAGCCGATCGGCACAAGGACCGTCAGGTATTGCGCCGCGGACAGCCCGATCACGTCAAACGCAGCGTTTTTGGGCAATTTGCCCTTCGCAACGTCACCGAGCACCCGGGCAAACTGGTTGGTCAGCAGGATCATGAGCAAAATCATCGTGACCCCGAGCCAGGTCAGGGCGATTTCGCGAAAAATGTAACGGTCGAGAATGCGCTTCACGAGAGGGGGAATGGCGTAGCTGCGGTAGCCCGAAACGGTTAGACTACCGCATTGTTTTGCCCATGACAGCTCTGAAGAAGAATAAGGCGACCAAGGATTTATGGAATATTTTACGACGACAAGCAAAGCCTCACGGCGCGCAGCCGATTGCATCATTGTTGGTATTTACGAGCGCAACAAGCTCGGTGCCGGTGCCGCCGACGTTGATACCGCAAGCAACGGGCACCTCACGGCGCTCATGAAGTCCGGTGACCTCGCAAGTGCGCCCGGGCGTTGCGTGGTCCTCACCGCCGTACCCGGTGTGCGAGCGAAGCGCGTTGCCGTGGTCGGCTTGGGCAAGAAAGCCGAACTGGACGGTACGGTCTTCAAGAAGGCCATTGTCGCCGCGATCAATGCGCTCGAGGGCAGCAAGACCCGGCAGATACTCAACACACTGACACTGGAGTCCGTGAAAGGCTGCGATGTCTACTACCTCGCGCGGCACTCCGTCGAAGCGATGGGCGACGCGCTGTACCTCTTCACGGAGATGAAGAGCGGACGCAAGAAGAAGCCCATGCCGCTCAGCAAGTACGGGCATGCCGTTGCTTCTCGCGGCGACGCTGCACGGGCAAGCCGGGGCGCGGAACATGGCGATGGCATCGCCAAAGGCGTGCGCCTCGCGAAGGATCTCGGCAATCTGCCGGCCAACGTCTGTACACCCAGCTACCTGGCGCGCGTCGCCAAGAAACTGGCGGCTGGTAACGGCAGGCTGACCACGAAGGTGCTCAGCGAAGCGGAGATGAAACGCCTCGGGATGGGGTCGTTGCTGTCGGTAACCGCCGGTACCGCCGAACCCGCAAAGTTGATTGTCATGAAATACAAGGGCGCCGGCAGTGAGAAGCCCGTCGTCCTCGTCGGCAAAGGCGTGACCTTCGACACGGGCGGGATTTCGCTCAAGCCCGGGCCTGCCATGGACGAGATGAAATACGACATGTGTGGCGCGGCGAGCGTCCTCGGCACGATTGCGGCCGTTGCCAGCATGAAGCTGCCGATCAATGTGAACGTCGTCGTTCCCGCCGTCGAGAACATGCCGAGCAGCAAGGCAACGAAGCCGGGCGACATCGTCAAGAGCATGTCCGGACAGACCATCGAAGTCCTGAACACCGATGCGGAAGGACGGCTCATCCTGTGCGATGCGCTGACCTATTCGCGGCGCTTCAAGCCGGCCGCTATCATCGACGTGGCAACCCTGACGGGCGCCTGCGTGATCGCGCTGGGTGCGCACCGCACGGCAATCATGAGCAACAGCGACGAGCTCCGCGAAGAAATTTTCGCGGCCGGTGACGCGGCTGAAGACCGTGGCTGGCCGATGCCACTCGGCGAGGAATACGCTGCCCAGCTCAAGAGCAACTTTGCCGACATGGCCAACATCGGCGGCCCCGGGGGCGGCGCCGTCACCGCCGGATGCTTCCTCGGCAAGTTCACGGACGGCATGAACTGGGCGCACCTCGATATCGCCGGTACGGCCTGGAAGTCGGGCGCCAAGAAGGGCGGCACCGGCAGACCCGTGCCCATGTTGTCGCAGGTGCTCCTGGCACGCTGCGGCGCCCTTCCCTGACACACGGACTCGCTCCCGCTATGGCCCGCGTGGATTTCTACGTGCTCGCCGCGACCGATGAGCGTGCGCGACACATACTCGCCTGCAAGCTTGCAGAGAAGGCCTGGCGCCTCGAGAACACCGTTTATATCCATGCGAAAGACAGGGCCGATGCCGAGCGACTCGATGAATTGCTCTGGACGTTCCGCGACGGCAGTTTCGTGCCGCACGGCCTTGCGGGACGCAACGACGGCACCGAAGTGTCACCGATCATGATCGGCTACGACGACCAGGGAATTGGCGTGCGCGACCTGCTGATCAACCTGTGCGATGAAATACCCCCGTTCGTCGAGGGTTTCCCCCGCGTCGCCGAACTTGTAACCTCCGACGAAACCTGCCGCCAGGCGAGCCGCAAGCGCTACGCGTCGTATCGCGACCAGGGCCACGAACTCACAACGCATAATTTATAGATGGACAAGTCCTACCAACCCAAAGACATCGAACAGCGGCTCTATGAGCGCTGGGAAGAACGGGGCTACTTCGCCCCCCAGGGCGATGGCGATCCCTATTGCATCGTCATCCCGCCGCCAAACGTGACGGGCACCCTGCACATGGGGCATGGCTTTGGCGACACGATTCAGGACGCGCTGACGCGTTACTACCGGATGAAGGGCCACCGTACACTGTGGCAGCCTGGCATGGACCACGCGGGTATCGCAACGCAGATGGTCGTCGAGCGCCTGCTCAACGCCGAAGGGAAATCGAAGCGTGATCTCGGGCGGGAGAAGTTCGTCGAGCGCGTCTGGCAGTGGAAAGAAGAATCCGGCGGCCAGATTGCGCAACAGACGCGCCGCCTCGGCGCATCCGTCGACTGGAGCCGCGATCGCTTCACGATGGACGAAGGCTGCTCAGAGGCGGTAAAGAAGGTCTTCGTCGACCTGTATGAAGATGGTCTGATCTATCGCGGCAAGCGCCTCGTTAACTGGGACCCGGTATTGCATACCGCCTTGTCCGATCTCGAGGTGCTGTCCGATGATGAGGCCGGCAATCTCTGGCATTTCCGCTACCCGCTGGCCTCGGGTGATGGCTACCTGGTCGTGGCAACGACGCGCCCGGAGACCATGCTCGGCGACAGCGCCGTCGCCGTGCATCCCGAGGACGAGCGTTACAGGGAACTCGTCGGCCAGGAAATCGTCCTGCCCATCGTGGGCCGCCGCATTCCGATTATTGCCGACGACTATGTCGACCCCGAGTTCGGCACGGGCTGCGTGAAGATCACGCCGGCGCACGACTTCAACGACTACGACATCGGCAAGCGGCACGACTTGCCCATTTACAACATCCTGACCGACGATGCCGCGCTCAACGACGAGGTTCCCGAGGCCTACAGGGGTCTCGACCGCTTCGTCGCCCGCGACAAGATCGTTGCGGAATTCAAGGAGCTTGGCCTGCTCGAGAAAATCGAAGACTACACGGTCAAGATTCCTCGCGGGGACCGCTCCCATGCCGTGGTCGAGCCTTACCTGACCGACCAGTGGTACGTGAAGATCGAGCCGCTGGCAAAACCGGCCATCGAGGCCGTCGAGACCGGACGCATCAAGTTTGTTCCCGAGAACTGGTCGAAGACCTATTTCGAGTGGATGTATAACATCCAGGACTGGTGTATCAGCCGCCAGCTCTGGTGGGGACACCGGATTCCGGCCTGGTATGACGATGCCGGGAATGTCTACGTCGGCCACGACGAAGCTGCCGTTCGCGAGAAGCACGGCCTCGGCACTGACGTCGCGCTGCGCCAGGACGAAGACGTTCTCGACACGTGGTTCTCATCGGCACTGTGGCCGTTCAGCACGCTCGGGTGGCCCGAGAAGACCGATGAACTCGACAAGTTCTACCCGGGCAATGTACTTGTCACAGGCTTCGACATTATTTTCTTCTGGGTCGCCCGCATGATCATGTTCGGCATGAAGTTCATGGGTGACGTCCCGTTTCGCGAGGTCTACATCCACGGCCTGATCCGTGACCAGGACGGCCAGAAGATGTCCAAGTCGAAGGGCAACGTCCTCGACCCGCTCGACCTCATCGACGGCATCGACCTCGAAGCACTGGTTGAAAAGCGCACCGGCGGCATGATGCAGAGCCATCTCGCACCAAAAATCGAGAAGGCGACCCGCAATCAGTTCCCGGACGGAATAGATGCGTATGGCTGCGACGCGCTGCGTATGACCTTTGCCGCACTTGCGACAACCGGCCGCGACGTTCGCTTCGACCTCGGCCGCATCGAGGGCTACAAGAACTTCTGCAACAAGCTGTGGAATGCCGCCCGCTACGTGCTCATGAACACGGAAGCCCTGGATGACGGTGACATGGAATTCAGCGCCGCGGATCGGTGGATTCGCGCGCGCCTCGACGCCACGACGCGTGACATGCACAAGCACTTCGGCAGCTATCGCCTCGATCTTGCCGCGCAGGCGATCTATGAATTCACCTGGCATGAATTCTGCGACTGGTACCTCGAGCTGTCGAAGCCCGTCCTGCAAGCGGACGAATCGTCAGACGAACTGCAGCGCGGCACCCGCAGGACGCTCATCGACGTACTCGAAGCCTTGTTGCGCCTGCTGCACCCGCTGATACCTTTCGTCACCGAAGAAATCTGGGAACAGGTTGCCGAACGTGCGGGTATCGATGGCGAGACGATCATGCTGCGGCCTTACCCCGAGGCATCCGACGATGCTGTCGACGACGATGCCGTTGCGGATATCGAGTGGGTAAAACTGTTCGTCCTCGGAATCCGGCAGATCCGTGGAGAAATGGATATTTCACCGGGCAAACCGCTGACCGTAGTCTTGCAGCATGCCAGTGAGCCCGATCGACGACGCGCCGCGGATCACGCCCACCTGCTGAAGCGTGTCGGGCGCGTCGAGGCGATCTCGGTGCTGGCGGATGGCGACCAGCCGCCAACGGCCGCCACCGCGCTGCTCGGTGACATGCGCCTGCTCGTGCCAATGAAGGGGCTTATCGATGTCGACGCAGAGCGTGCCCGCCTCGAGAAACAGATGGATAAGGTGCGCGCCGAGCTGGCCAAGGCCACGGGCAAGCTTGCCAACGAGAATTTCGTGAACAATGCACCGCCGGCCGTGGTCGAACAGGAACGTGAACGCGTGCTCGATTTCGAGAAAACGCTCACACAACTGGAAGAGCAGCTCCGAAAACTAGACGAGCTTGCTTGACGCCGGGCGCTGTACCGATATGGTGGCCCAAGCCGGATTAATCCCAAGGACCACCGAATGCAACGCTCGACAACCATCGAAACCTTGCCAGCAGGCCGCAACGCGCAGCACGCGGTCGTCGACCAGGCGCGCGCGGCGCTCGGGACAATCATCCTCGGCAAGGACAAGCAGATCTCCCTGGCGCTGGCCTGCCTGCTGGCGCGCGGTCACTTGCTGATCGAAGACCTGCCCGGCCTTGGCAAGACCATGCTCGCGCAGGCGCTGGCGCGCGTCCTGGGCCTGAGCTTCCGTCGCATCCAGTTTACGAGTGACCTGCTCCCCGCCGACATCGTCGGCGTCTCGGTCTTTCGCCAGGAAAGCGGCGAGTTTGAATTCCAGCCCGGCCCTGTCTTCTCGCAGCTCATTCTCGCCGATGAGGTGAACCGCGCAACGCCCAAAGCGCAAAGCGCCCTGCTCGAGGCCATGGAGGAACAACAGGTATCGGTCGACGGCAGCACGCGGGAGCTGCCAACGCCGTTCTTCGTGGTCGCCACGCAGAACCCCGGCGACCAGATCGGCACCTTCCCGTTGCCGGAGTCGCAACTCGATCGTTTCCTGATGCGCGTGGAAATCGGCTACCCGAATGAAGCAAGCGAACGCGAGCTGATCGCCGGCGTGGACCGTCGCTCCCTGCTCAAGGACATCGAAGCCGTCACCGGGCCGGACACGCTCATTGCCCTGCAGGACGCGGCGCGCGCGATACCCGTTACCGATGCGCTCGTCAGCTACATCCAGGCACTGGTCCGTCACACCCGCGAGTCAGCGGATATCGATATCGGCCTGTCGCCGCGCGGCGCACAGGCGCTGGTCGCCGCAGCGCGCGCGCACGCGTTCGTAGAGAATCACTCTGGCGTTTACCCCGATGACGTGCAGGCGGTGTTCGCGTCTGTCGCGGGCCACCGACTCAAACCAGCCGGCAGCACTCGTTTCCGCAGCCCGGCAGAGCTATGCCAGCATGTCCTCGATTCCGTGGCCATTCCCTGATCCGCGCGGGCTAGTCACGTCGCTCAGGACGCGCGCCAACCAGCGCGTGCGGCGCTGGGCGCGCAAGCGCCAGGGCACCGATCCGGACACGACGACCTTAGGTTCCGGGCGCGTCTACATTCTCCCGACCGGCGTGGGCCTGCTGTTCGGCCTCATGGCGTTCGCCATGCTGCTCGGCTCGATGAACTACAACAACAACCTGTCGTTCGTACTCACGTTTTTCCTGATCGGCCTGGGTTTCGTCGCAATGCACCAGTGCCAGCGCAACCTGGTTGGCCTCGAGCTGACGTTTGCGGGCGCCGACCCGGTATTCGCCGGCCAGTCCATGCGCTTTCGCATCGCCGTTACCAACCGCTCCAAGAGTGCACGCTACGGCATTCGCCTGTATGCACCGGATACATACAGCGACGTCCACGACCTCCAACCCGGTGAGAGCAAGGTCTTTATCCTGCCGGTACCGACCGACAAACGTGGCTGGATCTCCCTTGACCGCTTCGGCGTCCGCACCCTGTTCCCGTTCGAGCTGTTTCGTTCCTGGGCCTGGTTGCACATGGACATTCGCGGCCTGGTGTATCCCGCGCCTGCGAACAATGCGCCGCAGCCGCCACCGACCATGGTGGCGCACGGGCACCGGCAGCACGACGCCCGCGGTGAGGAAGACTTCGCCGGCCTGCGCAGGTACCACGAGGGCGACTCGCCGCGGCACGTCGCGTGGAAGGCCTATGCGCGCAGCGGGCAGCTACTGTCCAAGCAATTCGCCGGTGCCGACACGAGCAGCCAGTGGTTCGACTTCAACGAGATCGCCGACGTCGACGTCGAAAAACGCCTGTCTATCCTCACCCGCTGGATCGTGGACGCGGACCGCACGCTCGAAGACTACGGGCTCCGGGTGCCGGGCAGCGAATACGAGCCCGCCCACGGCGAGCGGCACCGGCAACAGTGCCTCGAAGCGCTCGCACTGTTCGCGAACGGGGACGCCTGATGGCCAGACCCCGCGGCACAGACGGCTCACTGTTATCCAGCCTCCCCTGGACGCTCGCCGCGCTGCTGATCTCGCTCGTGCCCCACGTGCCGTTCATCCCGCTGTGGATCACAGCGGCATTCGTCGGCTGCGCCGTATGGCGTTACGTGATCGAGAAACGCCGCCTGACCTTGCCCGCGACCTGGCTGCGCGCAGCGCTCGCGCTGGGCTGTTTCCTCGGCGTGTTGGCCACCTACGGAGCGATCAGCGGTGTCGGACCCGGCTCCGCCCTGCTGGCAATCATGGCATCGCTCAAACTGATGGAGACGCGCAAGCGCCGCGACCAGTTCGTCCTGTTGTTCCTGTCGATTTTCCTCGTGATGTCGTCCCTGCTGCGCGAGCAGTACCTCTGGTCGCTACCCTATATGCTGGTAAGCATCCTCGTGATCATGACGGCCTGGCTGCGCATGTCCGCCGGCCGATCCCAGTCCGCACGCCAGAGCTTCGCCACGGGCGGCCGGTTGCTGGCATACGCGGCGCCATTGGCGATCGTCATGTGGGTGTTCTTTCCGCGCATCTCGACGCCCTTCTGGGCGGTGCCGATAGACACGAGCCAGGCCTCCTCCGGCCTGAGCGACACGATGAGCCCCGGCGACATCAGCGAGCTCTCCATGTCCGATGCCGTCGCCTTCCGCGTTACCTTCGATGGCGCTATTCCCGAGCCACGGGATCGCTATTGGCGCGGGCTGGTACTGACGCGCTTCAATGGCCGCACCTGGTCCGGTCGCGAACCGAGTATCAGTCGCAGCGCACGCGACCAGATTCAGTTCGTCGGGAATCGCATCGACTACGAGGTCACCCTGGAACCAACGCGGCAACAGTGGTTGTTTGCCCTGGACATGCCGTACACGTGGTCTGTGTCGCAGAGCTTCATGGGACCGGAACAACAACTGGCCCGCAGCACCCCTATCGACCAGCGCATCAACTACCGCGCGACGTCCTACACGGACTATCGAGTCCAGGCCAACCTGTCACGGCAATACCGGATCTGGTACTCGGGGCTACCGGAGGGCAGCAATCCGCGCACGGCCGCGCTCGCACAGCAGATGCGCGCAGCCGCCGGCTCCGACAGGGCTTTCGTCGAGGCCGTCCTTAAGAAACTTAACGAGGAAGAGTACTACTACACGCTGGAGCCACCGCCGCTGGGCAGCAACCCCGTCGACCGTTTCCTGTTCGACACTCGCCGAGGCTTCTGCGAACACTATGCATCGGCATTCTCGGTCATGATGCGCAGTGTCGGTATCCCGACACGCATCGTCCTCGGCTACCACGGTGGCGAACTCAACCCGATGGGCGGCCACCTCATCGTGCGCCAGTCCGATGCGCACGCCTGGACCGAGATCTGGCTCGACGGCCTCGGTTGGTATCGCATCGACCCGACGGCTGCCGTTGCGCCCGAGCGCATCGAGATGAGCGCCAGCGACGCCGCATTCGACGGTATCGGCGCAAGCTGGGGATTCGCCGCACCGTCGCGACTCCTGCACCAGCTGACGCTCACCTGGGATGTACTCAACGCCAAGTGGAATGAGTGGATTCTCGGCTACGGCACCGAGACGCAAAACTCGTTCATGAAATGGCTCGGCATGAATGAGCCGAGCTGGCGCAAGATGCTGCTCACCCTGGTTGGCCTGGTCATCGGTATCGTCATGCTGCTCAGTGTCGTGATGATGTTGCGCTATCGGCCACCGGCCAAGGATTCCGCCGCAATCCTGTACCAGCGATTCGTCAGGAAGAGCGGGCTCGAAATCCGGACCGGCGAAACCGCACGCGTATTTGCCCAGCGCGTACAGGCGTCCGGCGCGATTCCCCCGGCAAGCGTGGCAACGATTACCGAGTCATACCTCGACGCACGTTACGGTCAGGGTGGCGCTGTTGCCTGCGAGCAGTTGAGACAAGCGGTTGACGCCATCGCCTAGTCGGCTTCCGACGGGGGTTCGCGCACGAGCGTCAACAGGAACGCGCCCGCAAGAAACAGCGGCATGAGCACCAGCAGGACCCATTTCGGATTGTCCGACAGCATTGCAGTAACGGCCACCATTGCCGGGCCCAGTACGTGTGCGAACTTCGTCGTCATGTTGTAAAAGCCGAAGAACTCGCCTGGCTGACCTGGCGGGATCAGTGACGCGTACAGCGAACGGCTCAGTCCCTGCACACCGCCCTGCACACAACCGATGATAATCGCCATCACCAGGAACTCTTCGAAAGAGTCCATGACCACACCCCACATGCAGGCACCGATGTAAACGGCCAGCGCGAAGTAGATGCCTTTCCTGGGACCGAAACGATGTGCGGCGAGGCCATACAGCAGGGTTGCCGGGAACCCGGCAAAATTCGTGATGAGCAGGGCAAAAACCAGGTCCTGGTCGCCGAAACCAAGACGCTTACCGTAGTCCACCGCCATGACAATGATCGTGAACACACCACCGACGTAAAGCCAGTAAGCCGCGAGGAAGACAGCGACGTTGCGATACTTGCCGATCTCTTTCAGCGTCGCCTGCAACTCGCGGTAGGCTGCCCGCACGGCTCCGCTCGTTACCTCTATCGCACTGTGTTTCTCCGGCACGAAAAACAGCAGTGGAATGAGGAATACCAGCCACCATGCGCCGACGGAGACGAAGGCCAGGTTGAATGCCTCTGTCGTATTCTCGAGCCCGAAGGTTGCCGGCTCTTTTACCATCCAGAGGTGCAGGCCCAGCAGCAACGCACCACCCAGGTAGCCGAGCGCAAAACCCAACGCCGACACGAAACTGTAGTAGCGTGGCTCGGTAACGTCGATCAGCAGCGAATCGTAAAAGACGGTTGACGAGTAGTAGCCGATGGACGCCAGCAGGTAGACGCCCAACGCCAGCTGCCACTGTCCCGCACCGACGAAACCCAGCGCGCCCGTCATGACTGCGCCGAGCAACGCGAGGACGAGCAGGAATTTTTTTCGGTATCCGCCGGCATCCGCGATGGTGCCGAACAGCGGCGCTGTCACACAGACGACGACACTCGCCGCGAACGTGATCCATGCAAGCCGCGCCGTAACGTCGGCGGCGTCGCCATCGACGCTCCAGTGATTGCGCAGCACCAGCGGGAACAGGACGGCCAGGACACTGAGCGCAAACGCGGAGTTGGCCCAGTCATAGAGTGCCCAGGAAATAGACTTGCGAGTGAGTGCTTTAGTGTTCACGCGTCTCGCGGAAACCGATATCCGGCCAGCGTTCCTCCGTCAGGTTCAGGTTCACCCGGGTAGGAGCAATGTAGACGAGGCTGTTGCCATGATCCAGCGCAAGGTTGTCATGCGCCTTCTTTTCGAAGTCACCGAGCATCTTCGCGTCGTCGCATTCGACCCAGCGGGCAGTGGCCACATTGACTGCCTCAAACTGGCATTCGACGTTGTACTCGGCACGCAAACGATGCGCCACCACATCGAACTGCAACGGACCGACCGCGCCCAGGATCAGGTCGTTGTTCCTGAGCGGCTTGAACAGCTGGGTCGCCCCCTCTTCGCACAACTGGGCGAGCCCTTTTTGCAGGGCCTTGAGACGCAATGGGTCCTTCAGCACGGCGCGGCGAAAAATCTCCGGCGCGAAATTCGGGATGCCCGTGAACCGGATTTCCTCACCCTGTGTGAAACTGTCACCGATATTGATCGTGCCATGGTTGTGAATGCCGATAATGTCGCCGGCATAGGCCGTTTCCGCGTGCTGGCGATCGGCCGCCATGAACGTGATCGCTTCGGGAATCTTCATCTCTTTGCCCGTGCGCACATGCATGACGCGCACGCCCTTCTGGTACTCGCCCGAGCAGATACGCATGAACGCGATGCGGTCCCGATGACCCGGATCCATGTTTGCCTGGATCTTGAACACGAAGCCACTCAGCTTGTCTTCAGTCGGATCGACGTCGCGTTGCTCGCTTTCATGCGGCAAGGGCGACGGCGCATACGTGACGAACTCATCCAGCAACTCCTTGACGCCGAAGTTGGAGATCGCCGACCCGAAGAATACCGGCGACTGTTTTGCCGCGAGGTAGTCGTCTGTCGACAGCTCGGGGCACGCGCCTTTGACCAGTTCGATTTCTTCCCGAAAGTCATCGGCCATGCTGCCGAGCACTTCGGTTGCCTCATCGGAGTGCAGCCCGTCGACGCAGCGAATCTCTGCCGCTTTTTGTCGGCCGACCTTTGCATACAGGTAGATCTTGTCCTGCAGCAGGTGATAGACACCCTTGAGGCGGCTGCCCATCCCGATCGGCCAGGTGATCGGCGAACACTGTATCCGCAGCACGGACTCGATCTCGTCGAGCAATTCGATCGGCTCGCGACCTTCGCGATCGAGTTTGTTGATAAAGGTCATGATCGGCGTGTCACGCAGACGGCACACCTCCATCAGCTTGATGGTCCGTGCCTCCACGCCTTTCGCGCAGTCGATGACCATGAGGGCTGAATCGACGGCCGTCAGCGTCCGGTACGTGTCTTCGGAGAAATCTTCGTGGCCGGGCGTGTCGAGCAGGTTGACCACGTGACCCTTGTACGGGAACTGCATGACCGACGAGGTCACCGAGATGCCGCGCTCCTGCTCCAGGGCCATCCAGTCGGATGTTGCGTGGCGCGTCGCCTTGCGACCTTTCACCGTACCGGCGAGCTGAATTGCGCCGCCGTACAGCAGGAGCTTCTCGGTCAGCGTCGTCTTACCGGCGTCCGGGTGCGAGATGATGGCGAAGGTCCGCCGCCTGCGGACTTCTTTTTGGATGTCAGGCATGGAGCTAGTCTTCTATGACAAGTTTCTTGGCGAGCACGGCCGCGTCTTCGCGACCCTCGTTCGCCTGGTAATAAGCGGGCCGATTGGCCACCTGGTGAAATCCTTTCTTGCGGTAGAGCTGGATTGCCCGCTCGTTGGAGGGCCGGACCTCGAGGAAGATTTCGCGCACCGACGCCGCTCGCGCGCGAAACAGCAGTTCGTCGAGGAGCTTCTCGCCGTAGCCGTGCGAGCGAAACTCCGGATCGACGCAGATGTTGAGGATGTGCGCTTCCCCGGCAGCGACCGACAAGACGCCGTAGCCCGCAACCCGGTCGTCACGGACGAGGACGATGTTCTGATACCCGGCGAGCAGGCAGTCGCGAAACACACCGTGGCTCCAGGGGAATTCGTAGCTGCGCCGTTCGATGTCGGAGACCATGGCCAGGTCGTCGTGCTTCATCTCGCGGATCACACTCGGGGGCTGTGCAACCGGCAGGATCATGCGCCGAACCCTCCGGCCAGGCTCGCGGCGAGACACAGGTCACTCCACGACTTGTGCTTTTGCGATGGGCTGCGCAGCAGGTAGGCGGGATGGTAAGTCACGACGAGCGGAATTCCGCCCAGGTCGTGCGGACGGCCACGCATGCGACCCACCGGATCGTCGGTACCCAGCAGGTTTTGTGCCGCAATCTTGCCGACGGCCAGGATGATCTTCGGCTGGATCAGTTCGATCTGTCGCTCGAGGTACGCGCGGCAGGCGGCGGCCTCATCGGGCTTCGGATCGCGGTTGTTCGGTGGACGGCATTTCAGGATATTCGCGATGAACACACTGTCCCGGCTTTGCCCGATCGCAAGCAGCATCTGGTCGAGGAGCTTGCCCGCCCGTCCGACAAAAGGTTCGCCACGGCGATCCTCTTCGGCACCCGGCGCCTCGCCGATAATCAGCCAGTCGGCCTGCTGGTTGCCGACACCGAATACCGTGTTGCTGCGACTCGCCGAGAGTTCACAGCGCGTGCACGCGGCGACGCACTCGCGCAGCTCCGGCCAGTCGAGACCCGCCCCGCCGCTCGGAGCCACCGCTTCGTTGCCGGCAGCAATCTCCGCCGGCTCCCCCGCGTCACGCGGCAGCCAGACGTCAATGCCCATGGCCTGCAGGTAGGCCCGTCGTTGCTGTTCCGGGTGGATCATTGCGCTAGTTTGCCACTATGGGTGGGGGACCGCACCAATGAGGTCGGTGCCCGCGACAACCCGCTGGCCCACGGTGACGAGGACCTTGCCGTCGATGGGCAGGTAGAGCTCCGCAAAGCGTGCCAGGCGAATGTAGGCGCAACGCCCCCCCTGGCCGACGCGGTCGCCCAGTCGCACAAAGGATTTCGGGGGCAGGCCGAAGCGATACTCGTGAAACTGCAGCACGACGCTGTTGCCCTCGTCCGTCTCGACCCACAGCGCATTGGCGGGACACTCGGGTCCAACGCCCTCGGCGCGGGAATGGAGATCCATGATCCTGCCTTCGATGGGACTGCGGGCCGTGTAGGTTCCGAATAGATCGACACGGATGCGTACGCGATACGCCTCGCCCTGGACGACGCAGCGGTCGGTCTTTTCGATCTCGACGACCCGGCCATCGACCGGGCTGACGATACCGAGGGCCACCGGCGGGACGTCGCGCTGCGGGTCCCGAAACACGAGGAACAAGAACACGAAAAGACCGAAGGGAATCAGGGCCAGCCAGGGATCGCTGTAGCGCAGGACGAGCACGAACAACGCGACCACGAGGGCCATCGGCAGCAGGCCTTCCTGGGCGACGAATGGGTTGCGCTGACCTCGCAAAATGCTGTCCTGGGCGGCGAAAAAGAACGGACCATCCCTTGGATCGGCCTTGTAGTCAATACGGGGTGTCCATATCCCCGCAAAGTGCCCGAGAAATGGTTAGAATGCGCCGCTGAAAGACACAAGGTTCCCAATGTAATGCGATTTTCGGATTTTGCGCTGACAACGCTCAAGGAAGTGCCTGCGGAGGCGGAGATTGTCAGCCACCAACTCATGCTCCGGGCCGGCCTCATTCGCCGCCTTTCCTCGGGCCTGTTCACCTGGATGCCGCTGGGCCTGCGCGTGTTGCGCAAGGTCGAGGCCGTCGTGCGCGAGGAAATGAACCGCGCCGGTGCGCTTGAGCTGTTGATGCCTGCGGTACAGCCCTGCGAGCTCTGGCAGGAGTCGGGTCGCTGGGACCAGTACGGCCCCCTGCTGCTGCGCATGCACGATCGCCATGAGCGCGAGTACTGCTTTGGCCCGACGCACGAAGAGGTAATTACCGACGTCGCGCGACGCGAGTTGCGCAGTTACAAGCAGCTGCCCGTCAACTACTACCAGATCCAGACGAAGTTCCGGGATGAAATCCGGCCGCGCTTCGGCGTCATGCGCTCGCGCGAGTTCATCATGAAGGACGCCTACTCCTTCGATATCGACCAGGCCGGCCTGCAGAAGTCCTACGACCGCATGCATGCGGCGTACACGGCGATCTTCGAGCGTCTCGGCCTCGAGTTCCGCGTGGTGGACGCGGACAGCGGCGAGATCGGCGGCAGCCGGTCGCAGGAATTTCATGTCCTGGCAGATTCGGGCGAGGATGCCATTGCGTACTGCGATGCGGACAACTACGCGTCCAACATCGAGACTGCCGCCACGTCCCGGCCGGCTGTCGAACGCGCGCCGGCGACGGCCGAGCTGGAGAAGATCGCTACGCCGGGTGTAAAGACCATCGAGGATCTATGCGAGCTGCTCGAGGTCGCCGCAGATCAGACGGTCAAGACGCTGGTCGTTGACGGCACCGACGGCCCGGTCGCGCTGGTCTTGCGCGGCGACCATGAGCTGAATGCCGTGAAAGCACAGAAACTGGACGGCGTTGCCTCGCCGCTGACCATGGCCGACACCGGAACCATCATCAAGGCGCTCGGTGCCGAGCCCGGCTCACTGGGGCCGATCGGCATGAAGTTGCCCGTCTACTTCGACCACGCGGTCGCCACGCTGGCCGATTTCTGCTGTGGCGCGAACGAAACCGGCTTCCATTTCAAGGGCGCGAACTTCGGGCGCGACCTCGACGAACCTGCGACCGTCGACCTGCGCAACGTGGTTGCAGGCGATCCGACGCCGGGGGGCACGGGAACGCTGAGCATCGCGCGCGGTATCGAAGTGGGCCATATCTTCCAGCTCGGGTCGAAGTATTCGGAGGCGATGAAGGCAACGGTCCAGGCTCCCGACGGCACCAATGCGCTCATGGAGATGGGCTGCTACGGCATCGGTATTACGCGCATCGTTGGCGCCGCTATCGAACAGAACCATGACGACAACGGCATCATCTGGCCCGGTCCGCTGGCGCCGTTCGATGTCGTGCTGGTCGCGATCAACATGCATCGTTCCGACGAGGTCCGCGCAGCGGCCGAGGCGTTCTACCAGGAGCTCACCGACGCCGGTCTCGAGGTCCTGCTCGATGACCGCGATGTGCGGCCGGGCGTGAAGTTCGCGGATGCCGAGCTCATCGGTATTCCGCACCGTGTAGTCATCGGCGAGCGTGGCCTGGCAAGTGGTAAATTCGAGTACCGCCATCGCCGCGACGCCGAATCGCGGGACCTGAAACGTGAGGAAGTTCTCGAAATCGTCAAGGTTTAGCCTATAAGCTAATGATTCCTATGACCTATATCGGCTAAAATCCTGAACATGATGCTGCGTCGAACGCTCGCCACCATTCTGCTGCTCTTCGCCGTGCAGCTTGCCTGTGCGGCGGATCCGGCAGCGGATCCGGAATTGCGCGAGGCACTGCGCAAAGCCGCAAACGAAGCCCCGAGCTTTACCGACCGTTTTCACGCCGAAGTCTGGCTCACGGACATGTCCCGTCGCCTTGCCCGGCAGGTAAAGGATCCTGAAGAGCGCATCGAACTGCTCACACTGGTTCACATGGAGGCCAAACGCGTCGGCCTCCCACCCGAACTGATCCTTGCCGTCATCGAAGTCGAGAGCAATTTCGACCGTTACGCCGTATCGGTGGCAGGCGCCCTCGGCCTCATGCAGATCATGCCGTTCTGGCTCGACGAAATCGGGCGCCCTGACGACAACCTGCTGCACACCGACACCAACCTGCGCTACGGCTGCACGATCCTCAGGTTCTATTACGACAAGGAAAAGGGCGACCTGCGCCGCGCGCTCGGTCGCTACAACGGCAGCCTGGGCAGGCGCAAGTACCCGAACAAGGTCATCGATAAGCTCAGCAAGAAGTGGTTCCAGTCCTAGCCGATTGAGAAACCCGCAGGTGGCGTCTCGCTGCCCCGCCCGGTCGGCGGCACCTCGCTGGCAATGACCGCGCTGACGTTCGCGAGCGGCGGCCCTGTGTGCAGCCAGGCTTCGAGCGCTTCCAGCGCATCGGGGGACCCCCATGCAAGAACGTCGACGTTGCCGTCAGGCAGATTGATTGCGTAGCCCGTGATGCCCAGGCGTTCCGCCTCGCGCCGCGTACTGTCACGAAACCAGACCCCCTGCACACGGCCTTGCACCGTGAAACGTCGGGCGTGCCGGTTCATTGCGGGCTTACTTGTCCTCGTCCGACGCTTCGCTGGCTTTCAGCGCATCGAGCGCTTTCATTTTCGCCTGCTTGGCGTCGCGCCGCGCCTCGCTGTAGGCACGATTGTTCAGCGCCTGCTCGGCGCTTTCCAGGTAGTCCTCGGCCGCTTTCAGGTGGAAAGCCGCGCGTTCCGCGGCACCCGCTTCCCGTGCCACGGCGATCGCCTGGCGCGCATCGCTCATCTCCTGCACGGGCGGTGCCGTCTCGCATGCCGAAGCATGGAGCAGTACCGCCAGAAGCAGTCCCTTGAGAATCGTATTAAATCCAGCGAGTTGCACGTTTCTTCTTATTGTTATCTGAGATACGGAAGGTCGCCCAAATTAGCAATTGCAGTGGCTGGTCGTCAAGCGATTCCTGAGCCTGACTCATTTGCCCGACCCTGCTAGAGTGCGCCATTCCCGGATAATCAACTGTCGGTGAAAGAGGCAAACATGTCACTTAGGATTTACCACAACCCGCGTTGCTCCAAGTCGCGGCAAACACTCGAGATCATCAAGGAAAGCGGTATCGAGCCCAGTATCGTGCTCTACCTCGAGGCAACGCCGACGGCTGCCGAGATACTCGACCTGGCGGGAAAACTGGGCAAGCCGGTAGCGGAACTTCTGCGCCGCGGCGAGAGCGTGTTCAAACAGGCAACGGACCTGCCGGACCTCGGTGACGATGCCGCCCTGGCGGCCTGGGTCGAATCGCACCCGATCGTCCTTGAACGCCCGATTGTCGTGGACACCCGGAGCGGCAAAGCCGTGATCGGCCGCCCCCCGGAAAACGTCACAGCGTTGCTGCCCTGATGGCCGATATTCTCGTTCTCTACTACTCGCGCAATGGTGCAACCGAGGCGCTGGCGCGGGAAGTCTGCAAGGGCGTCGATGCCATCGACGGTATGTCGGCTCGCCTGCGCACCGTCCCGAGCGTATCGGCCGTTAGCGAAGCCGTCGAGGCCGACGTGCCGGCGTCGGGACCGCCCTACGCCAAGAACAGCGATCTCGAGGAATGCGCGGGACTCATCATGGGCAGCCCCAGCAACTTCGGCAACATGGCCGCATCGCTCAAGCACTTTCTCGATGGCACGGTCGGCGACTGGTTTCGCGGCGTCGCCGTCGGCAAGCCTGCCGGCGTATTTGCGTCCACTGCCTCGTTGCACGGCGGCCAGGAAACAACCTTGCTCAGCATGGCCATTCCGCTCTTGCACCACGGCATGATCGTTGTTGGGCTCCCCTACACCGAGGAAGCGCTGTCGACGACGACCACGGGGGGGACGCCCTACGGCCCGACGCACGTCACGTGGAATCGCAAACCCGATGCGTTGTCTGACGAAGAGAAGCAACTCGCACAGGCACTCGGCCGACGTGTGGCCGACCTGGCCCGGCGTCTCGAGGACTAGGCGCCCTTGAGCTGCTGCAGTACATCGCGGACGAACGGAATCGTCAGGCGACGTTGCGCACGCAGTGCTTCGAGATCCAGCTTGTCCAGTAACGCATAGAGGCTGCCCATGTCGCGGCGACTGCGCTTTAAGAGGTAAGCCGCAGTATCGTCCGGCAGCTCCAGGCCGCGATGCCGGGCCCGCAACTTGAGCGCGGCGACACGCTGCGGCTCGTCAAGGGCCTGCAACTGAAATACGGGGAGTCGCGACATCCGGCTGGCAAGGTCGGCAAGGTCGAAACCGCACTCGCGTGGTGCCGAGCCTGCCGCGACAATGAGTTGCCCGCCGGTCTCCTGCAATTCGTTGCAGAGATTGAACAGCGCGACCTCCCAGCCGCGGTCGCCTGCCACCCGGTCTATGTCATCGATACAGACGAGTTCGCGCGCAGCGAGCCCGTCGAGTATCCCGGGGCCGGCATCCGCGAGGTCCAGGAGCGGCAGATAGACGGAGCGGTCACCGGCCCGGTCGCACACCGCCTGCAACAGGTGCGTCTTGCCGGTCGACGCGGTGCCCCACAACCAGCACCCCTGATCGCCGTCGCCGACGGCGATGCCCGCGAGCGTGGCGACCAGCGTCTCGTTGCCGTCGTCGAGGAAACTTGCGAACACAGCATGGTCCGCCAGGCGCAGTGGAAGGACCAGCTGGCTCATCAGAGTTCGATTTCTACCCTGGCCTCGGGATGTTCCTTCAGGTAGCGGTGATAGGCGAAGCGCACGAGCACCGACAGGACTGCAGCGGCCGGCAACGCGAGCAGGATGCCGAAGAAGCCGAACAACTGGCCACCCGCCGCTACGGCGAAAATTACGATGACCGGGTGCAGGCCGATCTTGTCGCCAACGAGCTTGGGCGTGAGGACCGAACCTTCGATGAACTGCGCGATCGAGAACGTCGCAACGACACCGACGAGCTGCCACAGGGGATCGGGTTCGAGGGCAACGGTCAGGCCCGCTATGCCAATACCGAAAACGAAGCCGAGATATGGCACGAAGCTCACGAGCCCCGAGACGACGCCGATCGCGATCGCGAACTTGAGGCCGACGATACCGAGGCCGACCGAGTAGATGGTGGCGAGTGCCAGCATGACGAGCAGCTGTCCGCGCAGGAACGCACCGAGAACCTCGTCGGATTCACGCGCAAGCTGGAAAACCGTTTCCCGCTGGCTTTCGGGCACGAGCGCGCCCAGGTGCACCATGATCGAGTCCCAGTCGCGCAGCAGGTAGAAGGTAATAATGGGAATCAGGAACAGGCTCAGAACGGCGGCCGCCAGTGCGCCGCCCGATTTGGTCACCGAAAGCAGTACCTTGCCGCTCCAGCTCCCGAACATCTCGCCGTACTTGGCGAGGAACGGCCCGACACCCACATCGGCGCCGGATTCGACATTCGCCCAGCCGAGGATGGTCGGCAGCCAGACTTGTTCCACTTTCTTCGCGATGTCGGGAAGCGCATCGAAAAGCGCACCGACCTGCGCACTGATCAGGGGACCGATCAGCAGGATGAGCAGGGCCAATATGACAAAAGTGATGAGGAACACGGCCGCCACGGCCAGCGTGCGCGGCATCTTCAGCTTCTGCAGCCGGTCGGCCAGCGGGTCCCCCATGTAGGCCAGCAGGGCCGACGCGACGAACGGCGTAAGCACCGGCGCGAGAAGGTAGAACACCCAACCCGTCAGAACGACGGCGATTAACCAGTTAAGCCTGAGACCTGCTTGCATGTCATTCCCCTGCCCGGGCGCGTCGCGACCAGGACCAAACGTAATCGACACCACTGATCACTACCGTGACGAGAATGGAGGCGCCCAATACGGTTATTGTAATCTTGTCGGGCCAGCTAAAGCCCGCCCGGCTCAGCACGAACAGAACGAACAGCATCTGCAGCGCGGTATTCAGCTTGCTGATTCGCGTCGGTTCGCCCGGAACCGGTTTCACGAGGAAATTGTAAGCCATCGCGCCGCCGACGATGACGAGATCGCGCAGAATCACGATGGCGGCCAACCAGACCGGAATGTGTTGTGTGACGGCCAGCGTGATGAACATGCCCGTGATCAGCAGCTTGTCCGCGGCCGGGTCCAGCAGGCCGCCAAGACGCGTAGTCCAGCCGAAGCGCACGGCGAGGTAGCCGTCCAGTCCGTCGGAAAACCCGGCGATGATAAACAGCGCCAGCGCCCAGCCATAGTCGCCTTGCAGGATAAGGAGCAGGATGGGCGCCACGAGTGCGATGCGCAGCAGCGAGATCGCATTGGGTAGCCAGCTGAAGGTCATCGCGGTCGTACTCAGTCTTCGTAGAAGAACTCAAGCGCCGCGGCAGTCTGCATCGGGTCCTCCGGCACGGTCTCGACGAGTCCGCTAAAGCGCAACGCGCGACTCAGGCGGCCGGCGCCGCCGCGGACGTCTACGCTGTAGGTCACCCGGTCGCCTGCAACCTCGGTGACGGTGAAGCGCTCGATCAGGGCGATGTCATCCAGGGCGTCGTGGACATTGCCGTAGGCGTCGATAGAGACGATGCCCGAAACCGCCAGTACCACGGTCTCCAGCGGCACGTCGCCGCCGATCGCGAATTCACTGGCGAGCAGGTCGGCCACCTGGCCGACAACCGCCTCTGGCGTCCCGTTCAACGAAGACTCGGTACCGCTGAAATAGTAGGTCCAGCGCCCGGACTGCCCGGATGACGGTCGAATGCGCCCGATCAGGATCGAGTTCGCGTCATAGCGCTCCGAGGCGTTGAGGATCATCTCGTCGAAGCCGCCCCAGACATCCGCGAAGGTCACCATCTGCAGATCCGTCGTATCCAGCAACGGAAACACCAGCGGCAGGCCGCGCCGCGCCGCACTATCCAGCACCCGCGTGCGCAAGAGTCGATTGCGATCGATCGAACGGGATTCGCCCTCGGTCCGGTCCGGATCGTCGGCCGCGACGATTTCGCGCTCGCCCTGCCCCCAATCGACGGCAAGCCAGACCAGTGTGAGGGGCCTGTCGGAGCCCCAGACGGTCTCGCCGGCATTGCGCAGCACCTGCTCGATCGCCCGGCCATCGAGAGACACCCAGAGCGTGTCGTTCGCTCCGGGCCTGAATTGCATCACGAATGACTCCGGACGCGGAAACAGCTCCTTGACCGCCGCGTCATTGCGCGCGAGATCCGAGCCGGAAACGCGCATCAGGATCTCCTTGAGCGCCGTTTCATAGGCATCGGCCCTGGGATCGCTGGCATCGCGGTTATAAGGTACCTCGGCCGTGTATAAGGACGGTACCTCGACAGCCGACGCGGGTATGCTCAGCACGACCAGCGCCAAAAAGACAACGTGCCGGCACCAGCCGGCCAGATTCAAACTACAAGATTTCACAAGGGTGGTTTCCCCGATTGGCCCCAAGCACTATTATATCGCCCTCCCAGAGTATGCCACTCCACAATGAGCAATAAACCACTTACGTACAAAGACGCCGGCGTCGACATCGATGCAGGCAACGAACTCGTTGAGCGCATCAAACCGCTTGTGGCGAAAACCCGCCGGCCCGAGGTGCTCGCGGGTATCGGTGGCTTTGGCGGTTTATTCGCCCTGCCGCCCGGCCGCTACAACGAACCCGTCCTCGTCTCCGGCACCGACGGCGTCGGCACCAAGCTGCTGCTGGCCCAGCATCTCGGGGTCCACGATACCATCGGCATCGATCTCGTCGCGATGTGCGTCAACGACGTTCTCGTGCAGGGGGCGGAGCCGCTGTTCTTCCTCGACTACTTCGCCTGCGGCAAACTCGACAACGAGGTTGCCAGCGACGTGATCTCGGGTATTGCCGAGGGTTGCCTGCAGGCCGGCGCCGCGCTGATCGGCGGCGAAACGGCCGAAATGCCCGATATGTACGCGCCGGGCGAATACGATCTCGCCGGTTTCACGGTCGGCGCGGTAGAGCGCAGTGAGATGCTCGATGGCAGCAAGATCGCCGTGGGCGATGTAGTGATCGGCATCGCGTCGAGCGGCCCCCACTCGAACGGCTACTCGCTGATCCGCAAGGTTCTGGATCGAGCCGGCGATGCGCACATTGATGGCGCCCCGGCGGCCGAACGCCTGCTGGCGCCAACACGCATCTACGTCAAGTCCGTGCTGGCACTGCTTGAGCAGGTTGACGTACACGGGCTCGCGCACATCACGGGCGGCGGTATCACCGAGAACATCCCGCGCGTACTGCACGGCGACCTCAACGTGGCCATCGATACGACCTCCTGGGAACAGGGGCCCGTCTTCGACTTTTTGCAGCAGCACGGCAATATCGAGACGGCCGAGATGCGCCGTACCTTCAATTGCGGCGTCGGCATGGTCGCTGTCGTCAATCCGGCCCAGGCGCCCCTCGCGATCAACCTGCTCAATGGCAGCGGCGAGCAGGCCTGGCAGCTGGGCACGGTGATCCCCGGCAAACGGGAAGTGCAGTACGTCTGATGGCCTGCCGAACCGCGATCCTGATCTCCGGCTCGGGCACCAATCTCCAGGCGTTTATCGACCAGGTTGCCGCGGGCGACCTCGACCTCGACCTGTGCCTCGTTTTCAGCAACCGGCCCGACGCGTACGGGCTGGAGCGCGCAAGAAAGGCGGGCATTCCAACGGCCTGTCTCCAGCATGGCGATTACGACGACCGCGAGTCCTTCGACCGGGCAGTCGCTGCGATCCTGGATGAATACACGCCACAACTTGTTGTACTGGCAGGCTTTATGCGCATCCTGAGCCCGTGGTTTGTCAAGCATTACGAAGGCAGGATTCTCAACATTCATCCCGCCCTGCTGCCCAGGTACCCCGGACTCCATACTCACCAGCGCGCACTGGATGCCGGCGATGAATGGCACGGCAGCACGGTGCACTTCGTCACCGAGGAACTCGACGGCGGACCGCGCATCCTGCAGGGGCGCCTGCGGATCAATCCGGGCGAGTCTGCCGATGAATTGCAGGCGCGGGTCCAGGCGGTCGAGCACCGGATCTACCCCGAGGCCGCCGCACTGGTCGGCTCGGGTCGTGTTATCTTTCACGAAGGCAAGGCGATCGTCGACGGCGAGCCCGCGGCGGAACCTTTGCTCCGTTCCTACTAACGCCCGGAGAAGACTATGAGCTGGTTCATCTTGGCCCTGAAGAAGTATGCAACCTTCAGCGGACGCGCACGCCGCAAGGAATACTGGTTTTTCGTGCTGTTCTACGTCCTCATCAGCATCGTCGCAACCGTAATCGACAGCATGACCGGCAGCTTTGACCCGACGATGGGCATGGGCATGCTCGGCCTGCTGGTCGCCCTCGCGCTGCTCATTCCGTCGCTGGCCGTCGCCGTGCGCCGGCTGCACGACACCGACCGCAGCGGCTGGTGGGTTCTCCTCTGCCTGATTCCGCTGATCGGGGGTATCTGGTTGCTGGTGCTCCTGTGCCTGGACAGCACGCCCGGCGACAACCGGTTTGGGCCGAATCCTAAAGAAGAAACAGGATGAGATTTATCCGGTAAGTCTATGTTACGTATAGCCTTTCTTCCAGCAAGACGCTTAACTAGGCTTTCGGCAACGTAACGCCCGTCTGGCCCTGGTACTTGCCGCCGCGATCCTTGTAAGACGTCTCGCAGGGCTCGTCGGATTCCAGGAACAACATCTGTGCAACGCCCTCGTTCGCGTAGATCTTCGCGGGCAACGGCGTCGTGTTCGAGAACTCCAGCGTGACATGTCCTTCCCACTCGGGCTCGAGCGGCGTGACATTGACGATGATGCCGCAACGCGCGTAGGTCGACTTGCCCAGGCAAATCGTGAGCACCGTTCTCGGGATGCGGAAAAACTCGACCGTGCGCGCCAGCGCGAACGAGTTGGGCGGGATGACGCAGACATCGCTCTTGAGATCGACGAAGCTCGTCGCGTCGAAGGCCTTTGGGTCGACGACGGCCGAGTTGATATTCGTGAAGATCTTGAACTCATCGGCGCAGCGCACATCGTAGCCGTAGCTCGATGTCCCGTAACTGACGATGCGCCCCTTCTCGTTCTCGCGCACCTGGCCGGGCTCGAACGGTTCGATCATGCCGTGCTGCTCGGCCATGCGCCGAATCCAGCTGTCTGACTTGATGCTCACGGGGCCTTCTCCACGACGATGTTGCCGAACTTGGCGCTGTGGTCCACGCGCTCGGCGGCCAGGGCAGCACCCACGTTCCAGGCGGCCTGCCGGTAGGACGCCGCGATCGCCGAGTCGGGCTCAGCCACGACGGTCGGCCTGCCCGAGTCCGTCTGCTCACGAATACGGCTGTCGAGCGGCAGGCGCCCGAGCAACGGCACGTCGAAGTCTTCGACGATCTTGTCGGCGCCGCCGGCACCGAAAATGGCGTCCTCGTGACCGCAGTTCGAACAGATGTGCGTCGCCATGTTCTCGATAACGCCGAGTACGGGGATAGCTACCTTGCGGAACATGGCCAGGCCCTTGCGCGCATCCAGCGTCGCGATGTTCTGCGGCGTCGTCACGATAACCGAGCCCGCAACCGGTATCTGCTGTGACAGCGTGAGCTGAATGTCGCCGGTGCCGGGTGGCATGTCGACGATCAGGTAGTCGAGATTCTCCCAGTTCGTCTGCGTCGCAAGCTGGGTCAGCGCCGATGTCACCATCGGCCCGCGCCAGACCATGGGCTGGTCCGCCTCGATGAGTGCGCCCATCGACATGAGCTGCAGGCCATGAGCGCGCAGCGGCATCATGGTCTTGCCGTCCTTGCTGTCCGGTACCCGGCCGACCGTGCCGAGCATCTGCGGCTGGCTTGGCCCGTAAATATCGGCGTCGAGAACGCCGACGGATGCGCCCTCCGCGGACAGGGCCAGGGCCAGGTTCGCCGCGACGGTGGACTTGCCGACCCCGCCCTTGCCGGACGCAACGGCAATCACGTTCTTCACACCGTCGATGGGCTTGAGATTGCGTTGCACGCCGTGCCGCGCGATGCGCGTCGTCAGCTCGATTTCACCCGGGGTCAGGTCCGACTTGGCGCTAATCGCGTCGGCTATCTCCTGCCGGATGGCCGCATGCGCACTCTCACACGGGAATCCAAGCTCGATCGTCGCGCTGAGCACGCCCTTCCTGACGGCGACATCGCGGCTGCGCGCGATCTCGCCGAGCGGCCGCCCGACGAGCGATAAGTCGATAGAATCTAATAACTTGCTGGCTTCTGAATTTGTTGACACCGTCACACTTCGCACGTCTGCATTAGGTAAAATTTCCTCATGAGGTACCGGCTTCGGCCGGCGAATCGGGGGCACATTGTACTGGCCGGAATCTGCTGAAAGCCAGCGCTGGCGGGCAATCTGCGCCCTTCTATGTGGCATAATGCCGCGTCGACGCTTAGGGCAAGAGCGAAACCGAGATTGGCGATATCACTTAAATCACTGGCAATTGTAGCCGGCGCAGGGATGCGGCGATGAGTTTCCTCGCGTCATTCCGTGCTGACCAGGTGCTGTCGCAGCTCATCGCCGAGCCCGATCCGGCGTCCGAGAATGCGCAAAAACTCGTCGACAAGCTCAAAAAGGCCGGCAACAAGGCCGTGCCCAAGATCATCGACGCCCTCGCCCTGTCCGACAAGTCCCACACGATGGTGCTGGTCGACATCCTGGGTTCGCTCGTCAATGACAAGAACCTCGACATGTACCGTGAAGGCCTGGCCGACGGCAATGAACGCGTCGTCTCCGGTACGGCCTGGGCCCTGTCCAGCAGTACCGACTACAACGCGAACAGCCTGCTCGAATTCTTCGAGGACGAAGAAGTCTCCAAAGCGGCCCTGATCGAAATCCTGCGGGTTCACAAGCAGGACCTCTCCGTGCACGAACTCCTGCAACGCGCGTACGACTGCGAGCCCAAGGAAACGGCCGCCATCTTCAGAATCATCCAGGACACGATCAAGCCGGAAATGGTCGGCGACCTGATTGCCCGCATGGGCGGCAAGGACCCGGTGATCAAGATCCACCTCATGCAGTTGCTCGCCAAATTCGACAAGCCGGAGATCAACCAGGCGCTGGAAATGCAGCTCAAGGACCCGAACAAGATGGTCCGCGGTGCCGCACTTGGCGCGCTGAGTTCGCGCGGCGGGAAGATCAATGTCGCAAGAGTGGCCGAGGTACTGACCGATCCCGACCTCGACGTGCAGAGCAAAGCCGTTGACGTGCTGATCAAGGCCAAGCACCCCGATACGGTCAAGCACCTCGTCAACGCGCTCAAGGACGAATCGGAATACGCACGCCGCGCCGCCGTCGAAGTCCTGAATGAAATCGGTGACGAGTCGTCGGTCAAGGATCTGCTCAATGCGATCAAGGACGACGACTGGTGGGTGCGTTCACGGGCAGGCGACGCGCTGGCGGAGATTGGCGGCCCCCGGGTTGTCGATTCTGTCGTGAGCCTCATCGGCTCCGAGGACGAGGAAATTCGTCGTACCGCGATCGAGATCCTGAATGCGACCAAGAGCGACCGAGCGGAAGATCACCTGATCAAGGCCACCGACGATTCGGACTGGTGGGTGCGTGAGCGCGCGATCGACGCGCTGTCGAAGATCGGCAGCACCAAGTCACTGCCGAAACTCGAGGGCATGCTCGGGCAAAACCCCAAGACCGATACCGTGCTGATCCGGGCGCTTGGCAAGCTCGGATCGTACAAGCACATCACCAAGATCCTGCCGATGCTGCAGCGCCCGGAGCGGGAAGTGCAGCTCGAGGCCATCAAGGCGATCTCACACCTGACCAACGACTCCCAGGCCGAGACCGTTCGCGTCCTGCTCAAGAAGATCAAGCAGTCCGAAGATCTCACGATCATCAACGCCGCCGACAAGGCGCTCAAGGATCTCGATGACCGCTTCTCGCCGACGGTCATGGAACAGAATGCCCGCGCCAAGAAGATCGCGGAAAACACCAAGACGATGCTCGTCGACAACGAGGATCTCGAGAAGCTGTTGCAGCAGGCCAAGGAAGAAAGCGCCGTTGCGCAGGCGGATGCCGACGGCGACATCGTCCCGGCGACACCGGCCGCAGCGGCCGCGGTCTCTCACCCGATCCTCGATATCTCCAAGCTCAACCCTGGCGACATCATCGAAGGCCGCTACAAGTACATCGAGAAAATCGGCAAGGGTGCGTTCGGTACCGTGCTGCTCATGGAAGACGAGGTCGTCGACGAACAACTCATTCTCAAGTTCCTGAACCCGAACGTGTCTTCTGACGAAGAGATGATGAAGCGTTTCGTTCACGAGCTGCGCTATTCGCGCAAAATCACACACCGCAACGTCATCCGTATTTACGACTTCCTGCATTTGCAGGGCTGTTACGCGATCTCGATGGAATACTTCCCCTCGCACACCCTGTCCGGCGAAATGCCGGACAACAAGCCGATGCCACTGGAAAAAGCGCTGCGCTACTCCCGGGATATGGCAACGGGCATGGCCGTGGCCCACCAGGCCGGTGTCATCCACCGCGATCTCAAGCCGGCGAATATCCTCGTCAATGACGAGGGCCTGCTGAAGATCGTGGACTTCGGCGTGGCAGCGGCGGCCAGTAGCGGCGATACGCAATTGACCAAGACCGGTTACGTCATCGGCTCGCCGAAATACATGGCGCCCGAGCAGATTCTCGGCAAGAAAGTCGACGAGACCGCCGACGTCTACAGCGTCGGCGTCATCATGTACGAAATGTGTACCGGTATACCGCCATACAGTCGTGGCGACCACATGTCGGTCATGTACCAGCATGTCCAGGGCAAGGCCAAGGACTGCCAGGAGATCAATCCCGAGCTGCCGGACGATTTCGCCGCCGTCATCGTCAAAGCCATGTCTGTCGACAAGACGAAGCGCTACCAGTCGATGGAAGAGCTTACAGACGCGTTAGATACCGTTAAACTCTGAGCCGCATATGGCACGCATAGACGCATTCCTCAAGTTAGGCCTCGCCCAGGGCTGTTCCGACGTCCACCTGGCCGTCGGCGTTCCCCCGATGCTGCGCATGAACGGCGACCTGATGCCCATCAAGTTCCGCGAGCTCACCGATACCGAACTCGAGTCCTACCTGCACGAGATCCTGACCAACAAGCAGAAGGAGCGACTCTTCGAAGGGCACGACCTCGACTTCTCCTACGTTGGCGAAGAAAGCGGACGCTTCCGTGTGAACGTGTTCCGCAAGGCAACCGGGATGGGCGCCGTGTTCAGGTATATCCCCCCCGATGTGCCCACGCTCGATCAGCTCAATGTCCCGCCGGTACTCAAGGACTTTTGCGACTACCACCAGGGCATGGTGCTGGTCACCGGCAGCACGGGTACCGGTAAGTCGACGACCCTGGCCGCGATGATCGACCACCTGAACAAGACCCGGAACCTCAATATCATCAGCCTCGAAGACCCGATCGAGTTTGTTCACCCGAGCAAACAGAGCCAGGTCATCCAGCGCGAAGTCGGTACGCATGTCGTGAGCTTTGCCGATGGTGTGCGCTCGGCCATGCGCGAAGACCCCGATGTGATTCTCGTCGGCGAGCTGCGCGATGCCGAGACCATATCGATGGCCATGACGGCCGCCGAAACCGGCCACCTCGTACTCGGCACGCTGCATACAACCGGTGCCGTCAAGACCATCGACCGAATTATCGACGCCCTGCCCGGCGAACTGCGCGAGCAGACCAAGGGCTTCCTCGCGATGAGCCTCAAGGCCGTCGTGACCCAGGTGCTCGTGAAAACACCCGATGGGCGCGGTCGTCGGGCCGTCCTCGAGATCCTTGTCAACAATCGCGCCATTGCCAAGCTGATCACGAGCGACCAGACGCACCAGATTTCGTCACAGCTGCAGACCGGCAAGGACCTCGGCATGCAGGTCATGGACCAGGCCCTGCTCGATGCGATCAGCGCCAAGGAAGTCGATCCCGACGATGCAATCCGCTTCGCGAACGACAAGAAGAAATTCCAGCGCTTCGTGACCGATACCGACATGTTCCCGACGATCGACATCGGCGACGGGTCGAAGGTATCGCCATGAAGAAGATGGACAAGTTCCTGCAGGCCGCGCTGCAGCAGAGCGCCTCGGACCTGCACTTCCTGTCCGGCGATCCACCACGCATACGCGTGCATGGCGGATTGAAGAACCTCATGAACGAGTCCCTGACCCTGGAATTCGTCAACGACGCCGTCTTCGAAATCATGGACGGCGCAGCACAGAAGACCTTTGAGCGGCAGGACGCGGCGGACTTCGCTTACGAAATTCCGGGCGTTTCGCGCTTTCGCGTAAACGCATTCCGGCATCTCAATGGCATCGGTGCGATTTTCCGGGCGATTCCTTCGTCGGCCATGTCACTGGAAGAACTGGACATGCCCAAGGTCGTGCACCAGCTCTGCAAGTACACGTCGGGCATGATTCTCGTGACCGGCAAGACCGGCTCGGGCAAGTCCACGACGCTTGCGGCGATGATCGACGAAATGAACCGTCGCATGAAGGGTCATATCCTCACGATCGAGGACCCGATCGAGTTCGTCCACAAGGCCAAAGGCTGCCTGATCAGCCAGCGCGAGGTCGGCGTCCACAGCCCGAACTTCGCCGAAGCGCTGCACTCGGCCCTGCGCGAGGATCCGGACGTCATCCTCGTCGGCGAAATGCGCGATCTCGAGACGATCAGCATTGCCGTCACGGCGGCCGAGATGGGTATCCTCGTGATGGGCACGCTGCACACCAACGGCGCGGCCCAGACTGTCGATCGCATCATCAACTCGTTCCCGGCCGACAAGCAGTCGCACATTCGCACGATGATCTCGACCTCGTTGCGGGGCGTCATTTCCCAGCAACTGCTGCCCACGATCCACCGTCCGGGTCGCGCGGCGGCACTCGAAATCATGATCAATACGTCGGCGGTCGCCAACCTCATCCGCCAGGGCAAGCTGGACCAGCTCGAAACGGCCATCCAGAGTGGCGGTGCGTCCGGCATGCAGGCGATGGACAAAGCGCTGATGCAGCTTGTCGAGAAAGGCTGGGTCTCGGGCTACGAAGCCTACCTGCAGGCCAACAACAAACACATGTTCGAGAAAGTCAAAGACATGGACTCCTAGGAGCCAACCGGCGCAAATACTGGCATAATCGCGCCCCATGTCAGACAGTCCACGAAAAATTCTCGTAACGAGCGCACTGCCGTATGTCAACGGCTCGCCCCACATGGGCCATCTCGTCGAATACATCCAGACGGATATCTGGGTGCGCTTCCAGAAGCTCCGCGGTCACGACTGTATCTACGTGTGCGCGTCCGACGCCCATGGCACACCCATCATGCTCAAGGCGCGAGAACTCGGCATTACGCCCGAAGAGCTTACGGCCGGGTATTCAGCCGAGTTCATCCGGGACTTCGCGGATTTCGGCGTCGACTTCGACAACTTCCACACGACGCATTCTCCCGAGAACGAGGAGATCGTCGGCCGCATGTATGCCGCGCTGCGCGAGAGCGGCGACATCTATACACGGACGATCGAACAGTCCTACGACGAGAAAGAAGGCATGTTCCTGCCGGACCGTTTCGTCAAGGGTACGTGCCCGCGTTGCAAGAGCGAGGACCAGTATGGCGATGCCTGCGAGGTGTGCGGGGCAACCTACGCCCCCGAAGACCTGATCGACCCGGTATCGGTGCTGTCCGGCACGGCACCCGTCAAGCGTGAGTCCGAGCACTATTTCTTCAGACTCAGCGAGTACGAAGACCGGCTGCGTGAATGGATGGCCGTTGCGAAACTGGACAAGAACGTTGTCGCCAAGCTCGATGAGTGGTTTGAGGCCGGCCTGCAGGACTGGGATATCTCGCGCGACGCACCCTATTTCGGCTTCCGCATCCCGGGCACGCAGGACAAGTACTTCTATGTCTGGCTCGACGCACCCGTCGGTTACATGGCGAGCTTCAAGCACCTCTGCGACCGCACCAAGGGCCTCGAGTTCGACGACTACTGGGGAGCAGACAGCGACGCCGAGGTGTATCACTTCATCGGCAAGGACATCATGTATTTCCACACGCTGTTCTGGCCCGCGGTACTCAAGGGCGCGGGCTTTCGGACGCCGACCAGCGTGTATGCACACGGCTTCCTGACCGTGAACGGGCAAAAGATGTCGAAGTCACGCGGCACCTTTATCAAGGCCCGTACGTACCTCGACAATCTCAATCCGGAGTTCCTGCGTTACTACTACGCGGCGAAGCTCGGACCGACCATTGAAGATATCGACCTGAACTTCGACGACTTCATCGCGCGCGTCAACTCCGATCTGGTTGGCAAGCTGGTCAACATCGCCAGCCGCTGTGCGGGTTTTATCAGCAAGCGCTTTGACGGCAAGCTGGCCGACACGCTGCCGGACCCCGAGCTTTTCGACACGTCGTTTGCCGCGGCGGCCGCGCAGATCGCGGAGTTCTACGAGTCCAGGCAGTATTCGAAAGCCATGCGACTGATCATGAGCCTGGCCGACACGGCGAACCAGTACATCGATGAACACAAACCCTGGGTCATGGCGAAGGACGAGAGCCAGCTCGCCAACGTTCAACTCGTGTGCACCCAGGGCATCAACATGTTCCGCAGCCTCATGGTGTATCTCTCACCCGTGATTCCCCGCGTTGCCGCCGACGCCCGCGTCTTCCTCGACGAAGGCAATTGGAGCTGGCAGGACGCAGGCACGCCGTTGCTTGGCGTAACGCTGCCCAAATTCAATCCCCTGCTAACCCGCGTCGAAGCCGACCAGGTCGCACGCATGGTCGAACAGTCGAAAGAGAGCACACCAGTGGCTGCAACGGAAAAAGAAAACGAGTACATCAGCATCGACGATTTCGCAAAGGTCGATCTGCGCATCGCGAAGATCGAGAAGGCCGAACCCGTTGAGGGTGCCGACAAGCTCCTGGCACTGACACTCGATGTCGGTGACGGCAAGCGACAGGTCTTCGCCGGTATCAAGGCCGCCTACGATCCTGAGTCGTTGCCTGGCCGTCACGTGATCGTCGTTGCCAACCTTGCCCCGCGCAAGATGCGCTTCGGCGTCTCGGAGGGCATGGTGTTGGCAGCCGGTCCGGGCGGTGAGGATATCTTCCTGTTGTCACCCGATGACGGTGCAAAACCGGGCATGCGCGTCAAGTAGTCGTCCCGGCGCCCTAACCCGTACAATAGAGGCATGACCGAACTCTTCGTCATCCTCATCAGCACGGTACTCGTCAACAACTTCGTACTGGTGCGCTTCCTGGGGCTCTGCCCGTTCCTCGGCGTATCCCGAAATCTCGAGGCGGCGATGGGTATGTCGCTGGCCACGGCTTTCGTCCTGACCTTGTCGTCAGCCACGGCGTACCTGCTGCACGCGTATGTGCTGGTCCCGCTCGACCTCGAGTACCTGCGCACCATAGGCTTCATTCTCGTCATCGCTGCGAGTGTGCAGTTCACCGAGATCATGGTGCGCCGCATGAGCCCGATGCTCGACCAGGTGCTGGGTATCTACATTCCGCTGATCGCGACGAATTGTGCCGTACTCGGCGTTGCGTTGCTCAACGTGCAGCAGGCCAAGGGCTTTGTGCAATCCGTCTTCTACGGATTCGGCGCGTCGGTGGGTTTCGCGCTCGTCCTTGTCATGTTTGCGGCCATTCGTGAGCGGCTCGATGCCGCGGACATCCCGGCGCCCTTTCGCGGCACCGCCATTGCGCTGATGACCGCCGGTATCATGTCGCTGGCATTCATGGGCTTCTCGGGTATGGCAAGGCCCTGATGCCCCCGTATGTGGATCGCCATACTCACAATCGCCGGAATCGCACTTGTCGCAGGCATCGCGCTGAGCATCGCCCATGGCCGACTGCCGGCCGGCGAGAGCAACCTCGTGGAGCAGGTCAATGACCTGCTGCCGCAAACGCAATGTGCGCAATGCGGCTACCCCGGCTGCAGACCCTACGCGGCCGCCGTTGTCGATGGCTCGGCGGCGATCAACCTCTGCCCCCCGGGCGGTGACGACACGGTACGCCGACTGGCACGGTTGCTTGGCAAGGACCCCCTGCCCCTGGCCGCAAGCCTTGCGCCGGCCGTTGCGGTTATCGATGAACCTGCCTGTATCGGCTGTTATCTCTGCCGCAACGCCTGCCCGGTGGATGCGATCGTCGGCGCTCACCAGTTCATGCACACGGTTATCGAAAGCGAGTGCACGGGTTGCGAACTCTGTATCGCGCCCTGTCCCGTGGATTGCATCACGATGAGGCCGTTGCCGTGAGTGCGCCTACCTATGATCTCGGCAAGCTGCACGGCGGGCTGCGGCTGGAGGGTCACAAGCAAGCCTCCACCGCGCAGCCGATCCTCGACGTACCGCTGCCGGCACAGCTCGTACTGCCGCTCGAGCAGCATGTTGGCGCGCCGGCACAGCCGGTGGTTAGCGTTGGTGATCGCGTGCTCAAGGGCCAGCTCCTCGCGGAGCCCGACGGTGAACTCGGTGCGCCCGTGCACGCATCGTCCTCCGGCACGGTCGTCGCCATCGAAAGCTGGCCCGTGTCACGACGCAACGGCGACAAGGCGCCGTGCATCGTGATTGAGTGCGATGGCAAGGACGAGGCACTGGCCGCCACCGCCGGCACCGACTACCTTTCCCGGGCCCCGGCCGATCTCCTGTTAAGAATTCTCGACGGCGGTATCGTCGGCCTTGGTGGCGCCGTATTTCCGACGGCGCAGAAGCTCATGCAGGCACGTACCGGCGAGCTGGAGTTCCTCATTCTCAATGGCGTCGAATGCGAGCCATATATCAGTTGCGACGACGTACTCATGCGTGAATGTGCACCGGCAATACTGAGTGGTGCGAAAATCCTCATGCACGCGCTCCAGGTCAACGCATGCTACGTCGTGGTTGAGAGCGACAAACCCGAAGCCATCGCACGCCTCGGCGAAGCACTCGCCGAACTCGGCGACGAGCGCATCGTACTGAAACAGGTGCCGACCATTTACCCGTCGGGCGGCGAAGACCAGCTCGTGCAGCTCGTGACGAATCGCGAGGTCCCCAGTGGCGGCTTGCCGACGGACGTGGGCTGCGTCGTCCAGAACGTTGGCACGGCAGCAGCGGTGCATGACTGGATCGTCAACAACCAGCCGCTGATCTCTCGCGTGACTACCGTAACGGGCGACGGTGTCGTATCGCCGATCAATGTCCGCGCGCGGATCGGTACGCCGGTCGAAGAAGTCATCAGGCACGCGGGCGGTTACACAGAGAACGTAAAGCACCTGGTCATCGGCGGCCCGATGACCGGCCGGTCTGTCACGACCGACGCAGTGCCGCTTGTCAAAGCGAGTAACTGCGTGCTGGCCCTCGCGGAGCCTGCAACGGCAGGTGACGAACTGCCCTGCATTCGTTGCGGTGACTGTGCCGCCGTCTGCCCGGTACAGTTGCTGCCGCAGCAGCTGTTCTGGTACGCGTGCGCGGACGATGAACAAAAGTTGCGTGAGTTCGGTCTGCTCGACTGCATCGAGTGCGGGTGTTGCGATCTCGTCTGCCCGAGTCACATCCCCCTGACCGCGGATTTTCGTATTGCGAAGGGCCGCATCCGTGAACTTGCCGACGAAAAGGCGCGGGCAGAGCGCGCGCGCCAGCGATTCGAAGCGCGCAACCGGCGTCTCGAGCGGGAACAGCTTGCGCGCGATGCCGAGCTTTCTCGCCAGAAAGACTCGGCAAAACGTGCGGGCCCTGCCGCGATCGCCGAGATACTGAAACGGAAGCAGGGATCCAGGGATGATTCGGCGTGAAGTTTGAGATTCGTGAAGCGCCGTACTGGTCGCCGCAGGCGAGCGTTGCGTCGATGATGCTGCAGGTTCTTGCAGCACTGGTGCCCGCGGCGATCGCGCATGTCTGGTTTTTCGGCCCCGGCTTCATCTTCAATCTCCTGGTTGCGGGGATCTTCGCCGTTGCCGGCGAGGCTGTCGTGCTCCGGGCACGGGGAAGACCTGTCGAGGTCGCGTTAACCGACTACAGCGCGCTGGTCACCGCCGCCCTCCTCGCCTTCGCCCTGCCGTCGCTGACGCCATGGTGGGTTACGGCCACGGGCGCGCTGTTCGGTGTCGTCGTGGCCAAGCACCTTTACGGCGGGCTGGGCTTCAATATCTTCAATCCGGCGATGGCAGGCTATGTCGTTATTCTCGTGACATTCCCGATGTACCTGAACCTCTGGACCGCGCCACGGATGGGCGATATCGATTACCAGCAATTGAGTGTTCTGCAAACGCTCGTCTTCACACTGACGGGCAACCTGCCCGAGATGCTGGGTTTCGACGCCGTCAGTCGCGCGACCCCGCTCGACGTGATGAAGTCCGGCCTCAACAACATGGCAACGGCCACCGAGATTCGCGCCAACCCGGTGATGGGTGACTTCGGCGGCCGCGGCTGGGAGTGGATCGGCAATTTCCTCGCCATCGGCGGATTCTGGCTGCTCATTCGCAAGATCATTCGCTGGCAAATTCCCGCGGGTGTCGGCCTCGGCCTGCTCGGGCCCGCGACGATCATGTACCTGCTCGATCCCGGCAGCAGTCCCGGTCCCGGCTTTCACCTCTTCGCCGGCGCCACGATCCTCTGCGCGTTTTTCATCGCCACCGACCCGGTATCTGCCGCGACCAGCCCGAAAGGGCGATTCATTTACGGCGTGGGCATCGGTTTCCTGATCTGGTGCATTCGCCGCTGGGGCAGCTACGCCGACGGCGTCGCGTTCGCCGTGCTGATAATGAACATGGCGGTACCTGCAATCGACTACCTGACGCGCCCGCGCATCGTCGGTCATCGAAAAGGAGCGGACGCCGATGGCTGAGAGCTCCGTTATGAGAAGCGGTGTGACGCTGGCCGGTATCGCGGCAATCTGTACTGCGCTCGTCGCCATCACCTACCAGGTCACGAACGAACGCATCGTCGCAAACGAGCAGGCATGGCTGGAGCAGAGCCTGGCACCGGCGCTGTCCGGCCTGTTCTTCGACAGCGGCGTCAGCGAGTCGGTGCTGACCATACCCGCGCCGCACGAACTACCCGGTGCGGAGGACGCCATCGTATACCGCGTGTATTCAGGTGAGTCGCCGGTCGCCGCCCTCTTCGTCGTCAGTGCCCGGGACGGTTACGCGGGCGCCATCCGGTTGCTGATCGGTATCGACGTCGATGGCAAGGTAACCGGCGTTCACGTGCTCGCACATCGGGAAACGCCGGGCCTCGGCGATCGGGTCGAGTCGGACAAGTCCGATTGGGTGCAGCAGTTCGACGGCCGCTCGCTCGGCGACCCGGCACCGGGCGGCTGGCAGATCAAGCGTGACGGTGGCGAGTTTGACCAGCTGACCGGCGCATCCGTCACACCGCGGGCCATCGTCAAGGCGATCCGGGAAACCCTGCAATACTTCGATGCAAACGCGGCGGCCATTTTTGCGGCAGAGGCCGATGCCCCGGAAGAGGTTGGCGAATGAACACCCCCGACAATACGCGCTTCGTGGATCGCCTGAAGACCGGCCTCTGGTATGAGAATCCGGGCCTGGTCCAGTTGCTCGGCCTCTGCCCGCTGCTCGCCGTGACATCGACCTTCATCAACGGCCTGGGCCTCGGTATCGCCACGCTGTGCGTGCTCGTCGCCTCGAACGCGCTCGTATCCGCGACCCGGCGGTGGATTCGCCGGGAAATACGCATCCCTATTTACGTGCTCATCATTGCGAGCCTCGTGACCTGCACCGAGTTGATCTTCAAGGCCTGGTTCCCGGCGCTCGATCGTTCCCTCGGCATCTTCATTCCACTCATCGTGACCAACTGCGCGATTGTCGCGCGCGCTGAGATCTTCGCCTCCAGGAACCCCGTCGGCACGAGCATCGTCGACGGACTTGTCATGGGCATTGGCTTCGCGCTGTTGCTCATTGCGATTGGCATCTTTCGCGAACTCATCGCGATGGGCTGGCTGCTCGCCCTCCTGCCACCTGGTGCCTTTTTCAGCCTCGCGCTGGCGATCGCAGCCAAGAACGCGATCGACGGCAAGCAGAAATCCCGTAAGCTGCATCGGTAGGACGTATGAACAAGGAAAAGCGCACAGCCATTTACCGTACGCTGCGTGAGCGCATGCCCGCACCCACGACGGAACTCGAGTACGTCAACGCATTCGAGTTGCTGATCGCCGTCATTCTCTCCGCGCAGGCGACGGATGTCAGCGTCAACAAGGCGACCGCGAAGCTCTACCCGGTCGCCAACACACCCGAGTCCATACTCGCGCTGGGTGTCGATGGCCTCAAACCCTATATTCGCACGATCGGCCTCTACAACAGCAAAGCCGAGAACATCATCAAGACCTGTCGCATCCTGATTGAACGACACGGCGGTGAGGTTCCGCGCACCCGGCCGGAACTCGAGGCATTGCCCGGGGTCGGAAGGAAAACGGCCAATGTCATACTGAATACCGCGTTCGGCGAACCGACGATTGCCGTCGACACGCACATTTTTCGCGTTGCGAACCGCACCGGTCTCGCGAAAGGAAAAACGCCGTTCGAGGTGGAGAAACGGCTCGTCCGGCTGACGCCCGATGAGTTCAAGAAAGACGCGCATCACTGGTTGATCCTGCACGGCCGCTACGTCTGCAAGGCCCGCAAACCGCTTTGCGGGGAATGCCCGATCCGCGAGTGCTGCGAGTTTACGAAAAAGGATTTGCCATGATTTTCGGCCAGGACCGCAATGAGTTACGCCAGATGTATGCCGATGCATGGCGGAAATACTGCGACAAGACGCCGTTGACACCGCTGGAGGCGCAGATTGCCGACGTCGTGGCGCTGCATCCCGAATACCACGGCGAAGTTTCGGGCGAGAACCTCACTCGCGACTACACGCCGGATGGCGGCCGGACCAACCCGTTTCTGCACATGGGACTGCATCTCGGTATTCGGGAGCAGGTGGGAACGAATCGTCCCGCGGGCATCGCGGCCATCCACCGTGCCCTGTGTGCAAAGCATGGCGACGTGCACGCCGCCGAGCACGAGATGATCGAATGCCTGGCCGAAGCCCTGTGGGAGGCCCAGAGCAACAACCAGCCACCCGATGAGGCCCGCTACCTGGAACGCCTGAAGCAACTGTAATAAAAGCGGGCCGCCCGTGGTCTGGTCAGATAACGAATATTGTGGACGTCGTAGGGGACGTTATGAGCGACCGCCAGTCAAAATACCCGGTACAAGGTGCAGGCCTGGGCTTGCGCCGCCCGATTGCCGACCAGCTGATGGCGAATCCGCCGGCGGACGTGGACTTCATGGAGGTTGCCCCGGAGAACTGGATTCACGTCGGCGGCAAGCTCGGCAAGAAGCTGCGCTTCTTTACCGAGCGTTACCCCTTCGTCATCCACGGCCTCTCGCTGTCCATTGGCGCGCCGTCGCCGCTCAACGAGCAACTGGTCAGGGACATCAAGGACTTCATGTCCGACCACAACATTCGCATGTATTCGGAACACCTGAGTTATTGCGGTGACGACGGTCAGCTCTACGACCTCATGCCCATTCCGTTTACCGAGGAGGCAGTCAGGTACGTCGCCGGTCGCGTGCGCCGCGTGCAGGACATTCTCGAACAGCGCATGGCACTCGAGAATGTCAGCTTCTACGCCCCGATCGATACGTCGATGACTGAACGCGAATTCCTGCTGGCCGTCATCGAGGAAGCGGACTGCGACCTGATGCTCGACATCAACAACATCGTGGTCAACAGCATCAACCATCGCTACGATGCCCGCGAATTCCTGCGCGCAATGCCGGCGGACCGCATTCGGTATTTCCACCTCGCCGGTCATTTTGTCGAAGACGAAGACCTGCGCATCGATACCCATGGCACGCCCGTCGACGAGCAGGCCTGGGCACTGCTCGAAGAGGCCTACCGCCTCTACGGTCCCGTTCCGACGCTGCTCGAGCGCGACTTCAACTTCCCACCGATGGAAGAGCTGCTGGACGAGGTGCGCCGCATCAAGCACCTGCAGATCGCGGCCCAGGGCAAGGACGCGGTCAATGGCTGACTCGCGTTCCTTCAAGGACAAGCAGTACGCTTTCGCCGCGCACATCCGCGATCCCGAGCATGTTGCCGCGCCCGAGGGAATCGAACCACGGCGCATGGCAATCTACCGCAAGTTGTTCTTCAACAACCTCTACAACCTGCTCGCCACGTTCTTCCCGGTCATGCGCAAGATCCACTCCGATGCCCAGTGGCGCCGCTTCGTGCGCGGCTTCATGCAACACCACCAGTCCGAGACGCCCTACTTCCTCGAGTTGCCCCGGGAGTTCCTGGCCTACCTGCAGGACGAGTTCGAAGCGAGCAGCGAGGACTACCCGTTTCTCCTGGAACTCGCCCACTACGAATACGCCGAGCTCGAACTCTCGGTATCGGACGAGGCAACCGACCTCGACGGTGTGGACCCGAACGGCGACTTGCTGACCGGCGTTCCCGTGAAATCCTCACTCGCACGCGCCTATGCCTACCGCTTTGCCGTGCATCGGATTTCGCCGGGTTTCCTGCCCGACGAACCGGAGCAGCAGCCGGTCTACCTCGCGCTGTACCGCGGCAGCGACGACTCGGTCGGCTTTCTCGAACTCAATGCCGTAACGGCGGCGCTGCTGGATGCCATTGAATTCAATACCGACAACAGGACCGGCGCGGAGCTGCTCAGAGCGCTCGCCGCCAGGATCGAATACCCCGACCCCGACGCGCTGGTCACGCACGGGTCCAATGCATTGCGGGAGATGCGGCAGCTGGAGATTCTGACCGGCACCCGCAGCCCCGCCTGAAGGAGGAACCCGTGAGCGCTCTCATCAACCTTGGAAACCGCATTATCGACAAGCTCGATCCGGCCGGCGCCTGGATCGCACTACTTCCCATTCGCCTGCTCATGGCCTGGGAGTACGGTCGCGCCGGGCTGATGAAGTACAACGGCACCAACTGGTTTGCCAACGTCCAGGATAACTTCCCGTTCCCGTTCAACGTCATTCCGGTCGAGATCAGCTGGTTTCTCGCAACCTGGGCGGAGATCCTGGGCGGCCTGTGCCTCTTGCTGGGCCTGTTTACACGCTTCTGGGCATTCAGCCTCATCGTCCTGACCATCGTCGCCATCGCCGGTGTGCACTGGCCCGAGCAGTGGAACTCGCTGGCGGAATTGTGGCGAGGGTACTCGATCACGGACAACGGTTTCGGCAATTACCGCATCCCGTTGTTGTTCATGGCCATGCTGTTGCCGCTGGTCTTTGTCGGCGGTGGCAAGTTGAGCCTCGACCACATCCTGTTCCAGAAACCGGGCAGGCGCTAAGGCTCCCGCTACGCGTCGCGGCCGCGGGCCACACGCGGCGAAGTGACTGATTTGTCTGCTAGAATCGGCTGAGGCAGTCAGGCATCAGAGAGTCATACTATGCGCTCAGGGCGGCGTCTCAGGCGCGACATTGGTTTCTTTGGCGCCGCATTCATCGTCCTGAACGCCGTGGTAGGCGCGGGCATCTTCGCGTTGCCCGGCAAGGTCGCGGTTAGTGCCGGCCTGTTCAGTCCCTGGTTGTTCCTGGTTGTCGGCGTGCTGTTCCTGTCCATCGTGCTGACGTTTGCGGAACTGGCCAGCTACTACGATCGCACCGGCGGACCCGCGCTGTACGCGGAAGACGCGTTCGGTCCGCTGGCCGGGTTCAGCACGGGCTGGCTGATCTTCCTCGCGCGCATGACGGCGTTCGCCGCCAACGCCAACGTCATGGCGGCCTATCTCGGCTCGGTTTCCGAGGTCTTCGCCACCGAACCGGCGCGCATCGCCATCATCACCGTCGTGACGGTCGGCCTGACCTGGGCCAACGTCATGGGCGTGAAGGACGGTGTCCGCACGATGGGAATATTCACGTTCCTGAAGGTCGTACCGTTGCTTCTGCTCGTCCTGCTCGGCTTGCAGCACGTAAGCGGTGCGACGCTGCTGCCTTCGAGCTTCGACATCGCGGATCCGGGCAGCACCACGCTACTGCTGATCTACGCCTACGTCGGCTTTGAGACGGTGGGCATTACGGCGGGAGAAACCCGGAAACCGCGGCGCAACATCCCGGTTGCGCTGGTACGCACGATTCTCGGTACCGGCGTCCTGTATTTCCTGATCGTGTTGGTCTTCGTCTCCGTCATCGCGCCCGGCGACTACGCTGACGCAACGCTGGTCGATGTCGGCCGGCAGCTCGCCGGTCCCGCAGGTGCCCTGGTCATTGCTCTCGCAGCCGTCTTCTCAATCGGCGGCAACCTGGCCGGGTCGATACTCGGTGCGCCCCGACTGCTGTTCTCGCTCGGCGAGAGCCGCCTGCTGCCGCAGTGGTTCGCACACGTCAATGAGAAATACGCGACGCCGGATCACGCCATCGTCGCGATGGGCGCGATGGCCCTGGTCCTGGGCCTGTCGAGCAATTTCGTGGATCTCGCGATCGGCAGTTCCGTGGTGCGGCTGCTCGGCTATGTCATCTGTATCGCGTCTCTCCCGATCATCAGGAACAAGGCGACGGCGAAACAGAGCGAACGAGTCTGGCGGCTGCGCGGAGGCTACGCCATCCCGGCCGTTGCCCTGCTCCTGTGCCTGTGGCTGATACTGCAATCGAAAGGCGAGGACTGGATCAAGGTGTCCGTTCTGCTCGGCATCGGTCTCGCTCTCTACCTCGTGGAAAAGTGGTACTACGGGCGTAGAGCCGCGCAGGAAAAGGGCGAGTGAACTAGCCTTTGCGCTTCTTGGGGATGTAGAGGTCGGTCAGGGTCCCTTCGAAAGCCTCCGCCGAAAAGGCCACCGTTTCCGACAGTGTCGGGTGCGGATGAATCGTCATGCTGATATCCGCCGCGTCGGCGCCCATTTCGATGGCAAGGCCGATTTCCGCGATCAGGTCGCCCGCACCCGGCCCGACAATCGCCCCGCCGATTACGCGCTCCGTCTTCGGGTCGAACAGCAGCTTCGTGAAGCCCTCCGGTCGGCCCAGTGACAAGGCACGACCACTCGCCGCCCAGGGGAACTGCGCCTTTTCGTAGTCGATGCCCTGCGCCTTCGCGTCCAGTTCGGTCAGTCCCACCCACGCAACCTCGGGGTCGGTGTAGGCGACCGACGGTATCGTCCGCGCATCGAAGTAGCTCTTCTCGCCATGCGCAACCTCGGCCGCAACCTTGGCTTCATGGGTCGCCTTGTGCGCGAGCATGGGCCCGCCGGCAAGGTCACCGATGGCGAAGATATGCGGCACGTTGGTACGCATCTGCTTGTCGACTTCGATGATGCCGCGCCCGTCCACGCGCACGCCGGCTTTTTCCGCGTCCAGCTTGTCACCATTGGCACGACGACCGATGGCAACGAGCACCCGGTCATAAACCCCAACCGACGGTGCATTGTCACCTTCGAACGTCACCTCGATACCGGGCACCGTCGCCCGCATACCCGTGACTTTCGTCTTGAGCATGATGTTTTCGTAGCGGTCCTTGACCACTTTCGTGAACGGCCTCAACAGGTCCTTGTCGGTCCCGGGCATGAGCTGGTCCATCAGCTCGACGACGCTGACGTCGGTGCCCAGCGCGCTGTACACGCAGGCCATCTCGAGGCCGATAATGCCGCCGCCCACGACCAGCAGGCGCTTGGGAATCGGTGCCAGCTCGAGCGCGCCCGTGGAGTCCACGATGCGGCGGTCGTCCGGCAGGTTGGGCAGCATGACGGGCTCCGAGCCCGCCGCGATGATGCATTTCTCGAAGTCGATGGTCTCGTCATTGTCGAGACTCAGGCGATTCGGCGCTACGAACCTGGCCGACCCCTGGATGACACGCACCTTGCGCTGTTTCGCCATCGTCGACAGGCCGCCGGTCAACTTGCCGATGACCTCGTTCTTCCAGTCGCGAAGTTTCACTGCATCGATGGACGGCTTGCCAAACACAACGCCGTGTTCGGCCATCGCCTCGGCCTCGTCGATGACCTTGGCGGCATGCAACAGGGCCTTCGATGGAATGCAGCCGACGTTCAGGCAGACGCCGCCGAGTACCGGCCAGCGCTCAACGAGGATGACATCCATGCCGAGGTCGGCTGCGCGAAATGCCGCCGTGTAACCACCCGGTCCGGCGCCGATCACGACAAGCTGTGCCGCGTGCGTGGCCGCATCCGACGGCTGCACCGCCGCAACGATCTCCGGCGCCGACATCTTGCGAGTCTCTTCAATGTTCTCGACCGGCACGTCGTCGGCCGAAGCCTCGAGCGTCACCAGCGGATCGCCCTTGGATACGCGGTCCCCCACGCTGACGTCGACGGATACGATCGTGCCTGCCTGTTCGGCCGGGACGTCCATCGTCGCCTTGTCGGTCTCGAGGGTGATGAGCGGGTCTTCGAGCGCAACGACGTCGCCAGGCGCAACCACGACCTCGATGACTTCGACGTTCTCGAAATCACCCAGGTCCGGGATCGTCAGCTTGACGGCCATCAGGGAATCGCCTGTAGCAGCGACTCGACATCGGCCATCTTCTGGCCGAGGAAGGTCGTGAAGCGCACCGCCTGTGCACCGTCAATGACGCGGTGGTCGTAGGAGAACGATAACGGCAGCATCAGGCGCGGTTCGAATTCGGAGCCGTTCCAGACGGGCTGCATGCTGGAGCGCGACACACCGAGGATCGCGACTTCAGGCGCATTGACGATTGGCGTGAACGCGGTACCCCCGATGCCACCCAGGCTCGAGATCGTGAAGCATGCCCCCTGGAGCTGATCGGCCTTCAGCTTGCCTTCCCGCGCCAGCGCCGAAAGCTCGCCGAGTTCGGCCGCGAGTTCGTAGACGTCTTTCTTGTCCGCATCGCGAATGACCGGGACCATGAGGCCGTTCTCGGTATCTGCCGCGAACCCGAGATGTATGTATTTCTTGAACACGAGGCTCTCGCCGTCTTCCGACAACGATGCATTCACTCGCGGGAACTCCTGCAACGCTGCGACGCAGGCCTTCATGATGAACGCGAGTGGTGTCAGCCCGATGCCCCGCTCTTTCGCAGGGCCTTTGAGTTGCTGGCGCCGGGCCTCGAGGTCCGTGATATCGGCCAGATCATGCTGGGTAACGTGCGGGAGGTTGATCCAGCTTGCCTGCAGGCGCGGGCCCGAGATCTTCTGAATGCGCGTTAGCGGCTGGACATCGATCTCGCCGAACTTGGCAAAGTCGACGACCGGCGTCCTGGGCAGTGCGCCACCCGCTGCACCGGCCGGCGCCGCCGCCTGGCCCGTGAGAATCGCCTTGACGAACGCCTTGACGTCGTCATGCAGGATACGGTTCTTGATGCCACTGCCCGTGACCTGCACGAGGTTGACGCCAAGCTCACGCGCCAGCTTGCGCACCGACGGACTTGCATGGGCTTTGCTGAAGCCTGCCTCGTCGATGGCAGGCAGGGATTTCGGCGGGGCCGGCGTCGCGGGTGCAGCTTTTGCCGGGGCGGCCGCTTTCGCGGGAGCTGCGGCGGGAGCCGCGGCCACTTCGGGCACGGCTGCCGCTGCCGAGGCCAGCGCATCGATAACGGCAAGCGACGACCCTTCCGACACCTTGTCACCAACGTTGACGAGCACCGAATCGATCGTTCCTGCGACAACAGCCGGCACGTCCATCGCCGCCTTGTCCGTCTCGAGCGTGACCAGCGGGTCCTCGACCTCGATCTTGTCGCCGGCGCTGACGTGCACCTCGATGATCTCAACGTCCGAGAAATCACCGAGATCCGGTACAACCAATGTCTGTTTACCCGCGGGCTTCGCGACCTCGCCGGCCGGTGCAGCAGTCTCGACGGCAGGTTCGGGCGCGCTCGACGGGGTCGATTCGACCGTGTCGGCGGCCTCCGTGGTCAGCTGCCCGATCACATCGCCGGTGGACACGGTGTCGCCGACACCGATCGTCAGTTTTTCGACGACACCTTTCTCCGGCGCTGGTATGTCCATGGACGCCTTGTCGGTCTCGATCGTCACCAGTCCGTCTTCGCGTTCCACGGTGTCGCCGCTGCTTACGAGTACCTCAATGACCTCGACGTTCTCGAAATCGCCGAGATCAGGGACCACTATGTCGATTGTCTTCGCCACGTTACTGCCCCCGACTACAACGTCACCGGATCCGGACGATCCGGATCGATGCCGTATTTCCTGATTGCCTCGGCGACCGTCTTCGTATCCAGTACGCCGTCGTCGGCAAGGGCGTTGAGCGCCGTAATCGTGATAAAGCGCCGGTCGACTTCGAAATGTTCACGCAAGGGCTTGCGGGCATCGCTGCGGCCGTAACCGTCGGTGCCGAGTGACGAGAAATGACCCGGTACCCAGCCCTGGATCTGGTCTGCGACGATCTTCATGTAGTCGGTCGCCGCAACATAGGGTCCGGGACGGTCGCCGAAGCACTGCGCAATCCATGACTTGCGGGGTTTTTCTTCAGGGTGCAGGTGGTTCCAGCGTTCGACTTCGAGCGCGTCGCGCCGCAGTTCATTGAAACTCGTTACCGACCAGACATCGGCGACGATGCCAAAGTCGTCCATGAGCAACTCGGCAGCGCCGATAACTTCGCGCAGGATCGTTCCCGAGCCCAGCAGCTGCACGCGAATCTTGCCCTGGCTGATGCTGATGTCCAGCGGGTACATGCCGCGCAGGATGCCTTCCTCGACACCGGCCGGCATCGGCGGATGCGGGTAGTTCTCGTTCATGCAGGTGATGTAGTAAAAGACGTCCTCCTGCTCGCCGATCATGCGGCGCAGCCCGTCCTGCACAATGACGGCCAGCTCGTAGGCGTACGTCGGGTCGTATGACCGGCAATTCGGCACCGTCGACGCCGCAACGAGACTGTGACCGTCCTGGTGCTGCAGGCCCTCGCCCGCCAGCGTCGTGCGCCCTGCCGTACCACCGATCAGGAAGCCGCGCGTCTGCATGTCGCCGGCAGCCCAGATGAAATCGCCGACGCGCTGGAAACCGAACATCGAGTAGTAAATATAGAACGGCACCATCGGTACGTCGTGATTCGAGTACGCGGTGCCCGCCGCGATCCACGAACACAGGGCGCCACCTTCGTTGATGCCTTCTTCGAGAATCTGGCCCGTCTTGTCTTCGCGGTAGTACATCAGCTCGCCCGCGTCCTGCGGCTCGTACAACTGGCCTTTGGACGCGTAGATACCAACCTGCCGGAACATGCCCTCCATACCGAAGGTCCGCGCTTCGTCAGGCACGATCGGCACGATATGTTTGCCGATCTGCTTGTCGCGCGTCAGTGCCGTGAGCATGCGTACGAAAGCCATGGTCGTCGATGCTTCGCGCTCACCCGTGCCTTCGAGTTGTGTGCGGAACGTCTCGAGTGGCGGCACGGGCAGCGAGGTCGATTTGGCACGCCGCCGTGGCAGGAAGCCGCCCAGTGACTGGCGACGCTCCATCATGTACTCGTACTCGGCGCTGTCCGGCGCCGGCTTGAAGTAAGGCACGCGGTCGCCGATTTGTTCGTCGCGGACAGGAATGTTGAAGCGATCGCGGAAGGCCTTGATCTCCTCGAGATCCATCTTCTTCTGTTGGTGAGCCGTATTCTGGCCCTCGCCCGCGGTTCCCATGCCGAAGCCCTTGACGGTCTTGGCGAGGATGATGGTCGGGCCACCCTTGTGCTTCATGGCCGCGTCGTAGGCTGAATAGACCTTGAGCGGATCGTGGCCACCGCGATTCAGGCGCCAGATCTCGTCGTCGGACATGTTCGCAACCATTTCCGCCGTCTCCGGGAACTTCGCGAAGAAGGTGTCGCGCACGTACTTGCCGTCCTTGGACTTGATCTTCTGGTACTCGCCGTCGACGGTCTCTTCCATGACCTGGCGCAGTTTGCCGGAATGATCGTTGGCGAGCAGCGGGTCCCATTTGGAACCCCAGATCACCTTGACGACGTTCCATCCGGCGCCGCCGAATGCCGCCTCGAGTTCCTGGATGATCTTGCCGTTGCCGCGTACCGGGCCGTCGAGACGCTGCAGGTTGCAGTTGACGACGAAGACGAGGTTGTCGAGGCCCTCGCGCACGGGCATCGTGATCGCGCCCATCGACTCCGGCTCATCCATCTCGCCGTCACCCAGGAAACACCAGACCTTGCGATCCGACGGCTCGGTCATGCCCCGGTTTTCCATGTAGCGCATGAACCGCGCCTGGTAGATCGCCATCATGGGGCCAAGGCCCATCGATACGGTCGGGAATTGCCAGAAATCCGGCATCAGCCATGGATGGGGATAGGAAGACAGCCCCCCGCCGCCGACTTCCTGGCGGAATCGGTTCAGGTCTTTCTCGGCAAGGCGACCTTCGAGAAAGGCTCGCGAGTAGATGCCGGGCGCGGAGTGTCCCTGCACGAACACCATGTCGCCTTCCTGCTTGTCGGTCGCCCCGCGCCAGAAATGATTGAAGCCAACCTCGTAGAGCGTCGCCGAGGAGGCATAGCTAGAGATGTGGCCGCCGTACTCGGTCGTGATCCTGTTGGCATTGACGACCATGGCCATCGCGTTCCAGCGGATGTAGGCCTCGATGCGGCGCTCCAGCGAGCGATCGCCCGGGTATTCCGGCTGGCGGGCTGTGCCAATGGTGTTCAGGTAGGCCGTATTCGGGGTGTACGGCAGGTAGGCACCCGAGCGGCGGGCATAGTCGATCATGTGGTTGAGCAGGAAGTGGGCCCGCTCCGGACCGTGTTGTGACAGTACGGAGTCGATCGACTCCAGCCACTCGCCCGTTTCCGTTGGATCAATATCGTCGAAGGGATTGAAACTGCTCATATTTTCTCGGCCCGGCCTTTGCCCAGGTTGGTCTGCGCTGTGCGTGAATTACGTGGTGCGTCCTGCTAGGATGCCCGCAACCTTGCACGGGCCAGATGGATCGCATATGGGGGCGACATATTCGGTGTTTGTGAGACAAGGGTCAAGCCTGACAGGGAGTTAATATTTCGATGCAAAAGATCCGGCCAGACATGCATGATCTTCGTATATATCAAAAGCTTGGGCGTGTTGATGCAAAATCCCTGGAAAGCGTCGATCAGTTACTTTTGATACTACCTGCCAGGCCTTCGAAATCGACCTTCGCCAAGCTGCCGCAGGGTGCGAAAATGCTGGCTGTCTACCGCAAACACGCGGCAGGATCGACGCCCGCCTTCACCACGCGACTCACGAACGCCAAACAGACGCTGGTCGTCGCCGGCACCATCGCGGCCGATGCCGACGCGTTCGAGCAACTGACCCTCGGGCGCAAACTCGTTGCGGCTGCAACCGACCAGAAAGCCGGAACCCTCGGCATTTGCGCAATCGGCTTCGACACTGACGCGCAGGCTGAACTCGTCAAGAACGTCCTGGCCGCCGCGCTGGCGGCAGCGTTTCGACTCCCGGCCTTCAAGCGCGAGCCGGTACCGGACAAAATCAAAAACATCCGCCTGCTCGGCCTCGACGAGAAGCTCGACACCGCGCGCGTGGAAGCCGAAGCCAGGGGTAACAACCTGGCCCGCTGGTTGACGACGCTGCCCCCCAATGTCCTCGACGCCCGTCATTACGCGGACCTCACCAAGACCATGGCGAAAGAGCATGGCTGGCAATACAAGCGTTTTGGCGTAAAGGAGCTCGAGAAACTGGGCTGCGGCGCGTTTCTCGCCGTGGCGCAAGGCAACGACAACGACAGTGCCAGCATCGTGCGCCTGCGCTATCGTCCCGGAAGCCGCGATGCGGCCGTTGACCTGAGCCTCGTGGGCAAGGGCATCATTTTCGATACCGGCGGCACCAACCTCAAGCCTTTCGAGTTCATGCTCGACATGCACAGCGACATGCAGGGCAGCGCGGTCGCACTCGGCACGCTCCTCGCCATTAGCGCAATGCGCTTGCCGCTCGCCGTCGACTGCTGGCTCGCGATCACGGAGAACCGGACCGGACCCAATGCCTACAAGTCGCAAGACGTGGTGACGGCCGCAAACGGCAAGACCATCCAGACCGTGCACACCGACGCCGAAGGCAGGATGGCCCTGGCCGATACACTGGTGCTCGCGAGCCGCGATAAACCCGGCATGATTATCGACTACGCAACCCTGACAGGCAGTTGTATTCGTGCCCTGACGTCACGCTACTCGGGCGTGTTTACCAACCGCAGTGAACTGCACCCGGTCCTCAAGCGTATCGGTCGCAACAGTGGCGAACGCGTCTGGCCCTTCCCGATCGGCAAGGAGTTCATGGAAGACCTCAAGAGCAATACGGCCGATTTCCTGCAGTGTTCGCCGAAGGGCGTCGGCGACCACATACTGGCGGCCAGCTTCCTCGCGGAGTTCATCGAGAACGATGTGCCCTGGGTGCACATCGACCTGGGCGCGGGCGACAACGCCGGGGGCCTCGGCCATATCCCGTCGAAGTTCACAGGTTTCGGCGTACGGTATACGATGAACGCCATTCTCGATGAGAACCTGCTCAAGGCTAAACCCTAAGTGTCGAATGAAATCAGAATGGCGGACCGCTTCCGCGGTTTCCTGCCGGTCGTTGTCGATGTCGAAACCGGCGGATTCAATGCGAAGACCGATGCGTTGCTGGAGATCGCCGCCGTTCTGCTCGAGGTGGACCCGGGTGGATTCCTGAGACGCAGCGAAACGATCCGCTATCACGTCAAGCCGTTCGAGGGTGCCAACCTCGAGGCCGCATCACTCGCGGTCAACGGCATCGATCCCGACCATCCGTTGCGCCCGGCAATAGACGAACGCGACGCACTGCAGCGCACGTTTCGTGAGGTCAGGCGTTCGATTCGTGAAAACCGCTGCTCGCGTGCGGTGCTGGTCGGCCACAACGCCCATTTCGACCTCGGCTTCCTGAACGAGGCCATCGCACGCTCCTCGATCAAGCGCAACCCGTTTCATCCGTTCAGTTGTTTTGACACAGCCACGCTGTGTGGCGTTGCGTTCGGGCAGACGGTACTCGCGCGTGCGGCGATTGCGGCCGGGCTCGGCTGGGATGAAACGCAGGCCCACTCGGCATCCTACGACGCCGAACAGACCGCCGATCTCTTTTGCGAGATCGTTAATCGATTTCGGGATATCTTCGAGACGTCGCTACGCAACGCCCCGCCGCAGCCCTAGAAACAGGCACCCGTCTATTCGTCGAGAAGCTTCTTGAGCTCACCCGAATGGTACATCTCGACGACGATGTCGCAGCCGCCGATCAGCTCACCTTTGACGTACAGTTGCGGGAATGTCGGCCAGTTCGAATATTCCTTCAGACCCTCACGAATCTCCGGATCCTCGAAAATATTCACGAAAGCGTACGGTTTGCCGATCGCATTGAGTGCCGCGACCGTCTGGCCCGAAAATCCGCATTGCGGAAAATCGGGTGTGCCTTTCATGTACAGAAGAACATCGTGCGAGCCGAGCTGCTCTTCAATGCGTTCTTTAACGCTCATTCTTATCTTTCCTCAACATCAATCTGGTTAGTGACCGTCTTCACGCCGGCTGTGCTTCTCGCAAGGTCAAAGGCCTGATTGCGCGCAGCATAGCTGTCGACGGTGCCTGCAAGCGTGACCCTACCGTCATAGGTACGGACACTGATATTAAACGGGCTGACGATCGCGTCTGCGTCGTACTTCGCCCTTATCTTACTCGTTATGGCGGTATCCGACGCCATAACGCCGGGTTGTCGCTCACTGCCACCGGATTCGTAACTGCCGCCCGTCGATCCACCAAGGACCAGGCCCGTGCAGCCGCCAAGCGCGGTCAGAAGCAGCAGAATCATCGCGTGGCGCATTGAACCCCTCCAAACATTGGCGCGATTGTACAGCCATCCCTATAATACCGACAGCCTAAAATCGGAGAAACGAACAATGAACCCCCTCAAGACTATTGGCGGTACGATCATCGCTGGCGTCGTCCTGGCTGTCATTATCATGCTTGTCACCCGGGGCGACCACATGGTTGCCGGTATGCCTGTTCAGTCGATTACGATCTGGCTGCACGTGTTGTCCGGCATCACCTGGATCGGTCTGCTGTACTACTTCAACTTCGTACAGGTCCCCGCCCTCGGCGAGGCAGCCGGCGACGAAGGCGGCCCGGGTGGCGCCGGTATCGCCAAGTACGTTGCTCCTCGTGCACTGGCGTGGTTTCGCTGGGGTGCACTGGCAACGTGGCTGACCGGTGCCGCATTCCTGCTTCACAAGGGGCAGCTGCACAATGCCTTCATGCTCGGCCTCAACACCGACCCGGTCAATCAATACGCCATGACCATTGGCGTCGGCGCCTGGCTCGGCACGATCATGCTGTTCAACGTCTGGGTATTGATCTGGCCGAACCAGAAGAAAGTACTCGGCATGGTCGAAGCCACGGCGGACCAGGTTGCCAAAGCCAAGAACATCGCGTTCCTGGCATCGCGCTCGAACACGCTGATGTCCATCCCGATGATCATGAGCATGGTCGGCGCAGGACATGGCTGGGCCATGTAAAGCAACTTGCTTTCCGAACCAACGAAAGCCTCCATCGGCCCTGGCGTCGCGGCAGCTCTTGCCGAGGATGTCGGGGCCGGTGACCTTACGGCATCGCTGATCGATGCCGATACCGTCGTGGGCGCGTCCGTCATCGCGCGCGAGTCACTCGTACTCTGCGGCGAGGAGTGGGTTAACGAGGTGTTCCGCCAGGTCGACGAGAACGTCATCATCGACTGGTACATCGGCGACGGTGGCAGCGCCGAAGCAGGCGACGTCATCTGCAAACTCGTCGGTCCCGCGCGAGCGTTGCTTACCGGCGAGCGCACGGCGCTGAACTTCCTGCAGACCCTGTCATCGACCGCGACAACCACCGCCGCCTACGTCAAGGCGGTTGCAGGAACGGGCGCGAAGGTCCTCGACACACGCAAGACCATTCCCGGTCTGCGGCTGGCGCAGAAATACGCCGTGACCTGCGGTGGGGGCGTCAATCACCGGGTAGGTCTGTTCGACGCAATCCTCATCAAGGAAAACCACATCAAGTCTGCCGGCAGCATAAGCGCGGCACTGCAACGCGCGCACGATACAGCGGCCGACGTGCTTATCGAGGTGGAGGTCGAAAACCATGACGAGCTTCTCGAAGCGCTCGATGCAGGCGCGAGCCGCGTGTTGCTCGATAATTTCTCGATCGAGGCATTGCGGGAAGCCGTCGCGACGAACCAAAGCTACGGCATCGTCGGTGCCGAGCTCGAGGCATCCGGTAACGTGACGCTGGATACGATTCGTGAAATCGCCGAAACCGGCGTGGACTATATCTCGACAGGCGCGCTGACCAAGAACATCAGGGCGGCGGACCTGTCAATGCTGTTCAGGATCGACTAGGCAACCGCACGGGTAACGCGCTTGGGCTCGGAGACGCCATAGCCTTGCGCGTAATCGATGCCCATGCCTTTCAGCATCGTGATGATCTCTTCATTCTCGGCAAACTCCGCAATCGTGCGCTTGCCCGTCAGATGACCAATTTCGTTAATTGACCGCACCATCTCGCGATCGATCGGGTCATGCAGAATCTCTTTCACGAAGCTGCCGTCGATCTTCAGGAAATCCACGGGGAAGTGCTTGAGATAGCCGAACGACGACAAGCCGGTACCGAAATCGTCGAGCGCGAACATGCACCCCAGCTCCTTGAGCGCATTGATAAAGCGATTCGCCTGCGAGTAACTCGCGATGGCAGCCGTTTCGGTAATTTCAAAACAGATCTTGGTGGCATCGATACCACTCATCTGGAACTGGTCGACGACAAACGGGAGGAACTTCTCGTCGCCCAGGCTCTGGCCGGACAGGTTTATCGAGCAAAGGGCCAGCCGCTCGCGCTCATCGGCCTCCGACACGAGCCAGCGAAATGCACTGCGTATCACCCAGCGGTCGATACTCGGTGTAATGCCGTAACGCTCGGCCGCCTCGATAAACAGTCCCGGGGAGATGATCCCGCCATTTTCGTCGCGCATGCGCAGCAGGATTTCGTAGTGGGCGCCCTCTTCCTCCGCCTGTAATGGCAGGATCGTCTGGCGAAACAGTTCGAAACGGTTTTCCTCGAGCGCGTTGTTGATGCGCGCCGCCCACTGCATTTCGCGGCGACGCCGCATGAGATCGATGTCGTTTTCCTGGAAGCTGTGAATACGATTGCGCCCGGCCTCTTTTGCCGCCGAGCACGCACTGTCCGCGGCCGTCAGCAGCGCTGCCACGTCCTCGTTGTCGGCAGTGATCGGGACGACACCGATGCTGACACCCAGTCTGAACGTCCGTTCCTCCCAGACGAACTTGTACTCGCCAATCGCCATGCGCAGCGTCTCGGCCGTGTTCATCGCCTCATCGAGGCTGCAGCTCTCAAGCAGCACACCGAATTCGTCGCCACCCAGGCGTGCCAGCGTATCGCGCCAGCGGATCTTGGATTTCAGCAGCGTACCGAGCTGGCCCAGCAATGCATCGCCGGCACTGTGACCACAGGAGTCGTTCACGATCTTGAACTGGTCGAGATCGAGGTACAGCAATGCGTAGGACGTCTCACGGGCCTTCGCGCTCTTGAGCGCGCGCTCGACGCGATTCTCGAATTCGGCGCGATTGACGAGACCGGTGAGGATGTCGTGGCTCGCGTGATAGCTGAGGCGTCGATTCAGGTCGCGCGACTCGCTGACGTCGTGGAACACGAGGACACCGCCTGTAACGCTCGCCTTGCCATCGCGAATCGGTGAGGCCGTGCTCTCGATGTACAACTCGTTGCCGTCGCGACGGATCAGCAGTGTCGGCCGCACCGACTTGATGGCTCGGTCCCTGCGAATCGAGACCGCGAGCGGGTTCTCGAGCGGCTCACAGGTTTCTTCGTGGAAACCGCGGAAGATTTCATCGATCGGTCGACCGCTGGCGTCATCCACCTTCCAGCCAGTCAGCTCTTCGGCAACCGGGTTGATGTACTCGACATTGCATTTCGCGTCGGTCGTGATAACGCCATCGCCGATCGACTGCAAGGTAATCTGTGCGCTCTCTTTCTCGCGAAACAACGCGTCTTCGTAGAGCTTGCGCTCGGTAATATCGACTTCGACGCCCAGGAGTCGAATCAGGCGTCCGTTCTCGTCGACCACGCACTTGGCACGGCTTTTCATCCAGCGCCAGTCACCGCTCTGGTGGCGCATGCGATGCACGGACTCGAAAAACGGGGACTTGCCCTCCAGGTGTTCGCGCATGCGTGTCTGCACGCGCGCGATGTCGTCCGGGTGCACGAGGTTGTACCAGTCGAGCATGACGTCTTCGGCATCCGGATCGTACCCGAGCATGGTCTTCCAGCGGCGCGACAGGTTGATGCGCTTGGTTTCGCCATCGAAATCCCAGATGCCGTCGTTCGCCGTCATGGCGATCAGCGAGTTGCGTTCCTGCAATTCGTCGAGGATTTCCCGGTCGCGAACGCGTTCGAGTCCTACGGCCAGGGAAGAGCCGAACAGTTTCATCAGGAGATGCAGGTTGGCATCCCAACCGTCGACCGTGTGTTCGTCGGCGATGCCCAGGAAGCCGGCGATTTCGCCGTGCACCGAGAAGCCGATAATCAGCGCGGCACCGATATGCAGTTCGTGCAGGCGCTCGAGGTCGTCCTTGGCGGCTTTCGGTCCGCTCAGCGTGTCCGCAACCTCAACCACGCGCAGGTGGCCAAGTCGCCCACGCAACCACGTCCAGTCTTCGAGCTTTTCGCCGGCCAGCAGGCCCGGCTGGCATTGTGAGAAACCCGAGCTGGATGACATGACGGTCTCGATCGACCGCCCGCTTTCGTCAATGAGCGCAATGAATGCCGCATCGACGCCGGTGGCTTCGGGCAGCTCGTCAACAATGGCCTGGAGTTGTTCTTCGTAACGCCCCGCCTCGAGATTCTGGACGGCCACGGCAATCTTGGTCTGCAATGCGTCAACGGCGCCGCGCGTGCGCTCGCCGGCGCGCGGTTTGCGGTGTCGGATTCCCGTGGCGGTCGTGGTGTCGGACGGATTCGTCATTACGGGGCAACATTTTGACACGATGCCAAAGGAATACAAGCTAAGTTCCTGTATTTTTTTGAGTTCTCCAGAGATACGCGACTTAACATAAGCCGCATCGACGTTATTGCGTCAACCATTCCGCCCGTATCTCGTTATAGCCCTGAACCGAGACTTGAAGAGCACAAGGAGATTGCCATGAAACTCGCGTACCAGGGACTGCTGCTGACAGCCGCCCTCATCCTGACAGCCTGCGGCGGCGGTGCCGGATCCACCGCCGTTACCGATCCCATGCCAACCGCCCAATGCGACCCGAATGACCCGGCGACGCACTCCGAGTGCGGCACCGTACTCGTTGCCCTCACCGATGCAGACGGCGATTTCCTCAACTACACGGTCGATGTCCTGTCGCTCGAACTGGAAACAGCCAACGGCCGCATCGTTGAGACACTGCCGCGCACGACGCGCATCAACTTCACCGACTACGTTGACCTGACCGAACTGGTAACGGCCGCCACCGTGCCGCCCGCAATCTACGTTGCCGGCACGATTCGCCTCGACTACAGCAATGCGGAAGTTTTCGTGGAAGCCGGAGACGCTTCCAAGGCAGCTATCGTCAGGGACGTCGATGGCAACGTCCTGACCCAGACGGAACTCAGGATCGAGCTTTCGAACCGCGAGCGCCTCGTCGTCACCCGCGGCCGACCCGCGCTGCTGCAACTCGACTTCGACCTCGCGGCATCGCATACCGTCGATATCGTGCCGACCCCGGCCGAAGCCGTATCCGAGCAGTTTATTCTCGCGGAAGTCATGCCCGTCGACGAAAAGGACATACGCGTTCGCGGCCCCCTGGTTAGCGTCAGCCAGGACGAGATGACCTACACCGTGGCGATACGCCCGTTCCACGACCGCCAGGGTGATTTCGGACGCCACACGATCCACGTAAGCGGCGAAACGGAATTCGAAGTCAACGAAGAGATGTATGTCGGGCTGGACGGCCTGCGTGCACTCGAAGCCGCCGGCCCGGGTACCCCCACCGTTGCCGCAGGCACACTGAGCGTTGCCGCTCGCGAGTTCACCGCCGATATCGTACTTGCCGGCTCCAGCGTCCCGGGCATCCATCGCGACGCCGTGGTTGGCAACGTCATCAAGCGTGAAGGCAATTTCCTCACGATCCGCGGTGCCACGATCATTCCCGCGGATCGCCGCGCACACTTCCACGACGACGTCGTCGTCGAAGTCGGCCCGGACACGCGGGTATTTCGCGACGGCCACCGCCTGAGCGATCTCGGTATCGACGCGATTTCGATTGGCCAGCGTGTGACCGTTCGTGGTTCGCAGCCGACACCGACGACCGACGCCGCGGCACCGCAGATCCTGTTCGACGCGACCCAGGGCGTGGTTCGTATGCACCTGACCCGCCTCAGCGGTATCGTCAACACGGTCATGCCGGGCCAGACCGACATCACGTTGCATGGCATCGACCGCCGCCGCGTAGAGATCTTCGACTTCGCGGGCACGGGTGCATCGGCCGAACTCGATGCCGATCCCGACAACTACGAGGTTGCAACCGGCAACTTGACACTGGCGAACTTCGCCGCCGGCAAGGCGATCGTCGCGAAGGGCTTCCCGAACGCGTTCGGCACGGCGCCGCCCGACTTCGCTGGCCGCACCGTCATCGACTACACGGACGTTCGTAGTGCACTGGGTATTGGCTGGGGTGCTGAAGGCACGGCTGCGCCGTTTGCGAGCATTGGTCCCGACGGCCTGACGCTCGACAACGACAACGAAGACATCGACGTGCGCCACTACATCAAGCAAGGCCCGGTCCTTATCGACCTCACCGCGCTGAATTCCGACACCGTTATCGTGCCGCGCGAGTCCAACCGGAAGGCGTTCTACATCAAGTCGGCCGACAGCATGCGCATGTACTCCGATTTCGCCGACTTTTTCGTCGATCTCAACGCAAGCCTCGACGGCGCTACCGTGGCCCGCTCGATGCATGCGCGCGGCCAGTACGACGCCGACAGCAATGTCTTTACGGCCTACAAGATTGGCGTTTACCTGATTGAGCCAGTGAACTGAGATAAGCCCTCAACTCCCCCGCGAGACTTATCATTTGGCTCCGCCCCGCCGCCGCAAGGTGGCGGGGCTTTTTTTCAAAAGGCCCAGTACCCGGCGAGGAATTCTCGCCCGGCTCTACCAGCGCAGCGGAGCGACCACTCCCTCGAGCGGCCAGTTCCTGAGCCTCGCCATCGCTGCGAGGTTATCGACACGATCGCCCGGGTCGGGATGGGTCGAGGTATACGTCGCCACAGCGAGCCCTGGACGATCCACGCTGTCCCAACGCTCGAACAGCCGCCACGCCTCGTTCACATGCCCGTACTGGGTGTAGACGAGCTCCAGGCCGAACTCGTCGGCCCGGGACTCCTGCTTGCGACTGAAGCCGCGCAGGGTGATGTCAGCGACCCGGATACCGAGGCCTGACTCGTCGCTCCCGATGGTCGCCGCGAAAAACATCGACAACACGATGCCTCTGCCAAGCGCCCGCAAGTGATCGCGATTCCTGAAATGCCCCAACTCATGCCCGAGAACGAAGGCCAGTTCATTCTCGGATTCGACCTCGTCCAGCAATCCTTCGGTGACGACAATCAAGCCGCCGGGCAGCGCCATCGCGTTGGCGATCGGGGAGTCATTGATCTCAACCCGGAAATCGTAAGGTGCATCACCCCAGTGGAAAGACAGGCGGTCGACCAGCAGCTGGGTCTGGTTGAGACGCTCGTCGTCCGGCGAGACCGTGACGAGATCTTCCGGCAACCAGTTTTCGAACAGGGCGACTTCTTTCTCGACGGGAATAAAGAACAGCGCAATCTCGATAAGGAAAATCAGCACAAGCGCGATGGCCACGAAGAGAATCGTCAAGCCGACGATAAGCGTGCCCGCCTCGACCAGTGGATGCGTATCGGAAACGTTAATTCCCTCACGCGGTTGGCGCGGAACGAATCTCACGATGGGCGTGCAAACCTCGAGGCAAACCTGACTGCCGTACCGTAGGCGAGCATTTCTACGCCCGCCGTCCTCTTGCCCTCACCCGACGAATTCGCAAGTCGCGAGGTTTCGAGACGTACATTGAAGATCGCATCGTAGCCGTCTCTTCTTGCACTTTCGATCATGCGCAGCATGGCTTCCCGGCGCGCACGGTCAAGCAGCGGTTCGTACGTCTTGATGCGTCCGCCGACAATCGCGCGCAAGCCTGCGATGACGCGTTTGAAGTAATCGAGAGACACCACGACGCTGCCGCTCACGAGCCTGCCTGAACCTGCATTCCAGTCCTTAGGCATGGTATCGAACGACACTACGGGGAATTCAACGTTCTCGGTCTCGCGCGTGCGAATGCTGCGAAAGTGCCTGCGCTCTATCCACGTACCGGTAAAGTAGGCCAGCAACAGCAGGATCAACGGCAAGCCGAAGTTCACGAGCATATCCAGTATGTCGAAGAACCCGGTATCCACGTCACTCGACCCGTACGGCCGTACCGTAGGCGAACAGCTCCGCGGCACCCTGGGCAATTGAGCTCGTGGCAAAACGTACATTGACCACGGCATTGGCGCCCATCGACTGGGCCTGCTGGATCATGCGCTCGGTTGCCTCATTGCGTGAGTCCTGCAGCAACTCCGTATAACCGACCAGCTCGCCGCCAACGATATTCTTCAGCCCGGCCATGATGTCGCGCCCGATATGCTTGGCACGCACCGTGTTGCCCGTCACCACACCGTAGAACTGGACGATCGTGCGCCCCGGGATGCTCTCCGTGTTACTGATTTCCATGAATGTCCCTCGTTAGTAATCCTGGCCGCTATGGTAGCACCGCGCGATTCCGGGGAATCCTCAGGATGAGGTCCGGATCCGTGCTTGTAGCGGCCGTCTGCCACGCCCTCTGGAACGGTCTCGACTACCCGTTGTTCGGTTTCGGCGAGAACATCGGCGCGCTCGGCATACGGCAGACCCACCTGTTTGGTCCCGAGGTCGGGGTTGTCGCAATCCTGCTGAACGGCGCATTCCTGCTATGGATCTGGCGGAAATACGGCGGATCGGGAACGAAATAAAGCACGCTTTTCATTGACTTGTGCCCAATTCGGTCTACACTCCGATCAGCCGAGCTTTTCGGCTTTTTATTATTTATTAGGAAATTATTGTGTCCAGAACTACCGGAACCGTTAAATGGTTCAACGAAGCCAAAGGCTTTGGCTTTATTGAGCAAGAATCAGGCCCAGACGTATTTGCGCATTTCAGCAATATCTCGGGCGATGGCTTTAAGACCCTGGCCGAAGGCCAGAAGGTCGAATTCACTGTCACGGACGGCCAGAAAGGCCCCCAGGCTGAGAACATCGTAGCCATCTAAGCCTTACCAGGTTAGAGAGAAAGGGCGGACCCTCCAAAAGGTCCGCCCTTTTTTATTGCCCGGTCGATACAGAGGACTAGCCGGCGCGCTCGAACTGCCCCGGTTCCTGCTTCGCGAGATGCACATACGTCTCCCAGCGACGATCCACTGTCTCCTGGGCCATCTGCATGAGCCGCTCGGCTTCCGCCGGATTGCTCTTGGTGAGCACCTTGTACCGATTCTCGTTGTAGGCGTAGTCGCGCAGGGGAATCGTCGGCCGGGTGGAATCCAGCACGAACGGCTTCTGCCCCGCGGCGCGCAGCGCCGGGTTGTAGCGAATCAGCGGCCAGTAGCCACTCGCCGTGGCCAGTTGTTGCTGCCTGAGGCCGTCCTTGAGGTCGTAGCCATGCGCAATACAGTGGCTGTACGCGAGAATCAGCGAAGGACCGTTGTATTCCTCGGCCTCACGCATCGCGAGCAACGTCTGCTGCGGGTTCGCACCCATCGCCACCTGCGCGACGTACACGTTGCCGCTGGAGATAGCCTGCAGAGCCAGGTCCTTCTTGCCGATGCGCTTGCCCGCGGACGCGAACTTGGCCGACGCGCCCAATGGCGTTGCCTTGGACATCTGTCCACCCGTATTCGAGTAAACCTCGGTATCCATCACGAGGATATTGACGTTGCGGCCGCTCGCCAGCACGTGGTCAAGACCACCCGAGCCGATGTCATAGGCCCAGCCGTCACCACCGACCAGCCAGATACTGCGGCGAATCAGGTGATTGACGATCGACAACAGGGCCGTCGCTTTCTTGTTCTCACGACGAGCGGTAATTTCCTCGAGGCGGCGGCGCAGCTTCTCCACCCGGCGACGCTGGCGTCGGATTTCACTACCGACGCGCTGCCCCGCATGGACGAGGTGATCGGCGAGTTCGTGACCAATATCTTCCCTGAGTTCGGTGACGAGTTCCTTGGCGAGTGTCATGTGATGATCGGCTGCAATTCGCATGCCCAGCCCGAACTCTGCGTTGTCCTCGAACAGCGAGTTCGACCAGGCCGGCCCGCTACCCTCGGCGTTCTTGGCCCAGGGTGTGGTCGGCAGGTTGCCGCCATAGATCGAGGAGCAGCCGGTCGCGTTGGCGACCATCAGGCGCGGCCCGAACAACTGGGACAGGAGCTTGACGTAGGGCGTCTCGCCGCAGCCCGCACACGCGCCCGCAAACTCGAACAACGGCTGCAGGAACTGGGCACCGCGAACCGATGAGAAATCGACAGTCGCACGATTGTTGTAACTGAGCGATTCGAAAAATTCGATATTCGTCCTGCCCTGCTCGAGAATCGGACGCTTGTCCGTCATGTTGATCGCACGGACTTCGGGGTCGTCCTCACTGCGCACCGGACAGGCAGTGACGCAGAGATTGCAGCCCGTGCAATCCTCGAGGTACACCTGCAGCGAGTAGCGCGTCTCCGGGAAACCACGCGCCGATATCGGCGCTGACGGGAATCCCTCGGGTGCCTCTTTGAGCGAACTCTCGTTGAAGAACTTCGCGCGAATGACGCTGTGCGGGCAAACGAATGCGCAATTGCCGCACTGGATGCAGAGATCCGGTTCCCACTGTGGCACACGATCCGAGACATTGCCCTTCTCGAACATCGTCGTTGCGCTGGGATAGGTACCATCGACCGGCAATGCACTGACCGGCAGCTCGTCGCCATGGCCACGCATCATCTGGGCCGTGACTTCGCGCACGAAACGCGGCGCACTGGCCGGTACGACATCGTCGAGTAAGCGTTCGCTCGTGGCCTTTGCGGGCACGTTTACCTGGTGGAGGTGATCGAGTGCCGCATCGACGGCCGCGAAGTTCTTGTCGACGACGGCCTGTCCCTTGGAGTGATACGTCTTCTCGATCGCTTTCTTGATCTGCTCGATCGCCTCATCCCTGGGCAGGACGCCCGACAAGGCAAAGAAGCATGCCTGCATGACCGTGTTGATGCGCTTACCCATCCCTGCTTCGCGCGCGACGCTCGTCGCATCGATCACGTAGAACTGGATCTTGCGGTCAATGATCGTCTGCTGCACCGACTGTGGCAGCTCATCCCAGACTTCGTCCGGTCCGAAGGGGCTATCGAGCAGGAAGACCGCGCCTTCCGCAGCGTCCTTGAGAATCTCGATCTTGTTGACCTGGTCGAACTTGTGGCACGCGATAAAGTTCGCGGACTGGATCAGGTAAGGCGAGTGAATCGGCTCAGGCCCGAAGCGCAGATGCGATACCGTGCGCGACCCGGACTTCTTCGAGTCGTAGACGAAGTAGCCCTGGCAATAGAGGTCGGTATTTTCGCCGATAATCTTGATGCTGTTCTTGTTGGCACCGACCGTACCGTCCGCGCCAAGCCCGAAGAACAATGCGCGAGTGGCATCTTTTCCTTCAATCTGGAATGACGGGTCGAACTCGAGGCTCGTGTGCGTGACATCGTCGTTGATGCCGATCGTGAAGTGATTCTTCGGCTCGTCCTTGAGGAGTTCCTCAAACACGGACTTGACCATCGCGGGCGTGAATTCTTTTGAAGACAGACCGTAGCGACCGCCGATAACGCGCGGCATCGACGCCCGCTTACCCGCAATCGTGGCTTCGGCCAGTGCCGTCATCACGTCCTGGTACAACGGCTCGCCGCTTGCGCCGATTTCTTTCGTGCGATCCAGCACCGCGATCGATTTCACGGTGTCCGGTAACGCTGCGAACAGGTGTTCGTTCGAGAACGGCCGGAACAGGCGCACGTTGACCATGCCAACGCCTTGGTCCGGCAAGGCATCGATCGTCTGCATGACGGTCTCGGTACCCGAGCCCATCAACACGATGACTCGCTCGGCTTGCGGGTCGCCATAGTAGTCAAACAGCTTGTACTGCCGACCGGTGAGCGCTGCAAACCGGTCCATCATGTCCTGGACGATGCCCGGCGTCGCGGCATAGTAGCTGTTCACGGTCTCGCGACCCTGGAAGTAGACGTCCGGGTTCTGCGCCGTGCCGCGAATGAAAGGATTGTCAGGATTCAGTGCGCGCCGGCGATGTTCGTAGACCAGGTGATCGTCGATCATCACGCGCATCTCGTCTTCGGAGACGAGATCGATCTTGCTGACTTCATGCGAGGTACGGAAACCGTCGAAGAAGTGGATAAACGGCACGCGGGCTTTCAGCGTTGCCGCGTGGCTGACCAGGGCGAGGTCCTGAGCTGCCTGTACCGACGAGGCGGACAGCAGCCCGAAGCCCGTCGTACGAGCCGCCATGACGTCCTGGTGGTCGCCGAAAATCGACAAGGCTTGCGCCGCGAGCGAGCGCGACGCGACGTGAAACACCGTTGCTGTGAGTTCGCCCGCGATCTTGTACATGTTGGGCAACATGAGCATCAGGCCCTGCGAGGCCGTGAAGGTGGTCGTCAATGCACCCGACTGCAGCGCGCCATGCGCAGTGCCGGCGGCACCCGCCTCACTCTGCATTTCAATAATATCGGGCGTCTGCCCCCAGATATTATGCTTGCCGAGCGCCGACCAGACGTCGGCTGATTCTGCCATCGGTGATGACGGGGTAATCGGATAGATCGAGCAGATCTCACTGACCGCATAGGCAACTCTCGCTACGGCCTCATTACCCTCCAGTGCACGTTTCTCAGTCATGCTTGCGCCTCTTCAGTGGCCGGTTCATCGATCATCTCGATCGCGTGACACGGACACTGTTCGTAACACACGGCACATCCCGTGCACTTGTCGAAATCAAATTTGTAGCGCTTACCTTTACCCAGCTTGATGATCGCATCCTGCGGGCAGGCGCCGTAGCAACCGTCGCACTCGAAGCAGTTGCCGCACGACAGGCAGCGCCTCGCCTCGAACAATGCTTCCTCTTCGCTCAGGTTTTGCAGAACCTCGTCAAAGCCCTTGCCCCGTCGCTCGATCGGCAGGCGTTGCTGCTCTTTCCGCGGCGCATCGGTGCGATACCACAGGTGCAGGCGCTCATGCCCGATAATGTCGTTGCGCGGTCCGCGCGTGTACTTGGCGTCGTTCAGGAACGCATCGATATGTCGCGCTGCGTGCTTGCCGTGACCTACGGCAATCGTCACCGAGCGATCGCTGGGCACCATGTCACCGCCGGCAAAGATCCCGGGATGGCCCGTCATCATGTTGTCATCGACGACAACCGTGTGGTCCCATTCGAACTTGATACCGGGTACAGACTCGAGGAAGGCTGTATCCGTATCCTGCCCGAGAGCCAGGATCAGCGAATCGGCTTCGAGCTCTTCGAACTTGCCCGTCGGTTGTGGGCGACGATTCTCGTCGAGCTCCATGATCTCGACCTTGAACGTCGACTTGTCGATCTCGTTGATCGTTCGCAGCCAGTTGATCTTGACGCCCTCTTCGAGCGCCTCGTCGGCCTCGAAGTCGTGCGCCGGCATGCTGCTGCGGTCACGCCGATAGATGATCATTGTCTCGGCACCGAGACGCTTCGCCGTCCTGGCAGCATCCATTGCCGTGTTGCCACCGCCGTAGACAGCGACTCGACGACCCAGGAGTGGCGCCTCACCTTTGTTCGCCTCGCTCAGGAACGACACGGCATCGAGGATCTTGCCGGCATCGCGGTTCGGGATCTCGATCTTCTTGCTGATGTGTGCCCCGACGGCAACGAAGATTGCGTCGAATTTGCCCTCTTCCTTTTCCTTGAGCACGTCCTCGACACGATGATTGAGCGTAATTTTCACGCCCATGTTCTCGATGCGATCGATCTCGGCCGCCAGTTCGGCGCGCGGCATCCGGTACGCCGGGATACCGAAGTGAATCATGCCACCGGCTACCGGCCCGGCCTCACGGATCTCGACGTCGTGACCAAACCTGGTCAGGTGATACGCGGCAGAAAGCCCGCTCGGGCCCGCGCCGACGATCAGGATCTTCTTGCCGGACTGCGTTGCCGGTTTTTCAAACTGCCAGCCTTTCTCCAGCGCGAGGTCGCCGAGGAATCGCTCGACGGCGTGAATGCTGACCGTGCTGTCGGTATGGATGCGATTGCAGGCATCTTCACACGGGTGGTAGCAAACGCGGCCATGAATCGATGGCATCGGGTTGTTGCGCACCAGCTCACGCCAGGCCGCTTCGTACTCGCCGTCCTGGGCAAGCGCAAGCCAGGCCTGGATATTCTCACCGGCCGGGCAGGCATTGTTACAAGGTGGAAGAAAATCGACGTACTGGGGACGGCGCGTGCGCAGCGCTCCCGTACCTCGGCCGTGGCGCGTCAGGTCCGCGCGCTGTGTCAGGTCTTTGGTATTCATAGTCGGGGCCAATACTAGCTGCCGGGTATCGCAGCAGCATCAGTACTATTACTATCTGAATGTGACTTGCCGAATCTTGATTTTTCTGTGCTTTTTGCCGTTAACTTGCGCACTCTCGCCGACGGCAATCGGTAACAATTGCAACAATTGCCACGTGCAGGAACGGGCGGGGTTTTCGGCGGCACACGAATTTGCCGCGGACAACTGCACGATCTGTCACGGCGGCGATGGCGCCGCCGTTTCTGAAAACGCCGCGCACGAGGGCATGACCGGTTTCCCGGGCCTCCTCGGCAATGCAGCCGGGGCATGCGGTAGCTGCCACGCCGACAAGGTCGCGTCGGTTGGCGACAGCCTGATGCACACGGGCCTCGGCATGGTCGACGTTACGCGTCGGCTCGTGGACGGCGACGCCGGTGAGCACGCAAGCCTGCAATCGCTCGGCCACGGCCCGGCCGATTCGATGCTGCGCAAACTCTGTGCAAGCTGTCACCTCGGGCAGGACAAGACCGCTCATGCCCTGGACCCGGTATTCGATCGCGGCGGCGGCTGCCTTGCCTGTCACATCAACGCCTACCCCGCGGACGCGCACCCTGCCCTGACGGCCGATGTCTCCGACGCACGCTGTTTCGGTTGTCACTCGCGCTCCGCGAGAATTTCACTCAGCTACACAGGGCTCGGCGAGATTGACGCTGTGACAGCAGCCGGCAAGGAGTCGCGACTGCGTCTGCCAGATGGTCGCCACCTGGAACGCAAACCGGCGGACGTGCACTTCACTGCTGGCATGACCTGCACCGCGTGTCACAAGGGCGCCGACATCATGAGCGCCGCAGGCGATGCCCGGCACCAGCGCGACGCCGTTGCCGCGCGCTGCGACGACTGCCACGCAATCGAGCACGCAGCAGGTTCAGTGCACGACCCCGAGCATGTACGCCTTGAATGCGCCGCCTGTCACAGCCAATGGGTACCGCAGTGTTTCGGCTGTCACATGGAATACGATCCTGACGGAGTCCAGTGGGATCATGTCGAACAACGGGAAACGGCAGGACGATGGCATGAACGGCGGTCCGAGTTTCGCAACGAACTCGGCGCGCTCGGCGTCAATGCCCACGACCGTATCGAGCTGTTCACACCCGGCATGATCATGACGCTCGCGCACCCGGACTGGGACAGCGAGAAATTCGTGCGGGCGTTTGCGCCCATCTCTCCGCACACCATCGGCCCGGCCCGTTCCTGCGAGTCCTGTCACCGCTCGAGTGTCGCACTGGGGCTCGGCGAAGGAACGATTGAGTTGCGCGACGGTACGCTGCGCTTCACGCCGACGCGGCCAACGCTGCGCGATGGCTTGCCGGTCGACGCATGGACGAACATCGACGGCAGCCTTGGCGGTGTCGCCGCGCGACCCGGGCAACGGCCGCTTGACGAAGAAGAAATGGAAGCGGTGCTCGCGGCACCGCTGGACTAGCCGCCGCGGTCAGCAGCCCTCTTCGGGCGGGGGCGCCAGTTCCTCGAATGCCTCTTCGGACGCTTCGATGACCGGCGGCACGAACGGCTTCCTGGCCGGCAGTTCTGCGGCACCCGCTCGTTCTCCGACAAAGTAGCAGCTGTAGGCGCGCTGCTCCGACACCTGCAGGCTCTCACCGTCGAGCGCTTCGGCCGAGATATCGGGATTGAGAATCTTCTCGTGCCAGGCCCGGTACCCGCCAACCAGCAAGTGGGCATCGAATCCTGCCAGTCGCAGCAAGACCGCCGCCTTGGCCGCGTTTTCGGAGCCGTTCGAATACACGAGCAGCATACGATTCGTGGGCAAGCGCGCCAGGGTCTCCGCGGCGACGATTTGCGCGATCGGGATGTTCTCCGCGTCCCCTATGCTGCCGTTCTCAAAATCCTCGGCACCGCGAACGTCAATGAGCTTGAAGTCACTGCGCCCTTCGATCAGCCAGGTCGCCAGTTCTTCGACACTCGCGCGGTCGTCCTGCCTTGCCGCTGCCTGGGCGACGGCATCCATCGAAATACCCGGTTCTCCGGATGGACCGCACGCCGTAACGGACGCGACTGAAAGGGACAGCAACGTGGCCTTAAGGGTTTTCTTCATGCAAACGCTCCAGCAATTCTGAACTGTATTGGGTTTCGTAGTGTGTCCAGGTGCTCTCCTGCCCGGCATCCAGCACAACCTGCCGCAACGCATACCCGCCGACGATGACAAGAACCGGCGCGAGCATGGCCAGCGATTTGCTGACGCCCGATATTTCCAGCACCTCGAGTAGCAAAGGTATCAGGAGGCCGATGGATACGAAGAACAGCCAGAACTCAAGAGTGTACGGACCGCCCATGATACTTTGCAACGCCACGATATGCTGGCCGGATCCCGAGGCAAGACTGATGAGCATGAGCGCCACCAGGCCGATCTCGGCCAGGATCAGGACCAGGTCGATCCGCGTGAACAGCTCTTTCTCGGCATGCTTTTTCGCAACGAGAATGACCATGGCCGCCGCCGTGGACATGCCCGACACGAGGAACAGGATACCGAGCACGCCGGAATTCCAGAACGGTCGCGCGCCGAATGCGCTCAGCAGGATGCCCGTGTAGATGCCGAGCGCCACGGCGAACGGAATCACCGCCAGCGCGATCTGCATGCGCTTGCGCTCGCACCAGTCCACCAGCGTCCTGCCAATCGCAAACCTGTCTACAAGGGAGGCGAGCGCCGGGTAGCCTGCGCGAATCGTCGACAGTATCTGCAGTACCGATATCGGGTAGACCACGATAAGAATCCAGGCGCCCCAGGACATCGGCGACGTGATCTTGAACGCGGTGTAAAACCGGTAGACATACAGCTTGTGCTCGAGATCGAGAAACAGGGTCGTCATACCGATCGACAGCAGGATGGGCGCAAACAACGCGAGGCGAGTCGCCGTGAACGGCGCCACCTGCTCCTTGCCGCGGGCAATCGCCAGCGCCGCGAAGATCATGACACCGGCCGTGAGGCCGCCCATGAACAGGTACATGGCCACTTCCCAGGTCCAGATATGCAGGCCCGGGTCGATCAGCTCATTCGACCTGGCTGTGACAAACAGTTCTTCTGTCATTGTTCCAGGCCCCTATACCAGGTAATAGACATTGGGTTCATTGCCCGTCTCGGGTTTGAGTACCTTGTGGTCGCGCGTCTTCAGCAACTGGCTGACCTTGCTGTGCGGGTCATCCAGCGTGCCGAAATACATGCACCCGGTCGGGCACGTCGACACGCAGGCCGGGTCCAGGCCTTTCTCGACCCGGTGGTGGCAGAACGTGCACTTGTCGATGTAGCCATCGGGATGCATGACGAGACGCGCGTCGTACGGGCAAGCCGCTATACAGGCTTTGCAGCCCGTGCACTTCTCGGGCTCGACGAGCACGATGTTCGTACCCTTCCAGAGGTGACTCGCGCCGGTCGGACACAGCGTGACGCAAGTCGGGTTCGAGCAATGATTGCAGCGCTCCGAACGAAACTCGGTTTTGAGGTCGGGATAGGTGCCACTCGTCGCCTCGACAACCCAGTCCCTGTTCAGCCCTTCCGGAACGTTGTTCTCGGTCTTGCAGGCCACCACACAGTCGCCGCAGCCGATGCAGGTGCGCGTATCGATGACCATGACAAAGCGCGTCATGCCGCACCTCCCGCTGCCGACTGCTTGATGAACGTGACGAAGTTACCGCGCATGCCGGTCCCACCCATGATCGGATCGACCTTCACGTTGGTCATCAACTCCGAGTCGTCGGCACCGGCACCTGCCGTCAGGCGCAGGCGTTTCGACTTGTGGCCGAAACCGTGCGCCATGAAGACTGAATCGGGCCCGATACGCTCCGTGACACGCACCCGGATCTTGCTGCTGACCGCGCCCTCGTAGGACGCGAGCTGCACATACTCGCCATTCTCAAGTCCGAAATCACTGGCCACGAGCGGGTTGACCCAGAGCTGGTTTTCCGGGGCGAGCTGGAAGAGCAACGGGTTGTTGGTCGTCTTGCCGAACGTATGCGCCGGCATGCGCCCGTAGTTGAGCCTGAAGAAACCTTGCGGGACAGGTTCCGGCGGCGTGTAGACCGGCATCGGGTCGAAACCCTTGTCGGCAAGCTGCTGCGAGTACAGTTCGATCTTGCGACTCGGCGTGAAGAAACGCGCTTGTTCACCCTTGCGAAAATACAGCGGCCGCTTGCGTGGAAAATTCTTGACCCCGATCTTTTGCATTTCCGCGAGCGAACTGCCGACTTGTTTAAGCTCCCAGTCGAGCTTGTCGGCGTAGTCCTGCCACGGGAAATACGCACCCAGGCCGAGCCGTTCGCCAAGCTGCTTGGCAATCCACCAACCGGGCTTGCTCTCGTACCTGGGTTCGAACGCCGGCATGCGCAGCGCCAGCGACGGCTGCCGCTCACCCGAATTACGAATGTCGTCGTAGCGTTCGAGGTAGGTGCACTCCGGCAGGATGACGTCGGCATAGCCCGTCATTTCGGACGGCATGGTTTCGACGACCACGACGAGGTCGAGCGAGTCGGCCGCGGCACGCAGTTTCGCCGCCACGCCTGGAATCGTCTGCGGCAGGTTGGTGCCGTACACCATCCAACCCTTGAAGAACGCATCCTCACCGATGGACGCTTCGATGACGCCGTTCGTAACGCCCTGGCTTGCGAACGGCCACTTGCCCGGGTAAGCATCACCGGTCCGCAGGCGCGGTGTCGGGTACTTTGGTAACGGGTAATGCGGCATAGCCACTTTTTCGGGGATGTAGAAACCGCCCTTGCGGTTCCAGCTGCCGAGCAGCGCATTGAGTATGGCGATCGCGCGGCTGCGTTGCGTGTCGTCGCCGTACCAGGTCGCGTGCCGGCCAGGGTGCACGACGGTTGCCGGAGCAGCCTTGCCCATCTCGCGTGCCGTTTCGCGAATCACGTCGGGTCGAATTCCGGTCTCGAGGAATACCCACTCGGGCGTGTACTGCCGCACGTGGTCCGCGAGTTGTTCAAAGCCGACCGTGTATTGCTCGACGTAGTCCTTGTCGTAGAGCTCCTCTTCGACAATCACGTTCATCCAGCCGAGCAGCAGCGCGATATCGGTGCCGGGCTTGATGGGAAGCCAGTGTTTCGACTTGCCCGCCGGCACCGAGAACCTCGGGTCGACGGTGATCAGCGTCGCATCCTTGTTGATCGCATCCGTTAACGTCTGGACCTGGGCGTTATGCAGGTTCTCACCGATGTGCGATCCCAGCAGTACGATGCAGCGTGCATTCGCCATGTCGGTGCGTTCCGGTGAGCTGACGGCTTCGCCGAAGGTCAGGCGGAAGCCGACGTCGCGTGGACCGCGGCATTGCGCGAAGGCCGGTTCGGCATGACTGTCGGAACCGTATGCACGCAAGAGATGCAGGAAGTGATGACCGCCCGCGCCGTGATGCAGCAATGCCATGCGCTCCGGCCCCACCGTTTCTGCAATGCCCTGCATTTTCGTCGCGATGAACTGCAAAGCCTCATCCCAGGAGACCTCCTTGAAGGTCTGGCGCCCGTCGACCGTGACGCGCATCAGGGGTCTCTTCAGTCGATCGGGATCGAGGTAGGCGCCTGGCCCGCCCGTACCGCGCGTGCAAAGCCGGCCACCGCTGTGCAGATCGTCCGGATTGCCCGTGATCTTCCAGAGCTCACCATCCTCTTTGTAGACATCGCCCGCACATTTCCAGAAACACATGTCGCACACGGTCGGCGTCTTGCTGACGGTACCCGTTCCCGGCAGCGGCCTGCTCGCGCAGCCGCCCAGCATGAGCGCGGGCCCTGCCACGGCGCTGGTACCCAGCAACGATGAAAGCTTGATGAACTCGCGACGCTTCATGGGGCAACCTCGTTTATGCCGGCGCGCGGCACGATGTAGTACGGCGTCTCGACGGAGTCATCGATAAACGACTCGGTAGGAAAGAACGCGAAGACGATGCCGATCAGGACGGCCGTTACCACCAGTGCGCCCTGCAATTTCATGAAGGGCCGCGCTTTCGTCAGCGTGTCTTTCTGGCCCCAGACGAGGTCCTGCACGAAGATCATGGAGACCGTACCGACCACCGCGATGATCACCATGATCAGGACCATTGGACCGAGGCCGATGCCCAGCCACTGGTCGAGCCGGAACGCACCCAGGTAGTTGCTGTTGTAAAAGTCGCCCCAGACCGGGAAGAAGTCGCCGAACACGAGGCTGCCGATCAGGAAACCGCCGACGAACACGATGCCGTCGATCTTGCCCGTGGCAACGGCGGCGATCGCCGTACCCGGGCAGTAGCCACCGATGACCATGCCGACGCCGAACAATACGCCGCCGACCGCCATCGGCAGGAGATAGGTCGGCAACATGTAGACGAGCGAGATATCCAGTACGCCAATGAGGCTCAACCCCCAGAGACCGACCATGCCGGTCACGATGGCGGAGAACATGACGACCGGAACGCCCACATCCTTGAAATAGAACGCCCAGGCGATGCGGCGCGAATCGGTGAAGCCCGCATGGAACAGCGCGAAGCCAAATACGAAACCGATCGGGATCGCGAGCCACAGGTTCGCCGCGGCCGAGATGACGCCCGTCTTGGCAAGAGGAAATCCTAGATCCATTGTTTTCTCACAAACCAGGCGACCAGCCAGCCACCGACAAAAACACACATGAGGAAAGTCCATGCACCAACCGAGAGTTCGGCGCCGCCGACGAGGCCCTGCCCGCTGGTGCAGCCGCGTGCGAGACGCGCCGCAAAACCGGAGATGACGCCGCCGACCAGTGCCAGCATCAGGCGGTTCCGGGGCGAGATGTTCGGTCCGCGCAGGACCTCGAAACGCAGCTCGCCGGTGCGCCAGGCTGCCACGAATGCACCGATGAGCAAGCCGACCAGCAGGAACACGACGTAGTCATTGAGCGGGTGGGCACCATCGGCAAAATAGCGGCCGAAGTACGCGCTTTGCTCGGTTGCCGTCGGGAACAGGCCGTGCTGAACCCAGGCGACCAGGCGCGTCATCGCCCCGCTCGCACCGATTCCGCGGCCCGCGACGACGAACGCGAGTAACATGCTAATACCAATCAGAATGCCCGCTGGGATTGGCGGCCAACGTGTCCCGAACTTCATCCTGTACTCCTAAACATGGCCGAATTCGGCGAGTTGAGGCGACTATACATTAGTAAAAACTAATTTAAAGGCAGTAGTTTCCCGTATCTTTAAAAGTTTCTTCTGCAACTAATATTCCCTGTTATGAAGACGATCATCGAACCCTTCCGTATCAAGATGGTCGAGCCCATCAAGCTCACCACGCGCGAAGAGCGCGAACAGCTGATTCGCAAGGCACACAACAACACCTTCCTGCTGCGCGCCGAGGACGTCATCATCGATCTCCTCACGGACTCCGGCACCAGCGCCATGTCATCGGATGCCTGGGGCGCGCTGATGCGTGGCGACGAGTCGTACGCGGGCGCGCGCAGCTGGTACCGGTTTCGCGATACCGTGAAGGACATTTTCGGTTTCAAGCAGGTCATTCCGACGCACCAGGGGCGTGCCGCCGAGCACATCCTGTTCGGCGTCATGGTGAAACCCGGGTCGCTGGTCCCGAACAACACGCACTTCGATACGACGCGCGGCAACATCGACTTTGTCGGCGGCAAACCCATCGACCTGCCCTGCAAGGAAGCCAGTGACCTCGACTCCGACTTCCCGTTCAAGGGCAACATGGATACCGAGGCCCTGGAGGCGCTGGTTGCCGAGCATGGCCCCGAGAAGATCCCGGTCATCATGATCACTGTCACCAACAACTCTGGCGGTGGGCAGCCGGTCTCGATGGCCAACATCCGCGAGGTGAGCCGTATCGCGCGGGAAGCCGGCATTCCTTTCTATATCGATGCCTGCCGATTCGCTGAGAACTCGCACTTCATCAAGCGCCGCGAAGAAGGTTACAAGGATGTCGCCACGATAGAGATCGCGCGCGAGATGTTCGGCTATGCCGACGGCTGCACGATGTCGGCCAAGAAGGATTCGTTTGCCAATATCGGCGGCTTCCTCTGTACCAACGATGCCGAACTTGCGAGCCGGGAACGGAACATCCTGATCATGACAGAAGGGTTTCCAACCTACGGCGGGCTGGCCGGCCGTGATCTCGAAGCGATCGCCGTCGGTTTGCGCGAGACGCTCGATGAAAACTACCTGGACTACCGCCTGCTTTCGACGCGCTATGTCGTAAGACACCTTGTCGAGGCCGGTATCCCCGTCATGTCGCCTGCCGGCGGCCATGCCGTGTATCTCGATGCGCGTCGCTTCCTCCCGCACATCGAGCCTCTCCAGTACCCGGGCCAGGCGCTCAGCGTGGAGCTGTACATCGAAGCCGGCATCCGAACCGCTGAAATCGGCACCGTGATGTTTGGCCTCGACCCGCAAACGGGCGAAGAAAAACCCGCACGCCTCGACCTGTTGCGCCTCGCGATTCCACGCCGTGTCTACACGCAAAGCCATATGGACTATGTGCTCGAGGCGATTCAGCGGGTCTGGGAACGACGCGCCGCGATACGCGGCATGAAGATCGTGAAAGCCCCGCAGTTCCTGCGGCACTTCACGGCGCATTTTGAATGGGTACAGGTCGGCGGTTCTAAAAGCCCGTAATCGAACCGGGCCGCGCTCGCAGCAGCTTGAAGCGGTGGAAGCCGAGCTTTACGTAGGGCTCGAGCGGGAAGTCGACCATGCCGTGCATTTCGCGGGCCTTCAGTTCCTGGGAACACAACGGACCTGGGTCCTGGCCCTTGTTTGCTTTCGAGGTCGCGACATAGCAGATCTTCGACGGACACGTCAGCGCACAACCGGCGTTCGCGAACAGCGTGATCTTGTCCTTGTCTTCGAGCGCTTCGAGGAACGCGAGATCCTCGTTGGCGCTCATCGGCAGGACGACCGAGTCGTACAGTTGCCAGGCTTCCCTGATCTTTTCGCGGGACTTCAGGTTCTTGATCACGCTCGCGTCGAGCCGGTAATCCGGAAAGTCGTCACGTATCCACCGGGCGAGATCGTCGTTCGTGCAGATTATCGAGTTACCGGGCCGGTGATATTTTTTCAGCAGGCGCTTGTTCTGCAGGTACTCATCGCGCTCCGCGTAGTGATTTGTCATCGGCAGACGCACACCGATACCGGCGTTGTTGAGCTGGAAGACATCGCGCTCGGACAACTCGCGGTTCACGAACACGCGACCGCCGTACAGGGAACTGCGCTCCACGAAACCGAACAGGCTGTCGATTTCCCGCAACGGGATGTTGCCGTAGTTCTTGCGCAGGTACGCGAAGACGGGGATGCCCGGCGGCTTGCCGCGTGCCGAAACCGTGTAGGTGGCCGCAGGCGGCGGCAGGGGTTGCGCCTGGGTAAAAATACGGTCGTCGCCGACCGCCGCTATTTCAACGTGCTTGTTGCCCGCGGACATACGCTCTCATTGCGGAGGGATCTTCGTCGCCTGCCAGGCAACGACTTGCCAGGTGCCGTCCCGCCTCAGAAATGTTCCGGTATTGTAGTAGTACATCACATCGTTTTCGGCGTCCTCATTCGTAGGTGTACCTACCAGCTTGAATGCGACGACGGCCGCGTCCCCGTAGACCCTGACGTCCACCTCTTCACCCGTGTACACCATCGGCAACTCCGCGTCGCTCGCTTGCGCAGACTCCGCTTCTTCCGCCTCGTCGTAACCCGCGAGGATGTCGGCCTTGCCAAAGCGCAGGCCGGCGGACGAGGTGTAGACAAGGTCGTCGGCCCAGAAACCCTCATGCGCTGCCTTTGTGTGCGAATGCGCCAGGAAATGATGCAGCATGCTGCTGAGTTCCTCGACGTCCGATGCGGCGGCCGTCTGTGCCAGTAATACCAGCGTAAGAGCCAGGACAAGTTTCTTCATCATGTTGATTTCCCTTCCATAATTGCGGGCAGCCTACGCGTGCCTGCGGCATCCGCGTATTTGGTGAACCGCTCAATTCCGGTTCAATTGCCGTGGGTACGTGCATCCATAATACGTGAAACCATCGGGAGGAAACTGCGCATGTCCGACCTGTTTCGCCCGATTGGCGTGGACCAGCTCGCAAAGTGGCTGTTCACCGAACTCGAGACCCGGAATTCGGCCTTTGGGATCCCGAAGCAACACATCTTCGTACCGGACCCGTCGGCAACGTATCGTGCGCAGGTCTTCGGGCAGACGCTCGACACGCCCTTTGGCCCGGCGGCCGGGCCGCATTCCCAGATGGCACAGAATATCGTCACGGCGTGGCTCTGCGGCGCTCGCTACGTCGAGCTCAAGACCGTCCAGACCCTCGACGAACTCGACGTCAGCAAGCCCTGTATCGATATGGAGGACGAGGGATACAACGTCGAGTGGTCACAGGAACTCAAGGTTCACGAATCCTTTGACGAGTACTTGCGCGCCTGGGTGCTGATTCACGCGTTGCATCACAAGTTCGAATTCCCGGGCGAGACGCCCGTGATGTTCAATCTCAGTGTCGGGTACGACCTCGCCGGGATACGGCAACCCAACATGCAGTGGTTCCTGGACAACGTCGCCGACAGCTCGGCACGAAAAGCCGAGATCGTCGACGCGGTGGCACGGTACTACCCTGCTGTTCGCGACATCGACATTCCGGACCGGTTCTCCGACAACGTCACTTTATCGACCATGCACGGCTGCCCGCCTGGCGAGATCGAGAGCATCTGCGAATACCTGCTGCGGGAGCGGCGCCTGCACACGCTCGTGAAATGCAATCCGACCTTGCTTGGGCCGGCGCGTGTCCGCAGGATCATCAACGCGGACCTCGGGTTTGCCGACGTCGTCGTGCCCGATGTCGCGTTTGAGCACGACCTCAAGTACGACGACGCAGTACCGATGCTGCGCAGGCTGCGTGCAGTCGCAGGTGACAGCGGCCTGGCGTTCGGCGTCAAGCTGTCGAACACGCTCGAGGTCGAGAACCGCCGCAAGGTCTTCAGTCCGGACGAGAAGATGATGTACCTGTCCGGCCGCCCGTTGCACGCCATCACGGTAAACCTCGCGGCCGATCTTGCCGAGGAGTTCTCCGGCGACCTGCCGATGTCGTTCTCGGCCGGCGCGAGTTGCTACAACGCCGCGAACCTGCTGCGCAGCGGCATGCAGACGATCACGGTCTGCTCCGACCTGTTGAAGACCGGTGGCTATCTGCGGCTACTCGACTACGTCAGGGCCGTTGAGGGTGTCTCACCCGATCCGGAAAACGCCCTGGCACATCTGCGGCGCTATGCCTCGAGCGTGTGTGGCGATCCCGACAACATGAAAGCCGCGTTCGTCACGTCGGGCAGCAAGACGTCCCGCGAGCTCGGCGCTTTCGATTGCATAGCGGCGCCTTGCGTGGATGCCTGTCCGCTCGACCAGAAGGTTCCCGACTACATGGCAGCCGTGCGGCGCGATGACATCGCCGCGGCCCAGCGGGTCGTGCACGCTGACAATCCGCTGCCCTGCACGCTCGGGCGCATTTGCGATCACCTGTGCGAACAGGCTTGCGTGCGCACACATCTCGATGAACCGGTTGCGATCCGCGACATCAAACGATTTATCGTCGACCGCGAACGGGAAGTCGCGCTCCCGCCTGCCGGGGACGGACATGGTCCGAAGGTGGCGATCATCGGCGCAGGGCCAGGCGGCCTGTCGGCGGCGATCGAGCTGGCGCGTGGCGGCTGCAAGGTCGAGATCTTCGAGGAACAGGCCTACGCCGGCGGCATGGTCGGTGGCGTTGTGCCGGAATACCGGCTGCCAAGAGCGGTGTTCGCAGAGGACTATGCGACGCTGGAAGCGCTGGGGGTACCTGTCCATTTCAACGTGCGCATAGGCCGCGACCTCACGCTTGCAGCACTCCGCGAGGAGGGATTCGAGAACATTCTTGTCATGGCCGGCGCCCAGCTCGGCCGAACCCTGGCGCTGGATGGCGCCGACGCCGACGGCGTCCTCGATGCCCTGCAGTTCCTGCGCCTGTCGAAAGAACAGCAGGCTCTCGATGTCGGTAAACGGGTCGGCATCATCGGGGCTGGCGATACGGCCATGGACTGCGCGCGGGTCGCGTGGCGCCTGGGCGATCGCAAAGTCACACTGATCTACCGGCGCACGATCGAGCAGATGCCGGCCGACCGCGAAGAGATTACCCAATTGCTCGAGGAAGGCATCGACGTCCTCGAACTCGCGCTTCCCGAGCGCCTCGTTGCCGGGAACGGCAGGCTGCAGGCGCTGCACTGCCAGCGCATGCGGCTGACGGACGAGCGCGACGCATCCGGCCGCCGCACGACCGAGGTCATACCGGATTCGGGCTTTGACGTACCGATCGATACACTGATTCTTGCGATCAGCCAGCACGCCGTGCTGGATTTCCTCGACGGCGAACCGATCGCGATCAATGAGCGCGGCTATATCGAGGTCGACCCGGTCACGTTCGAGACCTCCCTGCCCGGCGTCTACGCGGGTGGCGATGTCGCCAATGACGGCCCCGCCACCATCGTGAAAGCCGCCGCCGCGGGCAAGGCCATCGCCGCCAGCATCCTCAAACAGTCGGCATCCGAAGAGGTGACTGGCACCGTTTCGGGTGTCGAGATGGCGGCGATGCTGCGCCGGCGAAGTCACCGGGTGCGGCGCGTGCGGGCGCCGGAGTTGCCCGTTGCAGAGCGGCGCAATTTCCGCGAGGTCATGCTCACTTATTCCCGGGAGCAGGCGCGGGAGGAAGCGGCGCGCTGCCTCGATTGCCATACTTTCTGCAGTATCTGCGTCGGCGTCTGCCCGAATCTCGCCCTGTTCACCTACCAGACGGAGCAGCGCCACCAGCGCTTCCAGGTCGCCGTACTCGCCGACCTCTGCAACGAGTGCGGCAACTGCACGACCTTCTGCCCGACGTCAGGCACTCCTTACCGCGACAAGCCCCGCCTGTACGTCGACAAGGACGACTTCGAGGCCCAGCAGGACAACGCCTATATGATTTTCCACGATGGCGACGACTGGGCTATCGATGCACGCTGTGACGGCGTGACACGACATATGGAACTCAACGACCCGCTGGATGCGGCAAACCCGCAGCAAGCCGCTATGCAGACGCTGTTGGAAGGCGTGCGGCGGTCGATGCCGTTCCTGCCGGTACGCGAGGCATGACATGAAATCCCTGCTAATCACCAACGGTCATCTCGTCACTCTCGATGCGAACAATCGCTTCATCGAGAACGGCAGCATTCTCATCGAGGGCAATCACATCATCGATGTCGGCCAGTTTTCCGCGAGCAAGTACAAAGCGGACCGGACGATCGACGCTCGTGGCAGCCTGGTCATGCCGGGCCTTATCAACGCCCACCACCACCTCTACTCCACCTTTGCGCGCGGCTTCACCCCGCCCGGCCCGCCGGCAACGAATTTCGAGGAAACGCTCAGGAATCTCTGGTGGAAGCTCGACAAGGCGCTCGACGCGGAAGACGTTTACTACTCGGCCCTGCTCGCGATCATGCAGGCGGCCCGGGCCGGCTGCACGACGATCATCGATCATCATGCGTCGCCGTCCTGTGTCGACGGCAGTCTCGACCAGGTAGAACGCGCGTTCCGCGAGGTCGGACTGAGTGGCTGCCTGTGCTACGAGGTATCCGATCGCAATCGTCCCGGTGAAGGCATCGAGGAAAACGAACGCTACATCCGCAAGTGCCAGGATGCCGAGGACGACCAGATGGCGGCCCTGTTCGGCCTGCATGCGCTGCTCACCCTTGGAACCCGGACGCTCGATCGCTGCGCCGAAGCGGGTCATGCGCTCGGCGCCGGCTTCCACGTGCACGCCGCCGAAGATGAGATCGACGTGCAGACGACGATGGAGCGTTACGGCCGCGGCATCATGGATCGCTTTCTCGACTTCGGTATCGCGGGCTCGAAGACGATATTCGTGCACGGCGTGCATTTCGCGTCGCGCGAACTGGACCTGCTGCGCTCGACGAACTCGATGCTCGTCAACAATCCCGAGTCGAACATGAACAACGGCCTCGGCGTCGCACCGATCCTCGACATGCTCAAGCATGGCGTCCTGGTCGGGGTCGGCACCGACGGCATGTCGTCGCACATGATCTCGCAGGCGCGGGCAATGTACCTGCACCAGCGCACCTACCATCGCGACCCGACGGTTGCCTTCGGCGAAGCCTGCGAGATCCTGCTCAGGAACAACCGGGAGATCTGCAACCGCCTCTTCCGCGAGCCGCGCGGCATGCTGGCGACCGGCCAGCTCGCGGACATCATCGTTCCGGACTATGTGCCGTTTACGCCGCTCTCGGCCGAGACGTTTTACGGCCACCTGTTATTCGGGCTCAGCTTTACGCGGGTGCGCACCACGATCTCGCGCGGCGAGGTCGTCGTCGACGAAGGCCGCCTGCCCCACCTCGACGAAGACCGGATCCGCGCCAGGTGCGCCGAGAGATCCTCTAGAATCTGGTCGAGGATTAATTAGTAACAAATTGAAAAGGTTATACTTTTGACCACGGCATGGAACAACTACTACACGCCCCGTACGGTCGCTGACGCGCTGGCCATCCTGCAGCGCTACGCCGGCCGCGCACGCGTGATCGGTGGTGGTACCGACCTGCTGGTCGAAACCCGGCGTGGCCTGCGGCGACCTATCGATGCCATCGTGGACGCCACGCGGATCGACGGACTGGACAGCGTCTCGGAAGACGGCGACTTCATTGTCATCGGCTGCGGCGTTACCCACACCCGTATCGTGCACGATCCGCGCATTGTGCGTTTCGGCCGCTGCCTCTCCGAGAGTTGCGGCGTGATCGGCGGCCCGCAGGTGCGCAACACGGGAACGCTCGCCGGCAATGTGGCGCACGCCCTGCCCGCCGGCGACGGCACCATCGGCCTGATGGCGCTCGGCGGCGAGGTCGAAGTGGCCAGCGCTGACGGCACGCGGTGGATGCCCGCCAAGGACACGTTCGCCGGCCCGGGCCGCAGCCGTATCGACCGCCACCGTGAAATCCTCACCCGGCTCAGGTTCCGCAAGACGGCTGGCGACGAAGGCTCGGCCTTTCACCGCGTCATGCGGCCACAAGGCCTGTGCCTGCCGATCATCTCCATGGCCACGCGCCTGTCTGTCGTCGACGGCACGATTGCGGCCGCCAGTATCAGCATGGGCCCCGTGGGTCCCGTGCCCTGGTTTGCGGAGCCGGTCGCCGACGTCCTCGTGGGCGCACCCGCAACAGAGGATGCCTTCACGCAGGCCGCCGACGTCGCGCTCAGGAACATCAGCCTGCGCACGAGCAAGTACCGAGCGACCGAGGAATACCGGGAGACGATGATCCGCACTTACCTGCCGGTCATCCTGGCCACGGCGGCACGCCGCGCAGGAAGTGCGTCATGAGCCGCCTGCAAATGACGGTCAACGGCCGCCCCGTCGACATCGAGGTTGACGAGTCACGCTACCTGTCCGACGTGCTGCGCGACGACCTGGCGCTTACCGGCACGAAGATCGGTTGCGCCGAAGCCGAATGCGGCATCTGCACAGTGCTCGTCGACGGTACCGCGGTCGTCAGCTGCGTCTACCCGGCGTTCAAGGCCCAGGGTCGGCGCGTAGAGACGATCGAGGGCCTTGCAGAGGATGGCGAGTTGCATGCCCTGCAGCAGGCCTTCCTCGATCACGGTGCGGTCCAGTGCGGCATTTGCACGCCGGGCCTGATCATGACCGCCAAGGGATTGCTCGATCGCAAGGCGGCAGCCGGCGACATCGTGACCGAAGCCGACATACGCACTGCCCTCAAGGACTCCTACTGCCGCTGCACGGGCTACCAGAGCGTCATCAATGCGATTCTGCAGGCGTCAGGCCAGGACGTACCGCCCTACCTTCCCGAGACCCGGGCCCCGGAAGCATCCGTCGGCAAGCCACGGCCAAACCCGAACGCCCTTGCGAAGATTCGCGGTACCGCGCGTTTTACCGACGACTACCGTTTCCCGGGCATGCTGTTCGCACGCACGTTGCGCGCCCGGGTGGCGCACGCCCGCATTGTTGGTATCGACGTTGCCGCGGCACGCGAACTCGATGGCGTGCACGCGGTACTGACGCACGAAGATGTGCCCGGCCGCAATGCGCACGGCGTGGTCAGTGTCGACTGGCCGGTCCTGTGCAGCCGCAAGGTCCGCTATGCGGGCGACGCCGTGGCCATCGTCGCGGCGGACAGTGAGGACATTGCCGCGGCAGCGCTTGACCTGATCAAGGTCGAGTACGAGGAATTGCCCGCCGTAACCGACCCGATCGCCGCCCTGAAAGCCAACGCACCGCAGGTTCACGAAGAGCGCCCCGACGGCAACCTCCTGAAGCACATCAAGGTCCGCAAAGGCGACATCGAGGCCGGTTTCAAGGCGGCCGACGTTGTCGTTGACCTGACCTACCGTACGCCGACGACCGAACACCTGTTCCTCGAACCCGAGTGCTCCATCGGCGTGCCGGCCGGTTACGACCCCGGTCGATTTGGCGGCATGTGCGACGCACTCGCGACACGCGGCGAGACGGCGAAACACGACAAGACGACGATTTACGTCGGCAGCCAGATCCCCTACGCCGATCGCGACCAGGCCGCGGCGGCTCTCGGCAAGCCGGCCGACAACGTGCGCGTCGTCGCCACACTGATGGGCGGTGGCTTCGGCGGCAAGGAAGACATTACGGGGCAGATTCACGCTGCGCTGCTCGCCGAGGCAACCGGGCGCCCGGTCAAGATGCTGTACTCCAGGCAGGAAAGCCTGCTCGTGCATCCCAAGCGCCACGCGACGATCATTCGCATGCGCACGGGCGCAACGCGCGACGGCAAGCTGACGGCGGTCGAGGCCACCCTGTATGGCGACGGCGGCGCGTACGCGAGCCTGAGCGAAAAAGTGCTCACGCGCGCAACGACCCATGCGTCCGGCCCCTACGACATCCCGAACGTGCGTGTGGACTGCTTTGCCACCTACACGAACAACGTTCCCGCCGGCGCGTTCCGTGGTTTCGGCGTCACGCAAAGCTGCTTCGCCGCGGAAAGCAACATGGACATCCTGGCCCGGAAACTCGGGCTCGACCCGGTCGACTTCCGGCGCCGGAATGCGCTCGAGGTGGGTTCCACGACGGTCACGGGACAGGTCATGCGCGAGAGCGTCGGCCTGCTCGAGTGTATCGAGCGGGTCGACGCCGATATGCGCGCCGGCGACTTCCGCTGGACCTGGGACGAGGGTCACAAGCGCCTCGCCTGGGGCCTGGCCGTCGCCTACAAGAACACCGGGCTCGGTGGCGGCGCACCGGACAAGGCGACCGCCGAGGTCGAAGCCTGGCATGACGCCGAGCGGGGCCTGCTCGCGGAGGTTCGCATCTCGTCTGCCGAAATGGGCCAGGGCTTACCGGGCGTGCTCGCCGCGTGCGCCGCCGAAGAGCTGGGTATCCCGGCCGGGAACGTGAGCGTGCTCCTCGGCGATACCGATGTCTGCCCGGATGGCGGGCCGACGACGGCCAGCCGCCAGACCTTCGTGAGCGGCAATGCGGCCAGGCTCGCGGCGCGCGATGTGGCCGCAAAACTCGCAGACGCGCCGGGAACCCGCGCGGTCGCGCGGCATGAGTACTGGGCACCGGCGACCCAGCCGCTGGGGACCGGGGGCGATATGCATGTCGCGTTCAGCTTCGTCGCGCAGGCCGCACTCTGCGAAATCGACATGCGTACGGGCGATGTCCAGGTCCGCAGGATCATCGCTGCGCACGACGTCGGCCGGGCCATCAACCCGCTGACGCTCGAGGGCCAGATTGAAGGCGGCATCGTCATGTGTATCGGTTATGCGCTCACCGAGCATTACATCCAGGAAGACGGCATCCCCTGGACCAATGTCATGGCCCGCTACAAGACACCAAGCATCACGCATGCGCCGCCGATCACATCGCACATCGTCGAGCACGAACTCTCGACGGGCCCGTTCGGCGCCAAGGGAATGGGCGAGCTTCCCAGCATCCCGACGAGCCCGGCGATCACCAACGCGATCTACAACGCAACGGGCGTTCGCGTTCGCAGCCTGCCTGTGGACCAGGACAGCCTGTTGCATGCCATTCGCGCGGGAGCGACCGAGGTTGAACTCGGCTGGGGCGACCGCGAACCCATCCCCACAATCGAATTCGGAGGGGAACGTTGAAACTCGTACCTGACATCCGCGACGACGTGCGGCAGAAGAGCAAGGCACGCGCGCGCCGGCACAACATCGTCCTGCCGACGTTCGCGCAGCAGAAAGACCCGACCCTCATCCCCGACTCGATCAAATCGCGGCTGCGGGACGTCGGGCTCTGGGATCTCGACCCGGCCAACCTGTTTCGCATTACCTGGAAGAACGAACCTGTCGCACACGGCGGCGGCTATGGCGAAGGCAACTGGATCGAGTTCCCCCCGGCACTGACCGGCATCGACGCCACGATCGTCGGCATCGTCGGCAAGTGGTTCCCGACCGGCGCTCACAAGGTCGGCGCGGCCTATGGGTGCCTGGTGCCGCGCCTCGTGACGGGCGCATTCGACCCGGATACGCAGAAAGCCGTGTGGCCCTCGACGGGCAATTACTGCCGCGGTGGCGCCTACGACTGCGCCCTGCTGTCCTGCCCGGCGGTTGCGATCCTGCCCGAGGGCATGAGCCGCGAGCGTTTCGAGTGGCTCGAGCAAATCGGAACCGACGAAGTCATCGCAACACCCGGGACCGAGTCGAACGTCAAGGAGATCTACGACAAGTGCTGGGAGCTCCGCGAAGAACGCGGCGACGGCATCGTGGTGTTCAACCAGTTCGAGGAATTCGGTAACGCGATCTGGCACTACCAGATGACCGGGTCGATCGTCGACGAGATCTTCCGCAAGCACTACGCCGACGGGCGCCGCCTCTCCGGCTACGTCAGCGCCACGGGCTCGGCCGGCACGATCGCCGCAGGCGACTACCTGCGCACACAGCACCCGGACCTGCGCGTCGTCGCGACCGAGGCACTGCAGTGCCCCACCCTGTTGCAATTCGGCTTCGGCGATCACCGCATCGAAGGTATCGGCGACAAGCACGTGCCGTGGATTCACAACGTGCGCAACACGGACTTCGTTGCTGCCGTCGACGACGAACAAACCATGCAACTCATGCGATTGTTTAACGAAGACGCCGGACGAGCGTGCCTGCGCCGCGAAGGCGTGGACGAGGACACGCTCATCGCGCTCGGCCAGATCGGCATCTCCGGCATCTGCAACCTGGTCGCCGCGATCAAGACCGCGCGCTACTACGACATGGACGGCCGCGATGTGATCTTCACGCCGCTCACCGATTCCATGGAACTGTACTCGTCACGCATGCAGGAGATGAACGACGCCTGTGGCGCCTACAACGGCCGTCTCGCTGACCAGCACTTCGGCCGCTACCTGCAGGGGACGACCACCGATCACGTCCGCGAACTGACTTACGCGGACCGCAAGGCACTGCACAACTTCAAGTACTTCACGTGGGTCGAGCAACAGGGGCGCAGCTCTGACGAACTGCGCGAACTCTGGGATCCCGACTTCTGGCGTGAAGTGTTCTCACAGGATGTCGTTGACGAATGGGATCGACTCATCGATGCGTTCAACAGCGACGGAGGCAGCACATGAGCAGTACGTACTACCAGGACGCGATGGCGGTGAAACCCGACCTCGTCAAATTCATGCAGGACATCATCCGCATCCCCTCGTTGAGTTCCGAGGAAGGGGCTGTCGTCCAGCGTATCAGGGAAGAAATGCTGCGCATCGGCTACGACGAGGTGACGATCGACCCGATGGGCAACGTCATCGGCCGCATCGGCTCGGGACCGAAAGTGATCGCGTTCGACGGTCACGTGGACACGGTCGACGTTGGCGATCCGGCGCTCTGGGACCGCGACCCGCATTCCGGCGACATCGAGGGCGACATCCTCTACGGCCGCGGCACGAGCGACATGAAAGGCGGCGTCGCATCGAGCGTCTATGCCGGCGCACTGCTCAGGAAGCGCGGTGTCCCGGACAACGTGACGGTCTACGTGACGGGCACGGTGCAGGAAGAGGACTGCGACGGCCTCTGCTGGCAGTACATCGTCAATGAAGACAAGCTCCGGCCGGACCTCGTGGTCATCACCGAGCCCACCAGCCTGCGCATCTACTACGGCCATCGCGGCCGCATGGAAATGGAGGTCCACACCTCCGGTATCTCCTGCCATGGTTCGGCGCCCGAACGCGGCGACAACGCCGTGTACAAGATGGCCGGCATCATTGCCGATATCGAAAAGCTCAACGAAAAACTCGAGCCACGTGAGCCTCTCGGCAAGGGGACGGTAACCATTAGCGAAATCCGCTCGACCTCGCCGAGCCTCTGCGCCGTGGCCGATGGCTGTACGATCCATCTCGACCGCCGCCTGACCGTCGGTGAAACCGAGCAGTCTTCGGTCGCGGAGATTCTTGCCCTGCCGTCCGTCAAGGCCGCCAACGCGACCGTGACCGTGCTCGAGTACGCCGTCCCGAGTTACACCGGGCTCACCTACCCGACCCGCAAGTACTACCCGACCTGGGAGATGCCGGCAGACGGCCCCGAGATGCAGGCCGCGACCAGCGCTTTCCGCGACGCCTTCGGCAAGGAGCCCGAGATCGGGCACTGGACCTTCAGCACCAACGGCGTCGCCACGGCCGGCATGCACGGCATCCCGTCCATCGGCTTCGGCCCGGGACACGAACACTTTGCGCACGCCCCGAACGAGCAGACCGAGATCGAGCACCTCGTATGCTGCGCAGCCTTTTATGCAGCCCTCGTCGATGAGTTCGCGAAGGACTAGAAACAGGAGATACACGATGACCCGCGAAGCCAAGCCCATACCCGGCCACATGAAAGGCCGCGACTGGCTCATGACCCAGGACTGGTCGGACGACGAGATCGAACTCGCGCTCGATACGGCCGACACCCTGAAAGACGAGTTCAAAAGCGGCGTGCCGACGCTGCACCTGCCGCACAAGAGCGGCTTCCTGATCTTCTTCGACAAGTCCACGCGCACACGCAACTCGTTCGAGGCCGGCATGACGCAGCTTGGCGGCCACGCGCACTTCATCGATTCGGAAACCTCGCAGATCGCGCACGGCGAAAGCCCGAAGGACATGGGTACGATTCTTTCTACCTACGGGCACGGCATCATGATTCGGCACGACCTGGTGCCCGGCGAAGGCCAGACTTACATGCGCGAGGTTGCGCGGCACGCCTCGATCCCCGTCATCAACATGCAATGCGACGTGGACCACCCCTGCCAGACGCTCGCCGACCTTATGACGATTCGAGAAGAGTTCGGTAAAGACCTGAAAGATTTAAAGATTGCCGTCTCCTGGGCCTATGCCCCCAGCTATGTGAAACCGATGTCCGTGCCGCAGGGCCTGATCATGCTCATGACGCGATTCGGCATGAACGTCACGCTCGCTCACCCGCCCGAGTACACCCTCATGGACGCACCCATGCAGATAGCCCGCGACAACGCGGCCCGCTCCGGCGGCCGTTTCGAAGTCGTGGACAACATGGCGGACGCGTTCGCCGACGCGGACATCGTGTACCCCAAGAGCTGGGGCGTGGAGTCCCTGTTCAGCCAGCCCGAGGAAGCCATGAACGTGGCGCTGCAGTACCGCGACTGGATCTGCGACGAGGCCATGATGGCCCGGGCAAAAGAGCGTGCCATCTACATGCATTGCCTGCCGGCGGACCGCAATTACGAGGTCACTGACGCGGTTATCGACGGCCCGCAGTCGCGCGTATACCCGGAAGCCGAGAATCGCCTGCACACGGCCAAGGCGCTCATGGCGCTGACCATGTGATCGCCATGACGGGTAACAAACGACCACTCATCGTAATTGCCATCGGCGGCAACTCGCTGATTCGCGACGCCGAGCATATGGATGTCCTCGACCAGTACCGCACGGCCGGGCAGACGGCCCGCCACATCGTCCCGCTGGTCAAAGCGGGCTACCGCGTCCTGGTCACGCATGGCAACGGCCCGCAGGTCGGCTTCATCCTGCTCCGCTCCGAACTGGCTCGCGACAAGATCCACCAGGTCCCGCTGGCCAACTGCGTCGCCGACACGCAAGGGTCGATCGGCCTGCAGATTGCACAGAGCCTGCAGAACGAGTTCCTGCACCAGGGCCTCGAACAGGCGGTAACGGCCATCGTCACGCAATGCGTCGTGGACGAGCAGGATCCGAGCTTCGCCGCGCCGAGCAAGCCGATCGGGCCATTCATGAGCGAAGAGGAAGCACGGCAGCGCGAACGGGACGAAGGCTGGGTCATCGGTGAGGATGCCGGACGCGGCTGGCGGCGCCTCGTACCCTCGCCGCAACCGCTCAGTGTCATCGAGCTGCCGGCAATCCGCACGTTGCTGGACAGCGGCCAGGTGGTCATTGCCGCTGGTGGTGGCGGCATTCCGGTGGTGTTCCGTGAGGATGGCGAGCTGCGGCCCCGCCCCGCCGTCATCGACAAGGATGCCGCGTCCTGCCTGCTGGCGCGGGAACTCGGTGCGTCGGTCTTCATCATCTCCACGGATGTCGACAAGGTTGCACTCAACTTCGGCACCGACAAGGAGCGTGACATCGACCGCCTGACGGTTGCCGAGTGTCGCGAGCATCTCGCGGCCGGGCATTTTGCGGCCGGCAGCATGCGGCCGAAAATCGAAAGCGCCGTCCGCTTTCTCGAGGGCGGCGGCGAGAAAGTCATCATTACGCAGCCGCACAACCTGCGCGCCAACCTCGACAACATCTACGGCACGCACATCGTGCCGTAGAGGACTGAGCCCATGAACAGTTTCCGCTGTTTCGCCTGCGACAGGACCCAGCCCGCCGACTTCTCGGGCTGGGTCTGCCCGTCCTGTGGCGGCAATCTCGATGTCGTCAACGACCGCGAGACGATCCTGGAGCAGATACGCCAATCACCCTTCGACACGACGCGAATCCCCCTGGAGATCGGCAACACGCCACTCTATGCCGCCCCGCGACTGGGGCATTCGATCGGCCTGCGCAACCTGTACCTCAAGGACGACACGGTCAGCCCGAGTGCATCGAGCAAGGATCGGGCCAGTGCCGCCGTCGTGCTGCGGGCGCTGCACGCAGGTGCCGATATCGTCTCGGTCGCGAGCACCGGCAACGCCGGCTCGTCGCTTGCCTGTGTCGCAGCGGCAGCGGGAATCAAGGCCGTGGTCATCGTTCCGGAAAGCGCACCGGTTGCCAAACTCACGCAGGCACTGGCCTTCGGTGCGACGGTGCTCGCTGTGCGCGGCACCTACGACGACGCGTTCGACCTCTGCCTGAAAGCCTCTGCGCAATTCGGCTGGTACAACCGCAGCACGGGCATCAACCCGTACACACGCGAGGGAAAGAAGATCTGCGCGTGGGAGATCTGGGCCTCGCTGGAAGGCCGTGTGCCCGACAGGATCGTCGTGCCGACCGGTGACGGCAACCTCCTGAGCGGCATGTGGAAAGGCTGGCGGGAGCTCAAGGCGGTCGGCCTTATCGACCGCCTGCCGAAAATCGATTGCGCGCAGTCGGAAGGCAGCGATGCGATCTCCCGGACCGTGCGCGGGATCCGTGGCAGTCGTCAGCCCGACTGGGCCTCGCTCGAGGTAGCTGCCGTCGACGCGCACACGGTTGCCGATTCCATCTCCGTCGACCGGCCGCGCGACGGGCTGGCCGCTGTCAGGGCCGTTTACGAGTCCGGCGGCGTAACGACGACCGTTCCCGACGTCGAGATTCTAGAGGCGATCCCCGAGATGGCTGCGGCCAGCGGCGTATTCGCGGAGCCGGCGGCCGCGGCAGCGTGGGCAGCGGTCAAGCGGATGGTGGCCGAACGGCAGATTGCAGCGGACGAACTCGTGGTCTGCCTCGTGTCGGGCAATGGCCTCAAGGACATTGCCCATGCGACAGAGGCTGTCGGCAGACCGAGCGTCATCGACCCGACGCTCGCGGCGGTTGAGTCGGCGCTGGCCTCAGCGCGAGGATAAGGACAGCAACGCGTCCCGGCGCTGCATCAGCGCCTGCAGTCGCGTCTTGTCGAGCACGTTGCCGAGCTCGGCGCGCAGCGTCTTGTCGTCGAGCGCCTGCAATGCCGCCCGCCACTCATCGCCTACGGCCAGGCCAACGTCCACGATATCAGGCGGCAAGTCGCCGTCGGTAGCGAACGCCGCATTGTGATCGACCAGCATCAACGACCAGTCTTCGCGGTCGTACACCATGGCCGACGGCGAGCGAACGACGTTATGAATCAGCGCGTCGAATACGAGCATCGCGTCTATCTGCTCCTCGACCGGACAGATAGCGGCAGCGCCCTCGCCAGCGGCTACGCGCTCCCGTTCGGTCAGCGTTACGCCAGGCAGGAATTGCAGCGTGCCGCGCCGGCCATCGATCGTCCGGCGCACGGTGACAGGCACCATGCCGAGCTGTAACTGGCGGTCAAGCCGATAAGCCGCAAACTCAGGCGCAAAGCGCGACTTCCCGGGCAGTGTCCGAAAGGTCGCAAGAACCGCCAGTTTCCCGTCCGTCACCTGCACGAGCTTCCATTCGGCACCTTCGGCGAGCACATCGAGGATATGCCCCGTTTCGAGCATTTTCGCGAGGTCGTCCTCGGTCAATGGCGCATCGCCGAGACCGACTTTGAACGGGTGCTCCACGGGCGCGACGCGCCGCCTGCCCGACTCTGTCACGACGCTCGCCTTGCCGCCCTCGAAAACCAGGGCATTGCCGCTGCCGCCGTAGACGTGGCTCAACATGCCGGTGTCTATTTCGAACACCCGGCCACCGAATCTCTGTTGCACCTGCCGCGTTGACGTCGTTGTGTGACCGATCACGAGCCGGGATGCATCGACTTTCTGCAATACGGCATCCAGCTGTCGGGACTCGACAAAGCGATTGCACATGGCACTTCCGCGATACCAGGTTGGCCCGGCCGGCTTGTGCAGCGGCGACTCGCTGAAGTCGATGAGCTGCTGAGCGGTTGCCGCAACTGCTGGCTGCAGCGTCCCGGCATCCAGTAATCTCGCCAGCGCTTTCGGTGTCTTCCGGAAGCTATCCCAGGGGGTCAGTACACCCTCATCGACCAGGGCCTCGAACGCCTGCACGTATCCCTCGAGGTCGCCCTTGAGCGAGCCATTGATGCCGGCGAGCCCCTGCTCGCCAACAAAGGCTGGCGCACCTCCGTGCACGAACGCAATGTCATTGATAACGATCATGAAGGGCTTCGTGAGCAACCACTTCCCGTAGTAGCCATTGCTGCGGAACGCGCCGCGGTGCCCGAAGTAGCCGGGTGGTGCCAGCTTGTCGAAGTCCCTGCGCAAGGAGACCTCGTTCGACCAATCCGGCTTGCCGTGGCGGAACCTCTGGTACCAGCGTTCGCGCTCCTCGGTCGACTCGATATCCCGGAACGCGGCGTATTCCTCATCGACCACGTAACGCAGGTCCCCGATCAGGTTCATGACTTCGTGGTTACCCAGCAACTGGTGCACGCGCCCCCCGGCCAGCGGCGCTTCCTGCTCCAGTCGCATCATGAGGTCCATCACGCGCCGCGACTCCGCGCCGCGATCCACCAGGTCTCCGGTGCTGACCAGGTGCGTCTTGCCGCCGCTCCAGGCCAGGTTCTTGTCGATGACCCCGGCTTCCTGCAGCGTCGTGACCAGCGCGTCGTAGGCGCCGTGAACATCGCCTATGGCGACGATCCGTTCGACATCGGAGAAATGCCACTCATCCGCAATTGCAGTCGTTGGCGGCAGGAACCAGCAGACAACAAGAACGAGCCCGCAGACCAGGCGGGTTCTTGTCCCTGCAAACCTGTTTGCTCCAGGCATGTTGCTTCCGGTGCGTGGCTCCACGTTTTTTGGATTCTCCTGATCTTTCATGACATCCGTCTTCGGCTCCAGATTGTTGGCCGGCAGCGCCCCCGAGTATAGCCGTCGGGTTGAAGAATGTACCTAAGCCGAGTGTGGATGTTGCGTATGTATTGGAGGGACGCCGGGCGTAAGCTGAGTATGTCAGGGTGCGTTCGTTGCACGTCAGGGAGCAGGACCATGACCCGGGAAGTCTCTATCCCCAACGGGGCGGAGTTTTTCGAAATCCGCTTCGAATCGATCGGTGGGCTAGGCGCCCACGTTGCCGGAAAGATCGTCGCCAGCGCAGCCGTTCTGCGAATGAACATGAACGGCTCACACTTCTCTTCGTACGGCTCCGAAAAGAAAGGCTCCGTCGTAAGGTCGTTTATTCGACTTGCCCCGGCCGACAAGGCGATTCGTACGAGCGCGCCTATCGAGGAGCCGGATGTGATTGTCGTCTTTCACAGCGGCTTGCTGGCCCACCCCGCTACGCTGTCCGGCCTGAAGGCCGATGGTGTCCTTATCTACGCCGGCCAGGAAGGTGACGTTCCGGAAGGGCTGTCGCGTGTCCCCAGGACCGCGACAGTGATTCGTGTGGACGCCCAGAAGATTGCGATCGCCGAGAAGTCGCGCGAGAACGCCGTACTGATCGGCACGCTGGCCGAAGCTATTCCGCTGCTCGACCGGCGTGCTGTGCGGGACGCGCTCGACGCCACCTTCGCCGGCAAGAACGAGGCCGTGGTCGCGGCCAACGGTCGTGCGTTCGATCGCGGGGCCGATGAAGTCGAGATTATTGAGAACATCGGCCAGTGCGACGGCGCAGTCCCGACGATGTCGTCCAGCCCTGTCTGGGGCTATCGCACGGCACCGATTGGCGGTGTGTTACCGACGCCGGGCAACACGGCGCATAACGACCTGCACACCTCACGCACCGGCTGGATGCCGGTCCTCGACAGGGACAAATGCATCGACTGCGGCATGTGCGACATGGTCTGCCCCGATCTCTGTCTCGTCTGGTCGACGCATACCGGCGAGGACGGCAAGCCGCGCGTAAGACTTGACGGCATCGACTACCAGTATTGCAAAGGCTGCATGCGTTGCGTCGAGACCTGTTCGACGGCAGCAATGACGCGCGAAGCCGAATTGCCTGGCAAGGCAGACGAGCTGCGCATCCCCTTGTTCCCGGACCTCGGGTCCGCGGCAGGAGAAAAACATGCTTGATTCAGTGGCGGTATCCCGTTCAGGCCCGGTTGCCCAGGTTCACGATTTCAAGAGCGGCAATGAGGCTGCGGCGCTGGCTGCGCGCGACATCGGCTTCCATGTCATGGGCTATTTCCCGATCACGCCATCGACCGAGGTCGCCGAGACCCTGTCGAAGATGCATGCCGACGGCGAACACGAGATTGTCATGATACCCGCCGACGGCGAGCACGGTGCCGCAGGCATCTGCTATGGCGCGGCACTCGGTGGCGGGCGCGTTCTCAACGCAACGTCGTCACAGGGACTTTTGTATTCACTCGAGCAGCTTCCCGTCCAATCGGGCACGCGCGTGCCAATGGTGCTCGATGTATCGACGCGCACCGTGTCGGGCCCGCTGGATATTCGTTGCGACCATTCCGACATCTATTTCGTACTGAATGCCGGCTGGATCATCCTGATGGCACGCGATCCACAGGCCGCTTACGACATGAATTTCTGTGCCGTTCGCATCGGCGAGCACAAAGACGTTCGCCTGCCCGTTATCGTTGCCTACGACGGCTTCCTGACGAGCCACCAGAAGCGTCGCATCGAGAGATTCGACGATCCCGAGGCGGTAAGGGCATTCCTCGGTGAACGCGAGGACCCTTACAGTGCGCTCGATCCGGACCGCCCGGTTACCTTCGGCCCTTACATGAACGACCCGGACCTGATCAACAACAAGGTCCAGCAACACCAGGCCATGGAGGCCGCGCGGCGCGTTATCCCCGAACTATTTGCCGAGTTTGCCGCGTTCTCGGGACGCGACTACCGCGTTGTCGATGCCTACCGCATGGACGACGCCGACGTTGCGCTCGTACTGCTCAACACGGCTGCCGAGAATGCCAAAGGCGTTGCCGACAAGCTGCGCGAGCAAGGCCACAAGGTCGGTGTTGTCTCACCCAATGTCCTGCGGCCGTTCCCGACCGATGAAATCCGCAGGCTCCTGAAGAACGTTCGCGCCATCGTTGTCGGTGATCGCGGTGATTCTTACGGCGCCGAAGGCGGCAACCTGTCGCTTGAAGTTCGTGCTGCCCTGCAACAGGACCCCGACAACAGAACCCTGGTCATGAGCCGTATTTACGGCCTTGGCGGCAAGGACTTCTATGACGCGGATGCCGAAGAGTTCTTCCACGAAGCGCTGCAGGCGGCCGAGACCGGCAAGGTCGAGGTCCCGTTCGAATACCACGGCGCCTACGCCGGCGACGATGCCGCGGGCCCTGCCCCGGGGCTGCCACCCATCACGTCCGAAGAAGTTTCGAGGGGCATGGCGCGTGTTACGCAGAACCCGGAAACCAAACGGCTCGAGGTCGAACTAAAGCCGCTGTGGGAAATGACCACGACGCCGTCGCGGATTGCGCCCGGACACGGTGCGTGCCCGGGTTGCGGCTTCTTCCCGATGCTGCGGCAGGCGTACAACGTGCTCGAAGGCAACGTGGTCGTCCTGTTCCAGACCGGCTGCGCCATGGTCACGACGACGGGCTACCCGAAGACGGCCCATCGCATTACCTATATCCACAACCTGTTCCAGAATGGCGCGGCAACGCTGTCCGGCCTCGTCGAGATGTACCACGAGCGCGTCCGTCGAGGTGAAATCCCGGCCGCACCGGAAGGCCAGGACACAACCTTCATTATGGTGACAGGCGACGGCGGTATGGACATCGGCATGGGTGCGGCACTCGGTACGGCGCATCGCAACCACAAGATGATCATTCTCGAGTACGACAACCAGGGCTACATGAATACCGGTTCCCAGTTGTCCTACGCAACGCCGTTCGGCCATCGCACCTCGACCAGCGAGGTCGGCAGCACGGACTCCGGCAAGCGCTTCCATCACAAGGACACGCCGCAGATCTTCGCGGCCTGCAACCTGCCCTACGTTTTCACGGCGAGCGAAGGCTACCCCGAGGACTTCATGCGCAAGATTTCCAAGGCACAGTGGTATGCGCAGCGCGAGGGCATGGTCTACGGCAAGGTCCTGTCTTTCTGTCCGCTCAACTGGCGTACCCAGGACGACGCGGCACAGGAGGTACTGCAAGCTGCAATCGACTGCTGCTTCTTCCCGCTGTACGAAGTCGAGAAAGGTCACACGCACCTGACCTATGACCCGGACGCGATCGGTCGCCGCCGACCCGTTAGCGACTGGCTCGGCATGATGGGCAAGACGAGGCACGTCCTCGCCGACGAACATGCCGACCAGCTCGAGATGACCGAGAAAGAGGTCGACAAGCGCTGGCGCAAGCTGAAAGTCAAATCCGAACACCCGGAGCTGTAAACGATGGCAGAGATACTCGAAAAACGTGCGCTGACGCCCATCACCAAGCTCTACAGGGTCGCCGCGCCGCTGGTCGCGAAGTCCGCGAAGCCCGGACAATTCGTTATCGTCCGCGTTCGCGACGGCGGCGAGCGTATTCCGCTCACGATTGCCGACTATGATCGCGACGCGGGCACACTGACCATTGTCGTGCAGGAAGTCGGCACCACAACGCGCTATTTGGGCCAGCTCGAGGTCGGCGACGACATTCTCGACCTGGTCGGCCCGCTCGGCATGCCGCTCGAGATCCCGGTTAAAGGCCATATCGTGGGCATCGGTGGCGGATTTGGCGCCGCTGCCCTGCTCTGCCTCATGCGCGAATTGCGTCAGCGCGGCGACACAACGACGATCATCAACGGTGCGCGCGAGAAAGACCTGCTGATCCTCAACGACGAACTTGCCGGCGTCTGCGACAACCTCGAGCTGTGTACGGACGACGGTTCCGCGGGTTTCCATGGATTCGTCACCGAGCGCCTCGCCCAGCTTATCGATGGCGATGGTCCGGGTCGCCCGGACATGGTGATCGCCATTGGCCCGATGCCGATGATGCGTGCTGTCACCGAGACTACTCGCGGCAAGGACATTCCGACGCTCGTATCGCTCGACCCGCTCATGATTGACGGCACAGGAATGTGCGGCGGTTGCCGCGTCACGGTCGACAATGAAGTGAAATTCGCCTGTGTCGACGGTCCCTTCTTCGATGCCCACCAGGTCGATTTCGAAGAAGCCGTCAGGCGCAACAAGATGTATGTCAGGCAGGAAGACGAGTCGAAAAGCCGTACCGCCTGCCGCAAACTCGTTGTAGGACAAGACTGATGCCTGTAAAGCGCGTCCAGAAGACACCTATGCCGGAGCGCGACGCCGTCCTGCGTGCGCACGATTTCGAAGAAGTGAACGAAGGCTATGGCATTGCGCACGCCCAGTTCGAAGCTGAACGTTGCCTGCGCTGCCAGGACCCGATCTGTATCGACGGCTGCCCGGTTCGCGTACCGATCCCCGAATTCATTCACCAGGTCGCCAAGGGCGACATGCGAGCGGCTGCCGATATTCTGCGCAGGTCGAATCCGCTGCCGGCTGTTTGCGGGCGCGTATGCCCGCAGGAAGTGCAGTGTGAAGAGCAATGCTCGATCGGTATCCGCTTCAAACCCGTTGCGATCGGCTACCTCGAGCGCTTTGTCGCCGACTGGGAAATGGCTCAGCCGGCCATCGAGATCAAGGCGAACCTGCACCAGGACGAGAAGGTCGCCATCGTCGGCTCCGGTCCGGCAGGTCTCGTGTGTGCGGGTGAGCTCGCGCGCCTCGGCTACCCGGTCACCATATTCGAGGCTTTGCATGCGCCGGGCGGCGTGCTCCGCTATGGCATTCCCGAGTTCCGTCTGCCAAAGAACGTGCTCGACTGGGAGATTGAGCAACTCAAAAAGCTCGGCGTCGAGATTCAATGCAACGTGATCATCGGCAAGACGATCACGATGGACGAACTCATGGGCGAGATGGGCTTCTCGGCCGTGTTCATCGGCACCGGTGCAGGCTTGCCGAGCTTCATGGGCATCCCGGGCGAGAACCTCAACGGTGTGTACTCGGCCAACGAGTTCCTGACGCGGGTCAACCTGATGCATGCGAACGATTTTCCGAACGCCGACACACCGGTCATGGTCGGCAAGCGCGTCGCTGTTATCGGCGCCGGCAACACGGCCATGGACACTGTGCGTACGGCACTGCGCGTGGGCGCGGAACACGGCATGATCGTATACCGCCGCAGCGACCAGGAGATGACGGCACGCGTCGAGGAACATCACCACGCCATCGAAGAAGGTGTGGAGTTCCACTGGCTGACCAACCCCATCGAGGTGCTTGGGGACGAGGATGGCTGGGTTACGGGTCTGCGATGCATACGCATGGAACTGGGTGCGCCCGATGATTCAGGACGAGCACGGCCGGTGCCGATCGAAGGATCCGAATTCGTTATACCGGTCGACAACGTGGTGCTGTCGATCGGCAACAAACCGAATCCGCTGCTGCTGCAGACGACCAAGGGCCTCGAGTCGAATAAATGGGGTTGCCTGGTTGTGCATGACGGTACGTCCGAGACTTCGCGAGACCACGTGTTCGCAGGAGGTGACGCCGTGACCGGCGCCGCCACAGTTATTCTCGCCGCGGGTGCGGGCAAAACCGCCGCAACCGAGATTCACGAGGATCTGCGCGCCAGAATTTGAAACCTTCGGGGCCCATCACGCATCTAATAATCGTGTAACCTACAACGCACGCGCACGTGCGGAGTCTTGAATGCCCCTGATAGCCGAACTTCGACGCCGAAACGTTTTTCGCGTTGCTGCTGCCTACCTGGTGGTAGGCTGGCTGCTGACCGAGGTTCTCACCACTATCCTGCCGACACTTGGCGCCCCGGAGTGGGCGGCGCGAGCGGTTATCCTGATCTTCGCGTTCGGCTTCGTTCCGGCAGTGGTGCTGTCCTGGTTCTTCGAGATTACGCCCGATGGCATCAGGCGCGACCAGGAAGTGGATCATACCGACCCCGACAAACGGCGCCAGGTGCGCAGGGTCGACCAGGTCACGATCGCCACCGCCGTGGTCCTGATCATCTTCATCGGCTTGTTCAGCGCCCGCTACACGGCCGACGACCCCTCGCCCATCGATCTCGGCATCAGCGCAACTTCCGTGGCCGTCCTGCCCTTCGAAAACATGTCGGGCGACAAGGACAACGAGTACTTCTCCGACGGCCTGACCGAGACCCTGCTGCACATGCTTGCCCAGATCCCCGACCTCAAGGTCGCGGCGCGCACGTCGAGCTTCGCGTTCAAGGGCCGGAACATGAGCGTCCAGGAGATCGCATCGGCACTCGAGGTTGCCCATATTCTCGAGGGCAGCGTGCAGCATGCCGGCGACAAGATTCGGGTAACGGCACAGCTCATCCGTGCGAGTGACGGCTTTCACATCTGGTCAAAGAACTTCGACCGGGAGTTCACCGATGTTTTCGCGATCCAGGACGAGATAGCCACAGAGGTCGGCTCCGCCCTGTCCGCGTCCCTGCTGGGCACGAGCCAGGAAACGCGGCTCGCCGGCATCACGACGGAAGACGTCGATGCCTACGAACTCTACCTGCAGGCGCGCAAGGCACGCTCGACCTATTCCTACGGCGGACTGCTGGCTGCGGAGAACCTGCTGAAGGGCGCCCTGCTGATCGACCCGGACTTCATCGAGGCCAAGTCCGAGCTTGCGAACAGTTATGTGCACCAGGCTGAGACCGGCATGATGGACGCCGCAGCGGCCAACGCCGAAATCATCGCCATCACGGACCAGGTGCTGGCGGTGCGCCCCGACGATCCCGTTGCGAAGGCAACCTCGCTGTATGCAAAGGCCCTGTCGCTCGTGGCACGCGGCGACCTGGCGGCGATGACGGACCTCGTGGCCGAACTGGAAGCCATCGTGGAGAGCGCACCGCAGACCTTCGAGCCGCACCTCCTGCTGGTGCGGGCCTACACGGCGCTCAAGCAGAATGAGAAGTGCCTGCCGATTCTCAAAGGGGCGCTGGCCCAGGACAAATACAACCCGTCCCTGCACTACGAACTGGGCACCGCCTACATTCGCCTGCATCGCTGGGACGAGGCGAAAACCGCGCTCGAGCGCTCGCTCGAACTCGAGCCCAACCAGCCGAACGCCTACACCTACCTGGGCGCCATCGCCGAACATACCGGTGACTACGTAACGATGGTGAAGAACCAGCTGAACGCCATTTCAGTCGATCCCGAGGATCACGAACTGCCAGGCCTGCTGGCGCTGTTCCTGTATCGCTATGGCCTTGTCGAAATCGCCGATGACTTCCGCAACAGGGTCCTGACCCTTGCGCCAACCAGCACCGTCGCTTACCAGATCGAACTGGCACGGGCGAAGGCTATTGGCGACGTGGACGGCAGTATCGAAGCGGCGCGGCGCGCGATTGAAGACAACATCGAGGACCGCCGCTTTGCGTTTGGCGGCGCCGTCCAGCACCTGGTCAGAACGGCGGTCAGAACGGATACCATCGAGGAAGAGATGGCCTGGATCGAAGAGCAACAGCCCGGCATCTTCGACGTCGACGCGAAGGTCGCGCCGTTACGCTATCGCAATGTGCAGGGCGTCGCGTTCGATGGCTGGGTGCAGTACCTGCCTGCAGAGGAAGTGCAGCGCCGGCTCGATGTCTTGCTCGACTATGCCGCCGCGATGGGACAGGACCCCACCAGCGATCCGGTGACCCATGTCGGTATCCTCACATTGCGCGGTGATGTTGAGAAAGCTGTCGAGGTCGCCCTGCGAGACTACTTCTCGCGGCCGGTCGCCCTCACGCCCAACTGGCGGGAGATGCTGTCGCAGCCTCACTACGCGGAGGTCGTTGCCGACCCGCGGGTCCAGGAGGCCATGCGCCGCTGGGAGGCCGAGGAGACAGAGCTACGCGCGAGCGTCGAGTCCTATTTCGCCGATCTTCACGCGGCGATGTGATCGCCGCTCATCCCTGTTCGTCGTCGCCGCAAGCGCGCTTGTGCAGCAACAAACAGGAACAATGTGATGAGCGTCTGCAGATCAAGCATGCCACCGCCACCACTGCTCGCCGGCGGATTGGGTGGCGGCGGGGGTGGTGGTGCAACATTCGGATCTGTCCCAGCAATATATTCCTGAAGATTACTTGCACCGTCACTATCCGCGTCGCCAGCAGAATCGTCGACCAGAGGGTTGAGTCTGTTTTCCACTTCCCAGCCATCCGGCATGCCATCGGCATCCGAATCCGAATTGTTTGGGTCTGTGCCGTTCTGAAACTCACGCAGATTTGTCAGACCGTCGTCATCGGGATCTCGCGCATCGTCACCTGGTATTAGCGGATTGAATCCATTTGCGTTTTCCCAGTCGTCCGGTAGCCCGTCACCGTCACTATCTAACAGAGCGACGCGCAAATTATCGAGATAAGCATAGGGATCTGGGAGTTCGTATTCGGACCTCCTCAGAAGCTCCCATCGAAGTGTATGTACACCGGGACCGACCGAAATCGACGTTTCCTCCCACGTATCGCGAAAATACAGATTTGGAACTCGCGCGTCATCGACGTACAAGCTCAGGTCAGAGCTCATGAACGGATCACCAACCCTTGCATCAAAGCTGATTTCACTGCTTTCAAAATAGGCCGACCACTCCAGTGACGCTACGCCTTGAACCCCCAAATCACCGGACCGTATTGAGAACCTCTCGACCGTTGAATCACTCTCCACCGTTGCCCAGCCGGCCTGAGTACCCGTGTTATTGGTCCATCCCCTGGGCAACTGACCTGACTCAAACGATTCCACGTAGCCTGTTGCCAGCGGCGGCATCGAGAATTCGTCAAGCGGATCACTGCCTAGCTTGATTTCCCAACCATCCAGAATTGAATCACCATCTGTATCAGCAACGGCCGGATCAGTCGCATATACATGTACTTCGTCGCCATCGGGAACGTTGTCGCCGTCACTATCTATGGTAGTTGGGGAAGTCCCATAGGTACTAACTTCCTCAGAATCACCTAGGCCATCGTTATCTGAATCTGAATCAAATACGTCGGTGTAATGCACGTTCCGCTCTTCCCCGTCCAGGAGACCATCGGAGTCCGTATCATCATTAGTCGGATCGGAAAGCAGCCAGAATTCCTGGAGATTGGTCAAGCCATCATGGTCGTCATCCTGACTCGCATCACTTGCGTCCCCGCTGTTCAACCCATTGGCAGACTCCCACCGATCGGGCATCGAGTCAGAATCCAGGTCAGAAAACGTTTGAATCGCATGCACTTCGCCCTGACGGCCCGCGACCATCAGAACACCACCGTTCCCAAGCGATAGCTTTCCACTTACAGGATAGTTCCAGACCTCAATGCCCGTGCGTAAGTCCACGGCATGAATGGAAGTACGCGTCGTGACAATTGCGTGGTCAATGGTCAGCAACGGCGCGTCGATGATCAGGCCCGGCCCTTTCCACCTAAATACTTCCGTACCATGACGCTCGTCGAGTCCTACAAGCTCACCGCCACTGACCACGTACAGAACGCCATTTGCCAGGGCCGCAGGTTCGGTTGAATCAACGATCGTCTGCCACTTCTTGGTGAACGTATTGATGTCAAAGCTTTCGGCCCTGCGATACCTAACCGAGTGTACGGCGTTGTTTGACCCGACCATGACAGAATTTGGTATCCAGAAATACTCCGGGTAGAAATCATCGTTTACCATGCCTGCCCGTGTGCCATTCGACCGATACAATGCGATCAATTCTCGGGAAGTGCTGCCCAACGCGGCAACATATGCATACACATATCTGTCATCGATCGCGGGTGACCACCCGTACTCCTGCTTCGCGAATCCTTGCCAGAGCCTTGAACCATCAATTGCGCTAAAGCTGCCTATCCCGCCGTACGGGCCGTCGCACAGATACACTTCGCCATCATCGATTGCCGGTGCTTTGGTCCGATGCGGATAGCCATCGAGCGAGGCCTCAAAATCGAGCTCACCCGTTTGCGCATCCAAGGCAACAAGCCTGGAATAAAGTGAAGCGTGAACGTAAACACGATCAACCGCCAATGCCGGTGAACTTGCCGTGGTGGTAGCCCCTATCGGAGCTTCCCAGTTGGTCGCCCCGGAAAACACGTTAATTGACTGAACCGAAGCCACACCAGGCAAGTTGGGCACAAAGACCCAGGCGCTATCATCGCGAGTTGCAATGTGTTCGAGCGATTCCCAGGCATTCTCTGTCACCGTCCTCGACCACAAATAGCTGAACTCCGCCGGGTGCAATCGAACAGGTACGTAACCGGAGTGTTTCGTGTCGCCTTGGTCTGAAACCCATCCAGCTGACCTCGGCCAGGAAACAGGGTCTGTTGGATCAGTGTCAGAAAAATACTCGAGGCGATCCGGGAATAGATCACCATCCGAATCCTGGTCCGCGTCGTCGAAGGTCAGCGGCGACAGTCCGTATCTGATTTCCCACCCATCAGCTAAATGATCACTATCGGAATCATAGTTGGCGGGATCAGTTCGATAGACGTTCGATTCGTCGCCGTCCTCCAGTCCATCAAAGTCGGAGTCCGTGTTGTTGGGATCTGTGCCAGCGACAAACTCTTCAAGATTCGTCAGCCCATCGCCATCCCGGTCCCCGGCAGCGTCGGCTGCATTGGCAGGATCAAGACCGTTGTCTCTTTCAAATCTATCCTCAATACCGTCATTGTCACCATCCGACGTGAGCGGATCTGAACCAAGAACAAGCAGTTCCTCACCGTCGTCGATACCATCATTGTCAGAGTCAGTATCAAGCGGGTCCGTCAAGTGCACGCGCACTTCCTCGCCATCTTCTACGCCATCATGGTCGGAGTCCGATTGGAGGGGATCTGTCAAATAGGTGTTGGCCTCATCGCCATCGGATAGCCCGTCTCCGTCCGTGTCGGGATTAAGTGGATGGGTATTTGCATTGAATTCGCCAAGGTCACTGATGCCGTCGCCGTCAAAATCAGTATGAACGTCCGCAACCTCGGCATCGAACCCGTGGACATTTTCCCACCAGTCCTCCGCCAGGTCTCCATCGCTGTCCATTCCGCGCTTGCGAACTACAGCGGTGAATCCAGCGGGTAGCGGCCCGGTCGGGTCTGACAAACCAACGACGTCATGAGTCGTAAACGAACGAAAATCGGTGGATATATATCCGAGAATACCCGCCAGCGTGGACACAACAAGTACGCCATCCTCACGAAATTCCAAGTCACGGGTTCGACCGCCTATCCCGCCAATTCGTAGCTCGTCGATGAACTCTCCTTCGGGTGTGAACTTAAAAATCCAATCGGTTGCCGATGCGAAGTAAGCGGCAAAGATCTCAGACGAAGCATTTACAGCAACAGCATCCGCATCTAGTGTCCGTAACAATCGAGTTGAATCCAGTATTTCCAGGGAATCCGGATCGATTCGGTCCAGAATATTAAGGCCCGAACGAAGGCCATAGACAAACCCGTCATCGCCAAGGGTAAGATCCTTATAGTGCGCTCCGATCGTTTTGCGATCGATCATTCTTCCATTGCGATCAGTTACGATTATTCCCTTGGCCTGTGTCGTGTCTGTGAGGAGTATTTTTTCACCGACCTGAATGACGTTTCCATTGCCACTGAAGAACGCCTCTCCCCACGTGTTTTCAATTCTCAGCAATCTCCATGTTCTTGTGTACAGATCGAAGACATGTATTGACGGGGAGTCAGCAATCACCAATCTATGGTCATCCATCACGGTAACACCGCGCGCATCAACCGCATCCGGGATAGCGAAATGACTGAGCGTACGAACCTGCTCAGGATCGCTTTCGTAAAGGCTGTTGCCGTATTGAAGAAACGCGTTCTTTACACTGGTACCGTGTCTCGCGGAACCTTCAAAGACCATATTGTCAATCCAGGCTGTTTCCGTACTCGAGTGATCTGAACCGACTCGACGGTACTCAATCCGCACAGTCCTGTGTCCCTGAGTTACCGTGAAGGTCACGTCTTGCCAGTCACCATTCGTTACGGTCCTCTGCACTACATCGTCGACCAGCACTACAAGTGAGTCGCCGCTTGACGGAACTCCGATTCGTGCATCTAGCGTGAACCTTCCTGTACTGAACACATTGCTGAACTCTATCGCTGCCGACTGACCCGCCGATACGGATTGAGCCTTGAGCGCTGACTCACCTAGGCTTCCTGAACCGGGGTCAACAACCCAGCCAGAAACGGCACCGGCTGGAATTGTCCATCCTGGTGGCAATCCTCGCTCAAACGACTCGCTTTGAGAAAATCGCAGGACCGGGGCATCGGTCCGGCTGGTCGGATCTGTGCCGTAGGACATCAGCTCGGCATAGTCGTCGTAACGGTCACCATCTGAATCGTAGGCATCTGGTCGTGTACCATGCGTAGATACCTCGTCGAAGTCATTTACGCGATCCAGATCCGTATCAACAAGCAACGGATCGCTCGACCAGGTATTCACTTCCTCGCCGTCCGTCAATCCATCACCATCCGTATCAGGCAATGAAATGTCCGACCGCGCTATGAACTCACCGGCATTCACCAGTCCATCTGTATCTGCGTCCAGCAATTCGTCACCGGGGGCCCGGTAGTCGAGCCCATTCAGCTTTTCCCACCAGTTTGGGAGACCGTCAGAATCGAGATCACCCTGCAAGTCCACCAGCTGCATACCCCCATCTTCAGCGATGACCAAAGCCCCACGCGATGTCAACGTCAGATCTCCGAAATGGGGATTCTTCCAAACCAGGTCTCCGGTGTTTCTGTCGAATGCCCTGGTTCCGTGGTCCGTGGACACAAACACATGATCAAGTGTCACCACGATATTTCTTTGGAGTCGCTCTGGATACGAAGCCCACTCCCACTGCACCGTACCCGTCTCTTTGTCCAGTGCCCTGACACCACCCGTCATGGCCATAAACACTGCTGAGTCGTCCGGCGTGACGTCATTTAGCCCGGAACTTCCCACGTTCCACCAATCCAGGCTGAGATCGTCGATATTGAATCTCTCCACGCAGCCGATGCCGAACAAATAGAGGCTGTTCGACTCACCCAACTTCAGCGTGGCGAACAGGTGGGAGCAATTGCCGGCAGGTCCCCGGCGTAACTCCGATCCATCGACCGGATCGAGCACGGTCAGAGTTTGATCGCCAAAAGTCACGATGTACCGCTCGCTGGCCGTTATCCTATAGTCTTCTGGCCAGGTCACCGGTATTGACCAATTCAGCAAGCCAGTGGCGGCGTCAAAGCTGAGAAGGGAAGTTCGTGAAGCAACTACGAGGGTATTGCCGCTAGATTTGAGATAGTACCTCGCCACAAACTCATCGATTACAGTCGCGTACAGTACTTCGCCATCAACCGGATTCAGACCAAGGAGCCTACGACTGCCGTCTTCATACTGGGCCAGAACTGCGAGAACCCCATCGACGGCGACTACCTCACCGAACAGATTGACTCCGGGGATCTCTGTTCGCCAGATTTCGTTTGCGTTAAGGAGTTCGCGACCAACAACCACACCTGTCGTCGCACGTTCAATCATGAATGTAAAGATCGACTGACCGTACTCGGTACTTTGGGTATAGACGTAATCTTCCAGGTCCTCAGCAACCCACCGTGTCCGAAACTGAGTCTCGTCGGACTCAAACTTCCCAAACCCTTTGTTGTTGAGATTGCCTCGAGTTGACCGCCACGCCGCGCTCTCGGGCGTGGATTCACCATCTGTCGGATCTGTGCCAACGCGGTACTCTGAATGATTGGATAGCGCATCCCTATCCGGATCCAGTGCCGCGTCTGAACTATCATTGGGATCCAGGCCAAAACCACTCTCCCATCCATCCGGCATTCGATCTCCATCGGTGTCGGACCTGGTCGGGTCAGTTGCCGTCACGTTCAGTTCTTCGCTATCTGTCAGACCGTCGTTGTCGGAATCCGGCGACTGCGCGTCGGTTCTCGCGGCATGCTCTTCGAGATTCGAAAGCCCATCTGAATCGGGGTCCAGGTCTCGATCGCTATTATCCAGGGGTAACAGCCCGTGCGTTCTCTCATATCCGTCGAGCATCCCGTCGCCATCTGAATCCGGATTGTCGGGCTCGGTTCCCGAGACGTTGATCTCATCGTAATCGTTGACGCCATCGCCATCCGAGTCGGCGAGTAACGGGCTGGTTGGGTACAGGTTGACTTCGTCAAAATCCGATAGCCCATCTCCATCCGTATCCACAACTAGCGGGCTGGTCTGGTATGTCGCGATTTCCTCGTAATCACTCAGTCCATCGCCATCAGTATCTGGCAGAAGCGGGTCGGAGTCGGCCTGATACTCCTCGAAGTTGGTAAGACCGTCACCATCGTCATCGACCGCCGCGTCAGATGAGTCACCCGGGTCCAAACCGCGTGATAGCTCCCAATCATCATCTATCAGATCACCGTCGTAATCGCGAATAGGAATAACCGCCCTGAGGATGCTGCCCGACGCCACTCTTCCGACAAGTTCAGGAGATGCTGTACCGGACGCGAGCAGATGATCCCGAATCTCCTGTCCGGTCAAACCTGGGTCTTTGCTTTTCAGCAAGCCGATTACACCGGTTACCAGCGGTGCTGAGAATGATGTGCCGTTATAGGTTTCGTAGTCAGCGCCAAATTCAGTGGTCAGGACTTCGACACCCGGCGCCGCAATATCAGCAGCGCTTGTACCGAAATTTGAAAAGTCAGCCAGCATCCCGTTTCGATCGGTCGCTGCTACGCCAATTACGTTGGGGACGTCGTAACTCGCCGGCCAGTTAGGTTCAACATCCAGGTCCAGCGCATCATTACCGACCGCATTTACAAACAGGATATCGAGTGTGTGGTGCTCGGTGATTGCATCCAGCAGCAACTCCGAGTAATTGAAGCCGCCCCACGAGTTGTTGGTCGCGACAACATCGACGCCACTTTCTTTCAGCGTGGTGAAGTAATCCATGCAGCCCAACACACTCTCAAGCGTCCCATACCCGTTTGCGTCGAATGCAATACATGGAATTAGTTGTGCCTGCCACATGACGCCACTGATTCCGGCGCCGTTGTTGCCGCTAGCGGCCAATACTCCGGCGACGTTCGTCCCGTGGCCACTGAAGTCGATCATGCGGCCATCGTTTGGATCCCATCCGTTTCCTCCGTGCGTATCGTCGATCCAACCATTGCCGTCATTGTCGACGCCATCCAGAGGGTCACCCTGATTCGTCCAGATGTTGTCCGCAATGTCCGGGTGCTGGACATCGAGACCTGAGTCAATTATTCCGATGTATACGGAATCACTCCCCGTTGTCGTGTCCCATGCAATCGTCGCGCCAATATCAGCTCCGGGCGTTCCGCCCTGCTGCCCGGTGTTTTGCAGGGACCACTGCGCCGCAAAAAACTCGTCGTCAGGAACCGCTGAAAGGTAGTAGTAGAAATTAGGCTCCGAAATATCAGTGACATTCTGGCGATCGAAATACGCCTGCCCGACTGGTACTGATACGGTCGGGGGGAGACTAACGAGAATTGTGACCTGCGATGTGCCAAAACGACGTTTTTCCGCCGCCCCAATTCCGTCCAGTACCGCAGCAATTCGGCTCTCCGGAACTCCCGGATTGAAACGAACCATCACCTGACTCGGGACAAATGATGGGCGAGAGATCGCGGGCGGCTGGCTCGTTATTGGAGCACTGACAGCGCCATGATCAGCTTGAGGCGCCAGCTCGAATTCCTGGCCTGGCGGGCTGTGCCTGGCACCACCTCTGTCAAACCACGCGAAGAGGATGAGCCCAACGGCTACCACCCCTGCGCCGAGTAGTAACTTGCGATACATAACACTATCCTGACCGGAAACGATAAATCGTCTTCTTTTGCTCTCTGGCAGTCTACCAAGCGCAGCAATGCGGCACGATAGAAAAACCGCCGAATGGTCCTATTTCGCCGATCTTCACGCGGCGATGTGATCGCCTGACCTCACCGTTTCC
>CBDUMZ010000006.1:0-109996 GCA_965368465.1 uncultured Chromatiales bacterium
CGCTGCGGTGTCGCACGCTGCTGCGGTTGTGGTGCCGAACGTTGCTGGCGTTGCGGTGTCGCACGCTGCTGCGGTTCTGGTGCCGAACGCTGCTGGCGTTGCGATGTCGCACGCTCCTCGCGTCGTTGTGCCTGCGGTGCTGTACGTTGCTCCCGGCGTTGCTGGCTAGCCTGCGGAGCCGGGTCGCGGCGCTGTTGTCCTGACGTGCGAGGCGTTTCGCGGCGTTGTTGCGTAATCAGCTCGCGCTGTTGCGTCGATTGCCGGCGCTGGTCACGCGTATCCTGAGCGCGCGGCTGGCGCGTGTTGCTGCGCGGCTCGGATCGCTGTTCACCGGCTCTACCGCGCTGCTCCGACCGCTGCTCGCGGCTCCCGCTGAGCTCTGCCCGGGCGCGGGCGCGCTGGTCCTGGGTCCTGGCCTGGAAGTCCTCAGGGCGATTGCGAAACGTAACAGGCTGTTGACGGCTCGTTGTCCGGGCGCGGTCGCGCTGCTCGTCGCTGCGGCGCCGTTCGACCGTCTGTCGACGTGCCTCGCGACTTGCCACGTAACGATTGTTGGCGGCGCGGCGGTCGTGCCGAACATAGTTGTTGCGATCATGCCGCGGGCGCCAGCGGTCCCCGTTGTAGTAGTTGTTTACGGTTATCCGCGTATTGCCGATGTAGTTGTTGCGGTAATGATGCATGGTCGGACGGCGATACCAGTAGTGATCCCAGTAACGATGGCCGTAATAGGGATGACCGTGGTAGCTGTGGTGGTAGACATGCAGGCTGTCCGTGTACCAGCCGATGGAGAACGCGGTCGTAACGCCCCAGAAGAAGCCATTATTGAAATGGTAGGCCGACGAATACGGGTAGTAGTAAATCGGGTAGGAGCGCGGGTAGTAGTAGTAGACCGGGCGCGGCTGATACACGACGACGCGTTCCGGCTCATAGTAGGGCACATAGATAACGTCGTCTTGAACAGGTGTGATTTCGATATGGCCGTCGTTCCTGGCCACGTTCTGGTACTCGTCACTCTTCAGGTTGCCGGCGTTGTAGGCACGATCGCGAAACGTCTCAACGGCCGCCAGTACATCCTGCTGCTGCGCAATCACGGCCTCGCCGAGTCGCCAGGTCCAGTCGATGTCATCGTTCAGGAGTTCGACAACTTCGGGATAGTTGAGCAGTGCCACGACGGCATCGTCCCACAGGGGGTCGGGTTTCAGCGACGCATCGTTTTCGAGGTCCTCAAGGAAACGCCCGGCATCGATGATCTGCTGCGGATACGCAGCGGCCGGCAGGATGATCGCCAACAGGTCGTCAGGGTACAACGCGACCGGGCCGACGAGCTCCTCGAGCTCAATGGCGGACATGAGAGGAACGTCGCCATTGCCGGATGCGAAGTCCTCCGTCGCGGTTTCCAGCGCGGGTTCGTAGGCACCGATGACTTTTCCGTCCTCGTCCACGGGAACCTGGGCCAGGCCGGCAAGCGGGTGCATTGCCAGCAAGGCGAGGGTCAGTTTTGCCAGTCCATAAGCGGCATTTCGTTGCTTGTCCATTCCTGCCTCCTGGTCCGACGCGATACGGACCTGTTCAACTTGAGCATGATACTACCGCGGCAAAGCTGAACCGGCCCTTAACCGTAGTAGACATACGGACTTGAATCCCGGGCGCTTTCGAGAGAATCTTAACGCAGGGAACAACAATAAGACGCAGCGATGAAGTCCCGAGCAGAACTCCTGGCAGAAATAGAAGAAAAGCGCTTAGAAAGCAGCGAGATAGAGCTCAATGTTGATGAGCTTTCTATTATCGGGCCCGAGGCGGGCGTTGGCTACAACCCCTACAACAACCCCGGCTTGGGCAAGGAATTGCCCGACGATGCCGATATCACGGCGCGTCGCCGGGCGATCATGCAGAGGCTGCGTCGACCCTAGTCGTCGCCGCCGTGCCAGGCCAGGAATTTCCAGCCGTCCTCGGTGCGAACCAGCACGTCCGTGTAGCGGCCGTTTGAGATCTCGATCTTGCCGGACTTGTCTTTAAAGGCGCGCGAATAGAGATAGTGCGCAACGGCGACGTCGTTATTGACCGTGATCGACAGCGGATACAGCTCGTAGCGAACGACGCGGCCCATTTCGGCGCTGAACCGGCTCCAGTTCGAGGTCGATGTCTTGGACCGCGGTGCCGGAGAGTTCTTTCCCCAGCCCATGAACTGGCTCGCGAGCATGTCGTCGAGCTTGTCGTGGTCGCCTTTTCGACTCGCTTCCCATTCCCGTTCGATGATGAGAAGTACGTTGGCCTCGTCGTCGCTCGAGTCCTGAGCGCCAGCGACGGAAAAGAGCAGTGAGCCCCAAAGAACAAGTAAAAGTCTGGAGGTTGCGTTCATCGGAAAAGCCTCGTTTTTACCCCAATATGTTGACCAGTTTAGTCAATTAGCGGGGGTGCAACTAACGACTAGTTCCGTTTTTTCGGTCTCAGGACCAGCGCCGCGAGCTTCGCGAGGTCCGTGGCCGGGAGGGCGTCGCCTGCCTCGTATTCGTAGAGGTCGAGAAGGTCGCGCTGAGAAAGGTACTCGGGATGATGGACCTCGAGGATCGTCGCATATTCGAAGGCCACATCGTCCCTGGAAAGAACGAGCTGGTAGACGTGCATGGCGAGGTCGACGGCGCCGGTCAGGCGCATGAGGTCGCCGACGTCGGTTCGCGATTCCGGCAGGCGGATGGTGCCGATATACATCGTCTTTTTCTCGATACCCCAGCCACTCTCCTTGAAAGTGGCGCCGATAGAGTCGCCGGCGAGAACCCTGGAGTGGGCGTCGTCGTAGCGTTCGTCGTGTTGCTCCTCGAATTGCACAACGGCATACGTTCTGCAGGTCGCCGTATCGCCATCAACGCTAAACAGGTTTGAACGCCTGAGTCCTGCCTCGCTCGCCAGGACCTCGATGCCGTAACTGCCGAACCGCTGCTCAATGCGTTCGCTATTGAGGAGGACCGATTCGGTTGCGCAGGCACTGAGGACGGCGGCCAGGACGCTGGGCGGGAAATGAACGTTGTGCATGCCGGAGACTAACGACCAGAACAGGATGCACCATATACTCTGATCTCGGGGTCGTAAAGGAGCGATTTGATGCGCGCGATGGTACTCGCCGCAACCGCAAATCTCGGGGAGAATCCATCTCCACTCGAGCTGGTTGAGGTCGCCACGCCCGTTCCGGGGCAGGGTGAAATCCTCATCGAGGTCTCGGTGTGTGGCGTTTGTCATACGGAACTCGACGAAATCGAAGGTCGTACGCCGCCACCCGGTCTGCCGGTGATCCCCGGGCACGAGATTGTCGGCCGGGTTGCGTCGCTCGGGCCCGGATGTGAGCGCTTTCGCCCCGGCCAGCGTGTCGGGGTGGGATGGATCCACTCGTCCACTGGTGAACACGACGAAAACCTGAGCGATGACTTCAGAGCCACGGGACGGGACGTCGACGGTGGCTATGCAGAATTTGTCGTCGTACCCGAACGCTATGCCTACCGGATTCCCGATGCCTTCGGGGACGCGGAAGCAGCGCCCCTTTTATGTGCCGGCGGCGTCGGTTACAGGTCCCTGTGCCTCACCGAACTGGAAGACGGCCAGGTACTGGGGCTGACCGGGTTCGGTGGCTCGGGCCACCTCGTCCTGCAGCTTGCAAACTACCTGTATCCGAACAGCCCGGTCATCGTTTTCGCGCGCAGCGAGAAGGAACGAAACTTCGCGCTCGAGCTTGGTGCGGACTGGGCGGGAGACACGCAGGATGCGCCACCCGTCGCGCCGCACGCGGTGATCGATACCACGCCGGCCTGGGCGCCCGTGCTTGCGGCACTCGCGTGCCTGCGGCCCGGCGGCCGCCTTGTGATCAACGCGATTCGCAAGGAGGATGGCGACCGGGACCGGATGGCGTCGATCTGCTACGAGGATCACCTCTGGATGGAAAAAGAGATAAAGTCGGTCGCCAACGTGACGCACCACGATCTCGAGGCGTTCCTGCCGATCGCGGCGGCGATTCCGCTGCGCGTGGAAGTAGAGTGCTACCCGCTGGAAGACGCGAACCAGGCATTGCTCGATCTGCGGGCGGGGCACGTGCGGGGTGCCAAGGTCCTGAAAATTACCGCCGGAGCGTGAATCCTTTTCGGCACGCCGTGCATCTAAACCGAAGTACCTGAATTTCGAGGGAGTAAACACGCATGCGCATTCAACTGGGAGTAGTCGCCCTGGCCGTCCTGGCGTTCACGGCAACGGCCGGCGCTGAAGAGCCGGGCTGGGTAGAAAAAAGCAATGAGCACGCGCAGGTCGTGCTCGAGGTATTGGCCAAATTCAGTCCGGAGGGCGCAGGTAGCCTGGGTATCGATGGGTTGGATGAGCAGGTCTCGGACCTCGGCCCGGGAATCTACGAGCGCGGTCTTGCAGCGACGCGGGAAGTGCTCGCCGAGTTGCAGAAGCGTGCCGCGGCGGAGACCCATCCCAAGGTCAAACAGGATCTCGGCATTCTTATCAAAGCGCTGGAGGACAACATCCGCACATCGGAACTGGACCGGGCGAACATGCTGCCGTACTACAACGTCAGTCAGACCGTGTTCTTCGGCGTAAGAGGCCTGATCGATGCCCAGATTCCGCGCGAACGCTATCCCGCGGCGATCAGCCGAATCGAGAAGTACGCCGGTCTCGTCGAGGGCTACGAGCCCATTACGGAGCAGGCGAAAGCCCGCACGATGGAGCGCTTCGACGTTGCCGGCCTGGTCGGCCCTTACAAGGGTGAGGTCGAGCAGGACCTCGAACGCTCGGAGTCGTTCATCAGCGGAATAGAAAGCCTGCTCGCCGGCACGGACCTGCAGGGCTGGGAGGAGAGCTACGCGACGCTCGCCGCGCAACTGCGGGACTACAACGAGTGGGTAACGGCGGAAGTCCTGCCGCGCGCACGCACCGATTATCGCCTGCCGGCCGCGATCTACGAAGATGCCCTGCGCAACTGGGGTGTCGACGCGTCGCCAGAGGACCTGATCGAACAGGCGACGAAAGGCTACATGGATATTCGCAATGAAATGGAAGCCCTGGCCCCGCAGATTGCCGCGCAGAAAGGTTGGGATACCCGCGACTACCGCGAGGTGATCGCGCGGCTCAAGGAAGAAGGACCCATTGACGGCGACAAGCTTCTCGATCACTACCACGCCGTGTTGCGCGACATCGAAGAGATCATCGTTCGCGAGAAGATCATTACCCTGCCTGAGCGCGATGCCGGCATCCGTATCGCCACTGAGGCGGAGACGGCCGCACAGCCGGCACCGCATCTCGAAGTGCCACGCATGATCGGCAATACCGGTGAGTATCCATCCTTCATCATCCCACTTCTCGGCAAGAACGAGGACGGCAGCTGGGTCCAGACGGACGATACCTACGTGGCCGGATCCTGGACGCTGACGGCGCACGAAGCGAGGCCGGGACACGAGATGCAGTTTTCCAGCATCATCGAGTCGGGCGTATCGATCACGCGTGCGCTGTTCGCGTTCAACAGCGCCAATGTCGAGGGCTGGGGGCTGTATGCCGAAGCGGTCATGCGTCCGTACCTGCCGCTCGAGGCGCAGATGATCAGCCTGCAGTATCGACTCATGCGGGCCGGGCGCATGTTCCTCGACCCCATGCTGAACCTGGGACTCATTACACCCGAGGAAGCAAAAGACCTGATCATGAGCGACATGGCGATCGGTGAATCCTGGGCGCAGAACGAGGTCGAGCGTTACACCTATCGCATGCCCGGCCAGGCAACGGCCTACTACTACGGCTACAACAAGATGCAGGCGCTGCGCGCGCAGACTGAATTGAAGCTGCGCGATAAATTCGACCAGCAGGCATTCCATGACTTCGTCCTGGCGCAGGGTCTGCTGCCGCCGGATATCCTCAAGGATGCCGTCATGAACGAGTTCGTCCCGAGCCAACTGAACTGAGGCGTTATAATGCGAGCTCCCTGTAACCCGGGAGTTCGCATGTCTCACAATCTGGCCTGTCTGCGTTGCGGTGCTTCATTAGCCGCGTTGTCGCTGCCACTGTCACGCCGCGACCAGTGCCCGGCATGCAGCGCGGACCTGCACGTCTGCAAGATGTGCGTGTATTTCGACAGGTCCGTGCCGCGGCAGTGTCGGGAAGACGGGGCTGAAGACGTCACCGACAAGGACCGGCCGAATTTTTGCGACTGGTTCAAGCCCTCCGACAGCGCCTTCGATCCGTCGGCCAGCGCAGAGGCCGATGCTGCCAAAGACGCGCTGGCGGCCCTGTTCGGTGACGACAATTAATCGTCGGCGCTTCTTGCGCATTGCGGGAGCGGGCCTGCTGATTTCGCCGCTGGCAGCATGCAGCGATGTGGACAGGCTACCGGTAACCGAAGTGACTCCCAGCGGTTTCGACGAAGACGCGACTGCCGAAGACGTCACCGCGGGGCTGGATCTTCGCGGCAAGCTCGCAGTTGTGACGGGATGCACCGCCGGAATCGGCTATGAAACCATGCGTGTTCTTGCGGCGCGTGGTGCGTTCGTGGTCGGAACAAGTCGTTCCCTGGAGCGGGCACAACAGGCGTGCAAGAGCGTCAAGGGACTGACGATGCCGCTGCGCCTGGACCTGGGCGATTTCGATATCGTTGCACAGTGCGCGGATGTGATCCGGGTATTGCAGCGGCCGATCGACATGTTGATCTGTAATGCCGGTTATCGTGGGGGTGGCAATGAGCGACAGCTCGTCAACGGCATCGAGAAGCACTTCGTCATCAATCACCTTGGGCATTTCATCCTTGTAAATCGCCTCATGGACAGGTTGTACCGTGCGCCACAGGGACGAATAGTGATCGTGTCGAGCCGCGCGGCCTACCGCGATGCGCCTGACGCGGGAATCCTGTTCGATGACCTGGGCATGGCAAAGGCCTATGGCGACGCGATGGCCTATGGGCACTCCAAGCTCGCGAACGCGTTGTTTTCGCTGCAGCTCGGGCAACTGCTGCGTGGCACGCGGATTACCAGCAACGCGCTGCATCCAGGTGTTATCAATACCGAACTCGATCGCAACCTCAGTGCATTCTCGCGATTTGCCTGGTCGACTTACGTCAAGTTCAAAGGCAAGACGGTCGAGGAGGGCGCCGCGACGACGTGCTATGTCGCGACCAGCGAGAACCTGGGCAATGTCAGCGGTCGTTACTTCGAAGACTGCAATGCCGTTACAATTCACGGCAAAGGGCATATGCAGAACATGGCAATGGCCGAGCAACTGCTGCAGACGTCCATCGAACTGACGGCCGACTGGCTCGTCGAATTCAAAGAGTCAGGGTGACATGGAAAAAGCGCTCGTAGTCCTGTCCGGTGGGCAGGATTCAACGACCTGCCTGTATTGGGCCATCGACCGATTCGGCGCCGAGTCGGTCGCCTCGGTGACCTTCGACTACGGGCAGCGGCACCGTGTCGAGATCGACTGCGCCGCAGCGATCGCTGACTTTGCCGGCGTCAGCAACACCTGTTTGCCGATCGACACGTTCGCAGCGCTCGGCGGCGATGCGCTGACGGACCCGGATATCGATGTTGGTGCCGGCGTCGTCGAGACGACAGGCCTGCCGAACACGTTCGTGCCGGGCCGCAATCTCATCTTCCTGACCTACGCGGCGGCCTTTGCATACCAGCGTGGCATCGATCACCTGGTGACCGGCGTGGCACAGACCGACTACAGCGGTTACCCGGATTGCAGGCAGGAGACGATCACGGCATTGCAGCGTGCCCTGCAACTGGGGATGGAAAGCGAAGTTACGATCCATACACCGCTCATGCACCTGTCGAAGAAAGACACCGTGCTGCTCGCTCGCGATCTCGGTGCGTTGCCGGCGATGGCGCTGACACACACCTGTTACAACGGCCGCCAACCGCCGTGTGGAACCTGCGCGGCCTGCGAACTCCGCGCCCGGGGGTTTGCGGAAGCCGGCATCGACGACCCCCTGCTGGCGGTGCGATGACGTATTCGGTGAAGGAAATCTATTACACGCTGCAGGGCGAAGGCGCGCATACCGGACGTCCCGCCGTGTTCCTGCGGTTTGCCGGGTGCAACTTGTGGTCGGGTCGTGAAGAACACCGCTCAGCAGCGGTTTGCCGTTTCTGCGATACCGAGTTCGTCGGTACCGACGGACCGGGCGGCGGCAAGTTCGAGACAGCCGCGGATCTCGCGAAGGCCGTGCAGCAGGCGTGGCCGGTCGGCGCTTCGGCCGAGCGTCCCTACGTTGTGTGCACGGGAGGAGAGCCGCTGCTGCAACTCGACGAAGCCCTCACGGACGCGCTGCATGCGGCCGGCTTTGAGATCGGTGTGGAGAGTAACGGCACCCTGCCAGCGCCCGCGGGGATTGACTGGCTATGCATCAGCCCGAAAGGTTCGGCGCCCGTTGTGCAGACGACAGGGAATGAACTGAAGCTCGTGTACCCGCAGACAGAGGCCGCGGTACAGCCCGAACGATTTTCCGATCTGCCGTTCGATCATTTCTACCTGCAGCCACTCGACAATGCCGACCTCGAATCGAATACGCGCCAGGCTATCGCCTATTGCCTTGCACACCCGCAGTGGAAGCTCAGCGTGCAGACGCACAAAGTACTGGGGATCGCCTGACGATGAACCACCGTATTGGACGCAGTCTGTTCGCACTGGGTGTCGGCCTCGCCGTCGCCGTACTGGCCTTTCAATGGATTACCAACCCGGCACCGCGCGCCGAGCGCGAGGCGGAAGAGCGGGCGGTTCTGGCGGCACGCGCGTTGCTGGTGGCGTCGATCGGAGATGCCGACATTGAAATCGTCGATCCGCTGGCGCCGGACCGCAGGGTAGGCAAGGTCTATGTCTACGCCGAAGCGCCCGGCTGGGCCATCTCGGGCCATTATCGCCGCGGTGCCGGCAGTCGCTGGCATCCCTACCTCATGCACCTCACCGCGGATCTCGACCTGCACGCGCTAAAGGCGGACGACCCGGAACTCGATCTCAAGTAAGAAACGGCCCACGGGCACGGGTAGCAGGTCAATCTACCGGGGCGTCGCGGCCGCCAGCTCGGCGTTTTCCTCCTGGCGCCACTCGAACACGTTGAGCTCGATGAAGACGAAAGCGACGAGCCAGAGGAAGGCGTCCCAGAAATCGACGAAATCGCCTTTGATGCCCCAGTAGACGGCAGCGAGCAAGAGCGTCGAGTACAGGACCAGCTTCATCGCCTGGCTCACGATGAGCGCAACGCCTTCGTAACGATTGCGCTCCTGCAGGCGGACATCGATCTCGAGGACGATCACGACCAGCAACCAGACGATGGAGTTGATGACATCCACCCACGCAAGCCGGACGATTTCCGTGCTGCCGGCGACATCGACGATCGCCGGGAGGTCGCGATACTGCAGGAAGCTGCCTGCGTCCGACAGGGTAGAGCAGTTGGCTGCGGTGATCGCAATGTACTCGTCGAGTGTCGCCGCCCACGACCATTCCCCGGGGGGCAAAGCGCACAGGTCAATGACTCCCGCCAATGGCAGCGTGTCGCGGACGAACAGCAGGTTGTCGATGTAGCCGACGACCATCAAGGTAATCGTTACGTAACAGAGCGCACGCAGGGCATGCAGGGACATGACCACCGGCTTCGTGAAATGCCGGTCCTCGAGGACGTAGGTCTCGAGTTCAAACATGAGGAGCAGCACAACCCAGGCAAACGTATCCAGGGTCGCCGCGTAGGCTTCCACAACGTTGCTGAAATCCACGCCGTCGGCGAACTGCAGCGCAGCGGCCGCATGCTCCTCCACGAAGAACCAGTAAATGTTCATCGCGAGAAAGGCGTAGACGATGTACTTGAAAAGCTGGAACAGCCTGCTGCTGTTGACGTTCAAATGGCCACTCCCGATGACGTCGCTCGATTCTATGTGCGCATGCGGAGCAAAGCCAAGAATTTTGGGCAGCGTGTCAGTTTTCAGGCACGACCCGGTTGTCCCCGGCGACGTTGTCGGTGTCGGCGCCGGCGTAGTACACCCAGACGTTCTCCTCGCCGGTCAGCAGTTCGATGTACTTCGGGTGCACGAAGATGGTCTCGCGGCCAGACTTCACCTCCCGCAATACGCCGATATCGCAGAGCTGCTTCAGGTACACGGACGCCGTCTGGCGCTTGGCGATCCCCGAGTCGACGAGATTGCCGATGCGGCAGTAGGGTTGTTTGAACAGGACTTCCAGGAGTTCCCACGTATAGGTCTTCGGCAGTTGTGCCTGGACGAACTGCCCCGTGTGCTCCATGAGTTCGCGTATCGACTTGATCTTGTCGGTCGTCCAGCGACAGGTCTCCTCAACCCCGTCCAGAATGAACATGATCCAGGCGGACCAGGCCTGCTCGTAGGTCACAAGCTTCAGGAGGCGGTAGTAGGCCGCCTTGTTCTGAATGATGTAACGGCTCAGGTACAGGATCGGCGAGTCGAGCAGTCCCAGCTGGACGAGGAACAGGATGTTGAGGATACGTCCGGTCCGGCCATTGCCGTCGACGAAAGGGTGGATGGCCTCGAACTGGTAATGCTGGATGGCCATGCGCACGAGGGGATCGATCTCCGTGGCGGTGTGCATGAAGTCCGCGAGGTTGTCGAGCTTGTCGATGAGCAGCTGCTGGCCGACAGGTGGCGTGTAGATGACCTCTCCGGTCATCCGACTCTTGAGCGTCGTTCCAGATTCCGCTCGAATATCCAGCTCCATCCCTTTGACAGTGCTGCATATTTGTATCGCCATGTCCGTGGTCAACATGCCGCGCTGCACCATTTTCGTGCCTTCGTAGAGCGCCGTGCGGTAGCGCAGGGCCTCCTTGGTGGCCGCATCGGCACGGTCCTCGGCGATGTCGGCAAACTCGAAGAGCTTGTCCGTCGTGGTCACGATGTTCTCAATCTCGGAGCTCGCCTGTGCCTCCAGCAGGGGCAGTGCGTTGACGAGGACGGCGGAGTTGGGGATCAGTTCCGCGGCCTGCTTGAGTTCGGCCAGGGCGACGCGGGCCTCGATGCAGCGCTTGAGAATCGGCGTCGTTTCGATCTGATCGACCGGCGGCGGCAGGTCAGGCAGCTCGTTAAACGGTAAAGATGGATCAAAATCAGTCACTTGGATGCTCCCCCGACGCGCTGGTGGACAGGTACGCCAAATCGACACGTGTGCCCGATATGTCGATAAAGCGCCAAAATATCGACACGTCTGGCGGATATGTCGATCGTATCGACTTTTTCGGTCGATATGTCGAAAAAATCGCGAATTTTCGACAGGTCTTCAGTATAGGTCGATCGCATCGACAGGTTCGTGACCCAGTCGGCACTCCTGCGAGGCGGCGAGTTGATCGCCGGCCGGGCCGGTCCGGGTAGGCACATTCCACAGGACCGGGAGCGCGCCCTGACGGGTCGATTGCGATAGTATTTCCGGCTAACAAAGAACACCAAAAAAGGGACGAATCGTGGCTGTAAAAAGTGATATCGAGATTGCCCAGGCGGCAACGCTCAAACCCATCCAGGAAATTGCTGAAAAGCTGGGCATCCCCCAGGACGCGCTCATTCCCTATGGCCACGACAAGGCCAAGATCAGCGCCGAGTACCTGAAAAAACTCGACAAGAAAAAAGACGGCAAGCTGATCCTGGTCACAGCGGTTTCTCCGACACCTGCCGGCGAGGGCAAGACGACGACGACGGTGGGCCTTGGCGACGCGATGAATCTGCTCGGCAAGAACACCGTCATGTGCCTGCGTGAACCCAGCCTGGGTCCGTGTTTCGGCATGAAGGGCGGTGCTGCCGGCGGCGGCTACGCGCAGGTCGTGCCGATGACGGATATCAACCTCCATTTCACGGGCGATTTCCATGCCATCGGCGCCGCAAACAACCTGCTTGCCGCCCTCATTGACAATCACATGCACTGGGAAAACCAGCTGAACATCGATCCGCGTCGCGTTACCTGGCGCCGGGTCGTCGACATGAATGACCGGGCACTGCGCACGGTCACCTCGGGTCTCGGCGGCTATCACAACGGCGTGGTGCGGGAGGCCGGCTTCGATATCACGGTGGCGTCCGAGATCATGGCGATTTTCTGTCTCGCGACGGACCTAGAGGACCTGGAGAAGCGCCTTGGCAACATCGTGCTCGGTTACACGCGCGACAACGAACCCGTTACCGTGCGCCAGCTCAATGCCCAGGGCGCAATGACGGCGTTACTGCGTGATGCATTGCAGCCCAATCTCGTGCAGACGATGGAGAACAACCCGTCGCTCATGCACGGAGGCCCGTTCGCCAATATCGCCCATGGCTGTAATTCGGTCATGGCGACCAGGGCCGGTCTGAAACTTGCCGACTACGTTGTCACTGAAGCCGGTTTCGGTGCAGATCTCGGCGCCGAGAAGTTTCTCAATATCAAGTGTCGCAAGGCCGGGCTGTCGCCCGATGCCGTGGTGCTGGTCGCGACCATCAAGGCACTCAAGATGCAGGGCGGTGTCGCCAAGACAGACCTCGGCAAAGAGAACGTTGCAGCGCTCAGGGACGGATGCAGGAACCTCGAGCGGCACATGCGTAACCTGGGGAAATTCGGTGTGCCTGTCGCGGTAGCGATCAATCGCTACACAGCGGACACCGATGCCGAGGTCGAGACGGTCAGGGCGTTCTGCGACAAGTTCGGCGTGCGCGCGATCAATTGCACGCACTGGGCCGACGGTGGCAAGGGAACGACGGAGTTGGCCGAGCACGTTGTCGAGCTCTGTGACAGCGGCGCGGCGCAGTTCCGCACACTCTACGGTGACGACCTGTCGTTGTGGGACAAGACGCTGACTATCGCTCGCGAGATTTACGGGGCGGAGGACATCATCGCCGATAAGAAAGTGCGCGAGCAGTTTGCCAAGTTCGAGCGCGAAGGCTATGGCAAGTACCCGATCTGCATGGCAAAAACACAATACAGTTTCTCCACGGACCCGAACCTGCTCGGTGCGCCGACAGGTCATCATGTCCAGATTCGAGAGATTCGCCTTGCGGCGGGCGCCGAGTTTGTCGTGGTCGTCACGGGCGAGATCATGACGATGCCCGGTTTGCCCCGGGTGCCGGCGGCAAATGCTATCCGCGTCAACAAGAAGGGTCAGATCGAGGGTCTGTTCTAACGGATCCAGGCAGGCGGTGCCGGGCGGCGTCAACGCAATCGACAGCCGCGTCTCGTCCCCTAATCCCTTTCTACGAGGCGATGGCTGTCGGCTGCGCTCAATTTGCAGCCGTACACGACCTTCAGTTGCTCGATAACGCGCCGGGTTTCATTGGAAAACGGCGCCTTGCCTTCGAAGGCATGCAGGACAATCCCTTCGAGCAGGTCGCCGAGGCTCAGGTCCGTGTATTCGGCCAGTCCCTTGAGGACTTTCAGCAGGGACGATTCCAGGCGCACCCCCGTCTGGGTGCGCTTCACGACGGTCGGGCTCATAGTAAACCTCCAGTGTGTTATCTTGGTAATAGGGTAACAAGGTAACTCTTACTGTACAAGTGCTGAATTCCGGATACAGTCCGCTTGCAACCGCTAGGGCAGGTCAATGCTGACGACAGAAGAGCTCAATGGGGGATTCACTTTCGGCGCCTGGGAGGTCTTGCCGGCCAAGGGCTTGTTGCGTCGGGACGGGGAAGAGGTACACCCGGAACCGCGCGTCCTGGCCGTCTTGCTGGCGCTGGCCAGGCGCGACGGCAACCTGGCCACGAAAGACGAGCTGATCGACGAGGTCTGGGGTGGACGAGCATTCAGCGACGAGCCTCTGCTGCGGTGTATTTCGCTGCTGCGCGCGCATTTCGGTGACAAGAAACCCTACCAGTACATTGAAACGCTGCAGCGAAGAGGATACCGGCTGCTGCAGCCGATTGCGCTGCATGCGGCAGCCGATCGCCGGTCTCCGACCGCAGAACCCGGTGCCCGCCGCTGGAAAGCGGTTGCCTCGCTCGTCGCCGCCGGTGTTCTCGCGATCGCGGCTTATGTCTGGACGCAAAGCGGTGTGGAACCGGAACCGCGCTCGCTGGCTATCCTGCAAATCGAAAACCTGAGCGGCAATCCGGCAAATCAGTACATCGTCGATGGCATCAAGAACACGCTGGCGCCACGACTTTCCGAGATTCCCAATTTCACGATCAAGAATGCACGCCTGCCTTACGACGGCGAAGAGATCTCCAGGATTGCGAGGCGCTTCCAGGTTGAGTCCGTACTGACCGGCCATGTCCAGCTGCAGGACAACAGGCTCAGGATTTCGTATCAGATTTCGCGAGGTGAAAACGGGGCGACCGTCGGCGGCGGTGAGGTCATTGGTCCAATCGATAACCTGTTTGCATTGCAGGAGCAACTGGCGTCGAAAATACGGGACGATCTCGATGGCGGCCGGTCGCCGCAGCTCATTACCCGCCGCGAACCGGATTCCGCAGCCTACAAGAGCTACATGCTCGGCATCTACGCGCTTGAACTGCGCTTCGATGGCGACAATCTCGAATCGGCCATTGAGCTGCTCAAGGAGTCGATCAGGCAGGACGAAAACTACGGCCCCGCGTACCTTGCCCTGGCAACGGCTTACGCGTTGGCCCACGACTACTATGCGGCACCGTTCGATGAAATGCGCGAGCTCGCCCTGGCAACGCTCGAAAAGGGCGTGATGGTTGACCCGACTATTGAAGAGGCGTCCTGGGCTATTCACGGTTTCGTATTCCACCAGGAGGACGAGTGGAAGAAATCGGAAGCGGCTTACCAACGCGCGATCAATGCCAGGGTCGTCGATTCGAACGCGTTTAGCTGGTATTCGCGCATGCTCGCGAGTACCGGTCGACTCCAGGATGCGCTCGATGTGGTTCTGGAGGCCGAAGCGCTCGATCCGGACAATGCGCTGGTCAATAGCCGCATCGCCATGGCACAGACCTGGCTCGGTAACAACGCCGCGGCGCACGAGTACTTTGCACGCTCGGCGCGGCTCGGCGCGACAGGCAACCTGCATCTCATGACGCAGGCACTGCTGTTGTATCGGGAGGGGCGGGCTGCCGAGTCCAAAGAGAAATCGATTGCGGCCACCGCGCACTCGGGAGCGCCGACTTCCTGGGTCGACCCGGTCTACGCAGCCCTGGCCGACCTGAACGAGAAAGAGGCAGCACTCGATGCGATCGGCCAGGTATGGGCCGAGCAGAAGATCGTCCCGGAGATCGTGATGATCGTCCGCACGCTGCTCGGCGATCTCGACGGCGCTATGGAAATAGCGCGGCTTCTCGAGGCGGAAGGCGAGGCGTTCTCAACGGAAATGTTGTTCGTGCCGGAGATGGCGCCATTGCGAACGCACCCGGAATTCCTGCCGTTACTCGAGCGACTTGGCATCGTCGCCTACTGGGACGAATTGGGTTGCCGGTGGGATGGCGACCGAGTGCGATGTCCGGCGAGCTAGTCGTCGCGCACCACTTGCCTGGACTTCTTGAGTTGACCTCGCCGGCTTTTCGCATCGAGGCGTTTCGCTTTCGCCGTGCGGCCGGGCCGTGTCGGGATTCGCTTTTTCTGTTTCCTAGCGGCGCTGCCTAGAAGGTCGATCAGGCGTTGCAGCGCGGCCTGGCGGTTTCGCTCCTGGCTGCGGCTTTCCTGGGACTTGATGATCAGCACACCATTCGATGTAATCCTCTGGTCGCCACTGCCAAGCAGCGTTTGTCGCAAGTCATCCGGCAGCGACGGACTGTTCGCAATATCAAAACGCAGGTGAATCGCCGTCGCGACTTTATTTACGTTCTGGCCGCCGGCACCCTGCGCGCGCACAGCCGTCATGTCGATTTCCGACATCGGAATACGCAGCGACGCTGTGACTTCAAGTTCGTCCAAAGTATCTCCGGCGCATGCCGGGTGAATGTGTGAGAATGCGCCCTTAATCATGCGGATCGGCGGGGTTAATGCAAGTACGAAATCTTTTTGTCCTGGTCGGTTGCCAGCTGATCTCGGCGGCATCGACGATCTCGCTGGTAACAGTGGGCGGTATTATCGGCACGTCGCTAACGAGTAACAAAGCGTTTGTGACCTTGCCCTTGTCGCTGATGGTCGTTGCCGTTGCCGCGACCGCGATACCTGCCAGCCTGCTCATGCGGCGTATCGGCCGCCGCCATGGTTTCATGCTGGCATCCGGGGTGGCTGCGGCCGGGATGCTGATCGGCGTCTTTGCCCTGCAGCAAGCGAGTTTCGCATTGTTTTGCGTGGCAACCATGTTACTCGGCGTCAACACGGCCTTCACGCAGCAGTACCGCTATGCGGCCGCCGAGAGCGTCGAGCCGGAGTACGTCGCGCGGGCGATTTCGTTTGTCTTGCTGGGCCCGATAGGAGGCGCATTTCTCGGGAAGGAACTGGCGACGCGCGGGCAAGACTGGATCGCCGACATTCCCTATGCCGGCACACTTACTGCGCTTGCTGTGCTGTTCATCCTGCAACTGCTGCTCATGTCGTTGTTGCGGGAACCCACCATCCACCTGGACCACGACGCGCCGCATGCGGATCGTCCCCTGGGTGAGATCGTCCGACAGCCCGTGTTCCTTACGGCGGTTTTCGGAGGCGTTGTTGCCTATGGCGTCATGACGCTCATCATGACGGCAACACCCCTGAGCATGCACCTGACCGACGGTTACTCGATCGAGGAGACGAGCAGTGTGATTCGCGCTCATGTCCTGGCAATGTACGTGCCGTCGCTGGTCGCAGGTTTCCTGATCGACCGGGTCGGTGTCACGCGACTGATGGTCGTCGGCGCGATCGGTCTTCTCGCGACATCGATTATCGGCCTGCAGGGACATTCGCTGATGCACTACTGGTGGGCCCTGGTCCTGCTGGGGGTGGGCTGGAACTTCCTCTATGTGGGTGGCACGACATTGCTGACGTACACCTATTCAATGGCGGAGCGCCATCGCGCACAGGCAGTCAACGAGTTCCTGGTTTTCGGAATGTCGGCGACGGCATCGTTGTTGGCAGGCACCGTCATGTTGTATTTCGGCTGGACGACGCTGATGCTCGTTCCAATTCCGGTGTTAATAGCCATCGCCGTGGCGCTTGTCGTCGTCCGCAAGGATCCCCTGCTGCGCCGGCGTCTTGCCACAGAGCCATGAGCGCCAACGTCTGCAACTGGTCCACGACGCAGGGCGACGTGGACCAGGGTCTTTACGCAATTATTGGAATTGCGAAATCAGAAGTTGTAGACGAAAGCCAGTGAGACGACAGGCCAGGCCTTGAAGTCGCTCATGTCGTCTTCGAGTTCCGCCCGCTCGAGATCGAGTGCGGGACCGAGAACCGCCTGTTCGGCGGGGGACAGGTTATCCCAGTTGGTCGCATCGAGTGTGACCTGTGGGTCACCCTGCCACAACACGCCGAAGTCGAGATTCAGCCCCGCTTTGCCAAACAGTTCGAAGTCGAAACCGAAGCCGACATAGGGTGCCGTGCTGTCGAAGGAGGTGACACCCTGCAGCGCGGTGGCACTGCCCAGCGCCCCGCCAAGCGGATCCGTGCTGAGCAACTGCAACTCGTTACCGTTTGAGAACGCACCCACTGTGAGACGGAACGGGCTCGCGGGAAACTTGACGTTGCCGGTCAGGTAGTAGTTGTCCAGGTCGAGCGTGGCATCGTAGTTGATACCGGCGTAGCTACCGTTGTCGTCATAGCTGAACTGGTTGAGACCGACCCGCAGATCGAACCACGGAATGGGTGGATCCCAGCGGCCTTCGAGACCGAGTCCCAGGGTGCCGGCTTTTACACCGACACCGAAATCGGCGGCGGCACTACCGGATGCGAAAAGCGCGAACGCAGCCAGCGTCGCTTTCAGAGTTCTGAATTTCATGACCTTTTGCCCTAGCGATTAACAATGCCGAGGGTATATCGAGGTCACACCGGCAACTGTGCGATGCATCACAGGCTCGCCAATTTCGCCGGAATATGTCAAATCTGGACCGAATACAGCATTTCGGGGGCGGCGCAGGACCGTACGGGCACGTAGTTTGAAGCTGCGCAGGATGCGCAACAGCTTATGTTTCAAAAGGAGATTGAACATGCGTGAACTAACAATGAGCGAAATCGGGTTTGTATCAGGGGCCGGCACCGAGTGCTCCGGTGACAGCGGCTCAGGGGGGACCGAAGGCAACGACCTTGGCGGCGTTCGTGATTCAGCGAATCTCGGCCAGGACCTGATCAATATCTATGAGGGTGTCGTGGCCGCGACGTCACACATCATCGAGCGTGTGGCCAACGCGCTGTGACCGCCAGGTGCCGGACTCTACGGGGTCCGGCACCTGATCATGGCCAGGAGCAACCAGAGGCCGGCGCACAGGGCGAGCATGAACAGGAACATGGCCACGAGCCCGGGCGCCCACAGTGGCAGTGAATCGGCCTGCGGGTTCCATTGGAGGCTCATGCATCGCCACGTGAACTGCGGTGTCAGGTTGATGACGGAGTGAGCGATGATCGGCGGCCACAAGCAGCCGGAAAGCCGGTACATCGCGCCGAGCAGGACGCCGCCGGCGAAAGCAAACAGCAGCCCTGAGGCCGGATGAAAGGCCGCGAATACCGTTGCGGACGCGCCCACGGATATGAAGGCCCCGTGTCGATGCAGGAAAGTCTGTACAAACCCGCGATGCACGAGTTCTTCGATCAGCGGGATGAGAAGCGAGGACACGGCGAATCCGAGCAGCATGCTGGCCGCCGGCGGGCACTGAATGTGGAGGAGCGGTCCCTCGATGGCGGCCGGGTTGTCGTTGACCTGCCAGCCAAACGCGATTCGCGCGACGAGTAGCGCCCCGGTTGCGACGCGGAACAACAGGCCCACCACAAGCGCCGCGACGACAACGCGTAGCGTTAACTGCCTGGTGCTGAAGAGAGCGGCAACGAAGTGGCGGTGCTTGCTGAGAACCGGCAGTGAGAGTGTCGCCAGGATGAGTGGGACGACGAGGTACGACAAGTCCGACGCGACGGGCTCTGCCAGGCCGGCCTCTCTCAACTTGATCTGTACGAGTGCGCGTGCGATCAAGGCGGCCGTCAGGGCAAGGAGCAGGGCGATGACGTCGATGCGTGCGGGTGACGTTGTTCTCACGGTGGTGATGGTGGCGGTGCCTGGCCCGCATGTCGCACGGTGAATTCGGCCGAAATCTAGAGTTTTGGCAAATCCGTAAAGGTCGGCTCGACCATCTTGTCCCGCCCCCATTGCAGGAAAATCGATGGTTTCGCGACGGGGTCAATGTTGACCTTGTCGAGATCCCCGTCGATGTGGGGCAGCGCCATGAGCCGCTTGTCCATGACCCTGAACCAAAGCCAGGGCAGGTAAGCGATTGCGTACATGCCGAAGTAGCCGTTGGGGAGTTGCGGCAGGTCGGGGAAGTGCCGCAGCGACTGGTAGCGGCGCAACGGGTGTGCGTGATGGTCGGAATGCCGTTCGAGGTGGAACAGAACGAGGTTGCTCACGACAAAATTGCAGTTCCAGGAGTGGTGCGGCTCGCAGCGTTCGTAGCGGCCTTTCGCGTTCTTCGCGCGCAACAGTCCGTAGTGCTCGATGTAATTCGCGCTGGTCAACTGCCAGTAGGCGAGCGCGTGATGAATCGCGAGAAAGGCAAGCGACAGCCAGCCGAATGCAATAATCAGAATGACAGCGACGGCGAGACTGATCGCGTAGGACTGCAGGATCGGGTTGCTGTAATGCCAGAGCGGCTTCTGGCGCGACGCGAGGCGCTCCCGTTCGATGGTCCAGGCCCTGCGGAACGCGCCCGGAATTTCTCGCAGGGCAAACTTGTAGATGCTCTCTCCCATGCGCGCGCTCGCCTCGTCTTCCGGCGTGGACACAAGCAGGTGGTGGCCGCGATTGTGGTCGACCGTGAAGTGCCCGTATGCGGCGACGGCGAGCACGATCTTCGACAGGGTTCTCTCGATTCTCGAATTCTTGTGACCCAGTTCGTGACCGGTGTTGATCGCGAGCCCCGCTGTCATGCCCGCAACGGCGGCAAGCAGTACGAACGCCCACCAGCTCAACGGCTGGGTAAGGGCATAGGCGGCGCACCCGAACAGGGTGATGAAATGCAACGGCACGACGATGTACGTCAGCCGTCGATAGTAGACATCCTGCTCGAGCTGCATGATGACTTCATCCGGCGGATTGTTCGTGTCTTCGCCGATCAGCCAGTCCAGCAATGGCGCAAGCACGAAGTTGGTCAGGAAGGGCAGCAGGAACCAGAGTTCGTTGCCGGTCGAGGCGTGTAGCGCGACGGGAAGGAGCGCCTGCAGCGGGTACACCACGGACAGGAGCCAGAGCCAACGCTTGCGATCGACGTAGTGAATCGCCTCGCCATCGGCGGCAACGCCCGTGTAGCCCTTCATGTGAAACCTCCCCCGTGCACTCCGGTGTGATTATCCCCTGAAAACGGGCCGATACCAATTGAGCCGCCGGAAATCTGTCGGCGATGTTTACAACTGACTTGACCTAATCCAGCGCGTTGAGGCAAATAGTACGGGAAATCAATTTGATGCGGCGCTGGTACGCAAATTGCTCTATATTTGTTGCTGGCGAAGGCTTTGAGGGTTGGCATTGAGGGAATACTGCAGGCTGTTGGCAATTGCCGGAGTGGCGACACTGGTCGCCGCGTGCGGCAACGCAACCGAAGACAACGTGACCGAGTCAGGTACGACTCCACTTCCCACAGCGGCCACCCTGGGCGACCAAGTCGTCCTGGATGCACGGGAATACCTCGCGGCTGCACCGTACAGGGACGCCGATCCGTCCAATGGCGAAAGGCAGGCGCAGATCTGCAAGGCTTGTCACAGTTTCGACAGGGATGGGCCAAACATGATCGGCCCCGCGCTGCACGGGTTCTTCGGCACGAAAGCGGGATCGCGCGGTGGTTTCGACTATTCCGGTGCCCTGCGAAGTGCCGATTTCGTATGGACGCCCGAGGCGCTGGATGCCTGGCTCGCACAGCCGGGACGTTTCCTGCCAGGGAACCGGATGACATTTGGCGGTGTGTTGAGACAGGAAGACAGGGACGACCTGATTGCCTACCTGCTCACCGCGACCACGGACAGCGGCGAATAACGGAGTACCTGAAGGGACCATGACAGCGAACACAGCAGTAGTGACGTCGCGCAACAACGCCGACCGCCGACAGTTTTCCTGGCGAACCGTTGTCTACGGGTTTACGTTCTCCCGGCGCCGTGCGCATCGTCGCGCCGCGGATACCGAAGTCATCTTCCTGGATTGGCACCATCCCTGGCTGTTCTTTCTCGCGACAGGCACGATGCTCCTGTCCTGTGCGGACGCATTCCTGACCTTGCAGCTTCTGGACCGGGGCATGATCGAGGCCAACCCGGTCATGAACGCGGTCATGTCCCAGGGAACGGCCCTGTTTACGAGTACCAAGCTTGCAATGACGGCGTTCGGCATCTTCGTCCTGGTGTTCCTGGCCAAGGCCCGGTTCCTGAACCGGCTGCGGACGGGACTCTTCCTGACTACGTTCTTCACGTTCTATGCTTGCCTTGTCTGTTACGAACTGGTCAATCTCTTCAGCCTGTCCTAGTCGGATCTGCCTCGCGCTTTTTGGATTCCCCTGCCGGGACGCTTGGGATACACTAGCGCCCCTTTTTTTGGCGTGGCCAGAAAAGCAACCCGCGGGCCTACAGTAGCCCCCTTAAGTCGCTGAAATAATGAGTAATTCTCTGAAGGAACAACTGGCATCCACACCCTTGTTCGGTGCGAATGCCAGTGCCGTGGAGCGCCTCTACGAGCAGTATCTAGAGGATCCGGACGGCGTGCCCGCAGGATGGCGCGAGTATTTCGAGTCGATGGGCGACGCCGATACGGAGGTCGTGCACTCCCGGATTCGGGAAGAATTGCTGGCTGAAGCCCGGACAGGGCGACGCAGCGGCACGGTAAGCACCCGCAGCTCCGGCAAGCCCGTTACGTCCGGCGAGAAGCAGGCGGCCGTATCGCGACTCATCCAGGTATACAGTCTGCGCGGTCACCAGATCGCCGACATCGACCCGCTGCAGCTTATGGATCGGCGAATTCCCGGTGTTCTCAAGCTCGACTACCTCGGTCTGACCGAGGCCGACATGGACACCGAGTTCTTTACGGGTGGTCTCGCCGGCACCGGTAACGAGCGCATGAAATTGCGCGATATCCTGGAACTGCTGAGGTCGATCTACTGCGGCAAGATCGGTGCCGAGTTCGCACATATCTCGAGGGCGCGCGAGCGCCTGTGGCTGCGCCGGCATTTCGAAAGAGGTGCCGTGGCGGACAAGCTGAGTGACGAAGAGCGCCGCTGGACGCTGGAGCAGTTGACCAGTGCCGAGGGTATCGAGCGTTACCTGCACACGCGCTATGTCGGCCAGAAGCGTTTCTCGCTCGAAGGTGGTGAGAGCCTGATTCCGATGCTCGACGACATCATCCAGCAAGGTGGTTCGTCAGGTATACGCGAAATCGTTATCGGCATGGCGCATCGCGGTCGCATCAACGTGCTCGTCAACATACTGGGCAAGTCGCCGGAGGAGTTGTTCGAGGAGTTCGAAGGCAACTACGACCTGGACGAACTGCGTGGCTCGGGTGACGTGAAGTATCACAAGGGCTTCTCGGCGGACATGAAGACCCCGGGTGGCAACGTGCATATTGCCCTCGCGTTCAACCCGTCGCACCTCGAGATCGTCAATCCCGTTGTCGAGGGATCCGTGCGCGCGCGCCAGCAGCGCCGCAATGACACCGAGCGCCAGGAGGTACTGCCGGTGCTGATTCACGGCGATGCGGCGTTTGCCGGGCAGGGCGTGGTTACCGAGACCTTCCAGATGTCGCAGACGAACGGTTTCCGCACGGGCGGCACGGTGCATATCGTCGTCAATAACCAGATCGGCTTTACGACGAGCCGCCCATCGGATGCGCGTTCGACGGACTACTGTTCCGACGTGGCCAAGATGATCGAGGCGCCGATTTTTCATGTCAATGGCGACGATCCTGAGGCCGTCCTGTTCGTGACGCGCCTGGCACTGAGCTACCGCCAGAAATTCCGCAAGGATGTCGTTATCGATCTCGTCTGCTACCGCCGCCACGGGCACAATGAGGCGGACGAACCGTCGGCAACGCAGCCGATAATGTACGGTCGAATCAAGAGCCACAGGACCACACGCGAGTTGTACGCCGAGCGTCTCGAGGCGACAGGCGTCATCGATTCGACGACGGCTGTGACACTGCAGGAGAACTACCGGGATCGCCTGGATCGGGGCGAACCGGTACCGAAGTCGAGTCTCGGCCTGATCGGTGACGAGTACACCGTCGACTGGTCGCCCTACCTGCACACGGAATGGGACGAACCCGCCGATACCACGATCAGCCCGGGGACGGTGGCAAGCCTCGGCGCCGCGATCACCTTTATCCCGCCCGACGTCAGGCTGCATGGACGCGTGCAACGCATCATGGACGACCGCGTCAAGATGGCGTCCGGCGAGGTGGACATGGACTGGGGATTCGCGGAGACGATGGCGTACGCCTCGTTGTTGCGAGAGGGTCATACCGTAAGGCTGGTTGGCCAGGACAGCGGCCGCGGTACGTTCTTCCACCGGCATGCCGTGTTGCACAACCAGGTAAACAACCGCGAGTACGTACCGCTCGAACACATCGTCGAAAAACCGAATGCATTTCGTGTGATCGATTCATTCCTGTCGGAAGAGGCCGTGCTCGGATTCGAGTACGGCTACGCGAGTACCGCACCCGATACGCTGGTTATCTGGGAAGGCCAGTTTGGCGATTTCGCCAACGGCGCGCAGGTCGTCATCGACCAGTTCATCAGCTCAGGCGAGTCCAAGTGGGGGCGTCTTTGCGGCCTGACCATGTTCCTGCCGCACGGCTACGAAGGGCAGGGGCCGGAACACTCCTCGGCACGCCTTGAGCGTTTCCTGCAACTCTGTGCGGAGCACAATATGCAGGTCTGCGTACCGTCTACGCCGGCACAGATGTTCCACATGCTGCGGCGTCAGCACGTACGACATTTCCGCAAGCCGCTCATCGTCATGACACCGAAGAGCTTGCTGCGCCACAAGATGTCCGTGTCGTCCCTGACCGAGTTGTCGAGCGGGCGCTTCGAGGTGATCATCCCCGAGATCGAAGCTATCGACGTGAAGAAGACGCGGCGTGTCGTCTTCTGCAGTGGCAAGGTGTATTACGATCTGCTGGAGGCCCGCGAGGTGAACGCAATTGCCGATATCGCGATCATTCGCATCGAGCAGTTGTACCCGTTCCCCATTGCGGAGTACGCCGACGTGATTGAGCAATACCGTCATGTCGAGGAAATTGTCTGGTGCCAGGAAGAGCCCCAGAACCAGGGGGCGTGGTACCAGATCAAGCATCGCCTGCAGGAGCCGCTCGGCGACCATCAGCAACTCTATTACGCGGGACGCCAGGGCGCAGCAGCGCCTGCTTCCGGCATCTTTAAAGTGCATCTGCAACAGCAACAGGCGCTGGTCGACGCGGCGCTCGATATTCATACCGAGGCAAGCAAAGTCCGCAAGCCTGAAAAAACCAAACGGAAGACAACATGACCATTGAGATAAAGGTACCGCCTTTACCTGAATCCGTAACCGATGCGACGCTCGTCGCCTGGCACAAGTCTGTCGGTGAGCGTGTCGCTCGCGATGAAAATCTTGTTGATCTCGAGACCGACAAGGTCGTCCTCGAGGTTCCTGCGCCGGCGGCAGGCACGATCTCGAAGATCGTTGTCGAAGATGGCGCCACGGTCGTTGCCGGTGACGTACTCGCTATTCTCGAGGAAGGTGAGGGCGCTGAAGTGTCGGCACCGGCAGCCGAGAAGCAAGCAGCGCCTGACGTCGAAAAGAAGGCCAAAAAGCAGGCTGCGCCGGCGGCGAAAAAGATGAAGGGACCCGCCAAGACGAGTCCGTCGGTTCGCCGCCTCCTGGACGAGCACGATCTCGATGCGACGATGGTAACGGGATCGGGCAAGGACGGCCGCATCACCAAGGCCGACGTCATGGCGTTTCTCAAGTCCGATTCCAGCAGTGAAGTAGCACCGGGCGATGCTGCGCCAGCCGTTGGTGTCGACGTCGTTGAACAGGGGCTTGTGCGCGAAGAGAAACGCGTACCGATGACACGGTTGCGTGCACGTATCGCAGAGCGTCTTGTCGAGGCACAGCAAACCGCGGCAATGCTGACGACTTTCAATGAAGTCGATCTCACCGAGGTGATGGCGCTACGCAAGAAGTACCGGGACGAATTTGAGAAAACGCACGGCGTACGCCTCGGCTTCATGTCGTTCTTCGCCAAGGCGGCGGTCGAGGCGCTCAAGAAGTTCCCGGTCGTGAATGCTTCGGTCGAAGGCAGTGACATCGTCTACCACAACTATTACGACCTCGGTATCGCCGTCTCAAGCGATCGGGGGTTGATGGTTCCGGTTATTCGCGATGTCGACCAGATGAGTTTTGCGGAGTTCGAAGGTGCGCTGACCGAGGTGGCGGCGAAGGCCCAGGACGGCAGCATCAGCATGGACGACCTGACGGGTGGTACGTTCACCATCACGAATGGCGGTATCTTCGGATCGATGATGTCGACGCCAATTCTGAATCAGCCGCAGAGTGCCATCCTCGGCATGCATTCGATCCAGCAACGGCCAATGGTCGTCGACGGCGAGATCGTTGCGCGGCCGATGATGTACCTGGCCGTGACGTACGATCATCGCATCATTGATGGCAAGGAAGCGGTGCAGTTCCTGGTTTCGATCAAGGAGCAACTGGAAGATCCTTCTCGCCTGCTGCTGCAGGTCTGAGCAGATAATTCGCTAACAGGAAGCTGATTCTCATGAGCAGAAGTTTTGACGTAGTCGTTATTGGTGCAGGCCCGGCGGGTTACATTGCCGCTATTCGTGCGGCGCAGCACGGCAAAACGGTTGCATGCATCGACGAATGGCAGAACAAGGATGGCAAAAACGCATTTGGTGGTACCTGCCTGAATGCGGGGTGTATTCCGTCGAAGGCATTGCTCGAGTCGTCCGAGCTTTACCACAAGGCAGGGCATGACTTTAAGAAGCACGGGATCAAGACCGGCAACGTGGAGATGGACATCGCTGCGATGCAAAAGCGTCGCGCCGGTATAGTCCGTCAGCTTACGGGGGGTATTGCGGGGCTGTTCAAGGCCAACAAGGTGGAAGGCCTCGTGGGTCATGGCAAACTTCTAAAGAACAAGCAGGTCGAGTTCACACCGGTCAAGGGCGACAAGGAGATCATCTCGGCAGAGCACATTATCCTGGCATCGGGTTCCGCGCCGATCGAACTGCCGATAGCAAAGTTCGACGACGACCGGATTATCGATTCGTGGGGTGCCCTTGAGCTGGACGCTGTACCCAAGACCCTGGGAGTCGTTGGCGCAGGCGTCATCGGACTGGAGCTTGGTAGCGTTTGGGCTCGACTCGGGGCAGAGGTCACCATTCTCGAAGCGATGGACGACTTCCTGTTCATGGCGGATCGTGATGTCGCCAAGGTTGCCGCGGGTGATTTCAAGAAGCAGGGCCTCGACATCAAACTCGGTGCCAAGGTCTCGAAGGCAACTGCCGGCAAGAGCGGCGTAACAGTCGAGTACGAGGACAAGGATGGCGCACAATCGATCGAGGTGGAAAAGCTCGTCGTGGCCGTTGGCCGCAGACCGGTAACGGACGGGTTGTTCGCGGACGATGCGGGAATCCAACTCGATGAACGCGGCTTCATTGTTGTCGATGATGAATGCCGCACGCGCGTAAAAGGCGTGTATGCGATCGGTGACTGTGTACGTGGTCCCATGCTGGCACACAAAGGCTCGGAAGAGGGCGTGATGGTCGCTGACCTGATCGCCGGCGAGGTCGCCGAGATGAACTACGATGTCATACCGTCGGTCTTGTACACGAATCCCGAAATCGCCTGGACCGGAAAGACCGAGGAAGAGGTCAAGAATAGCGGAATCGCCTACAAGACGGGTCAGTTCCCGTTCATGGCAAGCGGTCGCGCGAAGGCGATGGAACAAACGTCCGGGTTTGTGAAGATCATCTCTTCAAAGGAAGATGACGAAATTCTCGGCGTGCACATTGTCGGCCCGATGGCCGGCGAGCTAATTTCGGAAGCCGTGCTCGCGCTCGAGTTTTCGGCCAGCACCGAAGACATTCAACGCACGATTCATGCGCATCCGAGCCTCGCGGAAGCCGTGCATGAAGCGGCACTCGCCGTGGACAACAAAGCACTCAACTTCCCCAACAAATAGGGTACCGGACACCGTATTAATAAATACGGTACCGGACACCCTATTTCATCGACCTGGTGCTCTCGCCGAATTCTACCGCCAGAAATAGGGTGTCCGGTACCTTATTTCTCCCAGAAGTCGGCGTTCTTGATGCCGAGCTTCTTCGGGTCGAAGGTGTAGTTCTTGACGCCGGCCTTGCGCTGTTCTTCGTAGTCTTTCAGGGCCCGCAGAGCCGGGCGACCCATGAAGAATAGAATCAGGATGCCCATGATATTGAGCCAGGCCATCAGGCCGACGCCCAGGTCGCCCATTGCCCACGCAAGATTGGCCTCACGAATAGTGCCGTAAAACACGGAGCCCAGTGTCACGACCTTGAGGCCTTTCAATAGCCCTGGAACATGCAACGTGCGGCGGATGTAGGCGACGTTTGTCTCCGCGATGTAGTAGTACGCAAGCAGTGTCGTGAAGGCGAAGAAGAACAGCGCGACCGCAACGAAGATCTTGCCGAAGCCGCCCATGACGCTCTCAAGCGCCATTTGCGTAAACGCCGGGCTGGCAATAATGACATCGGGCCCGAGCACACCGCCGCTGACCGTAGTATCAACTCCCGCAACGTAGTATTGCTGCGTGATCAGAATCATGAATGCCGTAGCAGAGCAAACAAACAGCGTATCCACGTACACCGAGAACGACTGCACCAGGCCCTGTTGTGCCGGATGCTGTACCTCAGATGCCGAAGCTGCGTGTGGACCACTGCCTTGTCCAGCCTCGTTCGAGTAGATTCCTCGTTTCACGCCCCAGCCGATCGCGGCACCAACGCCGGCCATTGGGCTGAAGGCATCACTAATGATCAACGCGATGATCGCCGGCAATTCGGTGATGTGGTAAAGGATGATGCCAACCGCCATGAGGATGTAGCCGAATGCCATCAACGGCACGATGACCTGTGTGACATGAGCGATGCGGCGGACGCCACCGAAAATGATAAAGCCGAGTACTGCGACGACGACAATGCCGGTGGCCAGTTTGTCAGCGGCCACCGCGTCACCCAGGAAATTAACCATCGTGTCGCCACCGACAGCAAGATTCGCGGCATTGCCGATGCTGTTTGACTGCACACCAGGCAGCAACACACCGCAGGCGAAGATCGTGACAATCGCGAAAATCCAGGCATACCATTTCTGGCCCATGGCTTTCTCGATGTAGTAGGCCGGGCCACCACGGTATTGGCCTTCATCGACTTCCTTGTAGATCTGGCCGAGTGCGGATTCGATGTACGCCGTCGCGGATCCAAGAAATGCGACGACCCACATCCAGAACACGGCGCCGGGTCCACCGAAGCCGATTGCAGCCGCGACACCGGCGATATTGCCGGTGCCAACTCGTCCCGACAATGACACGGCGAGTGCCTGGAACGAGGAGATGCCGTGCTCCGATTCCTTGCTGGAGAACAGCAGGCGAATCATCTCGCGGAACATCCGCACCTGTACGAAACGTGTCAGTATGGAGTAGAAAAGGCCGGCACCGAGGCACAGGTAGATTAGCGCTGAGCTCCAGACGTATCCGTTGAGCGTTGCAACGAGATTGGTAAAGAACTCCGCGATTGAAGTGCCTGATTCCTGCATGCCGTCCCCCTTCTGTCATTTATTCTGGCGGCCCGCAGAATGTTACCGCATATTGGGGCGCGAAAGCGTCCTTTCAAGCTGCCGTTGATTCTGGTTTCGCGATATAGTGGCAAGAATTGCACGCTTGGGAGAAGCACGATGACGTGGTGGAGTTGGATGGTTCTGGGCGCGGTCCTTCTGGCCGTAGAGCTCTTCGCTATTGACGCGCAGTTTTACCTTGTGTTCCTCGGTATCTCGGCAGCTTTGGTTGGTCTCGCCAGCTTGTTGGGGATCGTCATGCCGGAGTGGGCTCAATGGTTGGCATTCGCCACAATGGCATTGATTTCCTTTTTTACGTTTCGCAAGAGTCTTTACCAGAAGATTCATGGCGGAACGGTCGGCTATCGCGAGAACCTGTCGGGCGAATCGATCATCGTGAACCGGGACCTGGCTCCGGGAGCCGAGGGTCGGGTGGAATACCGGGGAACCAACTGGACCGCGAGGAATGTTGGGAGCGCGCCGATCGCCAGTGGCGCCCGGGTAGTCGTCGTCAAGGCTGATGGTCTGACGCTGCATGTCACAGCCGAATAGGCACGGAACGAGGAATTTTTAAATGGATACATCACTCATCTTTTCGCTTGGTTTTCTCTTTCTTGCGATCGTCATTCTTGTCAAGACAGCGATCGTCGTCCCGCAGCAGAATGCATTTGTCGTTGAGCGACTCGGCAAGTACGCCAAGACCTTGAATGCAGGGTTCCACATCCTGTTTCCCTTTATCGACAAGGTTGCTTACAAGCACACGCTGAAAGAGCAGGCCGCGGACATCGCCGAGCAAGTCTGTATTACCAAGGACAACGTCCAGGTCGGCGTCGATGGCGTACTCTACATGCAGGTGCTGGATCCGGGCAGGGCGTCCTACGGAATCGGCAACTACATGTTTGCAATTTCGCAGCTCGCGCAAACCACCCTGCGTTCCGAGATTGGCAAGATCGATCTCGACCGCACATTCGAGGAGCGTGGCACGATCAACCAGAACGTTGTCGCGGAACTCGACAAGGCATCGGATCCCTGGGGCGTGAAGGTGCTGCGCTACGAGATCAAAAACATCAATCCGCCACAGGATGTTTTGAGTGCGATGGAGAAGCAGATGCGCGCCGAGCGTGAAAAGCGTGCGGTGGTTCTGACGTCGGAAGGTGTTCGTGACGCAAAGATCAACGAAGCCGAGGGCGAGAAGCAGCGGGTTGTCAAAGAGTCCGAGGCGGCAAAGATCCAGCAGATCAATGAAGCCCAGGGTGAGGCAGAAGCTATTCTTGCAGTCGCGACAGCGACGGGCGAGGGCTTGCGCAAGGTGGCAAACGCTGTGATCGAGCAGGGCGGCGCTGAGGCCATGCAGTTGCGCGTTGCCGAACAGTACATCGGCGAGTTCGGAAAACTGGCCAAGACAGGCAACACGTATGTCGTTCCGGCGAACCTCGGTGACCTGACATCAATGATGGCACTGGCAACGGATATTGCGAAAGGCAAGGGCAAGACCAGCCCGACGCCGCCCGCGGCCGAATAATCCGAAAACAGGGACAGTGACCTTGTCTCGGTTCGAGCCGGGGTCACTGTTCACTAAGTTCAGGCCTGGCGCCTGACCGACACGACGTTGGGAAGCTGCTCCAGCTTCGTGATTACGGTACTCAACGTCGGCAAATCCTTGATCTCAATGCTTATCTCCATGACGACCTGCATGGATTTCTTGTCTGTATGGCTCTTCATGTCGAGGACGTTGGCATCGTCATCGGCCAGCACGGCCGTAATGTCGCGAATCAGTCCCGACCGGTCGAATGCGTGCAGGCTAAGATCGACGGGATAGGCCGCCTCAGACTCCGATTTGCCCCAGGTTATCGCGACAATACGCTCCGGGTGCCGCTGGTTCAGGCCCAGGAAGTTGCCACAGTCCTGGCGATGAATGCTGACGCCACGTCCCACCGTGATGTAGCCGACGATGGCCTCGGGCGGCACCGGCCTGCAGCAACGTGCGAAGTTACACATGAGATCCCCGACACCGGTCACGGCGGCAAGTCCCGTGCTATCGGTCTTCTTGCGTGCCCGCCGGGGACGAACCTGCTCTGAGAGTTCGGCGCCGCGGATATGCTGCAAGGCGGTGGCAATGGATGCAGAAGTGAGGTCGCCGGCACCCACCGCGACGCACAAGGCGTCAGTGTCCTTGTACTTGAGCTGCTTCGCGATAGCGTCGGTTGGCACATCACGAACATTGAGTCTCGCGAGTTCGCGATCGAGAACCTCGCGGCCCTGGCGCATGTGCTGGTCGCGATCCTGTTGCCGGAACCAGTTCCGAACCTTGGCACGGGCACGCGCGCCCGCCAGGTAGCCCAGTTTCGGGCTCAGCCAGTCGCGGCTGGGCTGTGCCTGTTTACCGGTAATGATCTCAATCTGGTCGCCGTTCTGGATCTGGTAGGTCAAAGGTACAATGCGACCATTGACCTTGGCGCCGCGGCACCGATGGCCCACCTGCGTGTGGACGTGATACGCGAAATCCAGCGGCGTTGCCGATGCGGGCAGTTCCACGACATCGCCCTTGGGGCTGACGGCATAGACCCGGTCCTCGAAAAAGTCGTCGCGAATCTGGTCGAGCAGGTCGGCCCCGTCGTCGGTCGGTTCCAGCAGCTGGCGCAGGAAGCGAATCTTCTGGTCGAACGCCGCCGGCGCGCCACCGCCTTCCTTGTACCGCCAGTGTGCCGCGACGCCGAGTTCCGCGTGCCGATGCATCTCGTGTGTACGAATCTGGATCTCGACCGTCTTCTTCTCGGGTCCGACCACAGCCGTATGCAAAGACCGGTAGTCGTTGTCTTTCGGGTTGGCGATGTAATCGTCAAACTCGCCAGGGATATAGGACCAGAGGTTGTGCACGATGCCGAGCGCGGCATAGCAGTCTCCCACGGTATCGACGAGCAGGCGTACCGCGCGAATATCGAAGAGCGACTCGATGCCCCGGTCCTTGCGCTGCATCTTTCGGTAGATACTGTAGATGTGCTTCGGGCGGCCGGATATTTCCGCCTTGATGCCTTCCTTAGCCAGCTCCTTGTGCAGTATCCGCTCAAACTGCCGAATGAACTTGACGCGTTCGGTCCTTTTTTCCTTCAGCGTTCGCGCGATTTCGGCGTAGGTATCGGGTTCCAGGTAGCGAAACGCAAGATCTTCGAGCTCCCACTTGAGTTGCCAGACGCCGAGACGGTTGGCAAGCGGTGCATAGATCTCACGGCTTTCGAGGGCGAGCGCCTGCCGCATCGCGATGTCCGCCTTCTTGGCCTGGCGCAGCCGGTACAACTGGTCGGCGATACGCACCAGCACCAGGCGGACGTCGGAGACCACGGCCAACAGCATTTTGCGCAGCGCTTCGGATTGCTGCACAGCGAGGGCCTCGCCGGGCTGCCAGTGATCGGGAAGCGAGAACTGGTCAAGCTGTTGCAGACCAAGAATGAATCGAGATATACCCTTTAATACACTGTTTTCTAATGAATTAGGGCTGATAAACCCGTCCCGGTACAAGGGGTAGATTTGCACTGCGGCGAGGATTTCGGTCGGCAGGCCCAGTGGCTCGACGATCGCCGCGATACTGCGGCCTTCCGCGATGCAGGCGTCGCGGCCCTCGCGCTCGGGTAACGCAGCGACGTAGGCGCGCACAGCCACGACAGCATCATTGCCGTTGATGTCACGTTGGTTGGCGCTGAGTGGGTCGGGCGCCGTGTTTTCAGCATCTTTGGCTGACATCTGCAATGATTCTTCTTAAGTGCCGTTCGCGGTATTTCCCGTTATCATACGCGCAGTTTCGGCGATACAAACCGGCCGAGACGCACACTTGGGCATAATACAAGCAGGACACCATGGCAGGACACAGTAAGTGGGCGAATATTCAGCACCGCAAGGGCGCCCAGGACAAGAAGCGCGGCAAGCTTTTTACCAAGCTGATTCGCGAGATTACCGTTGCAGCCAAGATGGGCGGCAGCGATATGGATGCGAACCCGCGACTACGCCTTGCTGTCGACAAGGCCAAGGCGCAGTCGATGCCGAAGGACAATATCGACCGGGCGATCAAACGGGGCGCCGGCGAGATGGACGGCGACGACTTTTTCGAGGTTCGTTACGAGGGCTACGGCCCCGGCGGCACGGCCGTCATGGTGGACTGCCTGACAGACAACCGGAACCGCACCGTGGCCGATGTCCGCCATGCGTTTTCCAAGTTCGGCGGGAACCTCGGCGCCGACGGCTCGGTGAATTACCTTTTTAACCAGGTTGGGCAGTTGTTGTACCCGGAAGGCAGCGATGAAGATGCCGTCATGGAAGCCGCCATTGAAGCCGGCGCCGAGGATGTTATCCCTGATGACGACGGGTCTATCGAGGTCCTGACATCGCCAGGCGACTTTGAGCAGGTTCGCGACGCGATGAAGGCGGCCGGCATGGTGGCGGAATCCGCCCAGATCACGATGCGTGCATCCACCAATGCAGAACTCGGGCCCAAGGAGGCCGGATCGATGATCAAGATGCTCGAAATGCTCGAAGATCTCGACGACGTCCAGGAAGTGTATTCAAACGCGGACATCAGCGAAGACGTACTGGCGGAACTTTGAGACGGCATTGACGGACAAACGACGCATACTCGGCATCGATCCAGGTTCTCGTCTGACCGGGTTCGGCGTCCTCGATTTCCAGGGCGATACGCCAACCTACGTGACCAGCGGCACGATCCGCAGCATGGAAGGGGCTTTCGCAGACCGCCTGCGCCAGATTTTCGAGTCCGTGAGCGACATCATGGCCGAGTATCGGCCGGATATCGTCGCGATCGAGAGCGTCTTCATGCACAAGAATGCCGGCAGCGCCCTGAAGCTCGGGCACGCACGCTCCGCCGCGCTGTGTGCCACGTTCCAGCACAACATCGAGGTGTTCGAGTACGCGCCGCGGGAAATCAAACAGGCGGTCGTTGGCACCGGAGCAGCGACCAAGGAGCAGGTTCAGCACATGGTTGTCTCGATATTGCAGCTGGACGGTACGCCGGCGCCGGATGCATCGGATGCGCTGGCCGCCGCCATGTGCCACGGCAACCAGCGACGTGTCCATGACCAGCTCGGCACCGGCAATCGCATTGCGGGGCTGCGATGATCGGCTCGCTGCGCGGCCGCCTCGTGGCGAAACACGCCCCGCATATCGTGGTGGAGTGCAACGGCGTCGGCTACGAAGTCGAGACCCCGATGTCGACGTTTCTCGAGTTACCGGCGACCGGCACCGAGTTGTTCCTGCACACGCACTTGCTGGTGCGGGAAGATGCGCAGATTCTCTATGGATTCGCGACGGACGAAGAGCGCACGTTGTTCCGTACGCTGCTCAAGGTCAACCGGGTCGGCGCCAAGATGGTGCTCGGCGTCCTGTCGTCAATGACGGTCAGCGATTTTCGCCGCTGTGTTGAATACGAAGATGCCGCGACACTCTCGAAGGTACCGGGTATCGGCAGGAAGACGGCAGAACGCCTGATCATGGAAATGCGCGACAAGGTCGGCGACGTCGGTGCGCCCTCACTGCCCGGCCAGGCTGTCAGCGTCGAGGCCAGCGCCCGGTCCGAAGCCTTCGATGCACTCGTGGCGCTCGGATACAGGGCCAACGAAGTCAACAAGCTTCTCGGCAAACTCGATATCGAGGGCCACTCGGCCGAGGATATTATCCGGCAAGCACTTAAACAGGCGGCCCTTTAAATGGCGAACGTGGAACACGACCGGCTGACCACGGCCGAAGCTATCGCCGACGACCCGGCGTTCGACCGCGCGATCCGACCGAAGCGGCTCGAGGACTACGTCGGGCAGCCGCGCGTCAAGCAACAGATGGCCGTCTTTATCGAGGCGGCTCGTCGCCGCAGCGAAGCGCTGGACCATGTGCTGATTTTCGGCCCGCCGGGTCTCGGCAAGACCACGCTCGCGCATATTGTTGCCAACGAGATGGGCGTCAACCTGCGGCAGACCTCGGGACCCGTGCTGGAGCGGCCGGGCGACCTTGCCGCGATCCTGACCAATCTCGAGCCGAACGACGTGTTGTTCGTGGACGAAATTCATCGCCTGAGCCCGGTCGTCGAGGAGGTGCTCTACCCGGCGATGGAGGACTTTCAGCTCGACATCATGATCGGCGAGGGCCCGGCGGCCCGATCGATCAAGCTGGACCTGCCGCCGTTTACCCTGGTTGGTGCCACCACGCGTGCCGGGCTGCTGACGTCGCCGCTGCGCGATCGCTTCGGTATTGTGCAGCGGCTCGAGTTTTACGGAGCGGACGATCTCGAGGCCATCGCGCGACGTTCTGCCGGGATCCTGAACCTGCCGATTGAAGACGAGGGCGCGACGGCGATTGCCACGCGCTCACGGGGTACGCCGCGCATCGCGAATCGCCTGCTGCGGCGCGTCCGGGATTTTGCCGAGGTTGAAGGCGATGGTGTCGTGACCGGGGCAGTTGCTGCCAATGCTATGGACGTTCTGCAGGTTGATCCACATGGATTCGACGCGATGGACCGGCGTTTGCTCCGGACCATCATCGACAAGTTCGACGGCGGACCGGTCGGCATCGAAAGCCTGGCGGCCGCGATCGGCGAAGAACGCGGCACCATCGAGGACGTGGTCGAGCCGTTCCTGATTCAACAGGGCTTCATGATGCGTACCTCGCGCGGTCGCGTCGCAACGAAGAACGCGTACCTGCACTTTGGCCTGGCGCCGCCACATCCGGCCGGGTCCGGGGAGTTGCCTTTTGACTGATGCCAAACCCTTCGAACTGCCGGTTCGCGTTTACTATGAAGACACGGACGCGCAGGGCGTTGTTTACTATGCCAACTATTTTCGCTTCATGGAACGCGCCCGGACCGAGTGGTTGCGATCCCTGGGGGTGGACATGGTCAGGCTGCAGGACGAAGATCGCCGCATTTTCGTTGTCGCGGAGGTGCAGGCGAAGTTTCACGCGCCCGCACGCCTCAGCGACGACCTCATAGTGACAGCCGGGCTGCAGGGCCTGACCCGGGTGTCATTCGATATCGAACAGAAGATTTTTCGTGATACTACTGACGGCGAATTGCTGATCAGCGGCATCGTCAAGGCAGCGTATCTCGATGCCGATACGATGCGGCCGAAGCGCGTGCCGCCGTCCTTTTTTGGGGATAAACAGAAATGAATGCAGATCTGACCGTAGTTGGTCTGTTCATGGGCGCGAGCCTGGCTGTGAAGATCGTCATGCTCCTGCTGATTGCGGCCTCGATCGTGTCGTGGAGCATCATCTTCACCAAACGACGCCTGATAAGCCGGACCCAGGACGCTTCGGATGAATTCGAAGCGGCATTCTGGTCGGGCGGCGACCTGAACACGCTGTACCAGAGCGCAGGGCGTGCCAAGGGTGGCAGTATCGGGATGGCCAGCATTTTTGAAGCGGGCTTCCGGGAATTCAATCGTGCGCTGCAAGCCGGTGGCGACAGCGCCAACAAGATCGTCGAGGAGTGCCGCCGGGCCATGCGGGTCGCGCAGATGCGCGAAGTCGATCGCCTGGAGCAAAACCTCGCGACACTGGCGACGATCGGCTCGACCAGCCCGTATGTAGGCCTGTTCGGCACGGTCTGGGGGATCATGTACGCCTTCATGGAAATCGGGCAGCAGCAGTCCGCTACCCTGGCTGTGGTGGCGCCGTATGTCTCGGAAGCGCTCATCGCGACGGCCATGGGCCTGTTCGCGGCGATCCCGGCCGTGATCGCCTACAACCGCTACGCCGACAAGGTCGTGAGACTCGAGTACCGCTACGACGGTTTCACAGAGGAATTTTCCAGCATCCTGCACCGACACGCGCGCGCCAAGCAGGGGACCTGACATGCCGACAGCACTGCAAAAACGCAAACTCATGGGCGAGATCAACGTCGTGCCCATGATCGACATCATGCTCGTCTTGCTGGTCGTCTTCATGATCACGGCGCCACTGCTGACACAGGGCATCGAAGTCGACCTGCCCAAAGCGAATGCGAAGCCGATCGAAACCCCGCCTGACCACGATCCGCTGGTACTCAGTGTCGATGCGGAAGGTAACTTCTACATCAACGCGGGCAGCGGCAAAGAGGAGCCGCAGACCGGCGCCGAAATTGTGAGGCGCATCGGTATCGTGCTCGGTGAGAAGCCAGAGACGCCGATGTTCGTCAAGGCGGACCGCGCCGTGCCCTATGGCAACGTGGTGGGCGCTATGGTCGTGCTGCAACAGGCCGGGGCCCAGAACATCGGCTTCATTACCGATCCACTGGACAGCTACCCGATTCCGGAGTAGACAGCCGCGTGATTCGCGACAATCGAAATATTATTCCGGTCTTCATGGCCGTGCTGCTGCATGTCGTCATCTTCGGATCGATGATCGTGGCGTTCGATTTCGCGCGGCCCAAGCCGCTCACGCCACTGACCGTGCAGGCCACGCTCGTCCAGGAAATTCCGGACAGGGTGCCGCCACCGCGTGCCAGGGAGCCGGAGCCAGAACCGGAGCCCGTCATCGAGGAGCCCGAACCCGAGCCCGTGGTTGAAGAGCCGGAGCCCGAGCCCGATAACAGTGCGGAGCTGCTCCGCCAGGCGGAAGAAGAAAAACGCAGGCAGGACGCACTGCTGGAACAGCAGCGCCTCGATGAACTGAAAAAGAAAGAGGCCGAGGAAAAGCAGCGCAAGGAGCGCGAGGAGGCCGCGCGCAAGAAGCGCGAAGAAGAGGAGAAGGAACGCCAGCGCGTCGAGGCCGAGCGCAAGCGACAGGAGGACATACGGCGTCAGCGCGAAGAGAATGAGCGGTTGCGGCGTGAACTCGAGTCCGAGCAGCGGCAAGCGGAGATCGACGCGGAGGCCGAGCGCATGGCCGCCGTCGATGCCGGCGAACTGGCTGTCTATACAGCCATGATCCAGCAGAAGATCTACCGCAACCTGAGCCTGCCGGCCAGCGCCAATGACGATCTGAAGTGCTCGGTCCGAGTGCGCCAGATCAGGGGTGGCGAGGTTCTGGGCGTCACTTTCCTGGCGTGCAATGGAGACGACGTGGTCAAGCGTTCCATTGAAGCGGCCATCTTCAAGTCTTCGCCGCTGCCAGAGCCACCAACGCCAAACCTCTTCGACCCCAACATATTGTTAAACTTAACCAAGCAGCAATAGGTCAGATCCACAACTAGCCGAGGAAGATGTGCTGAAAAATTCAAGAGTTTTAATGGGTTTGTTACTCATGGTGGTCGGGACCGTTCATGCCGAGCTCGTCATTGACGTGCAGGGAGTAGCGAAACCCGCTCCGGTCGCCATCGTGCCGTTTGGCTGGGAAGGTGAGGCGCCCGACATGCCGCTCGATGTTGCCAGGGTCATCACGGACGATTTGCAGCGCAGCGGACGGTTTGCGCCGATTGGCGAAGAGAAGATGCTGCAAAAGCCGACCGATGGTGCCGATGTCGACTTCCAGGACTGGGGTTTTGTCGGCGTCGAGGCCGTGGTCGTGGGCAAGGTGATCCAGGAAGGCGAGAACGCCTACACGCTGCAATTCCAGCTGTTCGATGTCTTTGGCCGTCGCCAGCTCGTGGGATACCGCATGCCGGCGAGCCGCGGCACCATGCGCAGTGCGGCCCATCGCGCAGCCGACATGATTTACGAGAAACTCACGGGCATCCAGGGCGTGTTCGGCACGAAGGTGGCCTATGTAACGGCGAAGCGCGAGGGCCAGGGGCGTCTCTATTCCCTGATCGTCTCCGACCAGGACGGCTTCAACGAACACACGATCATGGAAAGCAAGGATCCGATCATGTCGCCCGCGTGGTCGCCGGACAGCCGCCAGCTGGCCTATGTCTCGTTCGAGGGCGACAAGTCCTCGATATTCGTGCAAACCCTGCGTACCGGGAACCGCTTCCAGGTTTCGTCCAAACCCGGCATCAATGGCGCGCCTTCCTTCTCGCCCGACGGACGCAAGCTCGTGGTCACACTCGGCGGCGTGGATGGCAACCTGGATATCTACGTCCTCGACATCAATTCACGGCGCACGACGCGCCTGACGACGCACCGCGCAATCGATACCGAGGGCGCCTGGTCTCCGGACGGTCGGTATATCTACTTCACGTCCGATCGCAGCGGCGGCCCGCAGATCTACCGGGTAAGCGCAGAAGGCGGATCTCCCGAGCGCGTGACGTTCGAGGGGAGTTATAATGCGCGGCCACGCCTGTCACCGGATGGGAAACGACTTGCCATGGTCCATAATGACCAGGGCAATTATCGTATCGCGGTGATGAGTCTTGAACGCAAGGACCTGCTGGTCCTTTCGACCGGGCGGCAGGACGAGAGCCCGAGCTTCGCGCCGAACAGCGATATCCTGATCTATGCGACGCGACAGGGCAGGGATGGCGTCCTTGAAACGGTGTCGGCGGATGGACTGATTCGCCAGAAAATGGCATCGCGGGCAGGGGGAGATGTACGGGAACCCGTTTGGTCGCCGTTCCCAAGGTTTTGACAATTAACATTTAGTAAATACTTTAATTTATTGATTTTACTTCGCTTTTGAGGCACTAAAAAGGGCTTTATGATGTCTTACTTCAAACTGTTTGCACTCGCGGCAATCGCGATCCTCGTGGCGGGCTGCGCGAAAAACACGATTCCGGATCCGGACCCGACCGATACGACGTATCCGGCCGACGCCGGCGACACGACCACATCGGGCGCCGATGGCGGCATGTACGGTGACGGCGAGTTCATGGACGACCCGTCGGCCGGCGAGCTGACGATGGTCATCTACTTCGACTTCGATTCGTCCGAGGTTCGCGCCGCGGACCAGGATATTGTTGCGCGCCACGCCATGCAGCTCGGTGGCGGCGGCAAGGTGCGCCTCGAAGGGCACGCGGATGAGCGCGGGTCGCGCGAGTACAATATCGGCCTCGGCGAGCGTCGCGCACAGGCGGTACGGCAGATGCTGCTGATCCAGGGAGTATCTGCGGACCAGATTTCGACGGTGAGCTTCGGTGAGGAGCGCCCGGTAGGCTTTGGCAGTACCGAGGCGGACTACGCGCAGAATCGTCGTGTCGAGTTCAAGTACTCGAACTGACCCATGACTGGAATGCCGAAAACAGCCTTGCTGCTGTCATTGATGGTGCTTGGCGGTTGCGAGCTTCTGCAACCGCCGGGCGAGGACCCTGTGCTCGCAAAACTGGATGCGCTTGAGCGGCGCATGCAGGCGGTCGAGCGCGTGGTGCAGAACCAGAGCCTCGTCAACCTGACGCAACAGGTCAATGCACTCGAGCGCAGCGATGCCGCAGTGCAGGGACGCGTCGAAGAACTCGAGCACAACGCCACAACTACGGCCGACCGGCAGCGACAGCTCTATGCAGACCTCGACGCCCGCATTCGGGAACTCGAGGCGACCGTGCAGGCCAGCAAGGCGCGTGGCGTGCTGGATGGGGGCACCTTGTCGCCCGGGCAGTTGCCGGTGCCAGGTGGATCGGATCGGGATAACTACCAGGCCGCTTTCGAGTTGCTCAAGCAGCAGCGCTACGAGCCGGCCGCCATGGCGTTCCAGCAGTTTCTCGTAACCTTCCCGGACAGCGAGCTTGCCGACAACGCACAGTATTGGCTGGCCGAGTCGCATTACGTGACGCAGAAGTTCAAAGAAGCGCTGACTGAATTCGGCGTCGTGCTCGCCAAGTACCCCCGCTCCCGGAAAGTGGCTGACGCCCTCCTCAAGATCGGCTACTGCAATTACGAGATCAAGGATTGGGCTGCGGCCCGTGAAGCGCTATCGCGCGTCCAGGCCGAGTACCCGGAAACCACGGCGGCGCGCCTGGCCGGGCAACGACTGTCGCGTATGGATGAGGAAGGCGTCTAGACGTTGACGCACTGAAATTATCCGGTATGATGCCGCCGGCATTGCGGCCTGTTCTGGCCGGATTCCCTGTGCGGGGGTATAGCTCAGTTGGTAGAGCATCGGCCTTTTAAGCCGCTGGTCCCAGGTTCGAGTCCTGGTGCCCCCACCACTTTACCCCGCAAATTGATTTCAGATAAAACAGCAGACGCGGCATCGCTGTGCCGTTATCATGCACGCTTTTGCGTACGGGGCATTCGGAAAAGTGGCGGATAATCGCTGGAATATCCACAAGTTTGGCGGCAGTAGCTTAAGCGATGCGGCGTGTTTTCGCCGGGTGGCCGGCATTGTCATGGGGCGCCCGGACGCGCGACTGGGTGTCGTGGTCTCCGCTATGGGGGGCATGACGGATGCGTTGCTCAACCTGGCGGCACTGGCGGAGCGCGACGACAACGCGTTTGCGAAGGAGCTCGACGCTCTCGGTGAGCGCTATGCGACGGCGGCGAAGGACTTGTTGCGCGGCGACGCGAGGGCGCCTGTTCTGGATGCCTGGAGCACGGACGCCAAGGATATTGCAGATATCCTGAAAGCGATCGCGCTCGTCAAATCCGCACCACAGCGAAGTCGCGACATCGTCGCCGGTTACGGCGAAATCTGGTCGGCGCGCCTGCTGGCCGCATTCCTGGCACAAGAAGCACCCGGACGCGGCGGCAAGTGGGTCGACGCGCGCGAGGTTGTAATCGTCAATGAGACCGAGCTCGGGCCTGCCGTGGTATGGGCGGAGTCGCAAGCGCGCTTCGACAAGGCGGTAGCCAGTGACTATAAGGGCATCGCGGTCATCACGGGCTTTATCGCGTCGGATCGCGAAGGGCTGCAGACCACGCTGGGCCGCAACGGTAGCGACTTTTCGGCGGCGATTTTCGCGGCGCTAAGCGATGCCTCCGAACTCACGATCTGGAGCGACGTCGACGGCGTCATGAGTGCGGACCCGAGCCGGGTGCCGGACGCGCAGGTTATCGACAAGCTGTCCTACAACGAGGCGATGGAGCTTGCGTACTTCGGTACCGCGGTCATTCATCCGCAGACCATGGGCCCGGCGATCAGCAAGGGTATCCCCGTGCGCATTCGCAACAGCCACAATCCGGCACATCCTGGCAGCCTGATCGGACCCCTGTCGGATGCCACCAATACCATCAAAGGCATTACGGCCATCGGCGGCATGGCGCTCCTGAACCTCGAAGGTTCCGGCATGATCGGCGTCCCGGGTACAGCGGATCGCATGTTTGCGTCCCTGAAGAGCGCAGGCGTTTCGGTGACCCTGATCTCGCAGGCCAGTTCCGAGCATTCCATCTGTATCGCACTGCCCGAGACTTTTGCCGAGCGTGCGAGGAGCGTCGTTACCGATGCGTTTGCGGAGGAACTCGAAAGCGGCCAGATAAACAGCGTGGATATCACACCGGGACAAAGCATCGTCGCGGTGGTCGGCGACGGGATGGCAGGTACGCCCGGTATCTCGGCGAAGTTTTTTGGCGCACTCGGGCGCGCCGGTATCAACGTGCGCGCTATTGCACAGGGTTCGTCCGAAAGGAACATCTCTGCGGTGGTCGATGGCGACGATGTAACGCGGGCCTTGCGCGCTGTTCACTCGGGCTTCTACCTGTCGCACAAAACGCTGTCGGTTGGCCTGATCGGGCCGGGCACGGTCGGTGCAGCGCTGTTGCGACAACTGGATAAACAACGTGAGCGGCTGGCGAAGGAATTCAACCTCGATCTTCGTGTTCGAGCGATCGCACGTTCACAGTCGATGCTACTGGGCGAAAAGCGCATCGACCTTTCGACCTGGGAGAGCGCATTCGAAGACAGTGCTGTCGAAACCGACCTCGACGTCTTCGAGAGGTACGTCAATCCGGAGCATCTGCCGCATGCGGTAATTATCGACTGCACCTCGAGCGAACACATCGCCTCGAAGTACGCGGACTGGTTGTCTCGCGGCATTCATGTCATCACGCCGAACAAGAAAGCGTTCAGTGGTTCCTATGCGGATTACAGGGCATTGCAGGCGGCAGCCGACGAAGGAAGTTCGCACTATTTCTACGAGACGACGGTCGGTGCCGCGCTGCCAGTGATCAGCACCCTGTGCGACCTGATTTATACGGGCGACAACGTCCGGTCAGTGCGGGGCATTTTCTCCGGCACGCTCGCCTACCTGTTTAACGTCTACGACGGCACAGTGCCGTTCTCGGAAATCGTTCGTGCTGCCAGGGAGAGCGGCTACACGGAGCCTGACCCGCGTGACGATCTGTCGGGGATGGACGTTGCCCGAAAACTGACGATCCTGGCCCGGGAACTAGGCCTTGGCATCGAAATCGGCGATTTCCCGGTGCGCAGCCTCGTGCCCAAGGCGCTGCAGGATTGTTCGATAGAGGAGTTCCTCGAAAAGCTTCCCGAGTATGATGGGGAGATGGATTCCCTGTTCCGGCAGGCCGCTGCGGAGGACAAGCAACTGCGCTACATCGCGATACTGGATGCTGAAGGCGATGCTTCGGTGGGCCTCGAGGCCGTCGCGGCGGATCACCCGTTCTGCAATATCAACCTGACGGACAATATCGTGCAGTTCGAGTCGGAACGGTATTCGGCGAATCCCCTGGTCATACAGGGTCCCGGCGCCGGCCCCGAAGTGACGGCCGCGGGTGTATTCTCAGACCTCCTGCGCCTCGCGAATTACCTTAGCAAAGGCATGGGCTATGTCTGATTGGGTGACTGCATTCGCGCCAGCCTCCATCGGCAATGTCGCCGTCGGCTTTGACATGCTTGGGCTCGCCCTCGAGGGCGCGGGCGACAGGGTTCATGCACGCAGGACCGACAGTGGCCGCGTAACCATTGCCGAGGTTCGCGGGCTCGACGGCGAGCTGCATCCCTATCTGTCCACCGACGCCGAATCCAATACCGCGTCGATCGCCGCGCAGGCGCTCTGGGACCGTCACGGCGACAGCGACGGGGTTGAGCTCAAGGTTCACAAGGGTGTGCCGTTGCAGTCGGGAATGGGCAGTTCTGCCGCATCGGCAGTCGCCGCCGTGGTGGCTGTGAACGGGCTCCTCGGCGAACCTCTCCCGCATGCCGATTTGCTGGACTATGCACTTGTCGGTGAAAAGTTTGCGAGTGGCGGCCTGCATGCCGACAACGTCGCGCCGAGCCTGCTGGGCGGTCTCGTGCTTTGTCCGCCGGTCCTGTTGCCGGATGTCTATTCCTTGCCGGTGCCAGAAGGTGTCAGCGCTGTCCTGTTGCATCCTGATCTCCAGGTCAACACGGCTCAGGCGCGCCGCGGTCTTGCCAAGGGCTATTCCATGCAGCAATGGCTCGAGCAGCAGGGGATGCTGGCCGGGTTCATCGTTGCGTGTGTCACGAGCAATATCGAACTTATCGGCAGGACGCTGCGAGATGTCATTATCGAGCCGCAACGCGCGGCTGCGGTACCGTGTTTCGAGGGCGTCAGGGCGGCGGCCGGGAAGGGCGGTGCACTCGGGTGCAGCCTGTCCGGCAGCGGGCCGAGTATCTTTGCATTGAGTGCGTCCGGTGACGCGCGCAATATCGCGTCCGCGATGGAACAGGCGTGCCGCATACAGGGCATCGGTTGCCAGTCCTGGGTGAGCCCGATGACAGCGGCCGGCGCACGCATCGAGAGTTCCTGATGAAGTACTTCAGTACGCGTGGTGCAGGCCCGGTCACACTGGATGACGCGTTGCGGTTGGGGATTGCCAGCGATGGTGGGCTATTCCTGCCGGAGCAGCTGCCGTCCTTCGATGTCGCCAGCTTCAGTGCCGCTGAGACCATTCCCGAAGTGGCACAAGTGTTGCTGCAACCCTTCTTCGAAGGCTCGTCGTTGTCCGGCGACCTCCAGCGTATTCTCGCGGAGACGTTCAGCTTCCCGATTCCCGCGACCCGACTGCCGGTTGAGGGCCATGACGTATCGTTGCTCGAGCTCTATCACGGGCCGACAGTCGCGTTCAAAGATGTAGGTGCGGGCTTTCTCGCCGCCTGCCTGTCCCGGCTTGAGGGCAACGTCGAAAGTCCGCTGACGATTCTCGTTGCGACGTCCGGCGACACAGGCGGTGCGGTGGCGGCTGCGTTCGACCGGCGACCCGGTATGCGTGTCGTGGTGCTGTTTCCCGACGGTCGTGTCTCCGAGCGCCAGGCACACCAGCTTAGCTGCTGGAGCGACAACGTACTCTCCCTGAAAGTACAGGGTGCATTCGATGACTGCCAGGCGCTGGTCAAGGGCGCGATGGCAGATCCCGAGCTGAGCGCAGCGCACCGCTTCAGCTCGGCGAACAGCATCAATATCGGCCGCCTGTTGCCGCAGAGCACCTACTACGCGGATGCGAGTATCCGGCATTACCGGCGAACGGGCCGGAGGCCTGGTTTCATCATTCCGACCGGCAATCTCGGCAATGCGTTTGCCTGCATCATGGCTCGGGAGATGGGCCTCCCAATCGGTCCGGTTATTCTTGCGACCAATGCAAATCGAACCATTGCCGACTATTTCGAGACGCTCGAGTGGTTGCCACGTGCAAGTCTGCAGACACTGGCATCCGCCATGGATGTCGGTGACCCGAGCAACATGGAACGCTTGCGGCACCTGGTCGGCGAAGCAGACGTCCTGCGCGAGCAACTGGGTGTCTTGTCCGTGAGCGACGCGCAGATCGAGGCATCGATTCGCCAGGACTTCGCCGACTTCGGATTCGCCACCTGCCCGCACACCGCGACGGCGACCCATACGTACCGGCAGCTCGACAGCAAGCTGGCGGATGAACACGACTGGATCCTCGTTGCGACCGCGCATCCTGCCAAGTTCGAGACAATCGTCGAACCGCTGATCGGTGAGTCCGTGCCGGTGCCTGCCGAGCTCGAGGTGCTGCTCTCCCGACCGGCGCATGCGGTTTCTATCGAGCCTACTCTCGCGTCTCTTGCTACAGTACTGGGATGACGAGTTTCGACGAACCGCCCTGGCTACTGCCACTTGCCGCAATTGGCGTCTTGTTGCTGCTCTGGTTTGTCTACAAGCGCTTCTTCCTGGGCGCCAATTCCCTTGAACGCGCGCTGGACGACATCGGCTTCGACCATATTGCCGAGCTCGTGATTCCGGGCGCCGACGAAGGTGAAATCCAGGTCGACAAGCTGCTCCTGACGTCGCAGGGATTGCTGATTCTCGAGATCAAAGAGGTCCAGGGCGTGGTCTTCGGCAGCGACAAGATGCAGGACTGGACGGTCATTGCAGAAGACCGGCGATACACGTTCCCGAACCCGCAGCCGGCGCTCTACGATCGCATTGCGGCAGTCCGCCAGATCGTTCGCCAGGTGCCGGTGGCAGGGCGCATCCTGTTTCTCGACGGTGCGCAGTTTACCAAGGGCGTACCCGCGCTGGTCTGTACGCTCGAGGAACTGGTCGCCGAGTTCGGCGAGCCGGACAAGGCCGCTGCCAAGTTCAAGATCGAGGCCTTCAAGCCGCACTGGGAGCTTATTCGTAAGGCGGCAGGGTAAAGAAGCGGGTCGCATTCTCGGTCGTAATCCGCGCCACGTGCTCCTCGCTCTGCCCGCGAGCTTCGGCCACCGCCTTGAGTACCTCGGGCAGGTACGCCGGCTCATTGCGTCGCGTCCCGGGTTTCGGCTGGATCGTCCGCGGCATCAGGTAGGGCGCGTCGGTTTCGAGCAGCAGCTTGTCGTCGGGAACGATCGAGACAATGTCATGCAAATGCCTGCCGCGCCGCTCATCGCATATCCAGCCCGTAATGCCGATATAGAGTCCCAACGCGACGTACTCGCGCAATGACTCGTGCTCGCCGGTGAAGCAGTGTGCCACTGCGCGTGACAGGTCGGGCAGGGCCGGTTCCAGCACCTCGATGAAATCGTCGTGCGCATCGCGTTGATGCAGGAAGACAGGCAACCCGGATTCCTTCGCGATGTCGAGCTGCCGGCGAAACGCATCGAGCTGTGCGTCGCGCGGCGAAAAGTTCCTGAAGTAGTCGAGGCCGCATTCCCCGACCGCGACAACCACGTCCTTGTGGACGAGCGAGCGAATCAGCGCGTCGCTTTCATCCGTGTAGTCGGACGCGTGGTGGGGATGCACGCCGGCCGTGGAAAACAGCACGCCGCCGCTGGCTTCTGCCAAAGCGGCGGCCTTCACATTGCTGTCGTCGCTGCTGCCTGTCACGACGATGCGTGCAACGCCCGCATCGGCTGCGCGCTGTATCACCGCGTCGCGATCATCGTCGAAACTGTCGTGTGCGAGGTTGGCCCCGATATCTACCAGTGAATAAGGCATGGTTCAGTATTGCTCCCAACGAAAAATCCAGGCGCCGATGGCGAGGAATACGGCGCTCAATAGCAGCAGCGCGCCGAGACTCGGTGCGACCTCCGCGAATGTCGCGCCATCGAGAATGACAGCACGCGCCGAATCCAGAACGTGTGTCAGCGGAAAAATCTGCGAAATTCTTTGTACGGTTTCCCCGGTGCCTTCGAGCGAAAACCACACGCCCGACAGCAGCATCATGGGCCAATTGATCAGGTTAAGCAGCCCGCCGGCGAGTTCCTCGCTGGTTACACGCGCGGAGACAACCAGCCCCAGCGAGATCATGGAGATTGCCCCCACGACGCCGACGATGAACAGGGTGATATAGCTACCCTCCATGCGTGTGTCGAGGAGCAGGTGGGTACCGACGTACACCACGGTCGTGATCAGCATGATCAGGACCAGGCGCGAGGCGATCTGGGCAGTAATAAACTCCAGCGACGTCAGGGGCGTTGCGCGCAAGCGTTTCAGGAAGCCGTTCTTGCGATAGCGCACAATGACGTAGCCGACACCGAACAGGCAGCTGAACATCATGTTCATGCCCAGGATTCCCGGCAGGATCCAGTCCGAGTATCGAATCGGCCTTCCGGTCACCTGCTCCTTGATTACGTCGCGGCTGGCCGTCGACGTCGACTGCAGCAGGGCGAGCTCCACGAAGTAGCCCTTGGCGGCGGTCGGATTGACCCAGTAACGCACGGGTGGCCCGGTCTCGACGAGCAGGTCCAGCTGGTGCCGCTCGATCTTCAGCATCGCCTCGTCGATATCCGCGTAGGGAACGAAGCGAACATAGCGAGTGGCCAGAAAAGGATGTGACGACGTATCGATTTCCGCCTCGGCCTGGAGCACACCGACGGTATATTCATCGCGCTGGCCGTCGAATGCGAATGACAAGCCGAATACGAGCGCGACCGGCAGGAGCAGATTCCAGGCGAGTGAGGAGCGGTCGCGAATAAATTCACGGTTGCGCGCGACAAACACAGCGTAGATTCGTTTCAGCATCGTCAGGCTCGCAACGAGTGGCCGGTCATGTCGAGAAACAGGTCCTCGAGGTTCGGACGCCGAATCTCGCCGCTTGCCAGCTTGATGAGCTCGTCCCCGAAGCGGGCGCGCAGCAACACTTCGGGCGCCCCGTGAGTCACGATCTTCCCTTCGTCCATGATGGCGACGTCGTCGCAGAGTACCTGCGCCTCATCCATGTAATGCGTGGTAAGGACGATCGTCGCTCCCTTGGCACGAATGTCCTGCACCAGTTCCCAGAAATTGCGGCGTGCCTGCGGGTCCAGGCCGGTCGTCGGCTCGTCGAGAAAAATCAGGCGTGGCCGGTTGACCAGCGCTACCGCAAGCAGCAGCCGTTGGCGCTGGCCACCCGAGAGTTTTCGATTGTCACGCTCGAGCAGTTCGCCGAGCGAGCACTGCGCGACAATGTCGTCGATGTCGGCCTGCCGGTCGTACAGCGAGCGAAACAGCTCGATGGTTTCGCGGACGGTCAGGTTGTCCTGCAGGGCGGTATTCTGGAACTGGATGCCGGCCTCCTGGCGAAACCGGGCGCCGGCTATTTCGCCATAGTAGTAGACCTCACCGGACGTTGGCGCTGTGACGCCCTCGATAATCTCGACCGTCGTGGTCTTGCCGGCGCCATTGGGTCCGAGCAGTCCGAAGCAGATGCCCTCAGGCACCTTGAAGCTGACGCCATCGACCGCTCGAATGCCCGGGTAGTCCTTGACGAGGTTGCGGGCCTCGAGGGCGATTTTCCGGGATGCGTCCATGCGGGAAGAGTACCGGAGCCGCTGTCCAGCAGCCAGCTTGCAACCATATGCCTGACGGCGGTATCTAATAGGCAGTAAAGAGCCCAAGGGGAAGATGGATATGGCCAGATTCGTGACAAAAACCGCATTCACGGTAGGACTGCTGGTCCTGTTGATGTCGGTGCCGGCATACGCGGTATCGATCAACAAGAGCATCAAGATCGGCGCCGGAGAAGAGTCCGGGGGCGCTACGTCGGTCAACGGCAGTATCTCGGTTGGCGAGAAGGCGACCGTCACCGGCAACCTGAAGACGGTGAACGGTTCGATTCGCATCGACGAGGGCGCCGTTATCGAGAAAGCGGCGACTGTGAACGGCGGCCTGCGCCTGGCTGACGGCGTCAAGGCGGAGGGCCTGACGACGGTCAACGGCAGTATCAATGTCGGGGACAACGGCGTCATCGACGGCGAGATCAGTGCCGTCAACGGGAGAATCTCGGTTGGCGAGGGATCCACGGTTAGCGGCGACGTCGGCAATGTGAACGGTGAGATCGGCCTGGTCGGCGCGGAAGTCGGCGGCGACCTGACCACGGTCAACGGCGATATCAAGCTTGCCGAGGGTACGGTCATCAAGGGCGATCTTGTCGTCGAGAAGCCGAACAACTGGAAATGGGGTAAGGACAAGAGTCGCAAGCCACGTATCGTCATCGGCCCGGGATCGCGGGTCGAAGGCACGATCCGGCTCGAGCGCGAGGTGGAATTGTTCATCTCCGAGACGGCCGAGGTTGGCGGGGTGTCCGGTGAGATGAGCCTCGACGACGCAGTACGCTTCAGCGGCGAGCGTCCCTGATATCCCGTAGAATGGTGGCCGTGCAGACGGCAGCCAGACAATTACCGCTTTTTGCGGAGGTCGAAGAGCCCGACCCGGTGTCGGGCTTTTCTGTGCGCGAGAGTTCGCGGGCCAAGCGCCTTTCGATCAAGGTCTTTCCGCGCGGGCGTGTCGAGGTTGTCGTCCCGAAGCGGACGCGACCTGCCGAGGTACGTGAGTTCGTCGAAGCACATCATGACTGGATTCGCCGGGCGCGCGCCTCGTTTGCTGTCGAACACCCGCCGGAACCCTTTGCACTGCCCGTCCGTGTCGACCTGCCGGGCATCGAACGCCGCTTCTGCGTGCGTTACGAACGCGCGGATGGCAGCAAGACCGCGCGCTATCGTGTCCGTGGCAATACGGTCATCCTGTCCGGCCGTTCCGATGACGAAACACAATGCGTACTGGCGTTAAAGCGCTGGCTGGTCGCGCTCGGCAAGAGAGAAATGCTGCCACGGCTGCGCGCGCTCTCCGCGGAGACGGGGAACGCGTTCAAAGCCATGCACGTGCGCGGTCAACGGACGTGCTGGGGTAGTCACTCGAGCACGGGCACGATCAGCCTGAACTACTGCCTCATGTTCCTCGACCCACAGCACCTGCGGTACGTCATGATTCACGAGCTCTGTCACGCGCGGCACATGAACCACTCACAACGATTCTGGCGCCTGGTCGGTCGTTTCGAGCCGTCGTACAGGACGCTGGACAAGGACCTGAACCACTGCTGGAAACGCATTCCGACCTGGGTGGGCCTGTACTAGGGCGCGCCGGCGCTGCCGGGCCTATTGGCCGAATGCAACCTGCACGCCGGCGTAGGCGGTGCGGCCAGGCGTCGCATAGCCGTAAACCTGTTCGTACTCCGCATCGAGCAGGTTGTTGGCTCGCGCAAACACATTGACGCTGTCGGTCAGTTGATATTGCGCGGTCAGGTCGACGAGCCAGTGATTGGTGAGCGTGACTTCTTCGGGCAGGTTGGGCCAGGGTGGGAAGAACGTGTCGGTGCGCGTCCCGCCGTAGGTCGCGGTTAGCGCGATGCGACCGCGTTCCTCCATAAATCCGTAGTCGACGTCGACGCTGCCGGAATGGCGCGGGCGCCGAATCTCACGGATGTTTTCGGAGGTCGAGTCGATATACGTGTAACTCGCACTCAGGCCAAGGCGCTCCGAGAAGTCCCAGCGGGCCGCGACTTCCAGGCCACTGCGTTTGCTCGTGCCCGGGATGTTCTCAGCGGTCGACAGGAAAGTGTCCGGGTCGAAAACGAAGCCATCGATCTCGTTCTCGAGGTCCTGGCGAAACAGGGTCATCTGCAGATTCAGCACGTCACTGAGCTGGCGTTCCAGGCCGATATCGAATGAGGTCGACTCCTCCGGCTTCAGGTTCGGGTTCGGCATCGTTTGTCCCGGGAAATAACCGAACAGCTCGATGAACGTCGGGTCTTTTTGCCCGGTGCCGACGTTGGCCCGCAACCGGGTCGCATCGTTCAGGCTCCAGGCAAGCGACAGGCGACCTGTTACTGATTCGTCGAAACGGCTGCTGTCGTCGAAGCGCACGCTGGCAAGTAACGTCAGCCGTTCGCCCATGTGAGCCTGGTAGTCGGCGACGATGCTGCTCACGTTCATTTCCTGCTTCTGGTTCGGATCGCCGAAATCGATCGGTCCGCGCTGCTCGAAGTTCGTTTCGGCGCGTTCCAGCGCAAGAGACAGGATGTCGTTACCCAGCAGGACATCGGCCTGGTACGCGAAGGTTGTGCGATCGGAGAGGGCGGTCACATCTTCAACGCCGTCAACGAGATTGCGGTTCCTGCTGTCGAAATAACGCGCGGCCAGATGGTGCCTGACCCGTGACTCGCCGCCACCGATGGTGCTGCCGATTTGCACGTAGTTCTGTCGGGTATCCAGGGCGACGTCGGAATCGGCTGGCAGGCCGGTAGAAAGGTAGTCGACCGTGTCGTATTGGGACCAGGCATCGACAGATCGTGCGCCAAACGTAAACGACAGGTAATCCGATGCCGTAAACGACGCGCTTAGCGCGCCTGTGCGCGCGTCGGAGTTGTCGTCTTCGCTGCCCGTTCGCGAGATGTTACCGCCATCCGTTTCGAGGCGTTCGATGCTCAGGCTTACATTCCAGCGATCGTCGGCGAGGCTGGCGTTCAATGCCGTGTTTAGCGTGTCCAGCGAGCCCGCTTCGATATACCCGCCGGCCCGGGACCGGGCACCGCTGGCACGCGTGATGATATGCACGACCCCGGCCACCGCATCACTGCCCCACAGCGCGCTTTGCGGTCCGCGCACGATCTCTATGCGCTCGATGTTCGCGGTACTCAGGAACTCCCAGCGGAATTCATCACCGGTCGCAGGGTCGTTGGCGCGTGCACCGTCGATCAGTACGAGAACATGGTTGGCTTCGGCGCCACGCACCCGGACCTGGGTTTGTGCTCCGGCGACACCGGAGTGGCTGACGGCAAAGCCCGGTACGCTGCGCAACAGATCCGACACGTAGCGTGCCTGGCGACGTTCGATGTCGTCTCGTGTAATCACGGTCACGGCGCTGCCGACCGAGTTGATCGAGACGGGGGAACGAGCCCCGGTCACGATGATCTGGTCCAGCTTGTCCTTTTCGGCATCCGCGAAGGCAGGCAAAACAAGGAAGCTGGCGCCGATGGCAGCCAGCAGGGCGTGTGGGTATTTCATAAACTCTCCCCCGCGTCTTCCCCGACGCGATCGACAGTGGGCGTGTCGCAAGGCCGGTCTCCGGACTCATGAGTGGCTTTGCGGCCTTGTCGATCGCCTTCCCACGCGTTCTGCGCAGTGGCTCGATGATCGGCGAACTCATTTACCGTTGCGGGGGCAGTGACGGGATTGTCTTCTCGACGCACCGTCTTCCCGATTAAACGTCTGACGTAAAACGCCGGACATCACCTTACGAAATCGTGAACGAGTGTGCCTGACAAGTGTCCTGCCTGTCTAGCTCGCTGACTCTCAGCGCCATTGGCAGTTTGTCCTGCGAGGCGCGGGAGTGCAGGTTTAGCGGGCTACTTCAAGCGACTGCAACGCGGCAGGACACTAGCCCTGATCAAGCAACTCGCGCAAATTGATCACGGCCGCGTTGGCCCGGGCCAGGTAGTTGGCCATGACGAGTGAGTGATTGGCCGTGAGCCCGTAGCCGCCGCCGTTCAGGATTATCGGCGAGCGCAGCGGGTCCAGGCTCGCTTCAAGCTCACGAATGATCTGACGTACGCTGGCCTCGGCGTTCTTGTCTTCGAGAACATGCGCGAAATCGAACTCGGCGGCGCGGAAGAAGTGCACGAGCGCCCAGGCCGTGCCGCGAGCTTCGAAGAAGATGTTGTCGGTTTTCCACCACGACGTGCGCACGTCGACGGTATCCGGCTGCGCGCCGGCCGCCTCGGCGGCTGCGTCCCCGGCAAGGTCGTCATTGATGCGCGTCCTCGCTACGCTGTTGCCAAGGCGGCGTGTCAGGCTGCCGAGACGTTTTTCCACCTGCGACAGCCACTCGCGCAAGTTGTCGGCGCGCGCATAAAACTGCGTGTCGGGATCGCCGGCGACGAGTCGATCCCGGTAACGGGCAAATGCGTCGATCCCGTTCTGGTATTCGGATTCGGTCGTCGGGAATACCCAGGAGTCGTTGTCGTAGAAGAACTTCGGAGCACCCTCGGCGACGTCCGGATCCTCCTTGGATTGCGATTGGCTGCGCGTGTAGTCGTCGCGCATGACGCGTCCGAGATCACGCATCTGGTTGACCACGCCCAGCTCCCAGCTGGGGATGTTGTCGAGAAACACGAAGGGCGGCAGCTTGTCGTTGGTCAGGTAACCGGCATTCTTGTCCTGCAGGGTCTCCGCAACGCGGATCAGGGTATCGACGGTTGAGTAGCCGAGCACGGCGGTTTCCTGATCGGCTGACCGCTGCACCCAGAAGATATCGGGTTCGCGCGAGGCCCAGATGCCGATAATAATCATCAGCAGCAGGACGACGCCGATCGTCCATAGTGTGATTTTTCTCCACTTGCCCGTGGACAGGATGTTGGCGGCTGATCGTTCCATCGCTCTCGACACCGTAAGTTAGCGGGAGAGAGAGTTTACCAGTTCCGGTAATGCGATCCCTGATTTTGCGGCAATCGTGACGTCAAAATTGGCCGCATTCAGGGTGGGGTTGGGGTTGATCTCCGCGACGGTTGCGCCATTTCGCTTTGCAAGGTCCGCCAGCCCCGCTGCCGGGTAAACGGTCGACGATGTGCCAACCGAGAGGAAGACGTCGCAGTCGGAGGCCGCCGCGAAAGACCGGGTGAGTGCCTCCTCGGGAATGGACTCGCCGAACCAGACAACGCCGGGCCTGAGACTGCTGCCGCAGTCCCCGCATACCGGCACGGCGGTTGTGTCATCGCCACGCTGTAAGGACCCGTCCGCGAAGCAGCGGTCCTCGAAAAGATTCCCGTGAAACTCAACAATGTCTTGACTGCCGGCACGCCGATGCAGGTTGTCGACGTTCTGCGTAATGAGCGTAGAGCCCGGCTTGAGGCGCGCTAACTCCACCAGGGCGTAGTGCCCGGGATTGGGGGCTGCCTTCGCGACGAGGTCGCGCCGCCAGCGGTACCAGCGCCAGACCAGCGCCGGGTCGGCGAGGAAGGCATCGGGTGTAGCCAGTTCGTGCGGATCGTATTTCGACCAGAGGCCGTCCTGTGCCTCGCGAAACGTCGGCACGCCGCTCTCGGCCGAGATGCCGGCGCCCGTGAGGATGCACACTAGACGTGCATCCCGGAGCGCCGCGATGAGCACATCCGGGATGTCACAGCGGTCGGTCATGGTCAGGCGGCGAGCTGCCTCAAAACGTAGTGCAGGATGCCGCCGTTCTCGTAGTAATCACGTTCTTTCGGCGTGTCGATCCGAACCAGCGCCTCGAACGTCGTCGCTTTTCCGTCTTCAGGCGTGACAGTAACCGTAACCGTTTTCGCGGCCGGGTCCGTCTGGCCCGTAATGCTGATGAGCTCCTTGCCGCTTATACCGAGTGACTCGGCATCCTGGCCCTCGAGGAACTGCAGCGGCAGAACGCCCATGCCGATCAGGTTTGACCGGTGAATGCGTTCGAAGCTCTTGGCAATGACCGCCTTGACGCCGAGCAGGACCGTACCCTTTGCGGCCCAGTCGCGTGACGAGCCTGTGCCGTATTCGCTGCCGGCGATAACCACGAGCGGTGTGGCTTCCTCGCGGTACTTCACAGAGGCGTCGAAGATCGACATCTGCTCGCCGCTCGGCTGATGCCGGGTCCAGCCGCCTTCGGTGCCCGGCGCAAGCTGGTTGCGCAGGCGAATGTTGGCGAAGGTACCGCGCATCATGACCTCATGGTTGCCGCGGCGTGAACCGTAGGAATTGAAGTCCGACGGCTTCACGCCGTGCGCCTCGAGATACTTCGCGGCAGGGCTGTCCTTGGCGATCGCGCCGGCCGGCGAGATGTGATCTGTTGTCACCGAATCGCCCAGCAGCGCCAGGACGCGCGCGTTGCTGATGTCGGCCACAGGCGCCGGGTCTTTCGACATGCCGTCGAAGTAGGGTGGGTTCTTGACGTACGTCGAGTCCGCGTCCCAGGTGTAGATGTCGCCCGTCGGCGAATCGATACGCTGCCAGTTGGCATCGCCCTGGAAGACCTTGCCGTAGCTCGATTTGAACATGTCGGAATTGATGCTGGCGGCGACCACGTCGTGAATTTCCTTCTGCGACGGCCAGATGTCCTTCATGTAGACGTCATTGCCATCCTGGTCCTGACCCAGCGGGTCCTTGTACAGGTCGACATTCATGTTGCCGGCAATCGCATAGGCCACGACAAGCGGCGGTGAAGCCAGGAAGTTGTGTTGCACGAGCGCGTGGATGCGGCCTTCGAAGTTGCGGTTGCCCGAGAGCACGCTGGTACCGACGATCTTGTTGCTTGTGACGGCATCGGCAATTTCCGGTTTTAGCGGACCCGAGTTACCGATACAGGTCGTGCAGCCGTAGCCGACGGTATAAAAACCAATAGCCTCGAGGTCGTCGATGAGACCGGCTTTTTCCAGGTAGTCGGACACGACCCGTGACCCCGGCGCGAGACTCGTCTTCACCCAGGGCTTGGCCTTGAGGCCTTTCGCGGCCGCATTGCGGGCAACCAGTCCCGCGGCCAGCATGACAGCCGGGTTGGATGTGTTGGTGCAGCTTGTGATGGCGGCGATCAGGATGGATCCGTTGTGGATCTCGACGTCCTTGCCGTCGAGTTTGGCAATGCCGCTGCCGCCCGAATCGCGCTTGGCAACGGTGTCGGCCAGGATCTTCTTGTAGGACGATGCTGCCGCGGTCAGAGCGATGCGATCCTGCGGCCGTTTAGGGCCGGCGATGCTTGGCACAACGTCGGCGAGATCCAGCTCGAGAATGTCGGTGTACAACGCGTCGGCCTGTCCGTCTTCGCGCCACATGCCCTGTTCCCTGGCATAGGCCTCGATCAGTGCGCACTGCGCGTCATCGCGTCCGGAGAGTTTGAGGTAGCGAATGGTCTCGCCGTCGATCGGGAAGATACCGCAGGTCGAGCCGAATTCCGGTGCCATGTTGCCCAGCGTCGCGCGATCGGCGAGGGGCATATACGCGAGGCCATCGCCGAAGAACTCAACGAACTTGCCGACGACGCCCATGTTGCGCAGCATCTCCGTGCAGGTCAGAACCAGGTCGGTTGCCGTGGTGCCCTCCCGGAGTTTGCCGCTGAGTTTGAAGCCAATTACCTGCGGGATCAGCATGGTAATAGGCTGCCCCAGCATCGCGGCCTCGGCTTCGATTCCGCCGACGCCCCAGCCCAGAACGCCAAGGCCATTGATCATCGTCGTGTGCGAATCCGTGCCGACGACGGTATCCGGGTAAGCACAGCGAACGTCGTTCTTCGTGACATCGAAGACCACGCGGCTGAGGTACTCGAGATTGACCTGGTGAACGATGCCCGTGTTCGGCGGCACGACGCTGAAATTGTCGAACGCCTGCTGTCCCCATTTCAGGAATGAGTAGCGCTCGTTGTTGCGCTGGAATTCGATCTTCGTATTGAGGTCGAGCGCGTTCGCGGCACCGTAGTGATCGATCTGGACGGAATGGTCGATGACGAGTTCCGCCGGCGACAACGGGTTGATATCCTCGGCGGATCCGCCGAGCTTGACCACGGCATCGCGCATGGCGGCGAGGTCGACGACGGCCGGGACGCCCGTGAAGTCCTGCAGCACGACCCGCGCCGGTGTGAAGGAAATCTCGGTGCTCGGGGTAGCCGTCGGGTCCCAGTTCGCGAGTGCCAGGATATCCTCTCGGGTGACATCGCGGCCATCTTCATGACGAAGCAGGTTTTCCAGCAGGATCTTGAGCGAGTAGGGGAGGCGGTCTACGTGACCCTCCCTGACGGCATCAAGGCGATAAATGTCGAATTCATTCTTGCCAACTGCCAGTTTGGAGCGAGCGCCGAAGCTGTCCGTCATCGTTTGTTCTCCGGGTTGTTCAGGTTGTGTGCGGTTGTTGCGTTCCGCGACGGCCGGGGGGCCGTGGGGTTGCGCATTATAGCGAAAGGTCGAGGGGTTCGCTCACCACATTTGGTCTATAACCGCGCCGCCGAGGCAGCGATCGCCGGTGTAAAAAACCACGAACTGGCCCGGGGCCACGGCTTTCTGGCGTGTATCGAAGCGCACATCGAGCCTGGCGCCATCGCCGGCGGTCACGACGCAGTCCTGGTCGGCCTGCCGGTAGCGGACCTTGGCCGTGCAACGCAGGCCCTCGTCCAGGCCATCCGGGGCCGGGCCGATCCAGCTCGCATCGGTCGCGGTCAGGCCGCCGGAAAACAGCATTTCGTGCTCACCCTGGGCGACGATAAGCGCGTTGCCGGGGATGTCCTTGCCGACGACGTACCAGGGTTCCTCGCCATGCTCGCGGTGACCGCCGATCATGAGACCCTGGCGCTGGCCGAGCGTGTAGAACATCAGGCCCTGGTGTTCGCCCATGATCTCGCCCTCGGGCGTTCTCATGGGGCCCGGGTTGGCCGGGATGTAGGTTGCCAGGAACTCCCGGAACGGGCGTTCGCCGATAAAGCAGATCCCGGTCGAGTCTTTCTTGTCGTGAATGGGCAAGCCGCGATCGCGCGCAATGTGCCGCACCTGGCCCTTGACCAGCTCGCCGAGAGGAAACACGGTCTCGGCAAGGGCTTCTGCACTGACCGCGTGCAGGAAGTAGCTCTGGTCCTTGCCGGGGTCCTTGCCCTTGAACAGGGCCCCGTAGCCGTCGACGATGCCGGATCGCGCGTAGTGGCCCGTCGCCAGCAGGTCGCCGCCCAGTCGTTTCGCGTAGTCGCGGAAGACGCCGAACTTGATCTCACGATTGCAGAGCACATCGGGGTTGGGCGTGCGGCCTTTGCGATACTCGTCGAGGAAGTACGCAAACACCTGGTCTCGGTACTGACGTGCGAAATTGGCGTGGTGCAGGGGGATATCCAGCTGCTCACAGACGCGGCGCGCGTCCTGTAGATCCTTCGCAGCCGTGCAATAGCCGTCGTCGTCCTCCCAGTTGGTCATGTGCAGGGCATGGACGTCGTAGCCTTCATCTTTCAGGAGCAGGGCGGCGACTGCCGAATCCACACCGCCCGAAAGGCCGAGAATGACGCGCTTGGTCATAGCGCGCGGATTCTAGCATTCCGTGGCGCGACAAATACGTAGAAATACGGACCGTCAGGCCGTCAACGCCGGGGCGCGCTGCCCGTTGTCAGGAGTGAACATATTCCACAGGAGAATCACCATGAAAGCCCAGACAACCATCAGCATTCTCGTTGCAGCAGCACTTGCACTGACAGCCTCCACGGCGAGCGCCCAGGGCAGGCAGGGACAGGGCGGGGCGTCCGCTCAACAGCGCGCCCAGGTAGAGCGTGGCCAGCGGGATCTCGACCGGGATCGCATGCGCGATCGCGACCGGGCAAATGACCCTGCGCAGGACCGCAAGCGTGACCGTGACCAGGATCGTACGAATGCCCCCGACGCACTGAAAGCCGAGAACCGCAATATCTACGGTAGCGAGCTGATGAGCGAACAGGAACGCAACCAGTACCGCGAACAACTGCGTCTTACCGAGTCCGATCCCGAGCAACGCACCCGCTTCATGGCCCAGCACAAGGAAGAGATGCAGAAGCGCGCCAAGCAAAAAGGCGTTGACCTTCCCGATCCGCCGGCGGACGACCAGGAGGATTAACCGTCATGGAAACTGTCTCGCGGGGAACGTTCGTTATCTTTTGCCTGCCGCTCCTGTGCCTGGGCACAGGGGCGGTAGCCGATGATTCCGGTCTGGATACGGTCTGGACGGTGGGCATGGAGTATGCGTCCGGAACGTACGGTGGCGATGCCGACATCGAGGACCTGTACATCCCTGTCGGCCTGAGCCTCAACTTCCCGAAAGTGTCGTTCGATGTAACCGTTCCCTACCTCAGGGTACGGGCACCTTCCGGCACCACCATCACAGGCCCTGGCGGAGACCCGGTGCCCGGGACCGGTGAAATCGCGACGGAAAGCGGGCTTGGCGATGTCGTCGTCGGCATCACGGCTTACGATGTCCTCTACAGCGAAAGGCGGGGCCTGGCGCTGGATCTCGTGGGCCGGGTCAAGTTCGGCACGGCCGACACCGACAAGGGACTCGGCACCGGGGAGCAGGATTTCACCGTGCGTGCGGACCTCTACAAGTACCTTGAGCAGTTCACGCTATTGGGCTCTGTGGGTTACAAGTTCCGCGGTGATCCCGACGGTGTCGACCTGGAGAACGTCATCGTCGCCTCGGTCGGTGGCGTCTTTCACGCAAGCGACCGCACGAGCCTCGGCCTGATCCTGGACTACCGCGAGGCCACGTTGGCGGACAGCGATGCGGTGTCTGAACTCTCCGCGTTCATCGCCCGGGATGTCAACGACGAGTGGTCCGTGCAGTTCTACGTTTTCACCGGCTTTACGGACAGCAGCAGTGACTGGGGCGGCGGCTTCCTGCTGATCGCGGGCTAGGCTAGACGAGGTCGGCGCTCGCGAGTATGCGATGGACGTTTTGCTGCAAAGGCAACATTCCGGTCAGCAGGGCATCGGATTGACGGTGCCCTGCAACGTAGTCGTGTACGCAGCGCAGAACCGCGGGTGAACGCAACACGCGTTGGCGATGTTCGATGTCCTGAAGCGTCAACCAGTGCCGCGAGAGAACGCCGTCGTCGAGTCGCAACGATTCGTCGCAGCTGATGAATTTCGCGGCATACACGATGCGCAGGAATTGCTGCCGGGTTTGTGGATGAATCCAGAGATAGACGCCGATCAGGTCCTCGCACTCGACGGTGCAGCCGGACTCCTCGAGCGTCTCCCTGACGACGGCCTGTTCGGGCGTCTCGCCGGTTTCGATGTGACCGCCGGGCTGGGTGAAGACGCGTCTTCCCATCGCCCGTTCCTCAACGAACAGGTACTCTCCGTCCTTTTCCACGACGGCGGCGACTGTCAGGTCGGTTGGATACATCCGTGTCCCAATCTTGCGTTTCTTGTTATATGCCGAGTTGGCGGAATTCCAATTCGACTTCACTGGCGGCCCAGATCTCGTCGAACATTCTCCCATAGAGCTTCGCAACGGACGGTTCGTAAGTATCGGCGATACCCTCCCAACGCGGCGCCTGCAGGCGATAGACGAGGGCGGTTTCATCGGCGATACAGAACGCTTCGGAATGCGTACGCAAATCCTCACGCACGTGGCGGAACTCGATGTAGGTGTTGAGGCGACGACCCAGGTGGACGAAGTTGTTACCGTTCTTGACGGCTCTTGCGGGATTCGCGATCAGAACGCGAATGCGCGCATACGTCTGAGAAAGGACAAGTCGCTTGATGATTTCGAGGAACTCGGGATCGTCATAAATGCCCGGTTCCAGATCATGCGTGAAGATCGAAACTTTGCGCGTCGCTTCGCGTACAACCTCGATTGCTGCCTCGCGCATTTCCTCGCGCGTCGAGATGACCCAGCGCTTGCCTTTTTGCCGTGCCTGTTCCATAGGCCGTTCATATTACCGATGAGAACGAATCCACTGTGCCAACTGCGTCACGTTTTGGCCGATCGTTCCCAGTTGCAAATCGTTCGCATCCCGCGCCAAACAGGCGTTTCAGGCCGGTTGCGCCGATTGTCCCAAGCCTTCCCGACTTCACATATGGTCACAGATTCTCAGGTAGCTCGAATGCGCCCTTTTTCAGCATCCATTCGAGGCAGTCGAGTAACTCGGGCGAGAGTGAGCGCTTGCCCGAGACCGAGCGCCTGGCACAAATCGATTCGAGCCACGATGAGTCTGCTCCCGATCGGGGGCGGCAGCCGCCGTTGACGTAGAGGTTGCGATCGTCCCACGCGATTCTCGCCATCCCATGTACCCTGAGTGTCAGTCCCCGGGGGAGTGCGCGGACGACCGCCGCGGCCTCGGCGCTACCGGGTTTTTCCGGCGCGATCCAGTCCTTGGGCTGCGTGACGTACCGCCCGAGCGATTCTGCGATCCGGCGCCGGTCCCCGTTCGTCGTGCTTACCAGTCGCATGGCACGTTCAATCGCGGCAGGCGCGATGCGGCCTGGCACCGACTCGCCGGGCGCGAGATCCGGGTCAACGTAGAACGGGTTTTCCTGCGTGGAATCGGGCAGGCCTGTCAGCAGGTCCGATCGTTGCGGCGCGCGCATGCCGATCGAGTAGGTAATACAGGCGCGGGTCGCGGTGCCCCAGTGTGCAACCGACGGCGGCAAATAGAGCACGTCGCCCTCACGCGCCGTGTGCACCCGGCCCTCGAACGGCGTGGTCAACGCGAGGTCGTCGCTCGCGATTGGGTCGTCCGGCACGTCCCCTGGTGCGACATGCCACTCGCGCACACCGATGCCCTGGCAGAGAAAGACATCGTAGTTGTCGCGATGCGGCCCCACACCGCCCCCGGGGGCCGCGAAGCTCACCATTAGGTCGTCGATGCGCCAGTCGGGTATGAACGGCACGTAGGCAAATAGCCTGCGCATCGCGGGCAGATGCTTCTCGATGTCGTGCACGAGCAGTGTCCAGTCACGCCTCGGCAGGCTGATGAGGTACTCGGCATCGAAGGGCCCGGTTTCCGCACGATAGCGGACCCGTTCGCCGCCGCGATCCGTAAACACGAGGCGCGACTCGACATCGTCAAGCGTGGCAAGCCAGCCGAGTTCGTTGCGTGAGACGGCCGGACGCAGACGCTCCACGGCCTTTGGTATGAACAGGGGCGATTTCTGCCAGTGACGATCGAGAAACTGCGCGGTGCTACCGGGTAGTTGCAGCATCCGTCGACGCTCAGATATCGCGAGCCTGCCGGTCGGCGATGCCGATGTAACGCTCCGGTGTGAGTTCGCGCAGGCGCTGTTTCTCGGCGTCGGGAATATCGAGTGTGCCGATGAACTCGAGCAGGATGTCCTTGGTGACCGCCTGGCCGCGAGTCAGGGCTTTGAGTTTCTCGTAGGGGTTCTCGATGCCGTAGCGGCGCATGACGGTTTGCACGGCCTCCGCGAGGACTTCCCATGCCGCAGCAACATCGGCATGAATCGCGGCTTCGTTGACGCGCAATTTGCCGACGCCCTTCAGCAACGACTGCAGGGCGATGACCATGTAGCCGACAGCGACGCCGAGATTGCGTTGCACGGTCGAGTCGGTGAGGTCGCGCTGCCAGCGCGAGACAGGCAGTTTTTCCGCGAAATGGCTGAGCATGGAATTCGCTACGCCGAGGTTGCCTTCCGCGTTCTCGAAATCGATCGGGTTGACCTTGTGCGGCATCGTCGATGAGCCGACCTCGTCCTTGGCGACCTTCTGCGTGAAATATCCCAGCGAAATGTATCCCCAGATGTCGCGGGCGAAATCGATGAGCACGGTGTTGTAACGCACGAGCGTGTGGCAATACTCGGCGGTCCAGTCGTGAGGCTCGATCTGCGTGGTGTAAGGATTGGGCTGCAGCCCGAGCGATTCGATGAACCCGTGGCTGATCGCGGGCCAGTCCAGGTCCGGATACGCGATGACGTGCGCGTTGTAGTTGCCCACGGCGCCATTGAACTTGCCGAGGATGCCGACGGCTGCAAATTGCTTTTCGGTGCGCTCCAGGCGGGCAACGACATTGGCAAGTTCCTTGCCGAGCGTTGTCGGGCTCGCCGTCTGTCCGTGCGTGCGCGACAGCATCGGCAGGCCGGCGTACTCGCGTGCCATGCCCGTGATCTTGTTCCGCAGCTCGCGCATTTGCGGGGCAAGGACGTCGCTCCGGCCGGAGCGCAGCATGAGTGCATACGACAGGTTGTTGATGTCTTCGGAGGTGCAGCCGAAATGCAGGAAATCCTTGAGCGTCTGCGTCTCCGGTCCGTCACCGAGTTTCTCGCGGATGAAATATTCCACCGCCTTGACGTCGTGATTGGTGGTCGCCTCGATGGCCTTGACGCGCTCGGCATCGTCCAGGGAGAACTTGTCGACGATATTGTTGAGGACGTCCTTCATGACCGGCGACAGGGGCCCCAGTTCCGTAATGGCGGATTCGTCGGCGAGGTACTGCAGCCAGCGCACTTCCACGAGAATTCGATACCGGATCAGGCCGTATTCACTAAAGACCTCGCGGAGGCCGTTGACCTTGTCGGCGTAGCGGCCGTCGGCCGGGGATAGGGCTCTCAGGGGGGAGACTTTCATGTTCGGGAAACCAGTGTAGACTTGCGCGCGCAAAGCGCGAATCATACACCTTTTCCGAACAGATTAAGGGCGCCAAGACGGCGCCATGGAGCAGGACCGGCCATGAACGACAAGGCATTTCGAATTGAAAAAGACAGCATGGGTGAGCTTGAGGTCCCCGTGGATGCATTGTGGGGCGCGCAAACGCAGCGCGCAGTCAATAACTTCCCGATATCGGGGCTGGTCATGCCGCGCCAGTTCATTGCCGCGCTGGGCCTCGTAAAGTGGGCCGCGGCGGGTGCGAATGCCGAGCTGGGCCTGATCAAGAGCGATATCGCCGTCGCTATCCAGAAGGCCTCGCTGGCGGTCGCCGAGGGCAAGTACGACGAGCATTTCCCGATCGATGTTTTCCAGACGGGCTCGGGTACCAGTTCCAACATGAATGCCAACGAGGTGATCTCGCATATCGCCACCGAAGCGCTGGGTGCCCCGGTGCACCCGAACGACCACGTCAACATGAGCCAGAGCAGCAACGACGTTATCCCGACCTGCGTGCACGTCAGTGCGGCGCTTGCGATCCACGAAAAGTTGCTGCCGGCCCTTGCGCACCTCTCAGCAACGCTCGAGGCAAAGGCCGACGAAACGCGCGATATCGTCAAGACAGGGCGAACCCACCTCATGGACGCCATGCCCGTGACGCTGGGGCAGGAGATCGATGCCTGGCGCTCCCAGGTCGACCATGGGACCGAGCGTCTCACCGACACGATGAAACGCCTCACGGCGCTGGCCCAGGGCGGTACGGCGGTCGGCACGGGCATCAATGCCCATCCCAAGTTTGGTCGCAAGGTTGCCGTCTTGCTCAACGAGCGGACGCACGTGGCATTCCACGCGGCGGAGAATCAGTTCGAGTCGCTGAGCTGCCAGGACGCGGCCGTAGAGACTTCAGGGCAGTTGCGGACGCTGGCGGTGAGCCTGACCAAGATCGCCAACGACCTGCGCTGGATGAATTCGGGCCCGCTCGCGGGCTTCGGCGAGATCGCCTTGCCGGCGCTGCAGCCGGGTTCCAGCATCATGCCGGGCAAGGTCAATCCCGTGATTCCCGAGGCCGTCGCGATGGTTGCGGCCCAGGTTATCGGCAACGACACGACCATCATGATGGGCGGCCAGTCCGGTAACTTCCAGCTCAACGTCATGTTGCCCGTGGTCGCTTACAACCTGTTGCAGAGCATCGAAATTCTCGCCACGGCCAGCATTACGCTCGCCGACAAGGCGATCGCCGGATTTACGGTGAACGAAGAGAATATTCACCGGGCGCTCGGCCGCAACCCGATCCTCGTCACGGCATTGAACCCCGTCATCGGTTATGAGCTTGGCGCTGCTGTCGCCAAGAAGGCATACGCGGAAGGCCGGGCCGTCAAGGACGTTGCGAAGGAAATGACCGATCTGACGGACGACGAACTGGATCGCCTGCTGGATCCGGCCTCGCTCACAGAGGGCGGTATCAAGCATTGACCGGTTGGGATGACCGGCCGCTGACCGCAGACGCGTTGCGAGCCCGTTTCGCCGGCACGCAGTTGCCGGCGGATCCGCTCGACGTGGTCATGCCGCCGGGACACCGTCGCTGGCCGCAGCGCATGCGGCAGAAGCTGAACGTGCCGCTGAAACCGGCCGGTGTGCTGGTGCCGCTGATGCAGCGGGACGCGGGGCTTTCGGTGCTGCTCACGCAGCGTGCGTCCCATCTCAAGCACCACGCCGGGCAGGTGAGTTTTCCGGGCGGGAGCATGGAACCCCATGACGAGGACGTTCTGGCAGCGGCCTTGCGCGAGACGCACGAGGAGGTGGGTATCCCGCCCGACTACGTCGACGTCATAGGTTACCTGCGGTCGATGCCCACGATTACCGGTTTTGCCGTTACGCCGGTCATTGGTCTCGTCGGTGGCGACCCGGAACTCGTGGTTGACAAGACGGAGGTCGATTACGCGTTCGAGGTGCCGCTCGAGCACTTGCTGGACACGCGCAACGACCGTTACGTGGAACGCGAATACGAGGGCCAGACGTTCTCACTCGTTGAATTCCATTACGCGGGCGAGCGCATCTGGGGTGCGACGGCCTACATGCTGTTGGGGTTTCGTAAATACCTTTTAAATAAGTAAGTTATGAGTAGTATCGAGAAATTACTTGAAGTCATGCGCGCCCTCCGGGACCCCGAGACGGGTTGCCCCTGGGACGTCGACCAGGATTTCTCGAGCATTGCGCCCTATACGATCGAGGAGGCCTACGAGGTGGCCGACGCGATTGCGCGTGAGGACTTCGACGAATTGCGTTCGGAACTCGGGGACCTGCTGTTCCAGGTCGTGTTTTACGCGCAAATGGGGACCGAGAAGGGTTATTTCGACTTCGACGACATCGCGAACGGTATCGCGGACAAGTTGATCCGGCGGCATCCCCACGTATTCGGCTCCGCCGAGGAGCGGCAGGCGGGCAAGGTCGACGGCAGCTGGGAGGAGATCAAGGAGCAGGAACGTGCCGGCGACCCTGACACCAGCGCCGTGGCGGGGGTCGCGCGGGCGCTCCCGGCGCTGAAGAGGGCGCAGAAACTCGGCAAACGCGCGGCACGGGTCGGTTTCGACTGGCCGGATCGCAGGGGCGTCCACGAGAAGATTCACGAAGAACTGGCGGAACTCGAGGACGCTGTCGGCACGCGCGATGCAGACCGCATCGAGGAAGAACTTGGGGACGTGCTGTTCGCCGTGGTCAATCTCGCCCGGCACCTCGACATCGACCCGGAAAGCGCGCTCACGGGCGCCAATAGCAAGTTCGAACGTCGATTCAGGGAGATGGAGGCCGGGATCGGTGCCGAGGGCCTCAAGATCGCCAAAATGGACCTCGAAGCGCTCGACCAACGCTGGCGCAAAGCCAAGAAAGACGTCGGGTAGGCGTTCAGCCTCGGTTCATTGCGGCAGGGCTAATCTTGTCCCCAGGCTGGCAGAGGGCCAGTCGTTAGCAACGAAGGACAAGACCATGAACGCAAAAACACGTATCGCAACCTTCGCCCTTGCCGCGATGCTGTTTGGCAGCACCGCCTGGGCTGATAACGGCTACCGAGGTAGCCGCCCTCAGTACGACTATGCCAAGGTCATCTCGGTTGAGCCGATCGTCAATTACGTGACGGTGCGGACGCCGGTACAGGAATGCTGGGAAGAAATGGAATACTACTCGGTCGATCGCAACGCCGGACGTCGCGGTGGCAGCACGCTGCTGGGCGCGATCATTGGTGGCGTTGTCGGTCACCAGATCGGCAGCGGCAGAGGCAACGATGCGGCGACCGTCGCGGGAACCCTGATCGGTGCCGCAATCGGTAACGAGTCGGCGCGGGAGCGCCACGGGTCAGCCGTCGAGAGGCATGGGCGCCCGGTCGAGCGTTGCGAAACGCGCTACCGCTCGCACCAGGAAGAGCGCATCGACGGCTACCGCGTGATGTACCGCTATCACGGTCAGAAATACGTGACCGAGATGCCGTACGACCCGGGCAATCGGATCAAAGTCCGCGTTGACATCCGGCCGGCCCGGTAACAACGGGACCTGACGGGAAAACGATGTGACGCGCTTCGTTGCAATCAGCCTGCGGCCGTACCACACTTGGCGCATGCGTATCGCACTGACACTGCTGTTATTGGCCGCAGCGGCCACCCTGCCGCTGCGTGCCAATGCGTTCGATCTCGAAGAGAACCTGAGAGCGCAGCACGAGCAATACGCCGGCCAGCCGCTGTTGGCTGCCACCAAGGACGGCATGTCGTTGTCCGAGGCTACTGCATCGGTGCGACGTCGCTTGCAGCCCGGTGACCGCATTGTCGACTCGCAAACCAGGGTGCAGGGCGGCCGCGAAGTGCATTACATCAAAGTTCTCACCAAGGACGGCAAGGTCAGGACCCACAAGGTCAACGGCCCGCGCCGCTAATCTTTCTCGACCAGTAGGAAGGAGCAGGGAACATGCGATTGCTGGTAATCGAAGACGATGCAACATTGCGTGAATCGCTTTCGCGCAAGCTGACCGAGAGCGGTTTTGCGGTGGAGCAGGCTGCGGACGGCAAGGAAGGGCTGTACTTCGCGAGTGAGTACCCGGTCGACCTCGCAATTATCGACCTCGGCCTGCCCGAGGTGTCGGGGCTCGACATCATCAAGCAGGTCCGCGCCGACGGGCATTCCTATCCGATTCTTATCCTCACCGCGCGCGATCGCTGGGAAGACAAGGTCGATGGCCTGAGTGCGGGCGCCGACGACTACGTCGTCAAGCCGTTTCATTTCGAAGAGGTCAGCGCACGCGTCAATGCACTTTTGCGGCGCAGCGGCGGCTGGGCATCTTCGGTGCTTACCGCCGGCCCCGTGACGCTCGATATGTCGCGCCAGGATGTCAGGGTCAACGATGAACCGATCGACCTGACGAGTTTCGAATACAAGATTATGGAGTACCTCATGGTCAGGGCAGGCCAGGTGATCTCCAAAGCCGAATTAACCGATCGCCTGTATGACCAGGACTTCGAACGCGACAGTAATGTCATCGAGGTGTTTATCGGGCGGCTGCGCAAGAAACTCGACCCAGACAATTCCATCAAGCCGATCGAGACGCTACGAGGGCGCGGCTACCGCTTCGCGCTGGAGCGTAACCAGGTCGACTGAGACCTGGATGAATTCACTCAGCAGCCGACTCCTCGTCTCTGTCAGCGTCCTGCTGCTGTTCTTCTTCGGCGCGACGACGGCCGTCCTCGATCGCGCGTTTACCGAGGCGGGCGAACAGGCGCGCCAGGATATCCTCGATGGCCACCTCGTGGGCCTGCTCGCGGCCGCAGAGCCGGATGAGACCGGGCGGCTGGTCATGCCGGAACGCCTGCGCGAGCCGCGGCTCGAACGCATCGGCTCGGGTCTCTATGCGGAGATGCGCGCCATCGATGGCACCGTCCTGTGGCGATCGCGGTCCGCGCTGGGGTTCGAGATTCCGCCGGGCGCCAGCCTCGACCTCGGCGAGCACCGGTTCGCGCGTGAGACAATGGCCGACGGCACCCCATTGCTGACCCTGAGCCTGGCCGTCGACTGGGAGCTCGACAACGGCGCCTCGCAGCCCTATGTCTTCAAAGTTGCGGAGACCCTCGACGGTTTTAATGCACAGGTCGCGGGCTTTCGGCGACAGTTGTTCGGCTGGTTCGCCGCCGTTGCCCTGACCATGGTGCTGGCATTTTCGATGCTCCTGCGCGGCCTCCTGAAGCCGCTGCGGCAGATCGAGACCGAGATCACGGAGATCGAGGAGGGCGACCGGGCGTCGCTGTCCGGGCAGTTCCCGACCGAACTCAAGGGTGTCGCGCGAAACCTGAACCTGCTCATCGACAGTGAGCGCGCGCGTTCCGATCGTTACCGCTACACACTCGACAACCTGGCACACAGTCTGAAGACGCCACTGGCTGCAATGCGCGCGTTGCTCAACGACCGGCAGGGCGGGGACTTCAGCCGGCGCTACAACGAACAGATCGATCGCATGGATGAGATCGTGCGTTACCAGCTGCGCAAGCCCGCCGCATCAGCCGACCAGCTCGTGCTCGTGCCTGTACCGGTTGAGAAGGAAGTCGCGCGGCTGATCGATGGCTTGCGCAAGGTGTACCGCGACAAGCAACCGGAATTCGACGTGCGCATCGAGAAGGGCATGCAATTCCGTGGCGACACCGGCGACTTCCTGGAGCTTGCAGGCAACCTGCTCGACAACGCCTGCAAGTGGTGCACGCGGAAAGTCCGTATCGCTATCGTGCCGTCGTCCGGGCGTTCGGCGGCAGCCAGCGGCATGGTGCTGACCGTCGCGGATGACGGGCCCGGCATACCGCAGGAGGCTGCCGACGCCTTGTTACAGCGCGGTATGCGTCTCGACGAATCCACGCCGGGACACGGCATCGGCCTCGCGGTGGTGAAAGACATCGCCCGTTCCTACGGCGGGCAGCTGATCATTCAAAAAGCAGCGGACCTCGGCGGCGCGGAAATCATCGTCTCGATACCGCCGGTGTCCGCAGGCTAGATCGCCAGGCGACGTCAGTCTTTCGTGCTCGCCGTCCTCGCGATCTTCAGCAATGGCTCCATCAGGTCCAGCGGCAGCGGGAACACGATCGTATTGGTCTTCTCGCTGGAGATCTCCTTCAGGGTCTGCAGGTAGCGAAGCTGCAACGCCAGGCTTTCCTGGGCGAGCATGCGCGCCGCTTCGGCCAGCGTTGCGGCCGCCTGTTTCTCACCTTCGGCGTTGATGATCTTGGCCCGCCGGGCTCGCTCGGCCTCAGCCTGCTGCGCGATGGCGCGAATCATGCTTTCGTCGAGGTCGACATGCTTGATTTCGACGTTCGCGACCTTGATGCCCCAGTTGTCCGTACGCTGGTCGAGCAGGACCTGGATATCTTCGTTGAGCTTGTCGCGCTCAGCGAGCATGTCGTCGAGCTCATGCTGGCCAAGCACGGAGCGTAGCGTCGTTTGTGAGAGCTGGCTGGTCGCTTCGAAAAAATTGGCGACGCGAATGATTGCCTTCTCAGGGTCGACGACGCGGAAGTAAATAACAGCATTGACCTTGACCGACACGTTGTCCCTGCTGATGACGTCCTGCGTGGGTACGTCGAGGACCATGACGCGCAGGTCGACACGCGTCATTTTTTGCAGTCCGGGAATCAGGATGATCAGGCCGGGGCCTTTGACTTTCTGGAATCGCCCGAGAAAGAAGACGACGCCTCGCTCATACTCCTTGAGGATCTTGATCATTTGAGACAGGAAAAGGACAAGCACCACCCCGAGAACAGCGTAGGAAATGAGAGGCATAACGGTCTCCTGGTAAATGACAGGCTATTGGTGTTTTGGTGCTGTGGGTGCCGCTGCCCGCTCTACGTCGAGGGTGAGCCCGTCGAGCCTGGTGACGACGAGTTCCTCGTCCTTGGTGACGGGCTCCTGGCTTCTCGCGTGCCAGGCCTCGCCTTCGAGCCACACCTTGCCGGTAGTGGCAAAGTCTTCCATGGCGATGGCGGTTGCGCCGACGATGGACTCCCTGCCGGAGACGGCTCCGCGCCGTCGCAGTCTCAGCAGGAAGCCGATGAGCCAGATCAGCAGGACCGCGAAAACCAGTCCGAGTCCCGTGACGAACACGTAGGAAATCCCGAACCCCGGCACGCCGGTGTCGAACATGATGACGGAGCCAAAGACGAACGCAACAATGCCCCCGAGTCCCAGGGCGCCGAAACTCGGCGCATAGGCCTCGGCGACCATTAAGGCGACACCGATAAGAATCAGGGCGAGGCCGGCATAGTTGACGGGCAGGACCTGCAACGCATAGGCGGCGAGCAGGAGGCAGATGGCGCCGACCACGCCAGGCACGATCGCACCCGGATTCCACCCCTCGTACATCAAACCGTAGAGACCGATCAGGCCGAGCAACAGCACGATCTCCGGGTTCGAAATGACGGTAAGCAGGCGGATGCGCCAGTTCGCCTCGAAGACCTCGACGTCGACGTCGCTCGTCGAAAGGGGGCGAGACTGGCCGTCAATCTCGACATCGAATCCGTCGACCTGGGCGAGCAGTTCGTCGCGATCCGCGGCGATGAAATCGATGACACCCTGTTCGAGGGCTTCGGTGGCGGTCAGGGTCGCCGCTTCGGTTACCGCGGTCTCGGCCCAGTCGGCATTGCGCCCGTGCCGTTCGGCCAGGCTGCGTATATACGACACTGCGTCGTTCATGACCTTGCGGTCCGCGGCCGATCCGGATTGCTCGCCTTCGCCTTCGCCATCGCCATCGTCTTTGCCTGGCGGCGCGGTATTCATCAGGGGTACCGGCGTTGCGGCCCCGAGATGTGACGTGGGTGTCATGGCGGCAACATGGCACGAGAGCAGGATATACGTGCCGGCGCTGTCGGCACGCGCGCCGGCGGGCGTTACGTAGGCGGCAACCGGTACCGATGCCGCGAGGATGCGCTGCACGATCTCGCGCGTGGGCTTCATCAGCCCACCCGGCGTGTCGATCTTGATAATGACGAGCTCGGCGCCGACGTCTTCGGCGTGGTCGATGCCGCTCGCGATGTAGTCGGCTGTTGCGACACCGATGGCGCCGTCGATCTCCAGTTCGATCACGGTCGTCGTGGCCGCAGCCGACACTGCGCTCCAGACCAGGGCCAGAAGCAGCGGCGATGCCGGCAAACGAAAGTTCCGGCGACGAGAGCGGCCATTCACTTCCACATCCTGATCATAGCAGCGGAGGGCGCAATAGCTATTGCGTCAATAACGGATTGCATTGCTTCCTGGCGAGGGGCGGTCTGGCGCGGCTGGCTCTTCCCCTTTATCGCCGATTCCCGTACGTTGTGGTCGCTACAGGGGTGGCCGGCAGACGAACGAAATATGCGTATTCGATTTATTACGACAGGCGGGACAATCGACAAGATCTACTTCGACTCATTGAGCCAGTTCGAAGTGGGTGAGTCGCAGATGGAACACATCCTGCGCGAGGGCCTGGTGCAGTTCGACTTCGACGTGGTGCCGCTCATGCGCAAGGACAGCCTCGAGATCCAGGATGCCGACCGGAAGTTGTTGCGCGATTACATTGCAGCAGACGACGCCACGCAGTTCGTCGTGACGCACGGCACGGATACGATGCCCGAAACCGCGGAATACCTGCGCGGCCTGGATGGCAAGACGATCGTGCTGACCGGGGCGCTCACGCCCGCGCGCTTTCGCACGACCGATGCCATGTTTAATGTCGGCATGGCCGTTGCCGCCGTCCAGGTTGCGAAGCCCGGCGTGTATATCGCGATGAGCGGCCAGGTGTTTGCAGCGGGCGCGGTCCGCAAGAACCGCGCCGAGAATCGCTTCGAAGCTATAGATCGAAATTGATGCCCTGGGCCAATGGCAGGTCCTTGCCCCAGTTGATCGTGTTCGTCTGGCGGCGCATGTAAGCCTTCCAGGAATCCGAGCCAGCCTCGCGGCCACCGCCGGTCTCTTTCTCACCACCAAACGCACCGCCGATCTCCGCACCGGACGTGCCGATATTGACGTTGGCGATACCGCAGTCCGAGCCGCCATGCGACAGGAAGTACTCGGCGTTCTGCAGATTGTCGGTAAAGATCGAGGACGACAGTCCCTGGACGACGCCGTTTTGCAGCGCGATAGCCTCGTCGAGCGTGTCGAAGGGGATCAGGTACAGGATCGGGCCGAAGGTCTCGTGCTGGACGATTTCCCAGTCGTTCTCAACGACCGCAATCGCGGGCGTAATGAAGTGTCCGGGCCCGTCGATGCGTTCGCCGCCGCACAGGATTTCGCCACCCGCTTCGCGAACCGCTTCACACGCGGCTTCGACGGTTCTCACAGCGGCGTCGTTGATCAGGGGACCCATCAAGGTATCGGGGTCGAGCGGGTCGCCGATGCGAACCTGGCCGTAAGCCTTGACCAGCGCGTTCTTGACTTCGTCGAAGCGCGACCGGTGCGCGATGACGCGACGCGTCGACGTACAACGTTGCCCGGCGGTGCCGACGGCGCCGAATACGATCGACGGTATAGCGAGATCGAGATTGGCATGTTCGTCGACGATGATGGCATTGTTGCCGCCCAGTTCGAGCAGGCACTTGCCGAGCCGATTTGCGAGCTTCTCACCGACGCCACGGCCGACCCAGGTCGAGCCGGTAAAGGAAATGAGGTTGATCCGCTGGTCTTCGACAAACCGGTTTGCGAGATCGTGCGAAGCCGGGTCACCGTTGATCAGGAAAAACACGGGCGGCAGATCCATGCCCTCGAGCGCTTCGTTGATGATCTTCTGCACGGCCACCGCGCACAGTGCCGTGCTGTGCGACGGCTTCCAGATGTTGACGTTGCCGCAGACGGCCGCGATGCAGGCGTTCCAGGCATAGACGGCAACCGGGAAGTTGAATGCGGAAATGGTGCCGACCAGGCCGAGCGGGTGCCACTGTTCGTACATGCGGTGCTGTGGTCGCTCGGAGTGCATGGTGCGGCCGTACAACATCCGTGACTGGCCGACCGCAAAATCGGCTATGTCGATCATCTCCTGGACTTCGCCGTCGCCTTCGGCCTTGATCTTGCCGTTTTCCAGCGCGACCAGGCTCCCGAGCGCATCCTTGTGCTTGCGCAGGGCAAGCGCAATGCGGCGCACAGCCTCACCGCGAACCGGGGCCGGTGTATCGCGCCAGACAGCGAACGATTCCCGGGCCTTGGTAACAACCTCTTCGTACTGGTCCATCGTCGTCGCCCGGACGCTCGCGATGATCTCATCCGTCGCCGGGTTCCTGGACTCGATCAGGCCTGCCGACTTGTCGGATACCGATCTGCTGCCGAACCAGGTGCCGTCGTTAACAGCCTCGATGCCGAGCTGTTTCAGAATGTCTTGCATGGTCATTTTCTCCTGCCCCGTGGGCCGATAAGCCGGGCATTGTGCCTATGTCCTCCAGAGCGGTCTATACCGGCTTCCCGAAGATCGCTAAGTTGTTGATTGCGGCAGAAACTTTTGAGCCAGCCCAGTTGCCGTGGCATAGTCCGCGATCACAACCCCGGGATTCCCGCGGGATTGACTGACAGGACAAGAGAACAACGTGAGCAGAACCCTACCGAAAAGCGACTGGCATCCGGCCAGCTGGCAACGTTTCCCGGCCTCGCAGCAGGCGTCGTATCCCGACAAGGCCGCGCTGGATCGTGCCGTCGCGGACCTGAGTCGCCTGCCACCGATTACGACGTCCTGGGAAGTCGATGCACTCAAGGACCACATCGCCAGGGCCCAGCGCGGCGAGGCGTTCGTCCTGCAGGGTGGCGATTGCGCGGAGACGTTCGAAGAGTGCACGTCGGAAAACATCGTCGACAAGCTCAAGATCCTGCTGCAGATGAGTCTCGTCATGATCTACGGGCTCAAGAAACCCGTGATCCGGGTCGGGCGCATGGCCGGCCAGTATGCGAAACCACGCTCGGCCGACACCGAGACGCGCGACGGCTTGTCGTTGCCGAGCTTCCGTGGCGACCTCGTGAACCGCAGTGGCTTCACGCCGGATGAAAGAGTCCCCGATCCGCAGATGATCCTGCGCGGCTACGAGCGCGCGGCGCTAACCCTGAATTTCGTGCGTTCGCTGATCGACGGCGGCTTCGCCGATCTGCATCACCCCGAGTACTGGGATCTCAGCTGGGTGGGGCACTCACAGGCAGCCGAGGAATACCAGGCGATCGTCGCCTCCATCTCGAACTCACTCGACTTCCTGGAGACCGTGTCCGGCCGGCAGTTCCATCGCACGCAGCGCGCCGATATTTACGCGGCGCATGAGGGCCTGCACCTGCACTATGAGCAAGCGCAGACGCGCTTTCTCGAGCGCCGCGGACACTGGTACAACCTGACCACGCATTTCCCCTGGATCGGCATGCGCACGGCACAGATGGATGGTGCCCATATCGAGTATTTCCGCGGCATTGCGAACCCGATCGGTGTCAAGGTCGGGCAGGGCATGACCCGTGAGTGGATCCAGGACCTGGTCCGGACCCTGAATCCGAACGACGAGCCGGGTCGCCTGACGCTGATTCACCGCTACGGCGCGCAGGCGATCGAAGAGCATCTTCCGGACCTTATCTCGGCCGTTCGCGAGGTGGGTTCACCGGTCTTGTGGGTTTGCGACCCCATGCATGGCAACACCGAGAGCACGGCCGACGGCACCAAGACGCGCCGCTTCGAGAACATCGTGGCCGAACTCGAGGCCGCCTTCCGCGTGCACGAAAAGATGGGCACCTACCTCGGTGGCGTGCACCTCGAGCTGACGGGCGAGAACGTCACGGAGTGCACGGGCGGGGCGCGCGGTCTGACGGACGGTGACCTTGCGCGAGCCTACAAGTCCACGGTGGATCCGCGGCTCAACTACGAGCAGGCCATGGAAGTCGCCATGCGGATTTCCGGCTTATAGGCCTGCCTGTCAGGCGTGTCGCCATTCCCCGGGTTGCAGGCCGTCCAGGGTCCAGTCTCCCACTGAACAGCGGATCAGTCGCAGCGTAGGCAGCCCAACGGCCGCCGTCATGCGCCTTACCTGGCGGTTGCGCCCTTCAGTCAGCGCAACCTCGATCCATGCCGTGGGGATGTTGGCGCGAAAGCGTATCGGCGGGTCGCGTTCCCAGAGCTTGGCGGGTTCCTCAATGTTACGGGCCGAGACCGCCCTGGCGAGGCCGTCTTTCAGCGTGACGCCGCTCACGAGTTGCTGTAGCTGGTCATCGGTGGGGCTGCCTTCCACCTGGGCCCAGTAGGTCTTGCGCATGCGCGACCGGGGCTGGCTGATGCGTGCCTGCAACGGACCATCGTCGGTCAGCAATATCAGGCCTTCGCTGTCATAATCGAGGCGCCCCGCCGGGTAAACGCCGGGGATATTCACGTAGTCGCCGAGGGTTGCGCGGCCGTCCGGGTCCCGGAACTGGCTCAGCACCCTGAAAGGCTTGTTCAGCAGGATCAGCACTTCAGGTCATCCCCGGCAGTCTGTACAATGCACGCCTTTTTCGGCCACGCCCCAGGGCGAGCCATCCAGGCCCCTATTCGAGATACTCATGCAATACGATCATATCAATGTGCCCGCCGATGGCGAGGCCATCACGATCAATCCGGACCACACGATCAACGTCCCGGACTTCCCGATCATCCCGTACATCGAGGGCGATGGCATCGGCGCCGATATCACGCCGGTCATGCTCAACGTCGTCGAGGCGGCGGTCGAGCTGGCCTACAAGGATCATCGCCAGATTCGCTGGATGCCCGTGTTTGCCGGGCAGAAGTCGGTGGCTGTGTATGGCGACGATATCTGGCTGCCGGACGAGACGCTCGACGCGCTGCGCCGCTACGTGGTGTCCATCAAGGGGCCGCTCTCGACACCCACGGGCGGCGGCATCCGGTCGCTGAACGTTGCGATTCGCCAGACGCTAGACCTGTACGCGTGCGTGCGGCCGATCCGTTACTTCCCGGGTGTCGAAACCCCGATGAAGGATTCGGATCTCGTCGACATGACGATCTACCGCGAGAACACGGAGGACATCTACGCAGGCATCGAGTATCCGACCGGTTCGCAGGAAGTCCAGAAGCTCATTCATTTCCTGCAGAAAGAGCTCGGCGTCACCGAGATCCGCTTCCCGGCCAGTTCGGGCATCGGCATCAAGCCGGTCTCTCGTGAAGGCTCCGAACGACTGGTCCGCAAGGCGATCCAGCACTGCATCGAGCGCGACCAAGGGTCCGTGACACTCGTGCACAAAGGCAATATCATGAAATACACCGAGGGGGCGTTCTGCCACTGGGGGTACGACGTAGCACGAACCGAATTCGGTGCGACCGAGAAAGACGGTGGTCCCTGGCTGGCCTTCGCCAACCCGGTGACGGGTCGCGAGATCATCATCAAGGACGTGATCGCGGATAACTTCCTGCAGCAGATCCTGCTGCAGCCCGAAGAATACGACGTCATTGCGACGCTGAATCTCAACGGCGACTACATTTCGGATGCGCTTGCGGCACAGGTCGGCGGCATCGGCATTGCCCCGGGCGGCAACATCGGCGAGGGCCTCGCCGTGTTCGAAGCAACCCATGGCACGGCGCCGGGCTTCGCCGGCAAGAACCGTGTGAACCCGGGCTCGCTGATTCTCTCCGCCGAGATGATGTTGCGTTATCTCGGCTGGACGGAGGCCGCGGACCTGATCATCAAGGGCGTTGCCGGCACGATCAAGAACGGCGAGCTGACCTTCGATCTTGCACGACTGCGCAGCGCGATCCGCAAGCCGAAACGCAAGGCCAGAACGCACAGCAAGGAAGAAGTCCAGCAGCAGCTCGAGGAGCTGATCCCGGGAGCTCGCCTGGTCGGCACGCGCGGTTTCGGGCGCGCGATTGTGCGTCACATGATGGACAAGTGACGGTCTTCGACAGGAATTGCCGGGCTTGCCCGCGGCTTGCCGGTTTTCTCGACGACGTCAACGAGCGTTACCCCGACTACTACTGCCGGCCCGTGCCGCCGTTCGGCGCGCCGGACGCGCGCTTCCTGATCGTGGGACTGGCGCCGGGTATGCACGGGGCGAATCGCTCCGGCCGGCCGTTTACGGGCGATCATGCCGGCATCCTGCTCTACCAGATGCTGCACAAGTACGGGTTCAGCACGCGCGAGCATTCAGAAGCCGTTGACGATGGACTCGAGCTGATCGACTGCCGCATTACCAACGCCGTGAAGTGCCTGCCACCCGATAACAAGCCCGTCGGTGCGGAGATCAATACCTGCAACCGGTTTCTTGCGAACGAATTGCAGACACTGCCGCCGGGTTCCGTGGTCGTCGCGCTTGGCGGTATCGCCCATCGAGCCATTGTCAAAGCGATGGGCCTGCGGCAGGCGGACTACAAGTTCGCGCATGCCGCACTGCACGATCTCGGCCAGTTCCGCGTCCTCGATTCCTACCATTGCAGTCGCTACAACACGAATACGCGCCGCCTTACCGAAGCGATGTTCGACGCGATATTTGCAGGGGCAAGAGACTTGCTGGATAAATAGTGCCGTGAGTGACGACACGGCATTCGAGATCAAACCCTTCCTGCGCAGCCTGACACATCGGCCGGGCGTGTATCGCATGCTCGATGCGAAACACAAGGTGATTTACGTCGGCAAGGCGCGCGATCTCAAGAAGCGCGTGTCCAGTTATTTTCACCGTTCGCAATCGGCACCGAAAACGATCGCAATGCTGGAGCAGGTCGCCCGCGTGGAAGTCACGGTTGCCAATACGGAAGCCGAGGCCCTGATCCTCGAATACAACCTGATCAAGCAGCACAAGCCGCGATTCAACGTGCTGCTGCGTGATGACAAGAGTTATCCCTATATCTACGCATCGACGGAGCATGCGTTCCCGCGCCTGAAGTTTCATCGCGGTGCGCGCAAGGGGAAGGGACGTTACTTCGGGCCTTACCCGAGCACGCGCGCCGTGCGCCAGACGCTTAACGAACTGCAGAAGCTGTTCCTGATTCGTAACTGCGAGGACAGCTATTTCAACAACCGCACGAGACCGTGCCTGCAATATCAAATCAAACGCTGCACGGCCCCCTGCGTCGGCGTTGTCGATGAGGAGCAATACCGCAAGGACATCGATGCAGCGATCCTGTTTCTCGAAGGCAGGAACCGGAGCGTGGTTAATACGTTCATCCGCCGCATGGAACAGGCATCGGCGGCACAGGACTACGAACAGGCGGCGCGTTTTCGCGACCAGATTTCACGCCTCAAGGAAATCCAGGCCAAGCAGCTCGTCACGCGAACCAACCGCAAGGACCTGGATATCCTGGGTTTCGCGTCGAACGCTGCGATCCACTGCGTGACAGTGCTTTTCATTCGCAACGGCTCGATTATTGGCAGTCGCGATCATTTTCCGAAACTGCCGGGTGAGACGGACAAGCAGAAGCTGCTCAACGGTTTCGTGCAGCAGTACTACCTGGGCCGGGAGGCACCTGCCGAGATCGTGCTGGACGTAGCAATAGAGGACGCCAGGTTGCTCGAGCAGACCCTGTCGGCCCGTGCAGGGCATCGCGTCGCCATCCGCGACAAGGTGCGTGGCGACCGCGCACGCTGGCTGGAGATGGCACGCACCAACGCCGAGCAGGGCCTGAGTCTCAAGGTCGCGAGCAATGCCACGATTCGCCGGCAGTTCGTCGCGCTGGGCGAGGCACTCGGCCTCGACGAAGCCCCGCAGCGCATTGAGTGCTTCGACATCAGTCATACATCGGGGGAGGCCACGGTCGCGTCCTGCGTGGTGTTCAACACGGCCGGTGCCATGAAGAGCGACTACCGACGCTTCAACCTGAGTCCGGACTCGGCCGGCGATGACTACGGCGCCATGGCCGAAGCGCTGCGCCGACGTTACGAGCGTGTCAAGAAAGGCGAAGTACCGATGCCCGACGTCCTGTTCGTCGACGGCGGCAAGGGACAGCTTGCGGCGGCGATGAAGGTCCTCGAAGCGCTCGAGCTCGACTGGCTGACGGTCGTGGCCGTCGCCAAGGGGAGGGCACGTCGCGCGGGTGCCGAAAGGCTGTTTCGCCCGGGGAGTGAGCGACCGATGCAACTGCCGCCCGATTCACCGGCCTTGTTGCTCGTCCAGCAGATTCGCGACGAGGCGCATCGCTTCGCGATCACCGGGCACCGGCAGCGCAGGGCCAGGACGCGCTCGACGTCTCCGCTCGAGCAGATTCCGGGTCTCGGGCCGAAGAAGCGCAGGGAACTGTTGCGGCAATTCGGCGGGCTCCAGGGCGTTGTCGGCGCGGGTGTCGACGACCTTGCCAAAGTGCGTGGGATTGGACGCACACTGGCGGAAACCATATACAATGAGCTCCACGTCGATCAATAACGAAGAACAACGGACGAATCTGTGAAGTTTAACCTTGCCAATATCCTGACGTTGCTGCGTATCGCGGCGATCCCCGTCGTGGTGGTCTGTTTCTACAGCTCGCTCGAGTATGCGCGCCCTATTGCGGCCGTCGTATTCGGCCTGGCCGCTGTCACGGACATGGTCGATGGCTGGGTTGCACGGCGTTTCAACCAGACCTCGCGCTTCGGTGAGTTCCTGGACCCGGTTGCCGACAAGCTCATGGTGTCGATCATCCTGGTGATGCTTGTCCAGGCCCAGGCGGGCTGGTTCGAAGACATCATCGCGATGATCATCATCGGTCGCGAGATCACGATCATGGCGCTGCGCGAATGGATGGCGACGATCGGTGAGCGCGCGAACGTCAAGGTTGACGTCACGGGCAAGATCAAGACGACGCTGCAGATGTTCGGCATCGGTTTCATGGTCTACCAGCACGACCTGATGGGCTTGCCGGTGTACACGGTCGGATTCGTACTGCTGGTCCTGGCCGCTGTGATGACGATTTGGTCGATGATCGTCTATTTGCGCGCCGCGTGGCCGTTCATCATGGCGGATGCCGACAAGTAGCGCCAAAAGCCGCAAATGTCCTTGACAGTAGCCGGCAAGCGGCTACAATCTCGGCCCTCCGCGGGAATAGCTCAGCTGGTAGAGCGCAACCTTGCCAAGGTTGAGGTCGCGAGTTCGAACCTCGTTTCCCGCTCCAAACAACGAAAGGTCCCTCATCGAGGGGCCTTTTTTTTTGCGCGGCGACAAGGGCTCGTTGGGGAACTTCGGCAAAAAGCTGGCAATCAGTAGTATCCGAGATTGCTGAGCATATATTAGAATGTTCTCATCCACGCGGAATTGAAACTTTTTCGCAAAGGGTGCTGTCATGAACAAACTTCCAAAACTTTTCTTCGCGATCGTCGCATTGACGATGGTTGCGTTGCCTGCTCAAGCCTATGAAAAGGGCGATTGGCTGCTGCGCGTTGGCGCTGGCATGGTCGATCCGAAGTCGGACAACGGTGACGTCGTATCGGTGGACAGCGGTTCGGCGCTGATCTTCAATGGCTCCTACTTCTTCACGCCGAACCTCGCGTTCGAGGTTCTTGCGGCAACGCCGTTTTCTCACGACGTACATGACCCGACGGGCGCGACTAAACTCGCCGAAACGAAGCACCTGCCGCCGACCTTCAGCCTGAACTATCACTTCGACACGCAGGGCCCGTTCCATCCGTACGTCGGTGCCGGCCTGAACTACACGCTGTTCTTCGACGAGGAAACATCGTCTGCGCTGCCAGACACCTCGTTGAGCCTGGATGGTTCCTTTGGCCTCGCGGTGCAGGCAGGTGCGGATTTCGACCTGTCGGACAAAATGTTCCTGAACGTGGCCGTGCGCTGGATAGACATCGACACCGAAGCCTCGATTCCGGAAGTTCCGTTGAACTTCGACGTTGAGATCGACCCGATGGTCTACAGCATCGCAGTAGGCTGGAAGTTCTAAGCAGAAACAGCGTTTCCAGACGCAGAAAAGCCCGCAGCCTGCTGCGGGCTTTTTTTTGTTTGGTGTATCATGCGGTCCTTTTTGCGTTGCCGCTTCCGCGTGAGTTCCGTCGTGCCTCGTATCCGCCTGCTCCAGACCATCGTCCTCTGCGCCGCTATGGCGCCGGCGGCGGTTCTCGGTGCGGTCAGCGACCTGCCACGCCTGCAGTCCGAGATCAGCATTGATGGTGTGCTCTCTGCGGGCGAGTGGGCGGATGCGGTCCGGATCGAACTCGACGTCGAGACAGGGCCCGCGGAGAATGTCCCGGCACCGGTCAGGACGACTGCCTACCTGATCGAAGACGGCGAGAACCTGTACGTGGCGTTTGACGCCAGGGACCCCGCGCCTGCGGCGATTCGGGCCTACCTTCGCGATCGGGATTCCGCCTGGGAGGACGACCACGTCGGTATCGTCCTCGACACGTACAACGACGAACGGCGCGCGTTCCAGTTTTTTGCGAACCCGCTCGGCGTACAGATGGACAAGATCTACAGCGATGTCAGCTCGGGCGGCAATCGCTGGGAGCAGGAACTGTCATGGGATGCAATCTGGGAGTCGGCAGGACAGATCGGCGACAGGGGCTATGTCGTCGAGATGCGTATTCCGCTCAGCCAGCTGCGTTTCCCGGCCGTGGAGGGCCATAAGACCTGGGGCTACGACGTGGTCCGAGTGTACCCGCGGGATCGTACCCGCCGGCTCTCGAGTAACCCGCAGGACAGGGACCGTAGCTGCTACCTGTGCCAGGTGGGCAAGCTGCGCGGACTGGACGGCTCCGAGCCCAGTCGGGACATCGAGGTGGTGCCGACGCTGACGGCATCGCACGTCGAAACGACCGACGAACCCGGGCGCATACCGCTGTCGTCAACCGGGATGGAGTTTGAAGGCGGACTGACGATGCGCTGGGGGATCACTCCTGACCTGACGGCCAACCTCGCCATCAACCCCGACTTCTCGCAGATCGAGGCCGACGTACTGCAACTGGACGTCAACAATCGATTCGCGCTGTTCTTTCCCGAGAAGCGGCCGTTTTTCCTGGAAGGGGCCGACTATTTCAATACGCCCCTGGACGCAGTGTTCACGCGTACCGTTGCCGATCCCCAGGCGGGCATCAAATTGACCGGTAAGCGTGGGGACCATACGTTCGGCTTCTTCATGGCCGAGGACGCTGAAACGAACCTGTTGTTTCCTGGCGTGTTCGATTCCGACTCGGAGACGTTCGAGTTTTCCAATACGGCCCTGGTGGGGCGGTACAGCTATGGGTTCGACAACACCTCGTCGCTGGGTGTCCTCGTGACGGCCCGGGATAGCGCGGACTACCGGAACGCCGTTGGCGGCGTTGACGGGCGCTGGAAATTTAGCGATCAACACTCGGTCGAGTTCCAGTACCTGGCGTCGGAAACCGAGTACCCGCTGGCCACGGCGATCGAGTTCGGGCAGCCGGAAGGGTCTTTCTCCGGTGACGCAGCGCGTATCCGCTACGACTACAAGTCGCGTGAGTGGTTCGCAAATGCCGAGTACGAGGACTTCGACTCCGGCTTCAGGGCGGATTCGGGCTTTATCAACCAGGTGGGTGCGCGAGAATTCGAGGGGGTGATTGGTCACTTCTGGTACGGCGACGACGACCAGTGGTGGAACCGCGTGCGAGCGAGCGTCCATGTGGAACACTCGCAAGATGAAGACGGCCGCATGCTGGGGCATGAAAACGTGCTGCGGGTGGGCTTCGGTGGGACACGCCAGACCTGGTTCCAGTTTGCGGCGGTCGACGCGAAGGAATTCTGGGAAGGCGTTACCTACGACCAGCGGAGTCTGCGCGTCTATGGCGAAATCCAGCCTGCCGGCGGCGTGGCGCTCGCCGCACTGGCGGTCTTCGGTGACAGGATCGACTACACCAACAACCGGCTCGGTAAGACCTTCCGCTTCGAACCTCATGTCAACTGGAATATCGGCCGCCAGTTGTTCTTGCGGTTGAAGGGCGTTTACGCCGAACTGGATACGCAGGATAACGAACCGATATTCAATGCAACCGTGGCCGATGCGCGGCTCACCTGGCAGTTTAATCTGCGCAGCTTCCTGCGACTGACGGCACAGGTTACCGACGTCGAACGCAACCTGGAGCAATACCTCGACGACGAGGATGCGCGCTCACGCGACGTTGGCAGGCAACTGCTGTATTCCTACAAGCTCAATCCGCAGACGGTGTTCTTCCTGGGTTACTCCGACCAGTACATCGATGACGACTCGGTCGATAAGATGACCGTGTCCGACAGGACCTGGTTCATGAAGATCGGCTACGCCTGGACGCCATAGCGGCGGGAGGCTTGCGGCGCCTCCCGCCGGCGTAGCTTTAGTTGGTAACCGGCAAAGCGCCCAAGGCGATTTCACCAAGTAGACGGTGCGCCGTCTTCGTCGGGTGGATGGCATCCCAGAACAGGTATGCATCGCGGTTCTTGCAGAATGCGCCGTTCGTAACGCCGAAGGTCAGGCACGGTGTCGTGCCATTCGTGAAGCCAAACCCTTGTGGCATCGCTGAGGCGGCAGTGACGAAGCCGAACATGTCGAGCTCGTAGAAGTTCAGGCCGCTCGGGAAATACGCTGCCAGCGTGCCGGCGAGGATCTGGTTGAACTGAAAGCTCATGCCTGCGACCAGGTTTTTGAACTCTGGCGCTACGGCAGGTGCCGCACCCAGGTTTGGCGCATTGGCGATCAGGAAATGCTCGGCGCCACAGGCGGCCAGTATGCCGATATTCTGGACGATCGCCGTTATCGCATTGCCAAGAACGGGGGCCGGGTCTTGCCCCATGGCGGCGGCATCCAGGGCGTCTCTCAGGTCATTGCCGCCGAATTGCACGACATAGAGTGCGTCAGGCTGCGGCACGCAACCGTGCACGCCAAGGTACATCTGTACCTGGGTATCGAAGCCGGGACTCGTGACGGTCATGGCTCTTGCGCCGGCGAACGCGTAGTTGCCGAAAGTCGGGTCCCGGAATGCCGGCTTGGCACCATGGTTCAGTCCCATTTCCTGCGCCATGACCTCGACCCAGGTCCGACCGTTGCTGAAGTGATGTCCGCCGACACCGTAGGCGGCCGAAGGAATCGGCTCGAAAGGCGGGTTTGCCGTCTCGCCGGTGATGGCGAAGGCATTGCCCGGGTCGGACAGGCTATCGCCGAAGACGTACAAGGCACTGAAGGGATGTTCGGACTCGGCACGCGCCTCGGTGCTGACCGCGCAGAGGCAAATGGCCGTGAAAACAACGACTCGATAAAGAACGTTCATTGTCGCTCTCCTTAGGATGGACCCCGGAACCATTTCCGGAGAGCGCTACTCTGGTCTACGCGTGCCCGCGGCACCTGATGCGCCCGGGACGCGAACCTGATGGATGGCTGAGGATTCGCCTAGGGGAGCGAGACCGGTACGCGGGCCGCAACCAGGCGTCCCCGGTTCTCGTCATCGTCCGTCCAGGCAAGCCAGAGGTGGCCATCGACGAAGGCAAGCTGGGGAAACACGCGAAGCTGATGAATGGTGGCGACCTCAAGGACCGGGCCTGGTTTCCCGGACGCGGAGACACTGCGGACCTGCAGGACGTTGTCGCCGGCATCGCCTTGCGCTACCCAGCTGACGGCCAGGCTATCGTGTTCAAGCGCCGCAAGGCCGACATAGCCTTGGATTGCACCGGATGCTATCTCGACAGGGTCGGCGAAGGACACGCCGCTGTCGGCGGACCGAATGACACGCACGATGGGCTTGTCGTTGGCTGCAGAGAACCACGCGACGGCCACCTGGTCCCCGTTGGCGACGATCGATGGGCCATTGACGGGGCATCCCGCGATCTCCCAGTTGTCGGCGTATAGCCGTTCGCCGGTTTGCCAAAGGCCGTCACGAAAACGAGTGATGTAGATGTCCCGGATCTCGTCGCTCGTCCGGTCCCGGTAGACTGCCACGGGACCAGCGGCGGCGACGGCGACGTCGGTCTGGCAACAGTCGCACACCGAGTCGTCCACTTCCTGTCTGCGCGCCCGTTGTCCGTCGGGCGTAATGACGGCGGACCGCAGGGTCATCGCCGAATCCGGGGTGTTGCGTCCGTCGAGCCAGAGCAGGGAAGCCCCGTCGGGGCCAGGTACTATCGAGACGAACCCGTGCTCAGTTGGCGTGCCGTCCGCATGCGCGGTCAGGGGCTCATCCCAGGTCGCGCCGCCGTCATGTGACTGCGACACAACGACGTCGTAGGAGTAGGTCTTCGCGGCGCTGTAACGCAACCAGTGGGCGATCCAGCGATCGGACGTCAGCGGTGTTACCGACGGCAGGTCGGCCCAGTTCACGAACATCTGCGCGTCGGTGACGACGTCGACGGCCGGCTGGAACTCGCCATCGAGCAAGGCGGAGTAGCGGAGGGTTGCACCGGACTTCGCGGGCTCCATCCAGCTGAGCACGAGTTGTCCATCAAAGCCCGTGGCAAAGCGCGGTCCGGCAACCTCGCCGCCGGCCGGCGTTGCCACGACCGCGGGCGCGCCGAAAACCGGGTTCTCGGCCCTGGTGCAGGCACCAAGAACGGTGACGATGACGAGACATAAAACCGTGGAATTGGTGCGCATCGAGCCATTATGCAAAGGCCGGTAACGTATGTATACTGCGCGCCTGCTCGCCGGTGTAGTATCTTACGCTGCACCAATTGATCACCGAGGCTAGGTGGCAGAGTGGTTATGCAGCGGCCTGCAAAGCCGTGGACGCCGGTTCGATTCCGACCCTAGCCTCCATTTTTTTCCTCATGCCCGGGTGGCGGAATTGGTAGACGCAGCGGACTTAAAATCCGCTGTCCGAAAGGACGTGCCGGTTCGAGTCCGGCCCTGGGCACCACACCTTCGGAATCCGACCTGTTTCACAGGCAAAACCACGACTGGTTAACAGTTTTCACCTAACGATGTTGTGTTCGCTGGCCTTGGCGGTCCCGCGATGCCAAAACAGTGCTTCGTTTTCGGAGAGCTGTCATGGCTGCCAGCGCAAAAGACAATGTGAGCTACCGGCTGCTGAATCGTCTCAGCAACCTCGTCATCTGCAGTAGCTGCCTGCGTGCGGGCATCGTTACGCCCGTGCCGCAGATCATCTCGGGTCGCCATTCGTTGACGAACGAGTGTGCGGAATGTCGTACCAAGCATCCCGAGCGCCAGGGTCATCGCCGCAAGCTCGCCAAGCTCCTGACCATAAGTCGCTAAGCGGCGCGCCGCGGGTGATGCATCGTCCACTGGACGGTGCGACAATGCTTGCCCATGGCAAAACTGTATTTCTATTACTCCTCGATGAACGCAGGCAAGTCCACGAACCTGCTGCAATCCAGTTACAACTACAAAGAGCGCGGTATGCGCACCATGGTGCTTGCCCCGGCGTTCGACGATCGCTACGGGGAGGGCAAGGTCACTTCGCGTATCGGGATAGAGACCGACGCGATCACGTTTTCCAGTGACACGAACCTGTTCGACCTGGTTGCCGCTGCGGTCGAAGAAGGGCCCCTGCATTGCGTGCTTGTCGACGAGGCCCAGTTCCTTACACGCGACCAGGTATTCCAGCTCAGCGAGCTGACAGACCGTCTGAATATCCCGGTGCTCGCCTATGGCCTGCGCACGGATTTCCAGGGCGAGCCGTTCGAAGGCAGCAAGTACCTGCTGGCGTGGTCGGACAACCTCAAGGAGCTCAAGGCGATCTGTGATTGCGGTCGCAAGGCGACGATGGTGTTACGCCTCGACGAGAACGGCAACGCCGTTACCGAGGGTTCGCAGGTGGAGATTGGCGGCAACGATCGCTACGTGTCGATGTGCCGCAAGCACTTCAAGGAAGCGTTCTTCGAGTGAGTTCTCTCAGGTTTTGAGGGTAGGCAGGTTTTCGCTGGCCGCCGGCAACAACTCGGTATTTTCCTGCGCCAGCAGATTTCGCATATCTTCGAGCGTCTTCATGATCGCCGTATCGGCGAATTCTTCGCCGCTGAGTTCGCCACGGGACGTGGCAAACGGGTCGCTGAACTTGATTCGATGGTGACCAACCGTAATGACATCGTCGTGCAGCAGCACGTGATTGGACACGCGCTTGGAATTCACGAATGTGCCGTTGGTGCTGTTGAGATCCATCAGGAACGTTGTGCCGCCATGACGCACCAGCAACGCATGATGGCGACTGATGAAGCGGCTGCCGATCGCGATGTCGTTGTGGTCCGACCGACCGATCAGGATCCGCGTCTTTTCCATCGTCAGTTCCTGGATCACGCTGCCGTTATTCGTGACGATGAGTTGCGGTGGCGCCGTGGGCAGTGACGCGGCCGGCTGCTCGGGTATCTCGGCGCTTTCGTCCCAGGTGCCCTGCGGCAGAACCGGGTGTTCGATATCGTCGGTGGCGACGGGCAGGCAGTCCGTCTTTGCCAGGGCCAGCAGGGCAATCCGGTCGATAATGCCCGGCCAGCCGCCTGACGCCCGCCAGAGCTCGTCGCACGTCGCCCGCGGAAAGATGAAGGCCGGAAACTCAGCGCCTGCCGCGATGAGCTTCTCGTGCAGGTAGTTGCTGGCTTCGTCCTGCGTCATCGGGCGCAGGTGAAAATCATGCAGAATCCGTTGCGCCATCGGTTCCATCGCGGGGGCGTCCATGATGGTCTTCAGGGAGCGGTCGCTGACCAGGACGATCTTGAGCGCGCTGGTCTGGCGCACGCGCAGCGCGGCCAGTTCGCAGAGGACGCGCAGGGCGCTGGGATTCAACTCGTGGGCGTTTTCGACAATCAGGAGCGGCGGCTTGTTGGATGCGGCCTGCTGCAGCGAGAATACGCGTACGAGTCCCAGCAACTCGTTGGCGGAACTCAGGTCTATCTCGTAGCCGAACTGCCGCAGCATGGCGAGCAGCAGGTTGGTGGTGTTGAGCCGGTTGCCGTCGACCAGGGCGATCGCGCAATCCTGTTCGATCGAGTCGACGAAACTGTGGATGAGAATCGATTTGCCGGACAGCGCGGGACTCTGCAGCAGGGAGAGCCCGGTCGGGTGCTCAAGGGTTTCCTTCAGCACATCCAGTGCCTCACGCTGCGATTGATACGTTATTATCGCCAGCGGTTTCCCGTGCGTTGGGAAGGGTTGTTCGAGCAGGCCTGCCGCCGCTAGATCCATAGGTATAAACTCGCAATCGTTAAGTTGCGCAAATATTGGTATTGTCCGGTTCCGGTCGTAGTCTGAATGAGTACTCGACCGGGTCGATCAGTCTAAGGTCGGCTTCAGGTTTTTGTAAACGCGAAATTGGTGACTCCTTGTGTATCAAGGAGCCGCACACGATTGTTTGAAACAACATAAAGTAAACGTTTTAATTAACTGATTAACAAGGATGTTTTTCCGTGATCGACAAAGCGTCTCCTACAAGCGACAGAGTGTAAGGCATTGACTCATAAGTTAACGGGCGACAACCTGACTTTGATCCGTGGTGAGCGCTGTCTGTTCGAGGGGCTTTCGTTTGCGCTTGATAGCGGCAGCCTGCTGATTCTCGAGGGACGCAACGGTTGCGGAAAGACGAGCCTGATGCGCGCGATCGCGGGCATGCTGAGCCTCGAGACCGGCCACATCTACTGGGATGACACGCCGGTTGAGAAGCAACGGCAGATCTTCCACGGCTCGCTCGTGTGGCTCGCGCACCGTACCGGCCTCAAGGGCGACCTGACGCTGGTCGAGAATCTCGGCTTCGAGCGGTCGCTGCGCATGCAGTCGGGGCGGGATGTCGAGGAGGTCTATGAGCGGCTCGGTATATCGCGGCTCAAAAAGCTCGTCCTGCGATCCCTGTCGGCCGGCCAGCAGCGCCGGGTCGCACTGGCCCGCATGCTGCTTGCCGATGTGCCGCTCTGGCTGATGGACGAACCGTTCACCAACCTGGACCGGGAAGGCCGCAAGCTCGTCATGGAGCTGGTTGAGGAGCACCTGGCAGAGGGCGGCATGTGTGTCATGGCGGCGCACCAGGATGTAGAGATCAATGCGCCGGTTACCAAGGTGCAGATCCAGTGAACCAGGGCGATATGACAGAATCCCAGCGAGAAATCCCCGGTCTCTTCAGCGGCCTGATCGCGACCGCGCGGCGCGACCTGCTGCTCGCCTGGAAGCGTCCCGGCGACGTCCTGAACCCCCTGTTCTTCTTTGCGATGGTCTGCACGCTGTTTCCCCTGGCCATCGGGCCGAGCGCGGAACAGCTCGAGTTCAGCGGCCCCGGCGTCCTGTGGGTGGCGGCCTTGCTCTCTACCCTGTTGTCGCTCAACTCGCTGTTCCTCTCGGATTACGAAGACGGCAGCCTCGACCAGTTGCTCGTCAGCCCGCAGCCGCTGCCGGTACTGGTGCTGGGCAAGACGCTGGCGCACTGGCTGACCAGCGGTCTGCCGCTCGTCTTTGTGTCGCCGATCCTGGCCATTACCTACCGCATGCCGTTGTCCGTTGTCAGCGTCATGATGCTGACGCTCGCACTTGGCACGATCAGCCTGAGCCTGCTCGGTTCGATCGGCGCCGCGCTGACCGTCGGCCTGCATCGCGGTACGGCCCTGCTCAGCCTGCTCATCCTGCCGCTGGCCATGCCGGTTATGCTGCTGGGCGCAAATGCCGTGGCACTTGCCGCCAACAACGATGTCTATACCACCGGTATCTGGGCGCTCGCCGCCTACGCGATCGGTTCATTGAGCCTTGCACCTTATGCAACGGCCGCCGCACTAAGAATCAGTAACGAGTAGAATCCGCCTATGTGGAAATGGTTTCATCAGCTGGCTTCACCGCCACACTTTTATCGAATATCCGCCATCCTGTCGCCGTGGCTCATGGTGCCGGGCCTCATCCTGATCGCCTATGGCGTGTATGCGGGGCTGTTCCTGGCACCCATGGATTATCAGCAGGGCGATGCGTTTCGCATCATCTATGTGCATGTGCCGTCAGCGTACCTGTCGATTATGGCGTACATGATCATGGCGACGGCCGGGGGTATCGGGCTCATCTGGCGTATCAAGCTGTCGCACGCCGTGGCCGCCGCCGCCGCACCGCTGGGGGCCGCGTTTACGTTCCTTGCGCTGTGCACGGGCGCGATCTGGGGCAGGCCAATGTGGGGCACCTGGTGGGAGTGGGGCGACCCGCGCCTGACGTCGGAACTCATCCTGCTGTTCCTGTACTTCGGTTACATGGCGCTGCGCAGCGCGATCGACGACACCGCCAAGGCCGACAAGGCCAGCGCCGTACTCGCGCTCGTCGGTATCGTCAACGTGGTCATCGTGCATTTCTCCGTGGAATGGTGGAGTTCGTTGCACCAGGGGCAGACGGTGTTCAAGAAAGGCACCATGGATGCGGACATGCGCATTCCGCTGTTTGCGATGCTGCTTGGCTTTACGCTGATGTTCGGCTCGCTGCTGTTGCGGAGAATCCGTACAGAGGTGCTGTACCGTGAACGCCGCACCCGTTGGGTGAAAGAGATGATTCTGTCGCCGCAGGGGGGTGCGTAATGGACGGTTTAGCGATGGGTGGTTACGGCGCGTACGTATGGAGTTGCTTCGCGCTCGCCTTTGTAATCGTTGTGTTCTCAGACTGGCGTGCGCGCCTCAGGCATAAACGCGTTTACCGGGATATTGAAGTGCGCCTTAAGGCGCTAGAGGATCGTGAATGAAACCAAGACAGCAACGCATGTTGGCCGTTGGACTGGCCGCGCTTGGCATCGCAATTGCTGCAGGACTGACACTTCGGGCTTTCCAGGACAACATGATGTTCTTCGTGGAGATCTCGGATGTCGTCAAAGGCAACTACCCGACCGAGCGTAATTTCCGCATCGGTGGGCTGGTCGTCGGTGGCAGTATGCAACGTGACGAAGGCTCGCTCGATGTCAGTTTCGAAGTAACGGACACCGCCTGTACGGTACCCGTGAAATACACGGGTGTGCTTCCCGACCTCTTTCGCGAGGGGCAGGGCGTCGTGGCGCACGGCCGCCTGAACGACAACGGCGTATTCGTCGCCGAGAAGATCATGGCCAAGCATGACGAAGATTACATGGCACCCGAAGTAGCGGACTCGTTGTCCAAGCACCAGCAGGACATACAGAACGCCGTGGTCAAAGGCTCAGCGGAGTGCGGCACCAGTGATTCCTGAGATTGGGCAATTTGCCCTGATACTGGCCCTGGCGCTGGCAGTCTGCCAGACCGTTCTGCCCCTTGTCGGTGCACATCGTGGCAACGCAGCCATGATGGGCGTGGGACGTACGGCAGCGACCGGGCACTTCGTGTTCGTCGCCATCGCATTCGCCTGCCTGACGTACGCGTTCCTGACGGACGACTTCTCGGTCCTGTACGTCGCGAATCACTCGCAGCTTGCCTTGCCGACGCTGTACAAAGTCTCGGCGGTCTGGGGCGCTCATGAGGGTTCGCTCCTGTTGTGGATCCTGGTGCTGGCGGCCTGGACTATCGCGGTGGCCTATTTCAATGCCGATTTGCCGGACGCGTACTCGGCGAGGGTGATTGGCGTGCTCGGCTTCCTGTCGGTGGGTTTCCTGCTGTTCGCGTTGTTGACATCGAATCCCTTCGATCGGCTGATCCCGGCGGCCGCCGACGGTGGCGATCTCAATCCGCTGCTGCAGGACCCGGGTCTCGCGATACATCCGCCGCTGCTGTACATCGGCTACGTCGGTTTCTCGGTTGCCTTTGCGTTTGCCATCGCCGCGATGATCAGCGGTGACCTCGACCAGAAATGGGCGCGCTGGACGCGTCCCTGGACGACGGTCGCCTGGCTGTTCCTGACGCTCGGTATCGCACTCGGTAGCTGGTGGGCCTACTACGAACTTGGCTGGGGCGGCTGGTGGTTCTGGGATGCGGTAGAGAATGCGTCGTTCATGCCCTGGCTCGTCGGGACGGCCCTGATTCATTCGCTCGCCGTGACCGAGAAGCGCGGCTTGTTCAAGAGCTGGACGTTGCTGCTGGCAATCTCGGCATTTTCCCTGAGCCTGCTGGGTACCTTCCTCGTGCGTTCGGGCATCATCGTTTCGGTACATGCATTTGCCACGGACCCGACGCGCGGCTTCTTTATCCTCACGTTCCTCGCAGTCGTCGTGATTGGCGCACTCATCCTGTATGCCTGGCGTGCACCGTCTCTCGATTCGGACGCCGGTTTCGGCCTGCTGTCGCGCGAGACCTTCCTGTTGCTGAACAACGTCCTGCTGGTCGTGGCAGCGGCCCTCGTTCTCATCGGGACGCTTGCGCCGCTCGTGGTCGAGATGATGACGGGTGGCAAGATCTCGATCGGTCCGCCGTGGTTTAACATCGCGTTCCTCGTTCCCACGCTGCCATTGATCGTGTTGCTCGGCATGGGCATGCACACGGCATGGCGCACGCAGAAGACCGCATCGTGGTGGCGGCTGTTACGGATACCGGCGATCGTTTCCCTGGTACTGGGCGTCATCATTCCGCTGTTCATTTACGGCCGCGTCAGCGTCCTCCTGGTCGTCGGCTGTTCCGCGGCTGCCTGGATCATCATCTCGTCGCTGATCCAGCCGGTACGTTCGCTGCTGCGCGAAAAAGGGACCGCGGGCATTCCGCGTTCGGCGCTCGGCATGTCCGTGGCGCATCTCGGCATGGGCTTGTTTGTCATTGGCGTAACGGTCGTTTCGGCCTTTGGCATCGAGTCGGACCAGGCGCTGCAGCCCGGTGAATCCATCGAGGTCGGTGGTTTCGAATTCCACATGGTCGGACTCAGCAATGTGCGCGGACCGAATTTCTCGGCGATCGAAGCCGAGATCGAGATTCGCCGTGACGGCGAGTTCGTCGATACGATTCGGCCCCAGAAACGCCAGTACCTCGTGCAAAAGAGCTGGATGACCGAAGCCGGCATTCGCGCCGGCCTGGACAAGGACCTGTTCGTGGCGCTGGGCGACCAGCTCGGCCAGAATGCCTGGAGCGTCCGGGTGCAGTACAAGCCGCTGATCCGCTTCATCTGGTTGGGCGCGTTGGTCATGGCGCTGGGTGGTTTGATCGCGATCAGCGACCGCCGCTACCGGCGCAGCGGTCGTGAGGCCGAGGCGAGGACCAGCGCGGCGGAGGCTGCAGCATGAATCGTTTTGTCTGGCCACTTGTCGCGGTAGCGGCGCTGCTGGTATTCCTCGTGATGGGGCTGAAGCACGGCGACCCCCGGGCGCTGCCGTCGCCGTTCATTGGCAAACCGGCGCCGCAGTTCGAGCTGCCGACACTAAAGAACCCGGAAGTCTCCATCGGCACCGCGACGATGGCGGGCGACTACGCGCTCGTCAACGTGTGGGCAACCTGGTGCGTCATGTGCCGCGCCGAGCACCCGTTCCTGCTGGAGCTGGCGGCGCAGAAAGCGATCCCCATTTACGGCATCAACTGGCGTGACTCGCGCCTCGAGGCCATGCGCTGGCTCGACGATCTCGGCGACCCGTACCTCGCTTCCGCCTACGACGAGGATGGCCGCGTCGGTATCGACTGGGGTGTGTATGGCGCGCCCGAAACCTTCCTGATCGATCCCCAGGGCACGGTAATTTACAAGCACCTGGGTCCGCTCGACCGGGTGATCTGGCAGCGTGAATTCGAGTCGCGCATCAACGGTGGAGGTCCGGGGAAATGAAACGTCTCTTCGCACTGGTTGCAGCAACGTTACTCGTGTCATCGGCCTTTGCCATCGACCAGGGTAAGCGGTTCGATGACCCGGAATTGCAGGCTCGCTACGAAAAGCTCATCTCCGAAGTCCGCTGCCTGCAGTGCCAGAACCAGAGCATCAAGGACTCGAACGTTACGCTGGCGGCGGACCTGCGCCGCGAGATTGCGCGCATGATCGACGAAGGGCAGACCGACGAGCAGATCGCCGAATTCCTCGTTGTCCGGTACGGCGAGTTCGCCCTGTATCGGCCGCGGACCACCGGCAAGACGCTCCTGTTGTGGCTTTTTCCGTTCCTGCTTGTGCTGCTCGGCGGGTTTGCGCTGGCGCGCGTTGTGAAACACCGGATGTCGTTGCCGATTGACGACGACATCACGCAAGAGGGGCAATAGCGTGACCTTTTGGACCATTCTAATCGTACTCTGCCTGTTGGCCGTCGCGTTTGCGGCCTGGCCGTTGTATCGCGAATCACACCGTCTCACGCCGGGTGTGGCGACGGTCATCGTCTTTGTCGTCGCAATGTCGGCGATCATGTATGACCAGATCGGCAGTCCGGGTGTACCGTCGGGCCGCAGCGGCGCCGGCGTCGGCGGCAGCGATGCGGAGCTTCCCGGCATGGACGAAGCCGTCGCCTCTCTGCGGCAGCGCCTCGAAGCCAATCCGGAGGACATCGCGGGCTGGAAGATGCTCGGCCGGACGCAGATGGCCATGCAGGACTTCGTCGGGGCCGTCGAGACCTATGAGCACACGATGCAGTTGGAAGAGGGCAAGGATGCGCAGACCCTCGTCGACCTCGCTGTCGCTCTGCTGAACCGCGACGGAACCGCCATCGAGGGCCGCCCGGAGACGCTGTTGGACAATGCACTGGCGCTCGACCCCAACAATCCCGCGGCTTTGTTTTATTCGGGTTTTGCAGCCGCCAACCGTGGCGACACCGAGACGGCCGCTGCCCGCTGGGAGCTTCTCCTGGGTTTGAATCCGCCGGACAACATCCGCGGGATCCTGGAGCAGCGCCTCGCCGAATGGCGAGGAGAGGCGATGCCGGCACAACCCGAGATGCCACCGGCGGCCGCAGCGGCGACCGAGTCTGTGCCGGATGATGCCGTTATCTCGGCGACCGTCTCACTGTCTGCTGAAGCCCTCGCGGCGATCACGACAGACGCGAACGTGTTTGTCATCGCGCGCGACCCGGCCGCGCCGTCACCACCGATTGCTGTTTCGCGTCACCGGCTAAGTGAGTTACCCATGCTGGTTTCCCTGACCGATGCCCAGTCGATGGTGGCAGGTCGAAACCTCTCGGCATTCGCGGAAATCGAATTGCTGGCGCGCGTCTCGTTGTCCGGCAGTCCTGCGGCAGCGTCGGGAGACTGGTTTGGCTCGATGATCGTGCGGCCTGCACAAAACAACTCGGTGTCCCTGACGATCAGTCAGCAAGTCCCCTGACACGTTGGCGGTCAAGCCAGATACATCGGAGCGCATGTGCTTTGCCTGTGGCAAGGACAACCCGATCGGCCTGCACATCACGTATCACGTCGACGGAGATACCTGCACGGCCGAGTTCACGCCGAATGCAAACCACCTGAGCTGGGAAGACACCGTGCACGGTGGCATCATCTATTCCGCCCTGGATGATGTTACGGGCAACATTCCGTATCGGCAGGGGCTCAAGGCGCATACCGGGCGTTGTGAAATACGCTATCGGCAGCCGCTTCGAGAAGGACAGACGGTTCTCCTTCGGGGATGGACCGAAAGACGCAAGGGTCGTCTCATGATCATCCGTGGCGAAGCGCGGCGAAAATCCGACAATGAGCTGGTTGCCGAATGCACGGCCCGTTTTCTCGTGGAGCAATGAATGGCATTACCCCCTTTACTCGCCGGCAAGTTACGCCTGCCGCTGATCGGCGCACCGATGTTTATCGTCTCGGGGCCGGAGCTCGTGGCCGCACAGTGCAAGGCCGGCATCGTCGGTTCGTTTCCGGCACTGAATGCGCGGCCCCAGGAAGTGCTGGTGGAGTGGATTCGGCAGATCAAGAGTGACCTCGCCGAGTACGCCGAAGCCAACCCGGATGAGCCGGTCGCACCGTTCGCCGTCAACCAGATCGTGCACCCGAGCAACCCGCGGCTGCAGGCCGACATGGAAGTCTGTGTTGCGGAGCAGGTGCCGATCATTATCACGAGCCTGAGTCCGCCGCGTGACATCGTGCAGGCGGTGCACTCGTACGGCGGGCTCGTGTTTCACGATGTCATCAATCTGCGGCATGCGCGCAAGGCGGTTTCCCAGGGCGTGGACGGCATCATCGCCGTCTGTGCGGGCGCGGGCGGTCATGCAGGGACGCTGAGTCCATTCGCGCTCATCGGTGAGTTGCGCAAGGAATTCGATTGCACGGTGATCCTGTCGGGCGCGATTTCGCGCGGTGACGATGTCCTCGCAGCCAGGGCGATGGGCGCGGATCTCGCCTACAGCGGTACCCGTTTCATTGCGACGGAAGAGGCGCGTGCAGTGCCCGACTACAAGGAAATGATCCTGGAAAGTACCGCCAGCGATATCGTCAATTCATCGCTGTTCACCGGGGTCAAGGGCAATTATCTCGGTGGCAGTATTGCACGCGCCGGAATGGACCCCGGCAACCTGCCCGAGGGCAGCAAGGATGACATGGATTTCAGCAAGGCCACGGCGGCTGATGCGAAAGCCTGGAAAGACATCTGGGGTGCCGGGCAGGGCGTTGGCAATATCCACGATATCCCGGCGACGAGGGATGTCGTGTTGCGCCTGGAACAAGAGTATCGCGACGCTTTAGCGCGGGTGAACGCGGCTTGAGCGTGCACCCGATATTCTGGTCCTATGTGTTCGTGGCCGTGGGCGGAGCGCTGGGGGCCATGGCGCGCTTCTCGCTGAACGTCTTCCTGCAGCGCGACGTTGCATTCCCCTGGGGTACGCTCGGCGCGAACCTGCTGGGCTGCCTGATCATGGGCATGCTCGCGCACCTGATTGCGCATTCGTCCTGGTTCAACGACGCGGGGATTATTCCGGACCAGTACCGCCTGTTTTTTGCCATTGGTTTCTGCGGCAGCTTCACCACGCTGTCAACCATGGTGATGGAACTCAACACGATGCTGCAGCGCAACGAGTTGTTCTATTCGTTCACTTACCTGTTCACGACACTCGTCGGCGGCTTCGCCTGCTTCTACCTGGGCTTCGCTATTGTGCGCTCGCTTCGAGCAGCGCTGTAATCCGTTCGATCCATTCTTCGTGTTCGGGCTTCATCAGTGCCGAGCGCAAACACGTAACGGTTGCGGAATCGACCGTGACGTCCGGCGCATACGCGGAGAAAATCCCGGTCGGCAACTCGACCAGTGCAAGGTGCAGTTCTCTTTTCGCCGCCGCGTCGAACACCTCACGCGCCCGTCGTGACGTCTCACTCGTCGTACCGGCATTGACGGCATAGACAACGATATCGAGTTCGGGCTCCATGAGCGGTGTAAACGAGCTGCTCTTGTGGAGTTCGAGCCACAGCGCGCGTGCAGCGCGTAGCCCGGCGTCGAGACCGGCCGCAAATTCTCCGCCCCGAACCGGTGGCAGAAGCTTGTGGGTTGCCCACAAGGCAACGGCGGATGCGCCCGCACGCGAGCATTCGAGCGTGATCTCCCCCAGGTGCATGTCACCCGAGCTGAAGTACGTGTACGGCGACTCGTGTTTGTACAGCGTGCCGACAGAGGGGTCGCGAAACAGGATGCAGCCGCATCCGTAGGGTTGCAGCCCGTGCTTGTGAGGATCGATAACGATGGAGTCGACCTCGTGCAACAGGTCGTGCTGCTTTTTCTGTTCCGCGCCGAGTTCCGCGGCAAGACCGAAGTAGCCACCGTAGGCCGCGTCGACATGCACACGAAAATCGTATTGCTCACGCAGGGCCAGGATGTCCGCGAGTGGGTCCAGGGCGCCGAGGCCCGTCGTTCCGAGGGTCACGACGACTGTACCGACATCGCCCGCGGCGAGACGTTTCTTGAGGGCAGGCACGTCCATCCTGCCCCTCGTATCGGCTGGTACACCGGCAAACGGGAGGCCGAGGACTTCGGAAATGCGACTGTGTGTGTAGTGCGCCTGCTCGGACGCGACGATGCGTTTCCCTGGATTGAGGCGACCGGCAACCCAGAGCGCCTCGAGGTTGGCCATCGTGCCGCCGCCGGCGAGATGACCCAGGGGTTGCTCCCAGCCGAACATTCGGCCCAGGTCGACGATGCATTCCTTCTCCATCGCCGAGCTCGCGCGGCCCCCGTCCAGGGCGTGGTTGTTCGGGTTGATATACAGGGCGAGCGCGTAGGCCAGGCGAGCGACCGGGTGCGGGGGCTTCAGCATCTGCCCGGCATACTGGGGATGAAAATACGGGTAGTTGTCCTGCATGCGCCCTGCCACTTCGGTGAGCACGGCGGCAGTGCGCTCGGTGTCGAACGACGGTGTGAACTCCGGCAACGCGGATGCGCCTTCTTCGAGCGTTGCCAGCGCATCGCGCAGCAGTTCGAGTTCCTGCTTGTTGATCATTGCCTGTTCCTGTTCCCGTTGCCGCGCAGCTTACCGTAAACTGCGGACATGGACCTGATTGCACTGGCTGTACCCTTTTTCCTGCTGGCAATAATCATCGAATTGTTCGTGGACCGGCGCAAGCGGACCGGGTACTACCGGAGTAACGACGCGATCAACAGCATCAGCGCCGGGATGCTCGACACAACGCTGGGCTACTTTACGAAGATCCTGCCGCTGCTCGGCTGGGGCTTTGCCATGCAACACCTCGCCGTGTTCGACATGCCGCTCGCGTGGTTCGACGCGTCGGCGCGGGGCATCGCCCTGTGGATCCTGGCAGCCCTGGCGTGGGATTTCTGCTACTACTGGTTCCATCGCTTCAGTCACGAGATCTCCATCCTCTGGGCGGCACACGCCGTGCACCACCAGAGCGAGGACTACAACCTGTCGACGGCGCTGCGGCAAACGAGCACGGGATTCCTGTTTGGCTGGATCTTCTACCTGCCGTTGTTTGTCGTCGGCTTTCCGCTCGAGGTCCTGCTGGCCGTCAATGCGGTCAATCTCATCTACCAGTTCTGGGTACACACGCAACTGGTGCGACGACTGGGTCCGCTCGAGGCGGTGCTGATGACACCGTCGCATCATCGTGTCCATCATGCGCAGAACGAACGTTACATCGACAAGAACTATGGCGGGATGCTGATCGTGTGGGATCGCCTGTTCGGCAGCTACGAGCCGGAGCGCGATGACGACCCGGTGGTATTCGGCGTACGCAAGCCACTGTCCAGCTGGAATCCGTTCTGGGCCAACCTGCAGGTTTACGACTACCTGTTATTCGATGCGCGCAAGGCGCAACGATGGCGCGACAAGATCGGGATCTGGTTCCGCCGCACGGGCTGGCGCCCGCCGGACGTGGAGGCGCGCTACCCGAAACAACGCACCGACCTCGCGCATTTCGAAAAGTACGATCCGCCGGTCGCAGCCGGTATACGGCGCTATACCGTTGCCCAGTTCGTGCTGGCCATCGTGTTTATCCTGTGGATTGGCGAGCTCTACATGTCCGGCGGCGCGCGGGCGGTGCTGATTCCCTGCGTGGCCTTGTGGCTGTTGCTGCTGTCGCTCGGCTGGCTGAACCAGGGCAAGACTGCGGCAGGCGGCGTGGAACTGGTCCGCCTGCTGGTCGTAACCCCGGTCCTGTTGCTGTTGGCGCAACAGGCAGGGATGGTCATTACCATGGTCACCTGGGCAGTCGCCGCGCTCTACATCGCCGGCTCGGCCTTGTGGCTCGTGTTTGCGCGCAACAGAACCGAAGTTTTTGCCTGACGAGGACGAATGCATGAGCAAACGCCAGAACATTTCGACCGGTGCCCCCTGGGAGGCGACGGTCGGTTATTGCCGGGCCGTGCGCGTCGGCGCCCATATTGCAGTATCGGGCACCGCACCTGTCGGCGACGACGGCCAGGTCGTCGGCGTCGGGGACGCCTATACGCAAACGAAGCGCTGCATCGAGATTATCGAGAAGGCACTTGGCGAGGCCGGCGGTAGCCTGGCTGATGTGGTCCGCACCCGCATGTTCGTGACCGATATCAGCCAATGGGAAGCGATCGGCCGTGCGCACGGCGAGGCGTTCGGCGATATTCGCCCGGCCTCGGCGATGGTCGAGGTCTCGCGCCTGATCGATCCGGCGATGCTCGTCGAGATCGAAGCCGATGCCATCATTGCCGACTAGCCGTCGTTTCCCGGGGAGCTAGCGAGGTGCCACGTCGCAGAACCGACATCTCGGCCGCCGAGGCACGACGTATCGCGCTGGCCGCGCAGGGCTTTGACAAGTCCCGGCCCGGGGCCCCCGACGATGCCCGACATTACCGGCGCGCCATGCGCCACGTCGGCGTGCTGCAGCTCGACTTCGTCAACGTGCTGGTGCCGGCGCATTTCCTGATCCTCTGGTCGCGGCTGGGTAACTACGACCAGTCGCGTCTCGAAAAGTACCTTTACGACTCACGCGAATTCACCGAACAATGGGCGCACGAAGCGTCGATCGTGCGTGTCAGCGACTGGCCCCTGCTCGAACACAGACGCCGTGCCTGGGCGCCCTGGCGGCGTGATCCGCTAAAGACGCTGGACGATCCCGACGCGTACTTGCAGGACATCCTCCACCAGGTCGAGCGGCAAGGTGGCGTCACTGCCAACGATCTGCCGGCCGCAGCCAGTTCGCCCAGGCGCAATCCGGGAGACTGGCATCGACCCGTGCAGCGTTGGGCGCTGGAGCATCACTTCGGTCGCGGCAAGCTTTGCGTGCAGAAAAGACTGGGAAACTTCCAGCGTGTGTACGACCTGCCGGAACGCCTCATCGATGAGGCACATCGCAACCGGCGGGTCGCCCAGGAGGACGCCGAACGCCAGTTATTGAGGCAGGCCGCGGCGTCACTTGGCATCGCGACACTGCGGGACCTGGCCGACTTCTACCGCATGACGCCGCGCGACGTGGCGCCGCGTATCGACGAGCTGGTCGACGAGGGCAGTCTGACGCCGGTTGCCGTGGAAGGGTGGAGGGACCGCGCTTACCTTTCGGACAAAGCGCGTTTTCCGCGAAGTATTGGCGGAGCGTCCTTGCTCTCACCCTTCGACCCGGTGGTGTGGTTCCGGCCGCGCGCGGAGCGCCTGTTTGGCTTCGAGTACCGCATCGAGATTTACGTACCCGAGGCCAAGCGCCGCTGGGGCTACTATGTGCTGCCCTTTCGTGTCGGAGATCGTATCGTCGCGCGCGTGGATCTCAAGGCGGATCGCAGGGAGAGGGCACTCCTGGTGAAGGCGCTTCACCACGAGCCCGGAACGAATAGCGCGAAGACCGAGTCTGCCCTCAACGCCGAACTCGAGCTGCTGGCTGCATGGCTCGGCCTCGAAGCGGTCCGCTATTCCTGATGTTTGCGTTGTGCCGGAGGTAGGCGTCGACGGCGTTCTGTGAAAAACTAGGGCGATGAACAGATCTTTAGCCTTGCTGGCAATCATCGCGCTCACCTTACTGACCTCGGGCTGCGCGGCACGTCCGGAGCTGCTTGCCCGGGACCGTAGTAATCCGGAAGGCACCGACCTGTCGGGCCTCTGGGTCCTGCGCGGCGATGGCCACGAGAGAGACAGGCGGCATCGCGATCGCGAGGACGGTATCTACGTGCCACCCGCGACTTCGTCCCGCCGCGGCCAACAGGCGCCTCCACAGACCCGCAGCAGGGGGCGGGCAAAAGGGCCGTCGGTCCATGTTTTTCTCGAGTACGGCCAATCCCTGAAAGTTACGCAGACCGAGCACGGCCTGTTCGTCAGTTTTGATCGTGCCGTGGTCGAGGAATACACGTTCGGCGAGAACCGGACCATTACGCTCGGGCCTATCGAGGCGCAGAGAGTCTCGGGATGGGAGGGACCGGCATTCGTGGTGGAAACCATGGACGATCGTGGCGCGGTACTCACGGAGACGTGGACGCTTGCTACGGACGGGCAGGAGCTGGTCCGCGAGATCGGCATCGTCGATGACGACGAACTGCTGTACACCATGCGGCAGGTGTTCGAGCGCACGTAAAAGAGGGCGGTGGCTCTTTGGTTGGCCCGGCGGGAAGTTAAGGCCTTCCTCAGAGCCACCACCCAGGGTGTCTAGTCGTTCATCTCGAAGCGGAAGCGATAGTCCACTCCCGTTGCGACCTGCGGCACGCCATTCACGACAGGTGCCTTGAAGCGAAAGCGCTGCGCCGCCTTGATCGCCGCTTTCTCGAAGATCCGGTCACTCGAGGCCGTCACCTCGATATTCGTGACCTGGCCGTTGGTCATCACATCGAAGCGCACATCGACCCAGCCCTCGAGCCCGCGCTGCTCCGCGATGGCGGGGTAGGTCGGCTGCACCCGCACGATGCTGATCAGCGGATTGTCCGGATCCGCAAGGCGATCCAGTCGCGTGTCGACCGGTTCGGGACCGGCCGGCCTGACCGGAATGTAGAAACCCTCCGTACCGATCGCAGGTGCCTTGCCGATGGGTGGCACCGGCGCCCTGGTGAGGGTGTCCTTGTCGACCAGGGATTCGGGCGGCGGTGGTGGCGGAGTGTCCCGCTCGACGAGGATCCAGGGAACGATGGCGCGGGTCCTGACCTCGCTGGTTGCGCCCGGCTGCAGGTCGATCAGGCCCTGCATCGCGTAGAGCAGGGCGAAGGTCATCAGGGTTCCCGCGGAAACGGCAGATGCGTATCTGGCAAACATGGTGGCACTCCTTCTTCGTTCCCGCCGGGTTAGATACCTCGAATCACAAGGTATATGATACATACCTAGAACCACAAAGTAAGTCTTGTTATACCCTTTAGTTCGAGGTATAGTCCGTGGATGGCCAAGAGCAACCCTCCCTTCATGAGCGGCGTCCCGGAGCTCCTCCTGCTCAGGCTCCTCGACAACCGTGAGATGTACGGCTATGAGCTGGTCCGGGCGATCAGGGAAGTCACCGGGGAGGCCATCTCGCTGGGCGAGGGCGTCATCTACCCGGTCCTGCACAGCCTGGAGCGCACGGGATCGCTGAAAGCGCGTCGCAAACCCGTCGGGGGACGCACTCGCGTTTACTATTCATTGACGAGACAGGGCCGCGGCCGCCTTGCTGACCTGCAGGAGGACTGGCGGCGGATTCAAGGCGGTATCGAGACAGCACTGGAGAGCCCCGGTCATGCGTGAGCCCGATTTCAACGCCCTGGCGGAACACCTGCTGCAAAGCGGCATAGCACCCCGTCACGCGCACCGCACGGTGAACGAAATTCGCGACCACTACGACGATCTCGTCGACGCAGCGGTGGACGGTGGCATTCCCATTCGCGAGGCCCGTCAGATGGCCACGCGGGAACTCGGCCGGATGGAAGACCTCGTCTCCCAGATGAGTGCGCGCAGGGAGCTGAAGACCTGGGCATTCCGTTTTCCCAGGGCCGCGATCGTCGTGTATCCGCTGGCGTGCCTCGCAGTGTTGCCGGCGGTTCCTGTCACTGCAGGGATCGCGAATGCGCCGCTACTGGCAAGATGGGGGGCGAGCCTGCTGGCCGCGGGCGTATTGACGGCAGCGCTGCTGCTCGTGTTGCAGCTCTCGATTCTGTTCGGCTAGCCCGTCTGGCGGGAACGGCGCGCTTCAGGTCGGGCTGTAACTCGTCAACGCCGCCTGGAAATTCAACTTCCCTTTGCGATGCTGCTCGATGACGACGGGCAGGTAGTCCAGCTCGGGCGCGCACCACAGCGTGGTCACGCGGGACGAGCCCTCTTTCTGGTGCTGAATACCGACCGCCTCGTATGTGCCGGCCCGGGTCCGGATCTCGCGCGTACCGATGTTGCGGACGTTGGCGATGCGCATCTTGTCCACGTCGAACAGTACGTAGGTGTCGCTCGGCTCGCCGTTGAGCAGATCGTGCATGAGTTCGTACTGGATGGAGACATTGTCGTAGGCGATGCCGTCGAGCTGCAGCAGTACGTTCGTGTCGCCGACGGTGCCGCTGGCCTGGTTGGTCGACCAGTCGAACTGAATGCGGGTTTCAGGATCGTTCCGGATCGTGTCGATCTCGTGGAACCGGACAGGCCTGACACCGTCCGCGGCGGCCGTGAACTCGGAGCGGACATCCATACGTCCACCGCGAAGTTTCGCAAGACCCTTGGGCTTGATGACGTGGGTGGCGACGTAGCCGTTCGCGGTCGCGACCAGTTCGGTATCCAGCTGGCCGGAGAGGATGCTGATCTTGACGTGATATTGCGCCCGGTGGGGCGTCAATTCGGTCGCATCCGCGCTGGCCACGGCCAACAGGGCCGCTGCAGCGAGAATGAGTGCAATGTGGTGTAGCAATTTCACCGGACGACCTCCTCAGTCGGCCTTGAGAGCGTCTTCGGAGTCTCTCATAAGGGACATGACTGCTTCCTGAACGCGTGCCCTGACGGGCTCCAGGCCGTCCAGCGGGATTTCCCGCGGTATCGGGATCGGCTCGCCAATCGCGATAGCGACGCGGGCAAAGGGCTTGGGAATCATGAAGTCGTCCCAGCGGTTCAGATACCAGGCCCGGTCGGCGGCGCAACCGATCGGGACGATCGGCACGCCGGCAATGCGCGCCATGAGCACGGTCCCGGCCTTGAACTCGTACTTGGGACCGCGCGGCCCATCGGCCGTGGTGACGATCGAGTAGCCGTTTTTCATCATGCGCTGCTGGTCGCGCAGCGCGAGGGCGCCGCTCTGGTTGGCGGAGCCGCGAATCACCTCGGCACCCCAGGCACGCGCGATGCGTTCGGGCACATCGCCGTCGACCGAGCCCGAAACCAGGAAACAGGCCTTGAAGCCGCGCCGGATCCAGGTACGGATCAGGGTGGAGCCGATGACATGGTGCTGGTGCCAGTAGGCCGGGGCGCAGATCGTCTCGTTGCCGATGTAGGGTTCGATATGATCGGCGCCGATGACGGGTTGAAAGCGGTAGGTCGCGGTCAGGAGCCGGATCAGTCCGCGAAGTACGGGCAGGCCGAGAAAGTAGTAAAGACGCCTGCCCGGCGTCATGCGACGCCGCGACGACGTACTGCGGCGCGACTCGACGGAGTCGTAGTGATTGGGGGATTTGTCGTTCAAGAGCAGGAGTTTGCAGTATCGAATCTCTGCGGGTCAATGTAAGATTGCGCCTGCATTTTTACTGCCACCCCTGTGGTTCCAGTACTCTCATGACCGAACCCCAGCCCGATTACAGGCGGCCGCCCGGCCCCGACCAGCCAGTTACCCTCGGTATTGACGCCGAGACCCTCGCGACCCTGCAGGCACTGCAGCAGGAGTACGGCGACATGGTCGGCATGGTGCAGCCGAACGGCAGGCTCGCGTATTTCGTGAACGATGCGGTCGAGGTGCGCCGGATCCTGGCCCGTCGCCACAGCAAGTACCACAAGGGGCCGGGCTTCGAGCGCGTGAAGATGCTCCTCGGAAACGGGCTCATCGTGAGCGATGGCGACGTCTGGCGCCGCTCCCGTACGATGATCCAGCCGGCCTTCAGCCGGCAAAACGTGCATCGCCTGATGACCGTGATGGTCGGCTGCACCGACCGCCGCGCCGCGAGCTGGGCCGAGGCGGTCGAGCAGGGCGAAACGATCAACATCACCGAGGAGACCAGCGACTTTGCGCTGGAACTCATCCTGATCAGCATTTTTGGCGACGACTACGAGGAGCGGATCCTTGCCGAGGGCGAGAACCCGTTCGCGTTCCTGAGTCGCGATTCCACGCGCGACCTCAGCGTCGTGATGAAGGTACGGCACCTGCGCGAACTGCTACTGAGCATTATTGCGGACCGGCGGGCGGGCCGGGGCAGCCAGCATTTCGACTTCCTGTCCATGTATCTCGATGCGACGGACAAGCAGGGCAACAAGTTCAGTGACGCGGAGCTGCTCGACGAGTTGATGACGCTCATCGTCGCAGGCTTTGAAACCTCGGCGAATACGCTCAACTGGGTGTGGTACCTGATCGCGAAGCATCCGGACGTCGAGGCGAAACTCATCGACGAAGCGCAACGCATCCTGCCGAACGTGTCGGCGGTCACGGCCGAGAACCTCGCGGCGCTGCAGTACACGCAGCAGGTGCTCGAAGAGGCGCTGCGGCTGTACCCGCCAGTGTGGCTGTACACGCGCCGCGCGCACACCGAGGACGACCTGGAACACTACGACGTGCCGCCGGGTACCGACATCTACCTGTCGCCTTTCATCCTGCACCGGACAGCCCACTACTGGCCGGAGCCGGAGCGTTTCGATCCGGATCGCTTTGTCCTGGACGACACACCCAAAAAGGATCGGCCGTATTTCCCATTCTCGCTCGGACCGCGGCGCTGCCTCGGCGAGTATTTCTCGTTTCTCGAAATGAAAGTGCATCTCGGATTGTTGCTACCGCGTTTTCGCCTGCAGCTCGTCGACGAGGCAGAGCCAGAGCTCGAACTCGCGATCAACCTGCGGTCGGCCGAAGACATCCTGATGCAGCCCTCCACACGCTAAGGACCCCATGAAGCTTTACGACACCATGATCGACCTGCTCGCGGACGTGAAAGACCGCGACCGGGAAATCCGTTTTATCGATGGCGAGAACGACGAGACCGTTCTCGGCTTCTCCGGCCTGTGGGACGAGGCGCTGGCCATGCTGGGCGCCCTGCAGCAACGCGGGATGAAGCCCGGCGATGAGCTGATCATCTTCAGCAAGTCCAACAAGAGCTTCGTGGTCGCGTTCTGGGCCGCCATGCTCGGCGGCATCGTGCCTGTTCCGGTTGCCGTGGGCATCAGCGATGAGCACAAGCTCAAGCTGTTCCGCATACTCTCGCAGCTCGAGAACGTCACGCTGTTCACCGAAATGGACCTGCTGCAGCGCCTGCTCGACTTCGCCAAAGAGCGGGAGCTTCCGGACATTACGACGCTGCTCGAGACGCACGCCGTGCTGATGAGCGACGTGAAACCCGACGCCCACGGCGAGCTCTACGACGCGACGCCCGACGACATCGCTTTCATCCAGTATTCGTCAGGATCGACCAGCGATCCGAAAGGCGTGGTACTGACGCATCGCAACCTCTGTGTGAACATCCGCGCCATCGTGGAAGGCGCCGACTGGCGGGACGACGACCAGGCGTTGAGCTGGATGCCGCTCACGCATGACATGGGCCTGATCGGCTACCACCTCAGCGTTCTCGCCGCCGGTATGAATCATGCCGTCATGGATACCAGCGTGTTCGTGCGGCGCCCGCTATTGTGGATGAGCAAGGCGAGCGAACTGCGCGCCACGCAACTGTGCAGTCCCAATTTCGGTTACAAGCATTTTTTGAAACTGTTCGTTCGCAAAGGGCTCCCGGGCGTCGACCTGTCGTCGGTGAAACGCATCCTGAACGGGGCGGAGCCGATCTCCTGGGACCTGTGCGAGGAGTTCCTGGACGCACTTGCGCCGCTCGGCCTGAAACGCAACACCATGCTGCCCGTCTACGGGCTCGCGGAAGCGACCGTCGGTGTCGCGTTCTCCGCAGTGGGTCCGGAATACGGGCGCGTCGTCATGGATCGTCACAGCCTGCAGATCGGCGAGACCTTCCGGCCGGTCGACGAGACCGATCCGGACGCGGTCAGCTTCGTCACGGTTGGCAAGGCGATTCGCGATGTGGACATTCGCATCACGGACGACAACGACGCCGTGCTCTCCGCGGGGCACATCGGGCATATCCAGCTGCACGGGCCCAGCATGACGGAAAAGGTGTACGGCGATGCCGAAGCGACCGCGGCCCTGTTTACCGACGACGGCTGGCTGCGCACCGGGGACTGCGGAGTCTTTGTCGATGACAAGCTGGTCATCACGGGCCGCCAGAAAGACATCATTATCATCAACGGGCAGAACTACTACCCGCACGATATTGAGGAGATCATCGCCCGCGTCGATGGCCTCGACCTCAACAAGGTCGTGGTCGCCGGCGCAACCCCGAAAGGCGGACAGACGGAAGAGCTCGTTGCGTTCATCCTCTACCGGCAGGATCTCGATGCCTTCAAGCCCATGATCGATGCGGTCCGTGACGTTGTTGGCGAACAAACGGGTATCGCGGTCGATACCGTGATCCCGGTGCCGCGCATTCCCAAGACGACCAGTGGCAAGGTGCAGCGTGGCAAGCTGCTGGAGGCCTATTTCGACGGGGAATTCGACGCTGTTCTGGGCGAATTGCGGCCGACCGAGGTTGCCGAGGAATCGGTCGATGAGGACCCGCTCGTCGCCGAACTCGAGCAGATTTGCCGCGAGGTCGCCAAGGACCGCAAGATCAGCGCAGATGACAACCTCTTCGAAGTCGGTGTAAGTTCACTAACACTGACCGAAGTGGTCCTGGCTATCGACGAGAAATACCCGGGCAAGCTGGATATCAGCGACTTGTTCGATTATCCGACGCTGCGTGAAATCGCGGCGTTCCTGCAGAGGGACACCTGATGACATATGCACGCATCGCCGGAACAGGCAGCTGCCTGCCGGAGAAGATCCTGACCAACAAGGATCTCGAAGGAATGATGGAGACGTCGGACGAGTGGATCCGCGAACGGACGGGCATCAAGCGTCGGCATGTGGCCGGCGACGATGAAACGACAAGCTCGCTGAGCCTCGTAGCCGCACAGCGCGCGCTCGAGATGGCGGGCGTTACGGCCGACGAGCTGGACCTGATCATCGTCGGTACCTGCACGCCCGACAAGATCATCCCCGCGACGGCGTGTATCGTGCAGCGGCAGCTCGGCAACAAGGGCGCCGCGGCCATGGATGTCAACGCGGCATGCAGCGGATTCCTGTACGGGCTGGATCTTGCGAACCGCTACATGCAGACGGGCGGCGCGAAGAAAGCGCTCGTCATCGGCGCGGAAACCCTGTCGCGTATCACGAACTGGGACGACCGGACGACCGCCGTGTTGTTTGGCGACGGCGCAGGGGCGGCCGTGCTCGAGGCCAGCGACGAGCCGGGTATCAGGGCGACGCATATCCACTCCAACGGTGAGTTCGAGGACCTCCTGCAGACCACGGGCGGCGTTTCGCTGGGCTTTGACGCCTCCTGCGATCGGGACAAGTACATCCAGATGCAGGGCAACGCCGTCTTCAAGCGCGCTGTCGCGACGTTCGACAGCATGGCGCGCGAGACGATTGCCGACCTCGACGGGCATATCGACGACATCGACTGGTTCATTCCACACCAGGCCAACATGCGCATCATCACGGCGGCGGCCAAAAAGCTCTCCATGCCCATGGAGCGCGTCATCACGACGGTGGACGAACATGCCAATACGTCGGCCGCGTCGATACCCCTGGCGCTCGACCAGGCGGTGCGGGAAGGGCGCATCAAGCGCGGCGAAACGCTCCTGATGGCCGCTTTCGGAGCGGGCTTTACCTGGGGCTCGGCGATGCTCAAGTTCTGAGCTGCTCTCCCTGTTACCGCGAATTCCGGCTGGGACTTTCATCACAATTAACATTAATTAACGCGTTTAACCCGATGTTTAAAAAGGGAAATCCCTTATCAACGCAGGAATCAGAATAGCGCAAGCTGCCGTCCGCGGCGGCCTTCTCAGTGTCCTCCTGATGGCCCTGCCTGCCTCGGCGGAGGAACGGCCCGATCGCCTCGGTGCAAACCAGATCCGGCAGATGGTCGACGCCCACGCGCCCGCCGCGCTGGCGCTGTACCGGGAGTTTCTCGGCCTGCCCAACGACGCCGGGTACCCGGAGCAGATCACGGCGCTCAACGGCTGGGTGCGCAACGCGTTTGAGGCTCGCGGATTTCGTACCCGGCTCATCCCGACAGGCGGCAGTCCCTCGGTGTACGCCGAGCGCCTGTCCGAAGGTGCCGCCAAGACGGTCCTGATTTACCTGCAGGCCGACGGGCAACCGGTGGATCCCGCGGCCTGGCAGCAGCCGGATCCCTACCAGGCCGTTCTCAAGGCGCAGGACGCCGACGGCAACTGGGAGATCATCGACTGGGATGCAATTCACGGTACGCTAAACCCCGACTGGCGAGTCTTTGCCCGGTCGGCGTCGGACTCGAAAGGACCGATGACGCAGTTCCTGACCGCCGTCGAGTTGCTGACGAGCGTCAAGCCCGACCTCGGCTACAACCTCAAGGTCCTGATCGACACGGAAGAAG
>CBDUMZ010000007.1:0-104348 GCA_965368465.1 uncultured Chromatiales bacterium
AAACGTCTCCATCCAGCGGCGTGGTGGGAAGTCCTCGAAGAACTCCTCCATGCTGTGGGTGAGAGGCGTAGTCCGTCTTACGTCAATAGCCCTTTTGCGGGGCTCGAGTTTGCGCAGGATTGACATAGACTCACCTCCTTCCCTTACAACACTGGCGATCTTCTGCCAGCACATCACTTATATACCGTCTACGGGTAGTGACAATTCGGGATTTTGCTCATTGACAGGTCTTGGCCTATTCCGCCGTTTCCTCGATCGGCTTGACGGATACCAGGTCGGCGCCGCGCCGACTCGCCGACAGTACCGTCAGGCGATGCGCGTGCCAGTCAATCGTGTCCCCCTGCCGGGGAATGCGCCCGAGGGACTCGGACAGGAGCCCACCCACCGTCGCCACGTCGAAGTCACCCTTGACATGGATGTCGAGCATGCGACAGATCCGGTGCAGTTCGGCGGTGCCGAATGCACTGACGGAGCCATCCGGATGCCGCCAGATATCTTCACTCGGCAGGTCCGACTCGTCGAAGATATCGCCCACGACTTCCTCGAGGACATCTTCGAGCGTGACGATGCCCTGGATGTCTCCGTACTCGTCAACGACTACCGCCATGTGGCGGCGCCTTTCCCGAAACGTGCGCAGCAGTGAATCCAGGGCCACTGATTCCGGTACCACGATCGCGTCGTGCACGAGCGTTTCCCATTCGATCGTCTCCCCGGCCGAATCGACGAGTTGCGAAAGAACCTCCTTGGCGAACACGACGCCGACGATCTCATCGAGATCACCGCTGGATGAATACGGAAAGCGGCTGAAGCCCGACTCCCGGATCGTCTTTTGAACCTCCTCCGGCGAGTCATTCTGCGACAGGAATACGACGTTTTGCCGCGGGACCATCACGTTGCTCGCCGACAGTCTGCGCAGCTCGGAGACGCCGACGATCATTTCCGCCGTTTGTTTGCCGACGACGCCTTCGCTGTGACCGATGGTGGCGAGCAAGCGAATTTCATCGAGCGATGTAATTGGCCCCGACTTGTCGCTGCGCAGGGACCGCGACAGAGCTTCACTGGCAAGCACGAGTGGCCGCAGGACGACGGTGAGCGCGCGGATTCCGTAGGCGACTGGTTTGGCGAGCTGACGCGCATGCGCAACGCCAAGCGTCTTCGGCACGATTTCCGTGAACAGCAGAACGACGACCGTGAAGACGATGGTGAATGCCCAGAGCGACTCGGAGTTGAACGCGTCTGCGTAGCTCGCACCGGCAATCGCCGTACCGATGGTATGCGCGGCCGTATTCGTGATCAGGATCGCCGAAATCGGGATGTCGATGCGATCTTTGAATGCCTTGAGAATTCGCCCCGAGGTCCGACCTTGCCGCGCCAGCATTTCAACCTGGGCGTGATTCAGCGACAAGAGCACTGATTCGAAAATCGAGCACATGAACGAGACGATGAGTGCGACGGAAACCGCGACGACGAAGACCTGCATTGAACCACCTCCAGAGCACTATTCTAACGTGACTTGTGCCGGTGAATCGCAGCACGGGTTTTGCTAAGGTCATACGATGTGCCAAACAGGACGATTGCTCGCAGCGCTGCTCGCGCTGTCACTCTTGACCGGCTGTACGACAAGCCAGGTCAAAGAGGCTTCAGGGGCCGTAGCCGGCGGTCTGTTTGAGCTGGCGCTGGACATTGCCAGCGATGGTCCGGAACGAAGGGCCGAGGAACGAAGGCGCTGTGAGGACAACCCCGCGAACCGATGGGGCGGCTGCGTTTCCCCGTGGAGCGCGGGCTATGACCGGCCTTCACAGGCTGAACGCGAGGAAGAAGCACGGCGCCAGCGGCTGAAAGAAGCCGCTGAGTACGAGGCCGAAGTCAACGAGCTCATTCGAGCGCTCGAAGCTGCCGAGCAGCGGTCGGGTCAGTCACAGCCGGAACCCGCCGTGACGGATTTCGAGCAGCAGGAAGCGGAGCGCCTCAGACGCCGCGAGGAAGCGCTTGCAGGCTGGGCTGAATTCGACCGGTTTTTGCGGACACTCGAGACCGCCGAAGAGCAGAACACCGACCCACGATTGACCCGGATAACCGGCGAATAAAAAAAGGCCCGGCAATTGCCGGGCCTTTCTGGTCTTGCCTGGGAAGGAAGGGCTGTCTCGCCCCTCCCGGACGTCACATCATGCCGCCCATGCCACCCATGCCGCCCATGTCCGGCATTGCCGGGGCGCCCGCGTCGTCCTGCGGTGCGTCAGCGACCATGGCTTCGGTCGTCAGCAGCAGGCCGGAAACACTGGCAGCGTTCTGCAGCGCGTAACGCGTCACCTTGGTCGGATCCAGGATGCCGGCTTCGATCATGTCGCCGTATTCACCCGTGGCCGCGTTGTAACCGAAGTTGCCCTTACCTTCTGCAACGGCGTTCAATACAACACTTGCATCGCCGCCCGCATTGCGAACGATCTGGCGCAGGGGCTCTTCGACGGCGCGCTTCAGGATGCCGATACCGACGTTCTGGTCGTCGTTGTCACCCTTGAGCTTGCCGATGCTGGCTACGGCACGGATAAACGCGACACCACCACCAGGAACAACGCCTTCTTCAACAGCGGCACGCGTGGCGTGCAGCGCGTCTTCAACGCGTGCTTTCTTTTCCTTCATCTCGACTTCAGTTGCGGCGCCAACCTTGATGACGGCGACACCGCCAGACAGCTTGGCAACACGCTCCTGCAGCTTCTCTTTGTCGTAGTCCGACGAAGAGTCCGCAATTTCGGCGTTGATCTGATCGACACGACCCTTGATGTCAGCTGCTTTGCCTGCGCCATCGATGATCGTCGTGGCTTCCTTCGTGATCTGGATCTTCTTGGCCTGGCCAAGATCGTCGATCGTCGCTTTCTCAAGCGAGAGACCGACTTCTTCCGAAATCACCTGGCCGCCCGTCAGAACAGCGATATCCTGCAGCATGGCTTTGCGGCGATCGCCGAAGCCCGGAGCCTTCACAGCAGCAACCTTGACGATACCGCGGATGTTGTTAACAACCAGCGTAGCAAGTGCTTCGCCTTCAACGTCTTCCGAGATGATCAGCAATGGGCGACCGGCCTTGGCAACGCTCTCGAGGACCGGCAGCAGGTCGCGGATGTTCGAGATCTTCTTATCGAACAACAGGATCAACGGGTTCTCGTGTTCAACCTGCTGGCTGTTCGCATCGTTGATGAAATAGGGCGACAGGTAGCCGCGATCGAACTGCATGCCTTCGACGACGTCCAGCTCGTTGGCCAGACCCGACCCTTCTTCAACCGTGATTACGCCTTCCTTACCAACCTTCTGCATGGCGTCGGAGATGATCTCACCGATTTCCTTGTCCGAGTTGGCGGAGATGCTGCCAACCTGTGCAATTGCATTGTGGTCTTCACAAGGCTTCGACAGTTTCTCCAGCTCGGCGACGATGGCAGCGGATGCCTTGTCGATGCCGCGCTTGAGGTCCATCGGGTTCATGCCGGCAGCGACCGACTTCAGGCCTTCGCGCAGGATTGCCTGGGCGAGAACCGTCGCTGTGGTCGTACCGTCACCAGCAACATCAGACGTCTGGGAAGCGACTTCCTTGACCATCTGTGCGCCCATGTTTTCAAACTTGTCTTCGAGCTCGATTTCCTTGGCAACCGATACACCGTCTTTGGTGACGGTCGGTGCGCCAAAGCTCTTGTCGAGCACGACGTTGCGGCCTTTGGGACCCAGGGTCACCTTAACCGCATTGGCGAGGACGTTGACACCAGCAAACATCTTCTGGCGAGCGTCATCGCTAAAACGTACTTCTTTAGCAGCCATGTCTATATTTCCTCTTTATCCTTCGATGACTGCCATGATGTCGTCTTCCTTCATCACGAGCAGTTCTTCGCCTTCAACTTTGACTTCGGTACCGGCGTACTTGCCGAACAGAACCTTGTCTCCAACCTTTACATCCAGAGCGCGGACTTCGCCGTTCTCAAGGATTTTGCCGTTACCGGCAGCAATGACCTCGCCCTTGATGGGCTTTTCAGCCGCGGCGTCTGGAATAACGATTCCGCCGGGGGACCTGCGCTCTTCTTCCATGCGCTTAACGATGACCCGGTCATGAAGCGGACGCATCTTCATGGTGCTTTTCTCCTATAAACTATTGATTTAAAACCGTATTTTGTCGGCTTTCGGACCACGCGCGATTAGCACTCGGCCACAAGGAGTGCTAATAATAGGCATCCGCCGACGTTTTTCAAGCACAATCCCCAACGAAACTTTCATCTCGAGCCGAAATCGAAGAATTCCTATGAGCAAGCTCGCCACAATCCTCGCCACCCTCGCAGCGCTACTTGCCGGCTCGACGGGCTGCGCCGAGACCGAGACACCCTCGCCCGCCGTCCTGCCGGAAACCTCGCGCCCGGCCAGCGTTTTTTCGCCCATGGGCAGCGACGAGCCCCTGCCCGTGGACCAGGTATTTATCCCGGACGCCCACAGCGAGGACGGCAAGCTGCTGTTCAGAATCCAGATGCTCCCCGGTTACTACCTCTACAAGGACAAGATAGAGGTGCGTTCACTGGACGATGCGATCAGCCTCGACGATCCGTTTTTCATCGAGGAGTGGAGTCGCAGCGAGGTCGTCGTGGACGAGTGGTTCGGAGAACAGGAGGTCTTCTTCGATGAAGCGCACGGTGGTGCACGTATGCAACAGCGCTCGCCCGGCACGCGCACACTCGAGATCGAGCTGTCCTACCAGGGCTGCAAGAAAGACGGCATCTGCTACCTGCCCAAGACAAAAGTGCTAAGCGTTGATGTCCCGGCTCAGCTAGAATCCCCGGCTGAAACTTCGGAGTAGATACGTGTCCCGCATTTTCCTGATCTTTTGCGCCGCCCTGGTGGCCTTGATGGCCGGCGCGCTCTTTTATGCCGCGCGTATCCCTACCGAGATTGCCCTTGAGCAGGCGGCACCTCAACCGACGGCGCCAAACGCAATGACGCATCCGGCTTTCACCCTGCCTGACCTCGAAGGCAAAGACCGGGCGTTCACAGAGTGGGACGGCAAGCACCGGCTGATCAATTTCTGGGCCACGTGGTGTGCCCCGTGCCGCCGCGAAATTCCCTTACTCAAGGAGTTCCAGGAAGAACACGGTGAGGCCGGCTTCCAGATTCTCGGTATCGCAGTCGACTATCCCGACATGGTGCTGCCCTTCGCCGAAGAGGCCGAGTTCAACTACCCGATTCTCACGGGGCAGCAGGATGCCATGGCGGTTGCCGAGTCGTCCGGCATCGAGTTCATCGGTATGCCGTTCACGATGATCGTGGCACGAGACGGCGAACTGGTCGGTGCGTACCTCGGCGAACTGCATCAAAGCCACCTCGACGACATCGTCACGATCCTGACGCGCCTCGACAACGGTGAACTCAGCAAGCAGGAAGCCAGCGGCGCACTCGACCTCCTCTAATCAATTAGGTACCGGACACCCTATTTCCGGAAATAGGGTGTCCGGTACCTAATTACCCAATTAGTGCGCAAAAATCGGAAAAAGGGGTTAGAATTGCGGCCATCTTCGGCAAAATAGCAATTATAAAAATAATGTCCGATTTCCTGCTATTGAACGGCCCTAACCTGAACCTGCTGGGCTCTCGCGAACCCGAGGTCTACGGTGCCGATCGGCTCGAGGACATCGAGAAGCGCTGCGTCAGCGTTGCCGAGTCGCACGGCCATTCGCTGGTCGCATTCCAGAGCAATGCCGAGCACGAACTCATCGACCGCGTCCAGCAGGCTGCGCGCGACGGGGTCGCTTTCATCATCCTGAATCCGGGCGCGTTTACGCACACGAGTATCGCGTTACGTGATGCGCTGCTCGCGGTTCAGATTCCGTTTATCGAGATTCACCTCAGCAATACGTTTGCACGGGAGGAGTTTCGGCATAACAGCTACTTCAGCGATATCGCGAGTAGCTGCCTGTTTGGGTTTGGGGCATACGGCTACGAACTCGCGGTGCAGGCCGCGAGCCAGTACGTCGCGACAGCCGGGGGCTAAAGATGGATATCAGAAAAGTAAAAAAGCTAATCGAGTTGCTGGATGAGTCCGGTATCGCCGAGATCGAGATTACCGAAGGAGAGGAATCGGTAAGAATCAGTCGCTACTCGGCGCACGCGCCGTCTGCAGCGCCGGCGGTTGCCGCCGCCGCGGCCCCGGTTGCCGCACCGGCTGCCGCTGCCGCACCGGCACCGGCACCCGCAGAGGTTGTTGACGAGGATGGCTACGAAGTCACCGCGCCGATGGTCGGTACCTACTACGCCGCTTCATCACCTGGCGCTGCTCCCTACGTCCAGGTTGGCGACCGGGTGAGCGAGGGCGACACGCTTTGCATTATCGAAGCCATGAAGATGATGAACCAGATCGAAGCCGACGTCGCCGGCGTCGTCAAGTCGATTCGAATCCAGAACGGCGAGCCCGTCGAATTCGGACAGGTACTGTTCGTGATTGACCAACGCCAGGGTGACTAAGCGAGTCCGCTAACATGTTGGAAAAAATTGTAATTGCCAATCGCGGCGAGATCGCGCTTCGCGTATTGCGTGCCTGCCGCGAGATGGGCATCAAGACCGTCGCCGTTCACTCGACCGCGGACAATAATCTGAAGCATGTCTTGCTGGCCGATGAGACGGTTTGTATCGGACCACCGCAGTCGAGCGCGAGCTACCTCAACATGCCCGCGATCATCAGCGCGGCGGAGGTGACCGACGCTACCGGGATTCACCCGGGCTACGGCTTTCTCTCCGAGAACGCGGACTTCGCGGAACGCTGTGAATCGAGTGGCTTCACGTTCATCGGGCCCAAGGCGGACTCGATTCGACTCATGGGCGACAAGGTCTCCGCCATTCGGGCCATGAAGAAGGCCGGCGTCCCCTGCGTGCCCGGGTCGGACGGCCCACTGGGTGACAACCCCGATGAGAACATGCGCCTTGCCCGCGACATCGGCTACCCGATCATTATCAAGGCATCGGGCGGTGGCGGCGGCCGCGGCATGCGCGTTGTGCATGCAGAGGCATCGCTGATCGCCGCGATCACGGTGACCAAGGCCGAAGCGCGTGCCGCGTTCGGCAACGATGTCGTGTACATGGAGAAGTACCTCGAGAAACCGCGTCACATCGAGTTCCAGGTCCTCGCGGACACGCATGGCAATGCGATCCACCTCGGTGAACGCGACTGTTCGATGCAACGTCGCCACCAGAAAGTCATCGAGGAAGCGCCCGCGCCGGGGATCTCGGCAGAGCAGCGCAAGCGGATCGGTGAGCGCTGCGTCAACGCATGCCTCGAGATCGGCTATCGCAGCGCCGGCACGTTCGAATTCCTCTACGAGAACGACGAGTTCTACTTCATCGAAATGAATACGCGGCTGCAGGTCGAGCACCCGGTCACCGAGATGATCACAGGCGTCGACATCGTTCGCGAACAGCTCCGCATTGCGAGTGGCGAGGAACTCAGGATCCGGCAGGACGACGTCAAGATCCTGGGCCACGCAATCGAGTGCCGGATCAATGCCGAGGACCCGAAGACCTTTATGCCCTCGCCCGGACTCGTCACGCTGTGGCATTCGCCGGGTGGCCCCGGAATTCGCATGGAGAGCCATGTGTACAGCGGCTACAAGGTACCGCCTTACTACGACTCGATGATCGGCAAGCTGATCGCCCATGGCGAAAGCCGGGACGCCGCCTTCGCGCGTATGAGAAACGCGCTGTCGGAAATCGTCATAGAAGGCATCAAGACCAACGTGCCGCTGCACCAGGAGATCTTCCAGCATGCCGCGTTCCAGGCCGGCGGAACCGATATCCATTACCTCGAGAAACGTCTCGGGCTGAAGTGACGGAGCGCGACAACGGTGCAATGGCGACAGTTCGTCATGGATCTGGACGCACTGGACCCGGCCACCGTTGAGGAGATCTTCTCGCGGCTCGGCGCGTGTTCGGTCACCTTGTCCGATGCGGGCGACGACCCGGTACTCGAACCGGGCCCCGGCGAAACCCCCTTGTGGTCGAACACCCGGATCACGGGCCTGTTCTCCGGCGAGACGGACATGGAGGTCTTCCGCGCGGCGCTCGTCACAGCGCTCGGTATCGAGCAACTCCCTGGGCATCACATCGAAGAGCTGGCTGATCGCGATTGGGAACGAGAGTGGCTCAAGGACTTCGGCGCGATGCAGTTTGGCGAGCGCCTCTGGATCTGCCCGACGGGCCAGCGCGTCGACGTGCCCGATGCCGTCGTCGTAAAACTCGATCCAGGACTCGCATTCGGCACCGGCACCCACCCGACCACGGCGATGTGCCTCGAGTGGCTCGACAGCATCGATCTCGCGGGAAAAACCCTGCTCGACTATGGCTGCGGCTCGGGCATTCTCGCCATCGCCGCCCTCAAGCTGGGCTGCACCAGGGCCACCGGCATGGATATCGACCCGCAGGCCGTCACGGCCACTCGCCAGAACGCCGCGGACAACGGGATTGGCGAGGTGTTGTCCGTAACAGGCAGCCCGGATGGTCTACAGGGCGAATTCGATGTCGTCGTGGCGAATATTCTCGCCGGACCGCTTGTCCAGTTTGCCGATTGCATCACATCTCTGCTTGCAGGGGGCGGTATGCTTGCGTTGTCGGGCGTATTATGTGAACAAGCCGACGACGTAATGCAGGCTTACGGGCCCTGGATCGCGTTCGAGGAGCCCGAATTCAGGGAGCAGGACGGCCAGACGTGGTCACGATTGACAGGTAGGAAACGGTAGAAAAATCAGATGTATACGCAATGCCCAGATTGCAGCACCGCTTTTCGAGTGACTGCAGAAGTACTGAAGCAGGCCGCCGGCAAGGTCCGATGTGGCGGCTGTGGCAATGCGTTCAATGCCCTCTTGTACCTTTCTGAATCGCTGCCCGAGCAGGCCCCGGCCAAGGAAGCCGACGCGGCACTGCCCGAACTCAAACCCGAGGCCACGCCGGGCGACGGGCTGCCCAAGTCGATTTCAGCGGAACAGAGCGCTGCACTATTAAAGACGCTCGACGAACTCGCCGGATCCGATATACGCATCGAGGACACGGGCGTCGAATGGCGTGTGCTCGACGATGACGAAATCGGTACGGCTGCCAGCGACGACGTTGCTGGCGGGGAATTGGTCATCGACGAAATTCTCGACGAGTCGCCAACACCTGTGGATCAGTTCCTTACCGAGACGCCGGCCATCGTCGACTCGCCGGAGATCTTTGAGGAGCAACCGCCCGAATTCTCACGCACCTCGGTCGACGAATTGCGCTTCGACGACAACACGCCGCTGCCGGAGGATTTCGACGTCTCCGATGACGGCTACGTGGAAGGCGACTTTACAGCCGACACGCTGGCCAGGGAGGCGGTCGACGACGACGTTGACGTCGTCATCCCCGAGGATCCGCAGGTCGATCTGGAGCTCAGTGAGCCTGGCGAATGGACGGATATTCTCGGCGAGTTCGAAGACCTGGCGGAAGTCGTCGCCGCGCCTTTGGAGGAAGAACCGACCGATTCGGCGCAGCCCGAGCCCGAGCCTGAGCCCGAGCCTGAGCTTGCAGGCGACATCGAAGCCGAACTCGACACGCTCGAGGTTCCGACCGACGACGACGACATCGACGCGCCGCTCGACATGGACTCGCAGTTTGCCTTGCAGGCCGAGGCCATGGGCATCGACCTGAGCGGCATGCACGCGACCCAGGACACACAAGAAGACGCTCCGCTCGAGGAGGAGGTGGACCTTGACGCGCTGCTCCGCGGAAGCGAAGCCGGGAATCTCGAACTTGAAGACCTGCTCGACGAAGAACTCGTCGACGAATTTGAAGACGAGGAACCCGCGGTCTCGTCGGACGAGGCCACGCAACTCGACCTGATAGACGATGAGCCCGAGCACGAACGCGACGAGCCGGACGACCTCGAGGAACTCGGCGAACTCGAGGGCCTCGACGCGCTTGACGACCTCGATGAACTCGAGGAACTCGGCGAACTCGAGGGGCTGGAGGAACTTGACGATCTCGATGAACTCGAGGGGCTGGAGGAACTCGACGAGCTGGATGAAGAGACAGACGACGAACCCGCCTCGGGAGGGCACTACATTCCCCCCATGACCGAGGAAGAGCAGACGATCAACATGCAAATTGATCAGGACCTGCTGGCGCTCGCCGTCGAAGACGAAGACGGATTCGCATCCACCATTATCATCCCCGGGGACGCGGCCGACGCGCAACTCACCGATGCGCCGGATGACGAGAACATCCCGGAAAGCTTCAAGGACACCGGCTCCGGCTTCGAGACGATCATCATGGAGGGCGAGGCATTCCGCTCGTTCGAAGATCTCGACAAGCACGAAGCCGACAGGCAGGAGGTCGACAAGGCCGCCGCCGCAATACTCGCAGGTGTCGACGCGGCGGAGAAAGAAGCGCAGCCAGCCAGTCCGTCACGGCGGATCCACTATGGCGTGATCGGCGGAATAATCGCACTCCTCTTGTTACTCGCCGCACAATACGTACACCAGTCGCGTGAGACGCTCGCAACGATACCCGCCTTCAACAACGCTGTCGGCCCCCTGTATCGGGCCATCGGCCAACCGCTTTCCCCGGCCTGGGATATCACTGGCTGGCGCTTCGAGGTAGCCAAGGGCACCGAGGAAGAGGACGACAGCCTGACGATCTACTCGCGGCTCGGCAACCAGTCGGACAGCCCGCTGCCCTACCCGCTGATCGGCATCTCCCTGACCGATCGCTTTGAAGAAACGATTGGCAGTCGTGTTCTCGACCCTGCTGACTACCTGCCCAGTGACCTCGATCCCCGCAAGCTCGTGAAACCGGGCAATACCTTTGAGGCCGTGATCACAATCCCGACGCCGGCCGAAGCCACTGCCGGCTTCCGGCTGCGGGCCTGCTACCGTACGACGGACGGCCTGCTGCGCTGCAAGGACGACGGCTTCAAGTAGGATGGCCGCGACGCTCCAGCCCCTTCGAATCGGCCCTTACACTCTCCCCAGCCCCTTCGTCCTCGCGCCGATGGCGGGCGTGACCGATGCGCCGTTTCGCCGCATTTGCCGCCGTTTCGGGGCCGGCATGACGACCTCGGAAATGACCACGGCCGACACAAGCCTCTGGCAGACACCGAAATCCCGGTTCCGTCTCGACCTCGACCTCGATGCGGAACCTGTCGCCGTGCAGATTGCCGGATCGGAGCCGGACCAGCTCGCCGTTGCGGCCCAGGCCTGCGTTGCGCGCGGCGCGCAAATCATCGACATCAACATGGGTTGCCCCGCGAAGAAGGTCTGCAACAAGGCCGCAGGTTCGGCCCTGCTGCGCGACGAAGCGCTCGTCGCGAACATACTTCGCACCGTGGTCGCCGCCGTCGACGTTCCCGTTACCTTGAAGTTTCGTACCGGCTGGGACCGTGAGCATCGTAACGCTGTCCAGATCGGAAAGATCGCGGAGGACGCCGGTGTGCAGTCGCTCGCCGTGCATGGCCGAACGCGGGAGGATCGTTACAAGGGCGCGGCCGAATACGAAACGATCGCGCGCGTTAAGGAGGCCGTCGACATTCCCGTGATTGCCAATGGCGATATCACCACAGTGAAGAAGTCGCTTGAAGTTTTGCGCCTAACTAACGCAGATGGCTTGATGATCGGCAGAGGTGCGCAGGGGCGTCCGTGGATCTTTCGCGAGCTGGCCGCTGCGTTCGATCCCGCTGCGGAAAGTACGCAGCTAGAAAAAAATGAATTGCGTGATATTATGCTCGACCACCTGGACGAACTGCACCGGTTTTATGGGGAAACCACCGGGGTCCGGGTGGCCCGCAAACATCTGACCTGGTACTGCGAAAACCTGGAAGACGCCGGAGAATACCGGCATCAGGTGGTGCGTGTTGACAGCGCTTCGGAACAAATACGTTTAACGAAGCAGTACTTCTTGGGGATCGAGCAAAGTGGCACAGAACAAAATCAAGAAACTGAATTCCAACAAGAAACCACTCTGTAAACACACCGAAGATGCACTCGATCAGTATTTCGCGACGCTCAATGGCGATCGTCCCGGCGAGTTGTACGACCTCGTCATTGGCGAAGTAGAACGGCCACTGTTCAAGGCCGTTATGAATTTCACGCGCGGCAATCAAAGCCAGGCTGCCGGCATTCTCGGTATCAACCGCGGCACTCTGCGCAAAAAACTCAGAACGTATTCGCTCATTCAGTAACCCTTCCCCAGGAATCATCATGTTCAATGTAAGACGCGCGCTGGTCAGTGTTTCTGACAAGCGTGGACTGGTCCCTTTTGTACAAGGCCTTGCCGAACTCGGCGTCGAAGTCCTTTCCACGGGCGGTACCTGCCGCCAGCTGCGTGAAGCGGGCCTCGAAGTCATCGAGGTTTCCGAGAAAACCGGTTTCCCCGAGATCATGGACGGCCGCGTCAAGACGCTGCATCCGGTGATTCACGGCGGCCTGCTGGGCCGGCGCGGTACCGATGAGGCGGTCATGGATGAGCACGGCATAGAGCCCATCGACCTGCTGGTCGTCAACCTCTACCCCTTCGAACAAACCATCGCCCGCGAAGACGCGACGATCGCAGAGGCTATAGAGAACATCGATATCGGTGGACCGGCGATGATTCGGGCAGCCAGCAAGAATCACGACGGCGTTGCGGTCTGCGTCAGCCCCGACGACTACGAGGCGGTACTCGACAAGCTCAAGGGCGGCGGACTGGCGATAGAAGACCGGCGACGCCTGGCCGCAAAAGCGTATGCACACACGGCCAGCTACGACACCGCGATTACGAAATACCTGTCGGCATCGCTGGGTGACGGCGTGCTGGGTGAGCGCTTCCTGTATGCGGGCGGCCTCTCCGAGAAACTTCGCTACGGTGAGAACCCGCACCAGGAGGCGGCGTTCTACGTCGACCAGCAGGCGGCACCCGGGTCGCTTGCGGCCGCCAGGCAGCTCCAGGGCAAGGCATTGTCGTACAACAATATCGCGGACAGCGACGCAGCGCTCGAATGCGTCAAGCAATTCGAAAAGCCGGCCTGTGTCATCGTCAAGCATGCCAATCCCTGCGGCGTTGCCGTCGCCGCGGACATCGGCGAGGCCTATGAAAAGGCCTTCAAAACCGATCCGACATCGGCGTTTGGCGGCATCATCGCATTCAATCGCCCGTTGGACGGGACCACCGCCAAGGCGATTATCGACCGGCAGTTTGTCGAAGTGATCATTGCCCCGGAGATCACGGCGGACGCGGCTGAGGTCTGCTCGGCCAAGAAGAACGTGCGCGTCCTCGAGACCGGCACCTTCGCAGCCGCCGCGGCAGGTTTCGACTTCAAGAAAGTGTCTGGCGGGCTGCTGGTACAGACCAGCGATATGGGCGTCATCACGGCCGACGACCTGAAGGTCGTTACCGAGAAGGCTCCGACTCCGCAGCAGATTCAGGACATGCTGTTTGCCTGGACCGTGGTCAAGTACGTCAAATCCAACGCGATTATCTTCTGCAGGGACAACATGACGATCGGCGTCGGCGCCGGGCAGATGAGCCGCGTCTACTCGACGAAAATCGCTGCCATCAAGGCGGCCGACGAGGGCCTCGAGGTCAGCGGTTCGGTGATGGCGTCGGACGCGTTCTTCCCGTTCCGCGACGGCATCGATGCCGCGGCCGAGACCGGCATCGCGGCGATCATCCAGCCGGGCGGCTCAATGCGCGATGAAGAAGTCATCCAGGCCGCCAACGAGCACGGCCTGGCGATGGTCTTCACCGGCATGCGACACTTCCGTCACTGATGAACGTTCTGATTATTGGATCCGGTGGCCGCGAGCATGCGCTTGCATGGAAATGCGCGCAGTCACCGCGTGTCGACGAAGTCCTGGTCGCGCCGGGCAACGCGGGCACCGCGCGTGAAGACAAGGTCCGCAACGTGGACGTGCCGGCCGATGACATCGATGCGCTGCTAGCGCTCGCGCAGGCCGAGAACGTCGGGCTCACCATCGTCGGCCCCGAAGCGCCACTCGTGGCCGGTATCGTCGACCGCTTCAATGCGCTGGGGCTGCCCTGTTTCGGGCCGACCGCAGCCGCCGCCCAGCTCGAAGGCTCGAAAGCCTTTACCAAGGACTTCCTGGCTCGTCATAACATCCCGACGGCCGACTACCGGAATTTCACGGAGCTCGACCCGGCGCTCGCCTACATCCGCGAACAGGGCGCGCCTATCGTCATCAAGGCTGACGGCCTCGCCGCCGGCAAGGGCGTTATTGTTGCGATGACGCTGGCGGAAGCCGAGCAGGCGGCGACCGACATGCTCGCAGGCGGGAGCTTTGGCGACGCCGGGGCCCGCATTGTCGTCGAGGAGTTCCTGGCGGGCGAGGAAGCGAGCTTCATCGTCATCACGGACGGCGACACGATCCTGCCGATGGCCACGTCCCAGGACCACAAGGCACGCGACGAAGGCGACACCGGGCCGAACACCGGTGGCATGGGCGCCTACTCTCCGGCACCCGTCGTAACGCCGGAGATCGAGGCACGCATCATGGACGAGGTCATCCGCCCGACCCTTCAGGGCATGAAAGCCGACGGCAATCCCTACCTCGGTTTCCTGTACGCCGGCCTCATGATCATGGCGGACGGTACGCCCAAGGTCATCGAATTCAATTGCCGTATGGGCGACCCGGAGACCCAGCCGATCATGGCCCGCCTGAAATCGGACCTGGTCGACATCTGCCTCTCGACGCTCGACGGTGAGCTGGCCGAACGCGAAGCGGTCTGGGACACACGAGCGGCGCTCGGTGTCGTGATGGCGGCGGGCGGCTATCCGGCCGGCTACGCCAAGGGCAAGGTCATCAGCGGTCTCGATACAGCCGACAGCAATACCCAGAAAGTATTTCACGCCGGCACGACAAGTGACGGCGACGCCGTGAAGACCAGTGGCGGGCGCGTCCTTTGCGTCGTCGGCCTTGGCGATACCGTGGCCGATGCGGCGCAGGATGCCTACGCCGCAGTTGACAAGATCGACTGGGAAGACGCCTACCTGCGACGCGATATCGGTCACCGCGCAATCGCGCGCGAGAACGCATAGACCGTGCTGACCACCACCGAGGCGCTCGACAGGGTCCTGGCGGCGATGCAGGAACTGCCGGTCGAGTCGGTGGCGCTGCAGGACGCACATGGCCGCGTACTTCGCCAGGTCGTCACAGCGGAGCGTGACCAGCCCCCTTTTGATCGCGTCATGATGGATGGCATTGCGATCGCCCATCGCGACTTCGCGAACGGTGCCCGGCGGTTTCCGGTGCAGTGCACGCAGATGGCCGGAGACCCGGCCGTTGAGCTGGCCCCCGGCAAGGCGATTGAAATCATGACAGGGGCGTCGCTGCCTGCGAACGCCGATTGCATCATTCCGGTCGAGCGCATCACCGTAGACAAAGGTGTCGCGATCCTGGAAAAAGGCTACGAGGCCGAAGCGGCCCAGTTCATTCACGCGCGAGCGTCCGACCATGCTGCGGGCAGCCGGCTGCTGGCGCCAGGCAGGCGCATCACGCCGCTCGATATCGCGGTGATCGCGTCCGCCGGTATGACCAGCGTCGATGCGAGCCGCTCACCTGTCGTGCGCGTCATCTCAACGGGCAACGAACTGGTCGCAGCCGGTGGGGACATAGAACCGCACCAGGTACGCTTGTCCAACGGCCCGGCGATTCGGGCGCTGCTCGCCCGACATGGCTATCCCGACTGCGAGCACGACCACCTCGTCGATGAACGTGCGCTGCTCAGGGAACGCATCTCGATGCATCTCGATGAGGCGGATGTTGTGATACTGAGCGGCGGCGTGTCGATGGGCAAAGCCGACTACGTGCCCGCCGTGTTGGCCGAGATCGGCGTCGAGGTCAGTTTCCACAGGATCAGCCAGCGGCCCGGAAAACCGATGTGGTTCGGCACGGGCCCCGGCGGCCAGGCCGTCTTCGCCCTGCCCGGTAACCCCGTGTCGGCACTCGTCTGCTGCCGGCAGTATGTCATTCCGGCACTGGCGAAAGCCTCGGGCGTCCTGGCCGCTCCACCCGAGTTCGCGTCGCTGGCGAGCGACGTCGCGTTCCAGCCGGACCTGACCTGTTTCCAGCCCGTACGCCTCGTCTCCAGTGCCGCCGGCCAGGTGCTCGCGATGCCCGTAAAGACCAATACATCGGGCGATTTCACGGCCCTGTCGGCGACGGACGGCTACGTGGAACTGCCTCGCGAGCAAAGCCTGTTCCCGGCCGGTACTTCTGTTTTCCTGTATCGGTGGTAATGTTCGGGACATGATCTCATCAACTGAAGCGCTGCAGCGCCTTCGCGACGGCAATCGCCGCTTTGTCGCCGGTGCGAGCAGTATTGACGATGCGCTGAGTGCTGCGCGCCGTGCAGAACTCGTCGACGGCCAAAAGCCGTTCGCCGTCATCCTCGCATGCTCGGATTCGCGCGTGCCCGTCGAGCTCGTCTTCGACCAGGGCCTCGGCGACCTGTTCGTCATTCGCGTGGCCGGCAATATCGTTGCCCCCTCCCAGGTCGGCAGCGTCGAGTTTGCCGCTGCGAACCTGGGCGCCAAACTCGTGGTTGTACTCGGCCACAGCAATTGCGGTGCTGTCGACGCAACCCTCAAGGAGCTTGCACAGGAGGAAGCGACGCGTTCGCCGAACCTGCGTTCCATCGTGGACCGCATTCGCCCCGCGGTGGAAGCCCTCGACAACCCGTCCCTGCAGGACGCGGTCGTTGCCAATGTGCGCCGCTCGGTTGACCGGCTCTGTCACGGGTCGACTATTCTCGAGGACCTCGTGGGCTCGGGCGAGCTCACGATCGTAGGTGCCGAGTACACACTGGAAAGCGGCGTCGTGACTTTCCTGGATACGCCGTGAGCACGGTAACGGGACGGTGCTTCTGCGGGTCCGTTCAATTCAAGGTGGACGCCCCCGAGAAATTTGCCTGCTACTGCTACTGCAATAGCTGCCAACGGGCGGCCGGAGCGCCGCTTGTCGCCTGGGCGACCTACCCGCGTGCGTCATTCGAGGTCACGGCTGGCGAAATACACTGGCACCGCTCGTCGCCCGGCGTGACACGAGGCATTTGCAGGGAGTGCGGCTCGTCCATCACCTACGCCAACGAAAAGCGCGCCGGTGAAATAGACATCACGCTGAATTGCCTCGACGACCCGACCGGGCCCACGCTCAAGGCCCATATCTGGACCGAAGACAAGCAGCCCTGGACAAGGATCTGCGACGACCTGCCCGTCTACGAGAAGAATATCGGCTGATCGGCGACCAGTTTTCCGACCGCAAGGCGTCTTAAGAAACAGGCGCAAATACACGCGGTCAGGAGGACCGGCGGTCGTGCATATAGGTCATATCAACCTGTCCGCATCGTCGGACGAGACGAGTGAGCACTTCATTGTGCTGGTGGAGATGCTGCAGTCGCAGGGCCAGCATCAGCACCTCGTCGTGGGCAATCCCGCGCTCGCGAAGCGGCTGCGCCGCCTCGACAGGGTTGCGGTTGCCCCCGTTGTTCGCTCTCCGGTTTCCGCGTTTTGCCTGATACCCAGTCTCGATGTCGTGCACATTCACGACCCTGAGGCGGGGCAGGCGGGCCTGCTGCTGACGCTGACGCGCTCGATACCCTTTGTGTTGACGCACCGCGGTGCGCTACCCGGCCGGAATCCGCTGACCCAGGCGATCTACCGCCGTGCCAGCCTCGTTGTCTGCCTGGACGACTCCGACCAGGCACTGCTGCGCCATTACGACCCGTCGATTTCGGTCGCCGTGCTACCCGACATCACTCACGCCGGATCGGCGAGCGCCCATCTGCGCATCTATCAGAACTCCCAGAGAATACCGATGGCGGGCAGCAGTGGCAGCCAGTAGTCCGGGCTGTTCTCGAGCACTGGATTGCCCTCGTCGTCTTCGTCGATATCCCAGTCGATACAGCACACATTGCGACGATTCAGCGCGTTGGAAACCTCGACGAACGCGGTCAGCGTACCTCGCCGCACCTCGAACTTGCGACTTAAGCGCAGGTCGAGACTGGCGAAGGTGGGCAAGCGTTCCGCATTGCGGGGACCGGGAACGGCGGCGCCATTGTCATCCAGCGTCAGGCCTGTTGTGGGCCAGCCCGAGTGCACGCTTGCCGCGACCGAGAAATTCCACCCGTCGCGATGCCAGCCAAGTCCACCCTGGACGGCATGACGCTGGTCCCAGCTACGCGGTACGTCACGCCCGCCGATACGGTCGGTCACCTTGGACCAGGTATAGGACGCCCACCAGTTCCACGGACCATGGACGCTGTCGGCGGACAGCTCCAGGCCTTGCGCGCGTGCGCGCGTCGGCTCGATACGTACCCGGTCCGGCTGCAGCTCAGGCATGATGCCGAGCGGGTCGTAGAGATTCTCAAAGCGCGGCCGAAGATCCCGAATGTCTTTGTGGAATATCTCGGCCCGCAGGGCGATGTCACCGGCCACCAGTTGCTTGAGTCCGACAATGACATGGTCTGCGCGTTGTGCCGGCCAGAAGTTCGCGATGCCGTCTTCGATTTGCAGCGACTGGATCGCTTGTGACTGGTGGTAACGGCCGACGCTGACGCGCAGTTCACCGTTTTCCCAGGGCTGAAACATGTAGCTGAGCCGGGGACTCAACTGGGAATCGGAGTTCTCCTCGGTGTAGGTCTGGTCATCCCAGCGCAGCCCCCACTCGAGTACGGATCGTTCGCTGAGCTTCCACCGGTCGGACACGTAGAGCGCATAGCTGCCGCCCTCCGGGTTTGCGGCCAGGGACCTGCCCAGGCTTGCCGGCTGATTCTCGTAGAGCGCCTGCAGGCCAAAGTAGGCCGCCGAGGCATCGTAGCGATAGTTCGCCTCGCCGAAGGAGGCCTGCACACCCCACTGGACGAGGTGATCGGTCGACGGGTTCCACACCCAGTCCTGTTTGACGGAAAACCGGTCGACGTCACGGTCGTCGGTGACCTCCGCGATCATCTTTTCCGGGTCGTTCGCCGTCCCGCGCCGCCGGTTCGAATAGTTGACCAACGACAGGACCGTCGTGCTGGCCAGCGTTGGCGACCAGTCGCTGTCGAGGCGCAACCATAGCTGCGCGTTCTTCGTGTTACTGACGACCTGCTCACGCTCCTCCGGATCCGTTTCCAGGACAAGTTCGACCTGGTCGTCGGCATACAGGGCGTTCGCGGACAGGCGCTGGTTCGGGGACAGCTCGATCGCGTATTCGCCAAACACGTCGAAGTACGAGGGTTGACCGAACCGGGGGTCGATGACGAGGTCGAGGTTGCCCCGGCGCGCCGAGAACACCCAGTTGTGGCCGCGTTTCGTACCGGCCGTTAGCAGCGATGTGTTGAAGACACTCACGCCGATTTCGGTATGCCGTGCTTTCTCCGATTCAAGCGAGTCCATAAGAACCAGTCCGCTCATGCGATCGCCGTAGCGGACGGGAAAACCGCCGGTGTAGACCTCGACCCCGTCGATCGCGCGTGCGTCAATCGCACTGAACACACTCTGGTAGTCACGGATGTGAAACGGATCGAACAGCCACTGGCCGTTGAGCATGATGCCGATCTCGTTTTCTTCGCCACCCCGGAAATGTGTCCGGGCGGAGGCGCCGCTTGCGGCGGCACCCGGCAACCGCTGCGTCACGCGTATCGGGTCTTCGCCGATGTCGGGCATGTTCTGGATGGAGCGCTGGTCCAGCATGAAGCGCGACGGCGACAGGTCGCGCGAAACCTCGTAGCGACTGGCGGCGACGACGACGGTCTCGAGGTCGGCCGGCGCCGGGTGTGTCGACACGACCTGCGCGGGCGGTGATGCCGTCGACGGCTGTTCCCGGACAACCAGGTAGACGCCGGATTCCTCGCGCACCGTGAGGCCGTGCGGTCGCAGGATCTGGCGCATGATGTGGAGCGGTGAACCGGGCTCGGGTTCGAAGGCAACGTGCAGGTCGTCCGTAACGACATTGGTGCTGTAGGCAAACTCGACACCGGCAGCGCGGAATTCCTCGATCACGCTGACGACCTGGCGACCGGCAAAAGACCCAGCCTGCCCGTCGGCGGCCACGGCGGCCGTCGTCAACAGGAGCAGTGCCGCAACCAGGCTGCGGCCCGTATGCCTGGCTCTAGTCGCTGATATAAATCACTCCTTGCTCGATGCGCCAGTCGAGCGCGGCCGTTTCAAGCCTGAGACGCAGCGCCTCGCCGGGCTCCGTGTCGATCGAACCCTTCAGTACAGCCAGGTGGGCGGCTGCTTCGGCCTTGCCTTCATAGCGCAGTTCAAGGCCCATCTCGCGGCAGGCCCAGAGCAGAAACTCGTGCAGGGTCTTGCCGTCCACATCGACGGCGGGGGTTGTGCGTTCAACCCAGTTCCACATGGCGCCGGAGCGCTCAATACTCAGGACGCTCGGCTGCTGGCGGCCGGCAAGGGTCACCTGCTCGCCGGCGGTTGCCCGCTGGCCATGGTAGATGCCTTCGATGTCCACGCGGCCTTCTCGTACGCTGACGATAAGTCGATCGGCGTCTGTTTCGGTCATGAACTGCGTGCCAAGGTGTTGCACGCGACCCTGTTCCGTCTCCACGACAAACCGAGGCACACCGCCCGCGTCGACACCGGCGGCCAGCGCAGCGGTCTGCGAATCGAAATACACGCGACCCGACTCGAGGAACAGGGTGTCACCGGCGGTGAACCTCACACGCGAATCGGCGTCGATGCGCACCGAACCGCCATTGCCCCAGGTCAGCGCCAGGCCGGCTTCGTCTCCCGTGACGATCGTCTGGCCTGTATTGATGTTGGCGAGGTCGTCCGTGGGCCGCAGTTCCGCCTGGTCGCCGAGCAGGTAAACCGGGCCGAAGCTTTTTTCGATCGAGGCAACACGAGTCACCTCATAGACCGGACTGCGAAGAACGTTGAGGCCTGCGAATGCAGCCAGCAGCACCGTAGCTGCCATCGCGTACTGCATGACACGCCTGCGACCGCGATGCTTCGCAGCAACCCTCATCCATTCTTCCCGGACAGCCGCTTTGGCCGCTGCCACATCGTCCGCGGTTGGCGCAGGACGCGGCGACGCGTGACTCAGCAGGTCTTCCAACACCTCGTGATCTACTTTGCTCATGATTTCACCAGTTCGCTCTCGTGTCGGTCGAGCCCATCGGTCATCGACGAATACACATCGGCGAACGCTCTCTTGGCGCGCGCCAGTAATGATTGTGTTGCCTCGGTACCCAGGTTCATGCGCTCCGAAATCTCTCTGATCGAATGTCCCTCGATGTACTTCCACTCGAGGATGTCGCCGTACTTCGGCGGCAGCTGATCGAGCGCAACCTGGATCAGGCGCAGCAACTCCACGCGCCGATAGTGCCGGTCGGGGCTCATCTGCTCCGGGACCTGGAACGAATCGACAGCCGCCCGAACGTCGGGGAAATCCTCGGTCAGGACGATGTGGTCGCGGTAGCGCCCCTGCCTGGCGAGCCAGTCGCTCGTCTCATTGCGGCAGATCGCGCACAGCCACGTGAACAGCGCGGCCTCGGCCTTGTAGGTATGCAGCTTGCGCGCTGCCTTGCCGAGCGTGATCTGGGCAACCTCGCGGGCGGCATCGGGATCGTCCGACAGGCGCGTCAGCGCAAAGCGGTACAGGCGGGCAAAGTTCTCATCAAAAAACTGGTCAAAAGCTCGCTCGTCGCCCTTAAGCAACTGTTTTACAAGCCGTTTGTCCTCTAGATATACCGTCACGCCCAAACCTCTCGAGGAATTCGCCTGTTAGACGGCTGGGATCGCAAAAAACGGTCGCGCTGGTCTGGATTGTACGTCTTCGGACAATCCAGACACAGCGACCGGCTCACGGGTTCGCCCTATTCCTCGCAAAACGTACCCGGCGCGAGCGTGCAGAGTTCTTCGAGCAGCAGCTCGGGGTCCGCAATGCCGCAATCGGGATCGTCGGACAGGACGTCCAGCGAGTCACCGACGCACATGAGCTCCTCGCGCTCACCCGTGATCTCCCCGTCGTCCATCGCGACGGCCAGTACGAAGCCAGTGCCCGGCAGGTAGTACTTGTACTCGGTCGACTCGGGGTCGATCGGCGCAAAGTCGAATGTCTTGAGGCATTTATCCGTGCCGCAGGAGTACTTTTCGTTGGCATTGTTACCGCCCTCTGCAGCCGATGGCGCGGTACCCAGGTCGATGTACTGGATAATGTCCTCTGCCTCACCAAGGGCAAACTCCTGCCGGTGGGCCAGGCCCCAGATGGGCGTATTCAGCGTAAGGAAACCGGATTTCGCGAAGTCGAGTCCTGCCTCGAAAGACCCGTCCAGGTCGCGGAGCACGCCATCTTCGAAGTTGCGTGCTATTTCCCCGCAATAGACGACGTCGCCCGTCACCGTCTGGGCGAACCAGTCATCGGTGACTTCCACGGCCTCATACTCGACTTCACCGGTCTCGTCGTCTTCCGACGTCTCGACGACGATGTCCACGACAACCCGGCACGACACGCCCAGGATCTCCCGGCTGTCGCCGGTGACGTGCACAACGACGGTTTCTTCACCCTCCTCGCCCGCGCGCAGGACGTAGGTATGTCCAGCGGCGACCGACACATAGGGATTGGGCGCGAACTCGTCGGGCACCTGGTCCGGATGGATGAAGTCGTTCGTCAGCAGGGGGTCGGTATCGTAGCGATCTTCGTTGAGGACCTCGCAGGCTTCGGTGCGTGCCTCTTTTACGTCACCGCAAAACGCCCGCTCCTCCTGCCGTTCTGCATAAGCGTCCCGATAGCACGCCTTCCGTTCGCCGAGGCTCGCCAGGTTCTGGCAGTTCGCAAGCGTCTCGTAGTAGTTGTCGCGAACATCGTACTTGCAGGCATGGTAGAGGGTCCTGGCCGTTTGCTTGCAGGCCGCAGGCTCATGGCGGTCCCCGGCAGTAGCCGGCGGTGCCGACAACAGCGCGATCGCGACGAGCGCAATACTCAAGGTTTTGTTCAACATGGTTGTTCCCCTTATCTTCAGGATCAGGCTTTTTCTTGCCATGTCCTGTAGACGAGCAATCGGGGAAAAATCGGTCGTGATTGCACTAAATACGTATCCGGGAAACCGGGATACAGGTCTAGACTTACCTCATGGCTGCTCAGTATTCGATCGAGCACGTCAACTCTACAATCGAGGTACGAGTTAAGGGCTCGCTGGACAGGACCACGTCGCTGCAGATGTGGACCGACATCGTGAAGGCTTGTGCCGCGCACAACTGTCACTCGATCCTGGGCCTGTCCTACCTCGACACACCACTCAAGCTGGGCGATGCCTTCGACCACCAGGCTATCTTCCTCGAGGCCGGGGTTACGATCGACCACCGCATCGCCTGGGCGCAGTTGAATCCGGCCGCCTACGAAATGTCCCACCTGGTGGAAACCGTGTTGTTGAACCGGGGCATGGTAAACGGCCGGCTGTTCGCCGACGAGCATGAAGCCCGTCGCTGGCTGGCGAGGACCGGCTAGGAGCCGAACTACTCGGCGGCCGTATTGACCCGGATTTCGAGCGTCTCGGTAACGATCTCGATACCGCCGCCCGCAGCCATCTTCTTCATCATCTCGATCTTCGGGCCCATCATGCGCTCCATCATTTCGCGCTGCGCTGCCGGCATGCTGGCGAGCTGCTTCTCCATCTCGGCCATCTGCTTCTCGGCTTCCTGCAGCTGTTTCTGCTGCTCGGCATCGATGACACCGTTCATGGTCATTACCTGGTGGTAAGACTCATAGAGGTTGCTGCCGGGAACCCGCCGATAGTCCGAATCGACCTTCTCCATGACGATGGGACGCGTCCCGTCCGGGCCTGTCGCTGTGCCATGGATCAGCATTTTCAGTGGAACGTAGTCCGTTGTGTCGATCCAGATTTCAAACGTCTCGAAGTCGATTGTCTGGTCGCCTGATTCCTGCTGGAAATCGACATTGTCGGCCTTGATGTGAAAGCCCTTGCGATCGCCCACGGTCTCGGTACCGAGGTAACGGGCCGTTTGCGCCATTTCGAGGATGTCGTCGAAATCAACAATGTTGCCGTCGCCCGAGGACGCGTCGATGCCTGCGTATCCTGTACGCGGTACAACGCGGAAGGACGTCTCGTCGACGCGGATATAGTCCAGCACAATCTTTGTACCGGCTACATCCTGCTCGACCGTGTAATTGTCCACACCCTTCCAGCGCTCGAGCTGCATCTCGCGCGCTTTGGCGATTATGGACTCCGCGTCCTCTGCGTGGGCGCTCACCGATATCAGCAAGCTCACGATCAATGTCAGAAAGATTTCAGTCTTACGCATGAATCAACCCTCCGGAAAACTTAAAACGCGACGCCCTCTCGACTAGCGCTTCATCGCCTCGAAGAACTGTGCGTTGGTCTTGGTATCCTGCAGCTTATTCAACAGGAATTCTATCGCGGCAAGCTCGTCCATAGGGTGCAACACCTTACGAAGAATCCACATCTTCTGCAGCTCGTCGTCCTCGGTCAGCAGCTCTTCCTTGCGCGTGCCCGAGCGGTTGATGTTGATCGCCGGGAAGACTCGCTTCTCGGCAATGCGGCGATCCAGGTGGATCTCCATGTTGCCTGTGCCCTTGAACTCCTCGTAAATCACTTCGTCCATCTTGGAACCCGTGTCGACGAGCGCGGTCGCGAGAATCGTCAGGCTGCCGCCTTCTTCGATGTTGCGCGCAGCGCCGAAGAAACGCTTCGGCCGATGCAGTGCATTGGCATCTACACCACCGGTCAGGACCTTGCCGGAACTCGGCACAACCGTGTTGTACGCGCGTGCGAGACGCGTGATCGAGTCGAGCAGTATGACCACGTCGCGCTTGTGCTCGACGAGGCGCTTCGCCTTCTCGATGACCATGTCTGCCACCTGTACGTGGCGGCTGGCCGGCTCATCGAAGGTCGATGAGACCACTTCACCGCGCACCGTGCGCGTCATCTCCGTGACTTCCTCCGGGCGCTCGTCGATGAGCAGAACCATGAGGTCGACTTCGGGGTTGTTGGCGCAAATGGCCGATGCGATGTTCTGCAACAGCATCGTCTTACCGGCTTTCGGCGGCGATACGATCAGGCCACGCTGTCCTTTACCGATCGGCGCCACCATGTCGATGATGCGCGCCGTGAGGTCCTCGGTGCTGCCATTACCCTGCTCCAGGACCAGGCGGTCCTTCGGAAACAGCGGCGTCAGGTTTTCAAAGAGAACCTTGGTGCGGGCGTTTTCCGGCGCATCGTGGTTGATCTGACCAACCTTGAGCAGCGCGAAATAACGCTCGCCTTCCTTCGGCGGCCGAATCAGCCCGGAAACCGTGTCGCCGGTGCGCAGATTGAAACGGCGGATCTGGCTCGGGCTGACGTAAATATCGTCCGGCCCGGCAAGATACGAACTGTCCGCCGAGCGCAGGAAGCCGAAGCCGTCCTGCAAGATCTCGAGAACGCCATCGCCGTAGATATCTTCGCCCAGATCGGCGTGCGCTTTAAGGATCGAGAAGATCATGTCTTGCTTGCGCGACCGCGCCATGTTCTCGATGCCGAGGGTCTCGCCGAGTTCAACAAGCGCGGCGGCCGGACGGGTTTTGAGCTCCGTCAGGTTCATCACGTTCTTGCTGGCCTCGAGTTGCTCGGGTGGAATTACCTCGAGACTTCCTTCCTCGTCGTCGGGATACATGTCAGATGACGGCCGACGGCGCCTGCGGCGATTCGGATTTCCCTTTCCTTTGTTGCCCGACTTATTTACCGGGCGAGTTTTATTTGAAGTACCCAAGTACCCTCTCACAGATTAGTGTCCAGAAACTCTTCGAGCTGACGCATCGGCATCGCGCCCATCAATTGCGCCTGTACGGCGCCATCCTTAAACAGGATCAACGTTGGAATGCTGCGAATGCCGAACTTCTGGGCAACGTTCGGGTTCTCGTCAACATTGAGCTTGACCACGTCAAGCTTTTCCTCGTATTTGTCGGCAACCTGATCGAGCAACGGCGCGATCATTTTGCATGGGCCACACCATTCGGCCCAGAAATCAAGCAGTACTGCTTTGCTGTTTTGTAAAACGTCGGCATCGAATGCCGCATCTGAGGTGTGCACAATCTTGTCGCTCACCGGCTAACTCCTTCAAAAAATAAATATCTCGTTTGGGTGTGGAATTGCCCGTTGCAAGCCAGGCTTAGGAACGAACATTTCGAAAACGGGTGACGCTGCCTTGTCTATCAGGCAATATGTCGCAGCTCTACTGCCGATGAATTCCGGTTTTTTGTCCGGTTTATTTCTGTATCGTTGGAAGCGAAACTGGCGGGTGCGACGAGTGTCGCGTCGAATTAAAGCCAATTTGACCGTTTCGCGAGCCATTTTGCAAGTATTTAACGCATTTTTTCCGGTTCTAATTTTATGTCTGAAGACCACCTGAGCGAACTTAGATTCGACTCGCTTGAACTCCATGAATCCATCCGGGCGGGCATTCGCGATGCCGGCTTCGAATTCTGCACGCCCATCCAGGCCAGTACCCTGCCGATCGCGCTGAAACCCGGCGACGTAGCCGGACAGGCCCAGACGGGTACGGGCAAGACCGCCGCGTTCCTGATTGCGGCCTACCAGCGCCTCATGACGTCTACGGTCGACACGGGAAAGACCCGGCAACCGCGCGTCTTCGCCCTGGCGCCGACCCGTGAGCTTGCGGTCCAGATCGCCAACGATGCCGAGATTCTCGGCAAGCACACGGGGCTCAGGATCGGCCTCGCGTTCGGCGGCACGGATTACGACAAGCAGCGCAAAGCGCTCGAAGACGGTGTCGACCTGCTGATCGGCACGCCCGGGCGCATCATCGACTATTACAAGCAAGGCGTATTCAAGCTGGACTTTGTCCAGGTCGCTATTCTTGATGAAGCTGACCGCATGTTCGATCTCGGCTTCATCAAGGACATTCGTTACCTGCTGCGCCGCCTGCCGCCGCCGGACCAGCGGCTCAACATGCTGTTCTCGGCAACGTTGTCGCAACGGGTCATGGAGCTCGCCTACGAGCACATGAACGAACCCGAGCTGATTCAAATCGAACCCGACAAGGTCACAGCCGACCGCGTGCGCCAGGCGATCTACTATCCTGCGAACGAAGACAAGCTGCCGCTCCTGGTCGGCCTCGTGCGCGAGATCGGCGAAGTCCGCATCATGATTTTCGTCAACATGAAACGCGAAGCCGAGCGGGTACAGGACGTGCTGGAGGCCAACGGCATTCACGCCGCGGCCATATCCGGGGACGTGCCGCAGAAGAAGCGCCTGCGCATGCTCATGCAATTCCAGAACGGCGAGCTCCCTGTCCTGATCGGCACCGATGTGGCGTCACGCGGACTGCATATTCCGGATGTTGAGTACGTCATCAACTACGACCTGCCGCAGGACGCGGAAGATTATGTGCATCGAATCGGGCGGACTGCCCGCGCCGGCGCATCGGGAAACGCATTGAGCATGGCCTGTGAAACCTACGCCATGTCGTTGCCGGATATCGAAGCCTACATCGGCCACAAGATTCCGTTCGCCAACTACGACCCGGCGGATTTACCGGAGATCGTCAAACCCAAGCCACGGCCGCGCAAACCGCGTGGCGGGCCGCGACGCAGGCCGGGTGGGGGTGAGCACAACAAGCACCGCGGCCGGCAGCGAAGCCGCCGCTAAGCTCGGGGGCGGAGCCCTTGCCGCAAGGGCTCTGTTACCAACAGGTCCCTTACGGTCTCAACGCCGCGGAATTCCGAGCCGCGCCTGGCCGGCTCCGTCGTATCCGGCCGGGTCACCGTCACCAGCATCTCGATGCCATAGTCGGCTGCGCTGCGCAGCACCGGCTGGCTGTCGTCCACGAACAACGTCGTTGCAGGATCGAAGCTCACCTCATCCTGCAAAGCCTTCCAGAAATCCTGGGACTCCTTCGGATGTCCGTAAGCATGTGAGCTGTGCAGGCCGTCGAAATAGTCGGCCAGCCCGGTTACCGCATCCTTGAGGTCCAGGGTATCGGGATGTGAATTCGTGACCAGCAACACGCGCATGTCCCGGGCATGGACATCTCGCAGAAAGTCGAGCGCACCAGGCAGATAACCGATGCGATGCGTCACATCGTGGTGAATCTTGACCACGTCGATACCGAGTCGGTCGTTCCAGTGATCGAGGCAGTACCACTCGAGGTCACCCTGCACGGCCGCGTATTTTTCGAAGAGAAGTTCGCGCGCATGTTCGAACGACATGCCGTTGGCGGCGGCGTAGCGGCGCGGCACGAGATCCTTCCAGATATAGCTGTCGAAGGCGAGATCGAGGATCGTCCCGTCCATGTCGAGCATGAGCGTGTCGCATCGTTCAAGTGCGGTTTGCGGATCGATTTTCATTGCTATACTGCGCGCCCGGTTTGCCTGCAGGAACAGGATATGGACCTCAAGTCACTCGTCGAACCTATTGTTGCACTGGCCGAGGACGCCGGCCGGGCAATCCTCGAAGTCTACTCGACGGATTTTGACGTGCAAAGCAAGGACGACGAATCACCGCTCACCCAGGCCGACCTTGCCTCCCACCGGTGGATCGACGCCGGCCTCAGATCCCTGACGCCGGATATTCCGATCATCTCGGAGGAGTCCGGATTGCCGGCGTTCGAGGAACGCCGCCAGTGGCGGCGCTACTGGCTCATCGATCCACTCGACGGCACGAAGGAATTCGTCAGTCGCAACCATGAGTTCACGGTCAATATCGCACTCATCGAGAATCATCGGCCGATACTCGGCGTTGTCCACGCTCCGGTTTACAACAAGACCTACATCGGCTGCGAAGGGGCCGGGGCCGAGCGACGCGAAAGCGACAAGGCGCCGGTGGTCATCCGGGTGGCGCCGGTCAGCAGCTCGCCGACACGTGTTGTCGGCAGCCGCTCGCATCGCGGCACAAGTCTCGACGCCTACCTCGAGAACCTCGGTGACTACGACATGGTGCCAATGGGCAGCTCACTGAAATTCTGTGTCGTCGCAGAAGGCGGAGCCGACCTTTACCCGCGCCTTGGTCCGACCTCAGAGTGGGACACCGCCGCGGCCCAGGCCGTGGTCGAACAGGCCGGTGGCAGCGTCGTCACGCTGGACGGCAAGCCCATGAAATACAACGCGAAAGACGACATCCTGAACCCGCATTTCTTCGTCATCGGCGCCGCCGACCGCGACTGGTTGGCACTGCTGCCTGACACCGAGTAGCATTGGAGCATGACCGGCAAAGTAGACACTGAATCGTTTGCAAAACTGGAGCGACTACGTGAACTGCGGGTCAGCCACAGGGACCTCGACTACCTTATCGATCGCCTGCAGGAAGACCCGATGGTCGACCAGCTTCGCATCCGCAGGCTGAAGAAGCGCAAGCTCCTCCTGAAGGACATGATCGCCGTTCTCGAAAGCGAACTCATTCCCGATATGGATGCCTGAGCAGTCGCGCCTGCCACACCAGGAACAATGCCGGAATCACAACCAGCGTCAGTAGTGTCGCACTGACCATGCCACCCACCATAGGTGCGGCTATGCGCCGCATGACCTCCGAACCGGTGCCACTGCCGAACATGATCGGCAACAGGCCGCCAATGGTCGCCGCAACCGTCATGATGACGGGCCGGATGCGCAACAACGCTCCATCGATGACGGCTCCCCGGATATCGTCCAGGGTAGAGACCCTGCGGCGTTCGAGTGCCTGGTTCAGATAGACCAGCATGATCACGCCAATCTCGACGGCGACACCGGCAAGCGCGATAAAGCCGACACCGACGGCAACCGATAACTGGTAGTCCAGCAGGTAGAGAAGCCAGAGCCCACCGACCAGCGCGAGAGGCAGCGTACCCATAATGATCCCGACTTCCGCGAAACGGCCGAAGTTCATGAACAACAACAGCAGGATTACGGCCAGCGTAATCGGCCCGACAACGGCCAGCCGGTCCCGCGCCCTCACCATGTACTCATACTGGCCCGACCAGGCGAGTGAATAGCCCGCCGGCAGCTCGATGGAGTCGGCAACGATACGCTGCGCCTCGGCGACGTAGGACCCGAGGTCACGGTCTGCGATATCGACGTACGTCCAGCCGTTGAGGCGCGCGTTCTCACTCTTGATCACCGGCGGTCCGTCGACAACGCTGACATCGGCAACGTCAGCCAGCGCGATGCGCGCGCCTGCCGGCGTGACAATCGGCAGCAGGCGAAGCTGCTGCACCGAGTCGCGTACCCGCTGTGGGTAGCGGACGTTGACCGGGTAGCGTTCCAGCCCTTCAACGGTCTGCGTCACGTTCATGCCGCCCACGGCTGAGCGAATGATGTCCTGCACATCGGTGATGTTCAGCCCAAAGCGTGACGCCCGCTCGCGATCGATGTCCACATCGACGTAGCGCCCCCCGGCCACACGTTCCGAGTACACAGACGCCGTACCCGGCACGGGTTCGAGCACCTGCTCCAGGCGCTTGCCGATGCTTTCGATGACCTTCAGATCCGGTCCTGCAACCTTGATGCCAACCGGTGTCTTGATGCCCGTCGCCAGCATGTCGATGCGCGTCTTGATCGGCATTACCCATGCATTGGTGAGCCCCAGGTATTGCACGGATCGGTCAAGCTCCGCCCTGAGCTTCTCGGGTGTCATGCCGGCGCGCCATTCTTCGCGGGGTTGCAGCTGGATGACGGTCTCGATCATCGTCAGCGGTGCCGGGTCGGTCGCGGTCTCGGCGCGGCCGATCTTGCCGAACACGCGCTTCACCTCGGGCACCTGCCGGATCATCTTGTTCGTGTGCTGCAGGATCTCGCGTGCCTTGTCGACGGAAACACCCGGGTAGGTCGTCGGCATGTACATCAGGTCACCTTCATCGAGCGGCGGCATGAATTCGGAGCCCAGCCGGGTAGCCGGCCACAGGCCGACGACGAGAATGGCGGCGGCCAGCGCGAGCGTCGCGCGCGGGAACCTGATGACCGCGTTGAGCACCGGCCGGTACGCGGCGACCAGCGCGCGGTTCACCGGGTTCTTGCGCTCATGAATCACCTTGCCGCGAATGAAGTACCCCATGAGCACGGGTACCAGCGTGACCGAGAGGCAGGCCGCCGCGGCCATCGCATAGGTCTTGGTGAAAGCCAGCGGCGCGAACAGGCGCCCTTCCTGGGCCTCCAGTGTGAAGACCGGCAGGAAACTCAAGGTGATGATCAGCAGCGAGAAGAACAGGGGCGGACCAACCTCGGTGGCTGCGTCCGTCATGATGCGCCAGCGATTCTCGTTCGTCAGGGCTTCTCGCTCTATGTGTTTATGCACGTTTTCGATCATGACAATGGCGGAGTCGACCATGGCGCCGATCGCGATCGCGATGCCGCCCAGCGACATGATGTTCGCGTTGATTCCCTGCGCCTTCATGATGATGAATGCCACGAGCACGCCCAGCGGCAGACTCAGGACAATGACAGCCGACGAACGCAGGTGGAACAGGAACAGCGCGCAGACGAGCGCGACCATCAGGAATTCCTTGACCAGGGTGTTTTCTAGCGTCTTGACCGATCGCCGGATCAGGTCCGATCGATCGTAGGTCGTTACGACTTCGACGCCCTCGGGTAAACTCTTTTCCAGCTCGGCAAGGCGCGCTTTCACCGCCGCTATCGTTGCGGACGCGTTTTCACCCCACCGCATGACAACGACGCCGCCGACAACCTCTCCTTCTCCATCGAGGTCCGCAATACCGCGCCGCATCTGTGGCCCGATCCTGATTTCAGCCACGTCCGACAGGACCAGCGGCGTGCCCTGCGTGTTCACACCCAGCGGTATGACAGCGAGGTCATCGATCCCCTCCAGGTAGCCCGTCGCCCTGACCATGTACTCGGCCTCGCCCATTTCGATCACCGACCCGCCGGTCTCCTGGTTGCCGTTTTGTATCGCCCGTTTCAGGTCGGCCAGCGTGACGCCGAAAGCCCGCAGCTTGTCGGGATCGACGACGACCTGGTACTGCCGGACCATGCCACCGATCGTCGCCACTTCGGCAACACCCGGTACCGTTTGCAGTTCGTATTTCAGGAACCAGTCCTGCAGGCTTCTGAGCTGAGCGAGATCGTACGTGCCGCTGCGGTCCACGAGTGCGTACTCGTAAACCCAGCCGACACCCGTTGCGTCCGGCCCCAGGGAAGATCGGGCCTCGGGCGGCAGGCTCGACGACACCTGGTTCAGGTACTCGAGCACTCTCGAGCGCGCCCAGTAGAGATCGGTGCCGTCTTCGAAGATCACGTAGACGTAAGAGTCGCCGAAGAAGGAATAGCCACGCACCGTGACCGCCTTGGGTACGGACAGCATCGCGGTCGTCAGCGGGTACGTTACCTGGTCCTCGACGACCTGCGGTGCCTGCCCGGCAAACGAGGTCTTGACGATGACCTGGACGTCCGACAGATCCGGCAACGCATCGACCGGCGTTTCCTTGACCGACCAGACACCGACTGCAGCGATGATCAATGCCGCGACCACCACCAGGACTCGATTCGCGACGGACCAGCGAATCAGCGCGGCGATCATCGTGAAGACTCCAGGCGTTCGAGCGCCGTATCGATGTTTGACTCCGAGTCGATGAGGAATTGCGCCGACGTGACGACACGCTCGCCCTCCGCAAGGCCGCTGCGAATCGCCACCCTGTCACCCGACTCGATGCCGATCATTACCTCGCGCGACTGGAAGCGGCCATCGCCCGCATCCACAACCACGCGGCTCGAAGAGCCGCCACGGATAACGGCCGAGCGTGGCACGTGCGTGATGTTGGCGATCGGGGAGCCGTTGATCACGACGCGCGCGAACATGTTGGGCCTGAGCGTTTCGCTCTCATTGTCGAAGCGGAGACGCACCTTGAGTGTCCGCGTCTTCGGGTCCAGCTCGGGATACACGTAGTCGACCGTGCCGGTCAGAAGCCGGCCCGGCAGGTAGTCGAGTTCGACGGTCGCCGTCTGGCCGGGCTCTACCCAGGCCGATTGTCGTTCGAACACCTCGGCCAGGACCCACACCCGGTCCAGGCGGGCGACCGACATGACCTCGGTGGCGGGCGTCACGAAGATACCCTCGCGTACGCCGAGGTGTGCGATCACGCCGTCCGACTGCGCATACACGCGAACGCGCTGGTTGGCTTCGCGATCCCGTTCGAGGCGCTGTATGTCCTGGCTCGTGACGCCCAGTGCCAGCAACCGGTCGCGCGATGCGTTCTTGAGAACCGTATTCCTGCTCGCCAGTGCGGCCAGGTACTCCTGCTGGGCATTGACCAGCGTCGGTGAGTACAGCTCGAACAGTAGCTGGCCCTTGGTAACGGGATCTCCCGTCGCCGTCGTTGCAAGTTTTTCTATCCAGCCATCGACTCGCGTGTGCACATGTTGCAGCGTGTCCTCGTCATAGCCGATATACCCGACCGTTTCGATAATGCGCGGCAGCGTGCCGCGCTCCACGACCGCCGTTCTCACCCCGAGGTTGTTCACCATCGTGGGATCGATCGACACCACGCCCGGGGCGGATCCCGCCTCGTCGGCATAGACGGGCACGAGGTCCATACCCATCGGCGATTTGCCGGGTTCGTCCCTGCGGAAGTTCGGATCCATGGGCGCAACCCAGTAGAGGACCTCGCGCCGGGCATCTCCGGGCGCGTCCGCGGCCGGATGGGGCGACCAGGCGCGTCCGAGCAGCAGACCGACTAGCAGTGTTGTAACGAGGGCAACGCCAATCACGATGTTCCTGTTCATTGTTCCATCCCTCCGAGGCTGGCGAGCGTTGCGTAGCTCTGCAGGCGCTTTACCTGCAGGCGAATGCGCTCGAGCCGGGTATTCAGGTCGTCGATGTAGCCGCGCATCACGTCGGCGAAATCGCCGGTGTCACTCTGGTAAGCGAGTAGTGCTGCCTGGGCCTGGTCTGACGATTGTCCGAGAATCTGCGATTCGTAGAGCTCGAGACGCCGCGTCAGGTCGGTCCAGCGCGCGTATTCGACATCCAGTTCGCTGCGCAGCCTCGCCAGCAACTCGGCCCTGGACTGCACTGCAGCGGTGCGGTTGCCAAGCGCCGCGGCGAGCTTTCGATCCTGCCGGTTCTCGCTGAAAAACGGCAGGTCCACCGACACGGACAGGCTCACGAAATCGGACCGGGACGAGCCATCCGGCAGGTACCCGTCCCGGTAGCCATAGCCGACGTCGAGCGCCCAGCCCGGTTTCTTCTGTTCCTTTGCGATCCGCACCGCCGCCTTGCGGGCCGAGATGTCGGCGCTGGCCGCCGCCATCGCCGGGTGCGCGTCAAGACCGGCACGCAGGTCTTCGAGAGACGGCAGCGTGTCCCAGGCCGGCAACTTCATGGCCAGGGGGCGGTACGCGTCCTGCCCAAGCCAACGCGATAACGCCGCCTGGGCTTCGGCCCTCGCCTGCTTCGTTTCCATGAGGCGCACATCGAGCCGACTCAGCTCAAGCTCGGCGCGCAGCACATCATGCTGCGTTTTGCGGCCGACGGCGTACATCGAACGCGTCACCGAGACGAGGTCTGCGAAAAACGGCCGCGACTCACTGACCAGGTCCAGTGCCTGCTGTGCGTAGTACGCGTCGAGCCATGCGATCCGGGCCGCTGCGAGCACGTCGCGGCCGCGGGCCCTGGCGCCCTCGCTCATCGCCTCCGCTCGCGCGCGCAATTGTTCGGCGCCTTGTGCGCGGCCGCGCGGAAAAGACTGCCGCAGGCCGAGTTGCGCCTGCGTCATGCCTTCGGCGGAGAATCCGCCGCCACTGATGGGGTAGTTCGCAAGGCCGACCCGTAACACCGGATCCGGCAGTGCGCCGGCGGCGACGGCCTGCTCCCGCGTGGCGCCGGACTGCGCGAGCAGCGCCATCTGGCCGGGTTCACCGGCAAGGGCCAGGTCTTCGGCCTCGGCGATCGTCAACGGCACACGTTGCTGCGCTGCGACGATGGATGGCCACGGCAAAGACGCCATGACAACGAATACTGCAATGTAAGCGGGCGCTCGCCCGTGATGAACTGACATGAATACAACTCCTGCGTGAAAAACCGAGAGGGTTTAGGGCGCAGGAGTGGCTAGTTCAGATAGACGCAGTTGAGCTTGTGAATGGGTGGAGAATTGCCCGGCGGATCGGGCGCGGCGACCGACGCTATGTACCTTGCGGGTGTCGGATTGGCGCGCAACGACGCCGGCGGCGGTGCCGCTTCCACATCGGGAGTATCGTAAGGCTTGACCGTACCGGAACGCGCGTCGACGCTGACCTCATCGAGTTCGCAACACTCCGCTGCTTCGAGCTGGATCTCCGGAGGGCAGCAATCGTGGCCCTGTTCGACGACTTCGAGGGCCATCGTGCACGGTACAAGCGCGAGATTCAGGCAAATCGCAAGCAACAGCGCGCTGGCCCGGCGACGGCCGAGTAAGCTCCATTTCCTTGCGAAAGCTCGAATCATCCTGTGTTTGTAGACCGTCACGCGCCCCAGTGCAAGGAAATCAGTCCGAATTCGGACCTATTCAGGCGCGACGTCGCCGCTGTCCCTCGACAACGTGAGCGAGAGGATACTGTGGCGAATCTCCTCACCAAGCACGAGGCGCGCATCTGCGCCGATCGACGTGATGTTCTCATCGAACTCGATATTCCCGTCGGCATTGCGGCGCAGCACGTCCTGCTCATGCAGCATCTTGATGAAGTCGTGGAACAGCGTCTTGTTGAAGAAATCCGGTGAGTGCAGGCCGTAGATCATCGACAGGCGTTCGGCACTTTGCTGGCACATCGTTTCGAGCCGACTGCGCGACAGCGTACCGGAACCATTGCCCACCAGGATGGCGATGACCAGGTAGAAACGCTGCAACATGGGCACCATGGACTGGCCAAGCATGAGCAACTGGAAAGCCCGGGTCGACCCCGCAGGGGGCCGCAGCAGAACCTTCTTGCGCTTGCCGTGGCTCAGGATGCCGAGATCGATAAGCGAATTGATCGCCTCTGTCGTCACGTCGTCGACCTCGTCATAGCTCCACTTGAGAAAAAGCTCTTTCTTCATGAACGGGTAGATCAGGCGGATGAGGCGTTGCAGCTCCGTGTGTTCGAGCTTCTGACCCTGGATGAAACAACACGCCACCGATGCCGGTACCGCGAACAGGTGCAGGATGTTGTTCCGGAAGTAAGTCATAAGCACAGCCGTGCGCTCTTCCATCCGGATGACTTCGCCCATCGGGTGCGGACTGCGGCTGATGACATTGAGTTTTTCACCATGCGCGATGATCTCGTCCGGCCCCCAGTCCGGCAGCGTGACGAGTTCCGAATACTGGAAGCGGCGCAGCAGGTCCAGGCTTACCTGCAACTGCCTGCGCAGTTCGGTAAGGCCGATCGTCTGCTTGGGTGTCGCCAAGAGGACATAGGCCAGCAGGCTGATCGGTGTTACCGCCGCAGCGGCATTGATGTTCTCCATGATACGACCGCCAACCTCATCGACGATGCCCGCGAGCCAGGGCGGTCGCTCCCCGTTCTCGGCTTCGTAGTCGCGCCATTCAGGGTGAACACGGTCGAGTATGGGTTCAAGCTCGATGGGCTCGCCGATATTCACGCTGACCTTGCCAAAATGGTCACGCAGCGATTTGACGGAGCGAATGAGGCCGCCGATGGATTCCTTTTGCTTCTCCGCGCCGCCGAGTTCGCTGATGAAATCGGCGCCCTCGATGAGTTTCTCGTACCCGAAATAGATCGGCACGAACACGATCGGGCGCTGCGGATTCCTGACGTAGGAGTTCACCGTCATGACCAGCATGCCGCCTTTGGGCTGCAACAGGCGTCCCGTGCGGCTGCGCCCACCCTCGATGAAGTACTCCATCGAGTGCCCCTTGCCGAGAACCTGTTGCATGTAGGAATCGAACACTGCCGCGTACAGGCGATTACCTTTGAAGCTGCGCCGCAGGAAGAACGCGCCACCGCGCCGCAGGATACCGCCGACGATCGGCAGGTTGAGATTGATCCCGGCTGCGATATGCGGGAGGTGCAGGCCCTCCTCGTAGGTCACGTAACCGAGCAGCAGGTAGTCGAAGTGACTGCGGTGACAAGGTGCGTAAATGACCTCTTTGTCCTTGGCGACGTCGTGCAGCTTCTCCATGTGATTGACTTCGACACCGTCGTAGATGCGGTTCCACAGCCACCGCAGCAAGCGCACCATCACGCGAATGGTCGGGTAGGAAATATCCGCGGCGATCTCGAGCGCGTATTTCTCCGCCTTGCGTCGCGCAACTTCCTGCTTGCGGTAATCGTCACCACTCTCGGCAAGAATGACGCGCCTCACATCGGGCGAGCGAAGCACCTGCCTGATCAGCGTACGCCGATGTGAAAGGTCCGGTCCGACAGTCGCGACACGCCGCTTGCGAAAATGCACCCTGAGGATGCGCGACACCTTGCGAAAGGCAATCTCCGGTTCCTTGCCCTCGGCTCCGATGGACCGCAATGGCAGAGCGTGACTGAAGCGCAGCAAGGTGTCCCGCCCATGAAGGATCGTCGCGAAGAACTTGCGTGTGCGGCCAATGACGTCCCAGTTTTCCGAAAACAGTATCTTGAGCAGCGACCGTTCTTTCTCCGGGGATCGCCCCCAGTAGATTGCGACCGGGATCAGCAGCAGCTCTTCGTCACCGTCGCGGGCCGCCTCGACGAGGCGCTGCAGGCGCTGCGAGCCCATCTTGCGCGGGCGCCTGTACCAGAACCCCTTCATGCGTCGCAGGACCACGAAGCGCCGGTACTCGCGGTTGCCGCAGAACTCGAAGCCCTCCGTCGGGGACGGCATGCCACGCTTCGCAGCGGCTTGTTCGAGCGCCAGCACATCGGCCAGGCCACCCGTCTCGAGGACGTAGCAGACCTGTGCGTCCGGGTTCGTGATCAATTCCGTGGGTACATCGGGCTGAATCGCGGGGCGTGCCCAGATGGAGAACACCTTGCCTGCCAACCAGTAGAGTGGGCGCGAGAATATGCCGGCGATGTTCATGGCGCACAATTCTACCCAAAAGATACCCCCAACAGGCCGTTGACAAGCAAGAAAAACCGGCGTCGGTAATGTCGTTTCTGTGACCGCCTTCATTCCGCAACACGCTGTTTTGCGGAACAATTCACATAATGAGGCAGGACCTCACCCGAGACGACGTATGAAAAACCTGATCATCTGGGCAGTAATCCTGGGCGCCGCTGGCTACGGTGGCTCGAAGCTGTTGTTGCACCACAAGGTCGGTCAGGGTGTCGACCAGGCCGTCATTATTGCCTCGCCGTTCGTCAACATCGAGTACGAGGGAGTCAGCTCGACCATGTCCGGCGAACTGACGATCGATGGCATTACGGCACATATCTCAGGCTTCGACGATCCCATCTACATCGATCGCCTCGGCATCGATACGCCGAGTTACTTCAGCCTGCTGAGCCTTGCCGACATTCGGCAGAACATCCAGTCACCCGACGACGTGATTCCCCGGTATTTCGGCTTGCTGATCGAAGGTGTCCACATGCGCGTCAACTCGGACTACTTCAAGCGAGCCTATGCCGCGTCGGTGGACAAGATCAACGACGAGGCGCTGCAGCAGGACGCAGCCCGCTGCACAGGCAAGTACGGCTTCTCACCCGAGACGTTGACGAGACTCGGGTTCACCGACCAGGTCGTGTCGGTCACCGCTCACTTTCGCAAAGGCGAGGGAGAGTTCGCCATCGAGATGACATCGGATGTCGAGGACATGTGGGCTTTCGACGCGAACCTGACGCTCGCCGGCGACATGGTCACCGAAATGGCCAAGGGATCCCGGTTTCGCCCGCGCATGAAGGACATGCGCATTGTCTTCGAAGACCAGTCCCTGAACGCTCGCGTCGAAGACTACTGCGGCAAACTTGGCCTCTCGGCAGACGAGATACAGGCGGCGCAGCTCGCGAAGCTGCGTTACATGGGCGACCTCTACGGCATCGAATTCGACGAGTACGTCATCGACCCCTTTATCGAGTTCCTCGGTGGCAAATCGACGCTCGTCGTCACGGCACGCCCGTCCGAACCGATTTCCCTGAGCCAGATCAGCCTGTACCGACCGAGCGACGTGCCCGCATTGCTGGACCTTTCGGCAGAGGCGCTGTAATCGCTGCGTGAGCGAGATCAAACACCCGTTCGTTGCCGAGACCATGGATCTCGGGATGGAGCTCGACCAAAAAGAAAGGGCCCGTGCGATCTTCATTCACACGAACCCTTTGCTCATTGACGGTGCTCATTGACGGTAGCCCGGAACAGGCCGAAGTGGAGAGCCGTGGCTTCCGCTACGCCCGTGAAGGACTCCGTCTCGACCTTTAGTCGTTGGTCGCGTCGTCGATTGCTTCGTCGATCTCTTCCTTCTTTTCTTTCAGAAGATCACCGACTTCCGCCGCTGTGTCCTCAGCCTCGTTCATCGCATCGGAGACAACCTCACCCGCACTCTCCGCGCCATCTTCGACAGCATCAGCAAGATCGCCTGCGGCCTCTTCCGCGTCGTCCATGACGTCACCCGCCATGTCCTGCGCCTCTTCCACGACGTCGGCTGCCGTCGAGTCACCGGACCCGCCCGACTCGCCGCCACCGCAGCCTACAAACAACAAACTCAGCGCCAAAATCCAATATTTCATGCTTTTCTCCTCCCAAAAACGTCTCTACCTTAATACTTTCTCGAGGAAATGCCCAAGATACTCGTTAATTTCCTCGATATTACCTGTCAGTCGGTGATCGCCATCGACCACATGCAGTGTAGCACTGCATGTGCGCGCGTACCGAATGCTGTTCTCGACCGGAACGACATCGTCATGCCAGCCGTGCACGATCTCGATGGGTATCGCCGGAGGCTCCGGAGTAAGGTGTTCGTAACCCTCCATGAAATAGGCCGGCGCAAGAACGAACAGGCCGACCGCGCCCACCTGGCTTGCCGCAGCCGTCGCCACGTGCCCGCCCATGCTCGAGCCAACGAGGACGATCCGGTCGTCGATACCGGCGCATGCCTGCACGCATTTGGCAACGCGTTCCGTCGGGTCGGCGATACCCTGGTAGTCGATACTGTCCGCCGTGTAGCCAAGCCCCCTGGCCAGTTCCGCCATCGCACGAATTTTCGTGCCCCACGGACCGCTCTCCTGGCCGTGCGAAAATAGTACTGTCGTCATACGAGTATTCCGTCTCCGGTATCACAGTGTTCTTCAATGTGGCGAACCAGCAACCAGTCGCGGTCCTGCCCCCAAAATATTTCCTCACCGAGTCGCACCGTCGGCACGCCCCACGACCCCGACTCCAGCATCGACTCGCGGTTCTCCTCGATCGGCTTGCGCCAGTCGTCCCCCGCCATTGCGTTGAGCACGTCCGGCCAGAACAGGCCCGTGCGGCCGGTGACCTTGCGCATGCCTTTGTCGGTCGCCACGTCGACCGCCTCGCTCCAGATCGCGGTACCCGCGTTCAGCAGGAACTCGCGCCCTTTGTGTTCCGATTCCGCGTACTGAAAGACGGCCAGGCATCGTTCGATGCCCGCGCCGACCGGATCCGCGATCTTGCCGAAAGGAATGCCCAATCTCGCCGCCTCGCGCACCGTGTCCTTCGCGATGTACAGCAGCTTCGCGCGCGGCACCTGCATGCCCCGCATGACCAGCGGCAGAACCGGCCGCAGTTTCAACGCGAGGCCGAATGCGTCGGCGATCGCGTAGACACGCCTGAGTGCAAGGTAGGAGTAAGGGCTGCGGAACGAATGAAAAAACTCGAGCGGTGGCAGGGCCTTGGCGGCGGCCGGCGGCCTGGCGGGGAGCGAGAATAGTGCCGCCTGGCGCAGCGACGCCAGCAAGGCGCTCCGCTTGCCCTCGGTCGCGGCGCCGACTTCATCGAGTCGAGCGATGAGGTAGTGCAGGCGATCAACGCCCCAGTACCATTCGCCGGCGTAATGCAGCATCGCGCTGTTGTAGTGACCGAGGCGCTTCTGCAACGCCTGGGACTCCTTGACTACTTGATCCCCTGCACCCGCTTTGCCGGTGTCCGCGCGGCGTGCGGCTGCCTCGATGTCGCCACGCCAGTAAATACCGAGGACCTCACGCGTCTCGTCGAGAAAATCCGGCGACTGCGCATGAGCCGCGAGTTCATCGAGCAAGCCACGTCGATGCTCAACGGGTGGCGTCGCGCCGCGATCGAGGAACGGGATACCGAGTTCCGCCGCAACACGGCGTGCGTCCATCGCCGCATACTCCGACTGCAGCTCCGGTTCGGGGCGATACTCGTCGCCGCGCGCCTGTGACAAGTAGATGTGGAGCTCAATGTCGAACTCTGCCTGCAATTCGGGCAGGTAGCAGGCCAGCAGGTAGGAGTACGGGTCATCAAGCTGCAGGAACACGGAGACTTCGTGTGCCGCGCCGGTCAGTTTGCGGCGCAATTCGCGTGACGAGCGTTGCACGCGCCGCGAACCCGGGCTAAGGAGCAGGTTCAGGAGCTGCGAGCGCGCTTTGTTCTTGATACTCACTCTTCGTCCCAGGCAGAGGTGGGCTTCCACAACAACTCGTCGAGGTCAGGCTGCCAGCGGTACTTTTTCATGTCCACCCTGCCCTTCAACATCACGACGCCTTCCTCGGCAAGGCGGTCACGCTGTATACGAAAGGCTCGAGTATGCGCAGCAAAGGCGCTCTTTCCCGACGATGTAATGACGCGATGCCACGGCAGCGCTAGGTCCTGCGGTGAGTGCCGCAATGCGTAGCCGACCTGCCGGGCACCGCGCGGTATCCCGGCGATCTCCGCGACCTGGCCGTAGTTCGCAACACTACCACGCGGAATTTCCAGGATCGTCTCCCAGATACGGCGCATGCGCGTCTCGCGGTCCACCTACCGCAGTCCCAGGCGCGCCTGTATTTCGCGCCGTGCGTCCGAGAGGACGGTATCCCGGTCCAGCGAATCGAGGATCTCCTTGACCACCTTCTTGGGCCCGCCGTCGCCCCACGACTTGCCTTTGGCCAGGTATTTGCCCGCAGCCTGCCCGACCAGGTACGTGCTGTAGTAGGCAATGGCGCCCTGTGCGCCCGCCGTGAGGATGGTGGACAGGCCGAGCGTGCCGACTTTGAGCGCACTCGACACCAGGTGCAACGCCCAGACCGTGGTCATGAGTGCGGCCGATTCGGCCACGATCACGCGCACGATGGATCCCGCCTCCTTGCGACTCAGCGGCAGGTCATAGACACGGGAAAGGTGCACGACCATGCCGACATCGATAAACGCCGCCGCGAACAGGTCGGCAACCGGCACGGGATTCAGCGCGACGGCAATACCCTTGCCCACGCAATAAGTGCGAACCAGCTTGTCACCCAGCTCCTGGCGGGCTGCCAGAATCCGTTGCCCAACCTGGTCGGAGAGGTCGGCGGCGAAGAGGCTCGCATTGAGCGCGGCGAGCGTCTTGCCCTCGGCGTCGAGAACCTCCCAGAGCTTGAGGCGCAACGCAGCGACATCCGGCACTCTCGCTCTTTCGGAAACGACTTCATTGCCGGCCGCGTCGACTTCGACGAGCGTCTGCGGGCGCGGTTGAGCCGCGGCAACGATGACGTGGTCCGGATTGATCAGTCCGGCGGTCTTGCTGCGCACCGATGCCACGAGCGACGCGCACTCCTGCTCCGTGTAGAGGTCCGATTTGTTCAACGCGATCAACACCGGGCGCCCTTGCGCGAGCAGGGCTTTCAGCGCGGCGAGCTCCGTCTCGGTAACGTCGCTGTCGATGACGAAAATGACGAGGTCCGATCGTCCGGCGACTTCTTTGGCGAGGGCCTCCCGATCCTCACCACCCGCCTCGTCGAGTCCCGGCGTGTCGATCAGGAAGACGCCGCCGGCTTCCACCTCGTTCCAGGCCTGCATCGATGAGAAGCGCGTCTCGCCGTGAATCGGGCTGACCGAGAATCGCTCCTCGCCGATCAGCGCATTGAGCAGGGACGACTTGCCGGTGCTGACGCGACCGAATACCGACAGGTGCAGGTGGCCGTGTTCGATCTTGTCGAGCATGGCCTGCACGGCATTGTAGTCATGGACGAGGGATTCACGAACGCCCTCGGGCAGGCGCGAGTCATGCACAAGCTCGCGCAGGCTCTCGCGTGCGAGACCAAGGTGGTCGGTGCCGGAGTCACCGACTGCCCTAGTCTGCTTTTTCGGCCAGGGCCATTTTGGTAATGCGGCGAACGCCCGCTTCCAAATGCTCACTGATTCCTTCCTCGAATTCCTTCGCGGCCACCTCGGGCAGCAACTCGCCGTGACGCGACAACGTGAGCACAAGGCTGCGGCCAAGTGCATCGAATATCAAACCATACGCCACGGCATGGACCAGGCCGCCCGCAACGGTACCGATTCCCGGGAACGCTTTGAGGCCGTTACCCGCCACGGCCAGCGACAGTGGCAAGGCCCTGCCGACACGGCTCTGGCTCAGCGTCAGGAACTCCTCGATATCGAGATCGCGCGGCGCCGCATCATAGAGCTTGCAGAGCTGTTGCGTCATCGAGGTGCCGATATAGCCCTGGATGAGAATGTCGGTGCCGGGACTGATCGCGGCCAGCGCACCGATGATTGCCTTGCGCGTGGAGCTGCGGATGATCTGCTCGGAGCGCTGCAATCGGTACTCACCTTCAGCCTCGGCGAGACGGGCGGCCGCCATGCGAAAGACGGCGCGTTCACGCCGCGCGTCGAGCGATGGGCCCTCCTGGGCCAACAGCCGATTGATCGCGACGACGAGCACGCCGATATCGGCCGGCCGCGTGCGCCGCCGGCTCGTCTCCTCGCCCCCTGCGCCGCGTTCGATCACCTCGACTTCACCGCCGGCCGAGACGGCGACCACGTGGTCCCGATCCAGTTGCCCGCCGATCTTGTCGACGCGTTCGAGCAGGGTCTGCATGAGCGCCGCCTGTTCCTGCGCCGAGTAGCGATCGGCCTTGTTGAGCACGATAACGAGGGGTTTGTCGAATTCGAGCAGGGACTGGATCGCTGCAACTTCGGAACGCGTGAGGTCGCTGTCGCAGACAAAGAGGACAAGGTTCGCACGCCTGGCCTCTGCGACTGCGAGGTCCGTCAGGCCGCCCTCGTGGCCGCCGATGCCGGGCACATCGGTAAGCAGGATCTGGGCACCGCTAGCGTCGCGCCAGCGATAGTGGCGAACGTCGTCGGTCGACCCGCCTACCACGTCGACGACGACATTCGCCTCCGGTACGAGCGCCTTGATCAACGAGCTCTTGCCCGAACTGACTTCACCGAAAAAACAGAGATGCACCGCTTCCCGGCGTGCGGCGAGCTCTTTGAGCTCGGCCTGCGCAGCGCCGACATCCACACCTGCGGCTTCGGCATCGCGCAGGCGCTGTTCGATATCGGCCTGGGTCAGCGGCTCGGCCTTGATGGCTCGCGCGGGCGCAATCTTGCGGCGAATAACGAGACGCCAGATCAGCCAGGTAGCCGTGAGCGCCAGCAAGATCATGACGCCCATGTACGCGTAGAGCAGGATCGCAGGACCGGCCTTGAGCCGGTCCCAGACGTTGAGTGCCGCTTCGGAAATGAACAGCAGCGCGCCCGTCGCGATGATAAAGACGAGCAGTATGACGACCGCAATCGCGACGCGAATAAATCGATCGAGTTTCATAGGCGCAGATTACATCAATTGCGCCTCGATCCACCGGTCGATCTTGGCTTCCAGCATCGACAGCGGCATGGCACCGTCGCGCAATACCTCGGTGTGGAAGGCCTTGACGTCAAACTGGTCGCCGAGTCGTGCCTCGGCATTGTCGCGGATGGCGCGAATCTTGAGTTGCCCCACCTTGTAAGCCAGGGCCTGGCCCGGAATGGCCATGAAGCGCTCTGCCTCCGAGACAGCACGCGCCTCGGCGACGGCGGAGTTTTCGTACATGTAATCGAGAACCTGTTGCCGGGACCAGCCCTTGGCGTGAATCCCCGTGTCCACGACCAGTCGAATCGAGCGCCAGAGTTCCGCATTCAGGCCGCCGAAGTACTGGTAGGGGTCGGTGTAAACGCCGATCTCCTTGCCGAGTGACTCCGCATACAGGCCCCAGCCTTCGGAGAAGGCCGTGAAGCCGCCGAAACGGCGGAAATCGGGCAGGTCCTCGTTCTCACGCTGGAGCATGATCTGGAAATGGTGCCCGGGGATCGCCTCGTGCAGGAACAGGGACTCCATCGCCCAGTTCGGACGGGCGGACAGGTCGTAGGCATTGGCATAAAACACACCCGGCCGCTCGCCGTCGGGCGTGCCCGCCATGTAGGAGCCACCCGACGCGGATTTTTCCCGGAACGGCTCGACGCGCCGCACCTCGAAGCCGGTCTTCGGGAAGATCTCGAAGAGCCCCTTCGACAGCTCCGCAATATGGTCCGACATGTCGCGGTAGCCCTGGATCAGCTGTTCGGGCTCGTCGAAGAAGAACTGCGGATCGGAGTTCATGTACTCGAAGAATTCCTTGAGGTCGCCTTCGAATCCGACTTCCTCCATCACGGCATGCATCTCGCCGTGGATACGAGCAACTTCGTCGAGACCGACCTGGTGAATCTCTTCGGGCGTCATGTCGGTCGTGGTACGGATACGCACCATGTACTCGTACCAGGACACGCCGTTCGGCTGGGCGTAAAGGCCGACCGTCTCGCGGGCGTTCTCGAGGTAGTCGTCGCCAATGAAATTGCCGATGCGCTGGTACGCCGGGATGATCGTGTTCATGATCTTGTCTTCATACAGCGCGGTCAGGCGTTCGCGATCTTCCGCGCTGAAGTCCTCGGGCATGTTCCTGACCGGGGTATAGAAGTTACTGTCCTCGACGTTGTCGACAATGTGCGCATCGATCTGCGGCTGCAGTTTTTCCATCAGGATGCGCGGCTGGGTAACGCCGGCCTGCATGCCTTCCTGCATGTTGGTCACGAGCTGGTCGATGATCACCGAGAAGTCGTCAGCCCGGGAGAGGAAGTCCTCGTAGTCCTTCACCGTCTTGAACGGGTGCGCGCTTGCACCGCTGCCGAGCTGGACGAAGAAGTTGGTTATCGAGTAGAACTGGTTGATCGGCTGCAGGTGGAACGGGAACTGGTTCCCTTCCAGTGACTGCTCGCGATTGATACGGAAGATGTCGTAGCTGAGCTGGTCCTGGTAACCGAGCTCGCTGCGATCGATCTCGAGGAGGCGGCGCAGGAATTCTTCGTCCATGGCCTTTTCAGCGGCCCTGTGCTCGGGACTGTTGCTGTTGGCCATGCGGTCGTTGAAGCGATAGTCGCCGATGAACGTCGCGCTCAACGGATTCAGTTCGAGGCCACGCTCGAAATGCTCGTCGAACAGCGCGTGCAGCGCCGTCCCGGCATCGACCTCCGTCTCGGTGGCAGCAGGTTCTTCGTTACCGCCGCAGGCAGCGGCAAGACAAACGGCAGCCAGCACGGCTGAAAGTCGCAGATTCATGTAGGTTCCCCGGAAATCGTTTATTGATCTAGAGACCGTCGCGGCCCCGTTTTGTTCAGGTGATCATAAACCCAAGGTCCCGCTGCGCAAAATTGGCGAGATTCGGTGCCACTACGTCCAGGTCGATATCGGGGATTCCGAACCACCTGGCCAGCGTCGCAGCGTACTGGTCCGCCGAGGTTGACGGGATCATGCGCCCGCCGCCGACATCCTCGGGACCGTCGATCTCGAGCACGGGGTAACTGCCGTAGAGGTCGCCGCCGTTGACGGCACCGCCAACCACGAGCTGGTTGCCCGCCCAGGCATGGTCTGTGCCGTCGCCGTTGGACGTCAGCGTCCGGCCGAAATCCGATTGCGTAAACGTCGTAACTCCGTCCGCGATCTGCAGTTCCTCGGTCGCGGCATGGAAAGCAGCAATGGCATCGCTGACGCCACCCAACAGCCCCGGCTGGTTCTCGTTCTGGTCGTCGTGCGAATCGAAGCCGCCCGCCGCAACGAAGAAGATCTGGCGCTGCATCTGCAGTTCGTCGCGCACGGCGATCAGGCGCGCAACGGTCTGCAGCTGCGTTGCGAGCTGCGATTGCGGGAACACGGTATTGATTGTCGGCGCATTGGCGATTGCCGCCGATACCGTGCCAGCCGCGTCGATGGCCCGGCGCTGAACTTCGGCGTAGCCGCGTTCGTAGATCGTGTTGTATTGCGCATCGACGACGCGCCCGAACGCGAGGCGCTGCTCGTTGAGGATATCGCCCGGCGTGGTTGAGAACCCCTGGTACTGGATCGGCCCGCCCGGGCCCATGACATAGGCAACCGTTTCATCGGCCGACTGGAACAGGTTGGAGCCGAACAGGGATGCATTGGTTGCCATCTGCTGACCGGCAACGCCGTCCCTGATCAGGTCCGCCATGCGACCGGCCCAGCCGGTCTTGCTCGGCACGTTGCCGCGCAGCGAGGTCCATTGGTCCTGCTGGTCGTTATGCGAGAACAACTGCGGGGGTAGCGTTACAGAGCGGTTCTGGTATTGCGTCTTTGTCGTGGGTTCGACGAGCGGGCCCACGTTGGTTACAAACGCCGCGTTGCCGGCCTGGAACAGGCTCTGGACACCGCCCATGGCCGGATGCAGGCCGAAGTCCGGAGTGCCTGTCGACGCCGGCGAGATCGGCAGCAGGTCCGACTGCAAGAGGGCGAGGTTTTGCCGGGATGCCGCGTAGGCCGAGTACTCCGCCGACGTGTTGGGGACGAGCATGTTGTACGAGTCGTTGCCCCCGAACAGGAACACGCAAACCAGTGCTCGATAGTCGGTAAAGGACCCGCCACCACCGACAACCTGCGAATAGGCAAGGCCAGGAGTCGCGGCAAGTAGCGCGGCTGCGCCGCTCGTCCGGAGAAAATCACGTCTGTTCAAAGTTTTCATAGCGTCTCCCCGCCTACCGCTGGTACACGTATTCGGGCGATGTCGTAACGAAATAGATCGTCTCGGCGGCCCGGATGGCTGTGTCCGTCTCCGGGACCCGTGCGAGCATGCCGGCAATCTCGGTACGCAAGGTGTCGGAAATTTCACCGCCCAGCAGCTTGCCGGCGACCATGTCGATCAGCGCGTCGCTATCGGCGGCCACGTCCATCTCTTCCTGGAAGTCGATATAGATATCGTCTTCGGCAAGATCCTGGTTGGTGTGATTCAGGCCGAACGCCTGGAAGAACATGTAGTTCGTGTACTGGGTGTTCAGGTACTCGGTCGCAATTTCGAGCTCCGGTGCGACGAGACTGCTATCCCGAATCTCGCCCGGCGGTGCGTAGAACGGGCTGAAGAAGTTGAACACCGACGGTGACTGCAGCGGGCCCTGGCCGAACAGGATGTACGATGCGACCAGCGGATAGCGGCCGCTTTCCGAGGTTGCATCATAGGCCTTGAAGAGCTGCGTCAGCCGCAACAGCGGCTCCTTGAGCTTGCCGTCGATCTCCATGGGCATCGCGGGACTGGCCTCCGGATCCAGCAGGATCGCTTTCACTACCGCACCCAGGTCGCCGCGCACTCCGGAACCGTTGTCGTTGAATACCTGCGCCACGCGACGCACGTAACCCGGTGACGGGTTGCTGGTCGTCAGGCGCTGGATCAGGCGAATCGCCATGAACGGCCCGACGTTCGGGTGATTGAAAATATTGTCCAGCGCGGCGGCAAGATCCTGCTCACCGGTCTGCCCCGCGGGCAACACCGCGCCGCCGAGCAAGACCTTCTGGCCCGTGTCGTGAAAACCGGGCCAATGCTCCATCGGGGCATACTGGCTCGTAACGGGAACACGGCCGCTGCCGAAACTCGGCGAACCCTGCCAGGTCCAGCCCGTGAATACGTGGGCAAAACCTTCGATCGTCGCCTGGTCGTAGGTCGGTATGGGCTGGTTGCTGCTGTCGAGCCGTACGGTGCCGTCGAGATTGAGCTCAACGAGGCCGATCGAAAACAGCTGCATCAACTCACGCGCGTAGTTTTCATCGGGCCGGATATTGAGTGCCGGATCGGGCGCGCGATTGCCAAGCATGCTCAGGTAGACACCCATGGCCGGGTGCAACGTGACCTCTTCTATCAGGTCGCGGTAATTGCCGAAAGCGTGCTCGGCCAGCATGTCGTAGTAGTCGGCAACAGCGAAAGGCCTGCTCTGCAGTGCCCCGAGCTGCGAGACGACCATGATTTCCGAGAGCGCGAAAGCCACGCGCTGACGCAGCTGGTCCTCGCCCCAGAGTGCGTTGCGGAACCAGATGTCCACGCGATCGGTGTGGAGCTGGCCCATGAACTGGGGTGGCGGCAATGTCAGCATGTGCGGCAGTTGCAGCGACGCCGGTTTCATCATCTGGTCGTCGATCCAGGCCTCCTGGCGCATCGCGATGACGGTCTCGGCCTCGGCCTCTGTCGCTCCGAACGTTGCCTGGTTGAGCAACTGGAACGCTTCGGCCTTGGTGACCGGTGGTGGCGGTGGCGGCGGTGGTGGCGGCACGGTCGTGTCCCCGCCTCCGCCTCCGCAACCGGCGACACCGAGCAGTACCGATAGCAGTAATGAAACTGTGCGATTTGCATTCATAGTCGTACCCCGTCCCTTCTCGCTTGCGGGCTAGCGGCTTCCGTACACGGCTTCCAGGTGCTTGATCTGCTCAGCGGTCAGCAGGTTCTTGAGGCGCACCAGCATGGCCATCTGTTTCTTCTTCACCTGGTTCTCGGCCAGCAGCGCAGTGCCGGCATGTTCCAGTACCTTGTCTTCGTCGATCGGCGACTTGTCGAGCTCGAGCATGAGCGCCTGGTAGGCCTCCTGCATATCCCACTCATGCTCGGCAACGCCGGCCTGCACTTCCACGACCGCGGCGCGAATCGCCGTGAACTGTTCCTTGCTCAACTGCAGCGCATCGCGGTTCTCGAGGATGATGTTCGGCGCAAACAACTTGCCCTTGAACACATCCCTGGGTTCCTCCGCCGTCGCCACCCCGGCAACCAGGCCAACCATGACCAGCAGGCACAGAATTCCCTTCTTCATAATAACGTTCCTCCGTCTCTCTCGGTTGACTCGATGAGCACTGGAATTTCCCCATATATGTCAAATTGATGTTTTGGCAGCAGAACGTCGCTGGGCGCGACCCAGTTCGTGCTGCTGGCGAGGTCGTCAGGATCGACGAACTGCCACTCCGGTGGTGTCGGTCGGAGCTGGCCGACCAGGACAATCGCCACGAGCGCCACTGCAGCAGCGATGCCACCCAGCATTCTCGTGCGTCGCCGCCGCTCTGCGGCTTGTGCCGTCGCGCGGCCCCAGACGATGTCGAAATCCGGGACACGTCCCGCTTCAGCTTTGTCTTGTCCGCTGCGCAGCGCTGCTCGCAGCTCGTTGTCGAAATCAGTCATCGGTCAGCCTGCTCTTCAATGCTTTCTTTGCGCGGTCGTAGTGCACTCGACCGGTACCTGTCGTGACGCCCATGACAGAGGACGCCTGTTCTATGGTCATGTCCCGGCAAAACACGAGTTCCACGATATCCCGCTGCCTTGCGGGCAGTTCCCGGACCGCCCGCCACAACTGTTCGTGCTCGCCGGGCTCCACCGGCAGATGGGCATCCACCTGCGCCTCGGACCCTGCTTTCTCCAGCACGCGCAGGCGTGTCGCCAGGCGCCGATAACGGTTGCGAGACAGGTTCTGGACCACGGCGAACACGAAGGTCCGGAGCGATGACTTGCCATCGAACCTCGCCTTTCCTGTCAGCAGCTCAACGTACGCCTGTTGCACCAGATCCTCCGCTACCGCCTGTTCAAAACCGCAGCGGGAGAGGGCCCAGCCGAATACCTGGCCGTGCATGGCTTCCAGTGCCGATCGAGATACGTGCGGGTTGTTATCCAGGACATCGCTGTCTCTCATACCCCCTCCCGATATCTTGGTGGCACCAGGCTGATGCCTGTATGACACGCTACGGATTCGAGGGTTGCAACGTTATGTAAATCGCTGCAGCGCGAATTCAGGCGCAATCCTCGACGGAGGGCATGAAGGCGGCGCTGCCAACTCGGCAGCCGGCGGCGGTAAGGTGCAACGTCAGCGAGATCGATTCGTCGCAGTCGGCGGGGCGAAACACGAGCAAGATCGTAACGCTGCGCGCCGCCGAATCCTCGCGACCTCCGGCACCGGCATCACACTCGACAATGAAGCGATCATCGGCGAAAGCGCCCATGTCGTTGAGACGATAGAAATAAGTGAGCACCTGCGCACGAACGCGCCGTGCGAGGTTCTTGTCACCTGCCTCGAACACCGCCCAGCGCGCTGCCGTCGCGATCGCACTGATTATTTGCAGGCACAGGCGGCGCACCGGTAAACGCGCGAACTTGCGATGCACTTCGCTCCCGCGCCCCATCGTGACCGACCCACCGACACGGCAGCGGCCCGCCGGACCTTTCGCGATGACGTTCAGTCCGGCCCGATTCAGCAAGCGCGCGTCTTCGTCGTCGATGTCCACGGCTGGAAGCAGGTGACGGTGCAGTCCCATGCCCTGCTGGTCGAGGCTGTGCCAGGGGCCGTAGGTGCGATCCTGTTTGCACAGGAGACCGGCGATCGCCCCGCCAACCGGACGCGCAATGTCGTCGCTGTGGCGCGTCAACATGCGCGGGTAGTAGCCGAGCATATTAGGGCTCGCGTAACCCAGGTCATTGATGCCGCGAACGGCGTCTTCCGGAGTCTGCCATTCGCTGCGCGGATCGACGAGCAACATGGCACGGCGTTCGCGGCAATACTGTTCGGCCGCCAGGATGGCAGCCGGGCCTGTATCGACCCCCTTGCCCGGCGGCGGTAAATAGAGAATGTCGAAGTTCTCGGCCTGCTCCAGCGCGAACAGACCCGTGCGGTGTTTGCGTGACCCGACCAGGTCGTAGTCGGAAAGCTCGGTACCGTCCGTGCCTGCCTGTGCATGATCGACATAGGTCGCACCGAAGCGCCCGCCTGCGCCCATTGTCGTTTCGGGTCGGTGCGACGGATACGGCTTCTCGACGCGCGCCAGGTCCGATGAAAGCAGGGCATCGCCGACGAAGGTCGTCGCGCCTTCAAGGTAGGACAGCCGGTGATACATCTCCTGATCTGCGACGTGGCCGGTTCCGGGATTGACGCGTTGCAGTGTCAGGTTAAAAAGGGCGTCGTCGTCCTCGATACCGTCGTAGTCGACAGCCGCACGAATGAACTCGGTCGAACCGGGCTCGACCGCTCGCAGGACCAGTGCGGAACCACTGGCCGGCAAACAGATCATGGAGCCGCGTGCGTTGTTCGCAACGCGTACGACGTATAGCTGCTTGCCACCATGATCGAAGAACTGCCTGACCGCCGGCCCGAGGCTGGAGCGTGACCAGACGTCACCAAAGCGGCGACGGAACTCACCATAGTTCTTTACAAGCACGGGAGTATTCAGGGGACCACGAAGCGCACGGCCGACGAAGGCAGCCGTGGTCTCGGGCGACACATCGATGGACTGATCCATCGCTGCGATTTCTGTGACCGTGATGCCGCGGTCAACTGCATCTGACAAACCTGTCTCCGTACCTGGTCAGATAAGCGTGGCCCAATACTAATTCATTCGCGCTCATCAATGCACTTCGATAATCTCTGGACATGAGTGACTTCCTGTCAGCCGCCTATCCGGCGCTCGGTCAGCGCCTTTACAAACTGCAGCTCGCCGAGTTGCCGACGCCCGTCGAATGCCACGACATTGTTACGACCAGCGGCCCACGGCGCATTGCGGTGAAACGCGACGATGTCAGCAGCCCGGAGTATGGCGGCAACAAGATCCGCAAGCTCGAATACATTTTCAAACGCGCACTGGACCGGCACGCCAGGCGCGTAGCAACCTTTGGCGCCGCCGGCTCGAATCACGCGCTGGCGACCGCCATTCTCGCGAAAAGCATAGGCCTGGAATGCGCCTGCTTTCTCTCACATCAAAAACGTACGCCGAAAGTTCCGCGCACACTCAACATGCACCGGCGCCTGGGTACCGAGATCATCCGTTATGGCGGCACTATCGATCAGGTACCGCTGCTGCGGAAACACCTGCAGCACCGGCAAACCTGGGTCGTGCCTCTTGGCGGTTCCAGCTGGCTCGGTGCGGTCGGTTTTGTAAACGCCGGCCTGGAGCTGGCTCAGCAGGTGCAGGCGGGTGAGGTGCCCTGCCCCGATCGAATCTACATCGCGACGGGCACCATGGGCAGCACCGCCGGGCTCGCGTTGGGGCTTGCCGCGGCGGGCCTGCCGACGGAGATACAGGCCGTGACTGTCGTCGATGAGCGCTTCGGTTCCGCGGCCAGGCTGGATCGCCTCTTGCAGAAGACGGCGATGATGCTCAATCGTATCGATCCATCGTTCGATGCGGCGATGCCGGAGAGAGTACGCCTCGTCTGGCGCGGGGAATTCCTCGCCGGTGGCTACGCGGAGTTCGATGAGGCGACAGGCGATGCCGTCGCCACAGCGCAGGACCAGATGGGCCTGAGCCTTGAGACCACGTACACGGGCAAGGCCATGGCGGCCATGCTGCACGACCTGCAGGATCCCGGCTACGACGGCGGCTTCTATCTCTACTGGAACACGCATAACTCACGCGAGCTGCCGGTCACTGCGGACAAGCCGGCGACACTCGACAACATCCCGGAGGAATTCCTGAGATACTACGGCTAAACGGAGGATATCGATGGCTCACTACAAACTGACTTACTTCGACATGGACGGCGGGCGCGCAGAGCCCGTGCGAATAGCGTTTCATGCGGCAGGCATCGACTTCGAGGATGTTCGTATCTCGTTTCCCGAGTTCATGGAGATGCGCGAGAGCGCTCGCTTTAACTGCGTACCGGTCCTCAGTATCGATGGTGTGGACGTAACCCAGAGTAACGCCATGTGCCGTTTCATTGGCAAGATGGCAAATCTCTATCCCGAAGATGATCGCCAGGCATTGTATTGCGATGAAGCGATGGGCGCCGTTGAAGACCTGCTTCACCAGATGGTGCACACTTTCGGTCTCGAGGGTGACGAACTCAAGGCCGCGCGCGAGAAGCTCGTCGACGGATGGATACCCGTCTTCCTCAAGGGCTTTAACGAATTACTCGATCGCGGCGGCGACTATTTTGCGGACAATCGCCTGACCGTGGCTGACTTGAAGGTCGCCGGCATCACCGGCTGGTTCCGGTCCGGTCAACTCGATCATATTCCGACCGACCTTGTGGATCGCGTTGCGCCGAAACTGGTCGCGCACGAGCAGCGGGTCGCGGCGGATCCCTTGGTTACCGCTTACTACGCATCGCGTAAAGCGCAGGCATGAGTTACTGCAAGTCCGTGGCAGTGACCCTGGTGTCGCTGGTCCTGCTGCTGTCAGGCGCTTTCGCTGAGGACACCCCGCCACCGGAAACCCGTGTCGCTATAGAAGTATCCACGCGAGATGAGGATGCCGGCGAGCGTGTTGCCAAGTACATCGGCAACGAGCTGCGGAGTCTGGGGGATGTCGCGGTGGTCACTGAGAATCCTGACTACAAGCTGTTTGTCGTGCTGACCGAGATGCGTGCCGGTGGCGGCAGAATTGCGTACGTACTAACGATTACGGCCACCAGTTTCTTCCCGGAGGGCTACTTTGACACGATCCTGAGGAACGATCTCAAGAACGCCGTGGAAGTAGCGCAGCGACTCGACGAAGTGCCTGTCTACGAGCGCCAGTTTGTATCGCTGGCAGGCCCTGAGGAGGCGCACCTGATTCAGACGGTGACGTCGTCGATTGCGAACTTCAACAGGTACCTGCTTGAGCCGGGGAGACAGGGCAAGCAGTAGTTCAGCACGTACGGTTGTCGAGGTAGTAACGCACGGCATCCTGAACGTGCCTGAAGCGGTCCCCGCCGAGTTGTTTGCCGCCAAACCAGCGAGTCACGACGACGATGTGGTTCTGCAACCCGTCTCGCTCCAGCATGCGGACGATCACCATGCCGGCGCCGGCTTCTCCGTCGTCATTCTTGACCGGGGTCGAGCCTTGCAGGAACGCCCAGGTATTGTGGGTGGCCTTGGCGAATTTCTTTCTTCGGCAGAGTGCTTTGATAAAAGCCCGGGCCTCATCGGGCGAGCTACAGGGTCCGCCCGATACGGAGTACTTCGATCCACGGTCTGTGATTATCTTGTCGAATAGTTCCATCTATCCGGGCGTGCTCGAAAAAAGATTGGGCAAGTATCTGAATACTGAAATTCCAACAGCCATCAAGACAAAGAACAGGGCGCTGACAACTTTGTGCACCTTCTCGCAGTCACTGACAACTGCGAGGATTGCAAGGGCCAATAGAGAAAATTGAATAATCCTGTATGGATGCAACAGGGATGCACCGAAAAACCACCGTCTTTGTAACTGTCGTGAGATACAACATCCTCGCATAACCGATCAATAGCGAATATCGCGCCACGTTGAACGACATGGTTCGCATTTCCCAAAACGCCCACCAGTTCTGCACATGCAGCCGAAACAGCGTAAGAATCCAGGCGGCATGCGGCCAGTAACGATGTTCCGAGAAGACCTTGTCTAGGCTCCCAAGTAGTCGAACAATGCCGAGGCCCATTATTATGGACACCATCACAGATATGTATTCGAAATGTGTCATAGCAGCCGGTCAGGAAACGCTGTTTTACTTGTTACGGTGTTTTTTCCGCACATTCTAGCATCGCCGAAATGAGTACATTTCGAGATTCCGGGTCCTTGCGGAAGACGTAGGCCAAGCACGCTCCCAAGTCGTATGTCGGAAGTTCGTAGTCCTCGGGAACCGCGACGCGCTCAAAGTCTCGATCACAATGTACGCATTGAATATAGTCGTACACACGTCGCGATACAGCCTGCGTCGGTTTCGCTGGGTTGTTCACTAGCGTTTTAGGTTCGGCCACTTCAGCGGTCGAAACGCAACCGGCTAAAAGAAAGAAAGCACTCAGAATCACATTAGCGTATTGGCGATTCATTAAATGGATTCGTGTCTTTGGGTCGATAACCACTTCGTGTCAGCAACCACCATCCTACCTCGAGCTACCTAGATGTCTGGAGTCGTCCACAAGTGGACATTTAGAACGAAAAACGCGATCTTCGATCCCAGCGAATCACGTCACTAACAGCGATCACTTCATCGTGTGATGAAAAACACGCCAACAGAAGTCCATCGTCCTCAGAATTGGAAACCGAAGCACATACATCGGCCGTTTGATCGTCATTAGCTTCTAGCCCGCTCCGTTTCTCGGTTTGATGAGAACCGCCGGGAAGATTTGTGGCTGCACAGCCAAGGAGCACCAAGACTGACAAGACCGGTAAAGCGATTCGATAGACCATCTCAAGTCCTCTGGCAACCTATCTCACTAAACGATGAACGACCGATGGGTCATCTCCAACCGTCGATTGTAGCTTGAAAACCGTCGCTCACTACTCTCGCTGGTGCGTGAACATCAACGAAACAGCATGATCCCAGTCCATTTGTTCGCCCGCGTACCACTTGGCGGCTGGCGTTTCCGCGGTAACGTCCCTGTCTTCAAACCTGCGGTACAACCAGGCCAGGGACTCCGCCAGCTCGACGGTCCTCATAGCAGGAGAGTCGTCAAGGCGCTGCATGTTCCGATCCTCGAACCAGATTTCACCGTCCTTGCTACGCTTGCAATCGAAGCCGCCCTCGTGAACCAGGTGGTGATGGTGCCTGCAGAGCAACACCAGGTTGTCGAGGCTCGTCTCACCGCCATCGGCCCAATGCTTGATGTGGTGGCCATCCACGAACCTGTAGTTGGTACACCCCGGGAAGCGGCAACCACCGTCTCTTGCCTTGAGTGCGCGTCGCATCGGCGGCGGAATGGATCGAGAGCGACGTCCGATCGACAGGGGTTCACCGGTGTCGTCTTCCGTGATAGTCGTTGTTGAGCAATCGCAGGCGATGCGCCTCAATGTTTGCCCTAACGGCCCGTGTACCCGAGACACGCGGGGAGCATTCTCAAGAAAGGCGTCAGTCGCAGGCTTGCTGTTCACGTGAAAAACCACCTGGTATCGATCTGCCGTCGAGCCCGAGTTCTCGCTGTTGTTCATGTAAGTTTCGGCGATCTCACAAAGAGCATCGGCACGCCGGGCCGCGACCGGCTCTGGTTCGTCGTCTGCGACATAGCTTGCTTCCATTGCCATCTCGATGGCCTTGAGAACGAGCTCACCCTGGTCGGCCGGAATACGCGCCTTCATCATCAGGCAACCGTCATGGTCGTAGTAGTACGTGACTTCGCGCTGCTGGTGCAGGTCATTGGCGAACTCCGGGTCCTGCAACTTCTCTGCGCGGCGGTACTGGGCGACCAGTCGCTCAACGTGATGTGCAGTGCCGTGTGTTGCGAGCATGAGCAGGAAGTCCTCGTTGTTTGTATTCGCGACACGCGTGATCGCCCTCACCTTCGAGAAACTCAACGCACCCGTCGAAAAGGCTTCATCGATCTTGGGCAACGCAGCTAGCGCATGCGCAACACGTAGTCGCTCACGAGCCGCGTTCATGCCGAAGCCACACTTGAAGTTGAGCCAGTGAGCGCAGGACTGGAAGCCCAGTTCGGCCCAGTATTGCTGGTCATCGAACTCGCGAATCAACGCCAGCAGGTGATGCGTGGCGGCATAGATATAGCCGCATAGCTCGGTGATTTGATCGCCCAGTTTCTCACCTTCCGATGGCTCAATAGCGGGCTGGTTCTGGACTAACGCGACGACCTGAGGCATGGATCCCTCCGTGAACGAATATATACTGTGAATACGTACAGTATACACTTAAGGCACTGATAATTCTAGGAAAACGGAACATTTCAACGTTCGCACACCGCAGCCGGCGCATGCGACTATTACTACTTTTGAGGCATCCTGGAAATAATGAATCGACGCACAGTATTGATCGCCGCGGGACTGCTGGTCGCGTGCCCCGCCTTTGCCGAAGAGGGCTGGCTCGGGATTTCAGTATCCGTGACGGGTGAAGGCCGCTTCTGGAACCCTGTCGTGCACGAGATCGTCGTCTCTGGTGTTGCCGAAGGCTCTCCGGCCGCAGCTTCTCCCATTGTGGCAGGCGATCAGATTGTTGCCGTGGACGGTATCGTAGTGGACGGCAAGCGCGCCCGGGAATTGCAGCCGCATTTCGAGAAAGAACGAGGGGAAACGGTAACCCTCGTGTTGCGCAACGCAGCCGGTGAGAAATTTACCGTCGAACTCGTAAGCGCCAGGCGACCGGCGGACTGATACGTGACCTGGTCAACCCGCTGAAACCTCCAGCGATATAGAGCCTATTCTGTGGCGGCGGTCGCCTCGGCTTCGGCCCCTTCCATCATCTCGCGTACTTCTTCCAGTGTCGGCGCATTCGGGTCGATTTCGACGATGTTGTGCACGACGCGCGCCCGGGCCATGTACTCGGCAGGATCGTAGTTCGCGATCTTCACGGGTATGCCCGGCGGCTCGACGGCCAGTTCGCGGATGTAGCTCTGCAGATGCCCGTTCAATGGTTGCCCGTTCGAACCGAGCTGCGCTTCGATGAGTTCTGCGAGTCGTTCATCGGCCGGAACCGTGTCATCTTCGAGCGGCACATGCGCTTCGAAGTACAACGAGCCTTCCATGTGCCCGAACTGGTAAGGCTCATTGACAATCACCACGGCCTCGCCAATATCGACCAGCGTGTACAACGCCTCGATGTTCTCCGGGTACAGCCGCACGCAGCCGTGACTCACGCGCATGCCGACCCCATAGGGTGCGTTGGTGCCGTGAATCAGGTAGCCGGGAATGTCGAGTTTTAGAACGCGGTGACCGAGCGGATTGTCCGGACCCGGCGGCACCACGGAGGGCAGCGGATCGCCCAGCTCAGCGTGCTCACGCCGAACCGAAGCCGGCACCCACCAGTGCGGATCCTTCGCTTTCGATACGACCGTGGTTTCGCCCAGCGGTGTCTCCCAGCCAACGCGCCCGATGCCGATCGGGTATGTCAGGACCTGGCGTGGTTCGCCGTCCACCGCCTCGGGGAAATAAAACAGGCGCTTGGTCGCGATGTTCAGAACGACGCCATGCTGTGCGACGCTGGGGAGCACGTACTGGGTCGGCAGCAGGATCGGGGTGCCATCCCCGGGCAACCAGGGATCTACGCCGGGGTTGGCCGTAATGATCTCGTCGTAGCCGAGCCCATACGCGCGGGCCAGATCCGACAGCGTGTCGGTGTCACTTGCGAACACGACCTGCGGTTCGCCAACGACGGTCTGGCCATCCGCGTCGATAACGAAAACGTTGGGGTCAAGCGGCTCGAGGACCGGCCGCTCTTCGAGAGGAACGCCTGCGTCCTTGCCGCCCTTGCTGACCGACGACCACAGGTCATCGAGCGTCGCGCATCCACCGAGCGCCAGGAGCGGCAGCAGGAGAAGTACGCGCCGGACTATCAAGTGCCTTCTTGCTCCGGCTCTTGTTGTTGTTCTTCGTTACCGGGTTCTTCTTCCTTCACGTAGCGCGGACTTGCACCGCCGCAATCAGGACGACGCCCTTCGGCCAGGGCCTGGTTGTACAGCGGCAGCGTCTTTTGCCATTCGTTGACCAGGTTTTCGATACGCGTGTCGCTGGCCGGATGCGTGGACAGGAATTCAGCGGGACGTTTTCCACCGCTCGCATCCATACGTTGCCACAGCGGCACCGACTCGCGCGGATCGAACCCGGCGCGCGCCATGTACTCGAGGCCAATGACGTCAGCTTCCGTTTCCTGGCCGCGTTTGTACGGCAGGCTGATACCGAAGGCCGCACCGGCCGCCAGTGCCTGTTGCGCCGTATAGGTCGCGCCCGAGTACCCGCCGCCGAGAATCACCGCCGCCACGTTGATACCGATTCTCGTCAGGTCCGTGTTCATCGCCCTGTCCGCCGAGTGGTTGGCGGTAACGTGTGCGATTTCGTGGCCGATGACGGTCGCCAGCTGGTGTTCGTTCTCCGTGACTTTAAGGATGCCGCTCAGGACGCCGATCTTGCCGCCCGGCATGGCGAACGCATTGACCGATTCGGCCTCGAAAACAGCCAGCTCCCACTCGATGTCGTTGTAAGGCGGCTCGAGCACTTCGACGACGGCCTGCGCCACGCAGGCCACGAAGTCGATCGTTTCCCGATCCGTAACCAGTGGCATGCTCGCGCGCATCTGGTTGAACGCGCGTCGCGCTTCGGCCTCCATTTCCGCACGCGATGCCTGGGTTGGGGCAGATGCGCAGGACGACAACAGACTAGCCGCCAGCACCAGCGGTACTGCCAATCTGATTGAATTCTTGATCATGGAAGCTCCCGGAAACCTTGCAGGATTATAGCGTCTTGGCAGGTTGCAGGCCTGCTCAAAGTTTGACCACCTGCGGGCAGGCCAGTTCCGCCGTCAGCGCGGCAGGCGCGACTCCAGCTTGCGCCGCCAGCCCGCTTCGTGGGCCGTCTCTATCGCGCTGTCGACATTGCCCATCAGGCGCTTTGGCAGGGTCTGCTTGACCTTGTACTCCACACGGTAGAGGTCCCTGTCCTTCGCCTTCTGGCCGAGCAATTCGTCGCTCGTGCTGATCTCGTCAGTGAGGCCGAGATCGAGCGCACGCGTCCCGTACCAGTATTCGCCCGTCGCGACTTTCTCGAGATCGAGCTCGGCGCGGTATTTCGCAATCGCATCCTTGAAGAGCGCATGCACGTCCTCGAGCTCTTCCTTGAGTTTCGCCCGGTCCTCATCCGTGTTCTTGCCGAACATCGTGACCGTGCGTTTGTACTTGCCGGCCGAAATTTGTTCGAAATCGACACCATGGCTGTCGAGCAGCCTGTTGAAGTTCGGCAGCTGCGCAAGCACGCCGATCGAGCCGATGATGGCGAACGGGGCCGCGTAGATCTTCGTCGCAACGCAGGCCATCAGGTAGCCACCGCTCGCCGCGACCTTGTCGACGCAGACGATCAGCGGCACACCGCGATCCCGAATCCTCGATAGCTGTGAGGCGGCAAGTCCGTGCTCATGCACCATGCCACCGTGGTTTTCGAGACGCACGATGACCTCGTCGTTCTCGCCCGCCACGTCCAGGATGGCGCTGACCTCTTCGCGCAACGACGCGACCGCGCTCGCTTTCAGGTCACCCTTGAAGTCGATGACAAAGCTTCGCGGCCGATCGGAAGGCTCCTTGCTCTCGGCCTTGTCTTGCTTCTTGCGTTCCTTCGCCGCCTGTTTCTTCTCACCCTTGCTTGAGACCGCATCACGCAGCGTGTTACCGAGCGTCTTGAACTTCTTGTTCAGGTCCTCGACCTCCAGGCCTTCGTGGGTTGCCTTGCGTCCGGCCGATGCCGCCACAACGATGACGGCGACGATCGCAGCAACGACCGTAATTGCCTTCAGCAGGAAGAGCCCGTAATCGGCGAAAAATGCAGCCATGATTTCCTCGTTAGATTGCGGCGGTCGCTAGACGGCGATGCCAACGTTGTTCTTCTGCAGAACCTGCTCGGCGCGATAACTCGAGCGCACCATCGGTCCCGCAACGACTTCCAGGAAGCCCTTGTCCAGGCCTTCGCGCCGGTAAGCCTCGAATTCTTCGGGCGAGACGTAACGCTCGACCGGCAGGTGATTCGGCGTCGGGCGCAGGTACTGACCCAGGGTCAGGATATCGACGTTGGCGTCCCGCAGGTCGTCCATCGTCTTGAGGATTTCGTTGTCGCGTTCACCGAGGCCAAGCATCAGGCTCGTCTTGGTCAGCACGTCAGGGCGGTGCGCCTTCGCATGTTGCAGCACCGCGATGGTCTGCGCGTAGCTCGCCCGCGGGTCGCGCACCGGGTGGGTCAGTCGCTGCACGGTCTCGACATTCTGGGCGAAGACTTCCAGCCCGGAATCGACCACGAGTTCGACGTGCTCCATGACCCCGTTGAAATCGGGCGTAAGCGCTTCGACGGCCGTATTCGGGTTGAGCTTCTTGATCTCCCGCACGCACGCGGCATAGTGCGCGGCGCCGCCGTCCGGCAGGTCGTCACGATCGACCGACGTGATCACAACGTACTCGAGCCCCATCAGCTTGACGGCCTTGCCGGTATTCACCGGTTCCTCCGTATCCAGCCAGCCTTTCGGATTGCCGGTATCCACGGCGCAGAAACGGCATGCCCGTGTGCACACCGAGCCCAGCACCATGATCGTCGCGGTACCCGCATTCCAGCACTCGCCGATGTTCGGGCACATGGATTCCTCGCACACCGTGCTCAGGCGATGCTCATGCACGATCTGCCGGGTGCCGGCGTAGCCTTTGCCCGATGGCATTTGCGCACGCAGCCACTTGGGCTTGTCGCCACGGACCAGCGGCGCAGACTCGCGCCCCTGTTTCTGGCCATTCTTGATGGCCGAGAACCCGGCGTCGGTCTGGTACTTGCTGCCGCTCCGCACGACCGGTATGCCGCGTAGTTTTTCGTTTGCCTTGCTCATGAGGGTGCGAATTGTCGCACATGCTCATCAAAGCGCAAACGCCAAAAAAAATCCCGGCCGGAGCCGGGAGAGTCAGGGGGAAATAGTTAAACGCGCCAGAAGTGTTCGGTACTGCCCAATCAATGCAATCGCGACCAGCTCACCAACTTGACTGCGCTCTGTTGCAGATCGAAGTTACGTGCCAGAATCGCTTCAATGTCGTGCGTATCGGAGTCGCTGGCCATGGGGCTGTTCAGCTCGACGATCCCGCAGAACTCATTGCCGCCACGATATTCCGCGTCGGTAAGGATGAATTGCGTGTAGTACTTGGCAGACATGGGCTTAGATTACCCCTGGGCTCCCCTTCCGACTGTGAGCCAGAGCACAAAAAAGCGGCAACAGGGAGGATTCACGCAAAAATTGAACTTCTGTCACTAATTTGCTTCGAAAAGTGCGCCGTGGAGCGTAAAATCAGGGACTTAACGGACACGGCGCACAGATTTCGTCCCGCCGCATATGTAATATCACGCCAATCCGCCTTCGCTTGGGCGGGTTTCGGACCGGAAACACCTTGAGGGATCCAGAACATGCTTGCGAAAACCCATTTCGTGAAATTCGTCGTTGTCGGGCTGGCGCTGCTGGCTGCCGGCCACGGCTACGCGCAGGACGAACTTCGTAATACCTTTTTTAAAGAGGCTGATGCCGCCAGGGCTGCTGCCGATGCCGCCGATGCCAAGCTGCTGGCGCCGCGCACCTACGAGCGCGGCATGAAGGACTATACGGACGCCGAACTGGCGCTCGAGCGCGGCCGCAATATCGAGACAGTGCGGGCGAACGCGGCCGATGCCACGCGCTACCTGAACGAGGCTGCCCAGAAGGCAGGTCTTGCTCGCACGGCTTTGGCACAGGTCATGAAGAGTCGCCAGGATGCGGCCAACGCGCGCGCACCCGACCTGTCGACGGATTTGTGGACGCAGGCCCAACGCAAGTTTGCCGAAGCGATCCGTCTTCTCGAACGCGGCGACCTGAAGAACGCCAAGCGCCGGGACATCGAAGCGACCAGCCTGTACCGGGAAGCGGAGCTGGTTGCGATCAAGGCGCAATACCTGTCCGAGACTCGCCGCCTGCTGGCTGACGCCGATCGTGCCCGTGTCGGCCGTTATGCGCCGATCACGCTCGGCAATGCGAAGCAGTTGCTCGCTGACGCCGAGCGCGAACTCAGCGAAAACCGCTACGACACCGACCTGCCCCGCAGCCTGGCCCAGCAGGCGAACTACGAGGCGAAACACGCCATCTACCTCTCCGAGGTTGTCCGCAAGGTGCGCGACAAAGACCTGACCGCCGAGCAACTTGTCCTGCAGTGGGAAGATCCGCTACGCCAGATCGCCGGCGTTGCCGACGTCGTACCCGCCATGGAAGCCGGCCCGGATGCCCTGACGGCCAAGCTGGTCGCTTACTTCGAAAATCAAGCCAATGAATTGCAGGCCCTGCAACAGGAAAAGGCCGAGAACGAAGTTCGCATCGCCGACATGGAAGAAGAGCTTCGAGCGCTTGATGAGCGTCTTGGCGGGGCAACGGCTGAACGTGCTGCGCTGGTCCAGCGCCTGGAAGCACAGGCTCGCGTCAAGCAGCAATTCGAACAGGTCGAGAAACTGTTCAGCTCCGAAGAAGCGCGCGTCTTCCGCCAGGGCGACACGGTCATTCTGCGCCTGGTCGGGCTGAGCTTCGACAGCGGCGCATCGCAGATCCGGCCGACGAATTTCGACCTGCTCGCCAAAGTTGAAAAAGCGATCGATATTTTCCCGCGCAGCGAGATCATCATCGAAGGCCACACGGATTCGCACGGTGGCGACGACCTGAACCAGAAGCTGTCGCAGGAACGCGCCGAGTCGGTTCAGCAGTACATGATCAACGCCATGCGTATCCCGACCTACCGCCTGATCGCGACCGGGTACGGCGAGACCCACCCGGTTGCCAGCAACGAGACCGCCGCCGGCCGCGCTCGCAACCGGCGTATCGATATCGTGATCAAGCCGAACCAGGACGCTAACTAGGCGACTGCAGCGAAGCATCGAGACCGCGCCACCATGAAACGATGGTGTGCGCGGTCTTTTCGTTTACGAGGTAGCCGTACTCGGCGTGTACGTTGAGCTCGCCGTTCAGGCGATAGTGCGTAAGGACCATCTCGTCCTCGATGCTCTCGACGAGCCCCAGCTCCAGCATCTCGGCAAAGTCATTGCCGAACTGGCGATCCAGCGACGTGAGATCTCCCATCGCCGCGAGGTTTTTCCAGCGTCGAATATTGGCCGGGTAGCGGCCATAGCCGGACTTGTCTGCACCCATCAGGCGCTTGCGCAGGTAGCGCTGCCCGAGCGGGCTGCCCATGGTAACCAGCAGGTCGACGCGCGCGCGGTCCGGCGCGTCGTGGCTCAATTCCCAGAGGCTGTCGTAGGCGATCACCGATCCCATGCTGTGGGCCAGCAGCAGCACAGGCCGGTGCGCCGCCGCAGCCGCCTGCAGGGGGACCTTCAACATCCGCCGTGTGTGCGCCGCGATATCGTTGTCGTCCTTCAGGTAGCGCCGCAGGTCCCGGAGATGCACTTCCATGCGCTCGTTCGCGACGTGCGGTATCAAAAAGGGCATCAGGTCACCCAGCGTGTAGATCCAGCGCGTCAGTCGGCGCTTCCATGACGTTGCTTCGGCGATGTCCCGGGCACTTGCCGTACGTTGTTCGATAACGGCGTCTACGGCCTCGGCATCGATGGAGAAGTCACGATGCTCACGGTAGAAATCGTAAGTCCAGGAGACCAGCTCGAACACGCCAGTGTGCGCCTCGATCTGATCGGCCACGTCCGCATCCACGCGCCGCACACCGGCCAGCAGGCAGCGCAGTAGCGCTTCCTCGTGCAGCACGGGCTCGGGCTTGGGCAACATCCCGGGGATGTAGATGATCAGCGGCGACGTCGGTTCAATCATGGCCAAGCAAGGCCTCCAGCTCGCCGACGTGCGCCACTTCGGCATCGGCCGGAGCGTAATCCCCGGGCCACTCGTCGCCGTTGCGATTCACCCAGACCGTGCGCAGGCCGGCCTCACGAGCACCGTGCACGTCGTACAGCGGGTGATCGCCGACGTGCAGGGTTTCCGCGGCAGTGGCGCCGCCCGCCTTGACCGCGACGTCGAAAATCGGCCGATCCGGTTTCGCCGCACCGGCCTTTGCTGCATTCACGTGACCGTCGAACAGATCGTCGATCCCGATCCTCGCGAGATCCGCATTGCCGTTGGTAACGGCGATAAGAACGTAGCGCTTGCCCAGCGCCTGCAGTGCCGGCCGCGCTTCAGGAAACATCTCGATGTCGTTACGCACCTCGTCGAACACGGCGAAGGCCGCGTCCACAAGGAAATCCGCATAGCCCGCGGCCGCGGCGATCTCTGCCAGGACAACTCGCCGCAGGAACGTAAGGTCATGCGACATGTGCGCATGGGTTTTCGCGACGCGCTTGCGCATCTCCCAGATATCGCCGGGCTCGAACATCTCGGTAATGCGTGGGTAGTTTTCCCCGAGCCACTCGTACAGGCGCGACTCTGCCCGGTGAATGACAGGGTGAATCGCCCAGAGAGTGTCATCGAGGTCGAGGGTGATGGTGCGAATGCCGTTCACGGAATCAGGTTGCCCGCCGGGTTGCAATAGCCGAACATTGTGCGGTCAAGCCGAACACGGAGCAAGGCAATGAAATACCTCCATACGATGGTGCGGGTCACGGATATCGACGCTTCACTCAGTTTTTACTGCGACTTGCTGGGACTTGTCGAACAGAAGCGCAAGGAAAGTGAGCAGGGCCGCTTCACGCTCGTATTTCTTGCCGCCCCGGGCGACGAAGCGGCCCAGGTCGAGCTTACGTACAACTGGGATCCGGAAGACTATGGCGAAGGCCGCAATTTCGGTCATCTCGCCTACGAGGTCGACGACATCTACGCCTTGTGCCAGAAACTCATGGATGCCGGCGTAACGATCAACCGCCCCCCGCGCGACGGGCGGATGGCGTTCGTGCGTTCACCGGACAATATTTCCATAGAGCTGCTGCAAAAAGGCGACGCGTTGCCCGCGAAGGAACCCTGGGCGTCAATGCCCAGCGTCGGCCACTGGTAGTCAGACCGCGGGCGGCAGCAGCGGCGGCAATGGATCGTTCGCGCTAACCTCATCGCTCGTCGCGACGACCGTGACACGCCGCAAGGCACTGGCGAGTGCGTTGCCGTCCCAGGCGCCTGCATTCCGGCCGTAACTGGCTGCCGACAGGCTGCGCAATTCGTCCGAGAGTGGCGGCGCCACGCGCCGCGCGAGCGCGCCGATACTGCGCGGCGGATCGTCGGGCCATTGCAGGCGCGCCCATTCCAGCAGGGCATGGCGCACACCGGCAACGTCGCTCGCGGCGGCGGCTGTGCGTGCAGTCTTCATGAGCTGACCCTGCTGCTTGTGTACCGGGGACTGTTCGGGCTCCCGCGGCGCACGGCGTTGCCTGGGCGCAGACCGTGACGACCACCACCAGGCCGCCAGCGTCAGCAGCCAGAGTATCGCGAGCACTTCGGTTGCCCGCTGCCAGGTACTGATCGCGGCAATCGCCTCATCGGTATTCTGTTGTGCCGGCTCCGCCGCCGCTGCGGTCGCTGATGCGTCCACCTCGTCCGGCGCCACAACGGCGGCAACCGGTGCACCCTTGATCGTCAGCGTACGCGCCGGCAGACGCGCCACCTTCCACTCCGAGGCCGTGATGTCCCACCAGGGGATTTCGAGTGCGGGCAACGCCACGTCGCCGCCGGCCAGGCCGATAATCGCGTACTGCTCGCTGCGAACACCGCGTATCCCGCCCGCCTCCAGCGTACGACCGAGCTCCGGCTGGTCGGCATAAACGTTCAGGCCATCGACATCGGGCAACTCCATCGCCGGCAGCTGTGTTTCGATTTGCCCGAGCGCACTCAGGGTTACGTTGCGCGTGACCGGCTCGCCCGCCTCCATCTCCTCGGGGGGGCGTGACCACTCTTCGCTGAGCTGCACGTCCCGGGCCGGCAGCCAGGCGGCATTCGGATAGTCCGCAGGCGGTGCGGGAATAGGCAGGACATTGATCGTATGTTCCTGCGACTCGAACACCTTGCGACCCGTGATGCGGCCGTCGCGCAGGACACGCGCTTCGAAACGTGCCGGTGAAATCCGGATCTCGCCGCTCTCCTGGGGGTACAGCGCGATGACACGCTCGATCACGTTGTAGGCGCGACCATTGAGTACGGACTCATACTGGCGTTCGTCGCCGGCCAGCTCCGCGAGGGTCTCGACACCCGTTACCGTCGGCTCACGCAAGGCCGGCTGGCGCGTGGCGACAGCGCGGTAGATGCGAATTCGATACAGGATCTGCGACTGGACGTAAGTCTCCTCGAGATCGACCTCGCTGGTAACAAACACGTCCGCCTCGCCGGGCGGTGCGTTGGTCGGCTCGTTGACGATGATGCGTACCGGGCGGCTCTGTTCGGTCCCGATCACGATTGCCGGAATAAACTGCTCACCCGTCTTCTTGGGCATCAACGCAACCGTCCAGGTCAGGCTGCGCTGAATGTCACCGTTGATGATCGATGTGTTGCTCAGCCTGCTGACCTGTCCGACGAAAAAACCGTCTTCGAGCACCGACAGGTCGGGCTCCAGGTCCGTGTTCGAATCGAGCGTGATTTCGAGCGTGAACGATTCGTTGACATCGACTGTCGGGCGATCGACTCGCGCAGTTACCGTTGCCGCCGCGGTTGCCGCGTATAGCAGGCACACCAGGAGCGCGATGGATCGCTGGATCGCTTTGCGAATTCTTACCACGGTTGTACCTCGTCATCGGGCCACACGTCTTTTCCTTCCTGGTCTTTGCCGTACCGTTGATACTGGTAGCGGAATTTTCGTCGCAGCAGGCCACCCGGATCGTCAGGAATGCGGCGCAGCCACTGCTCCATTGCCTGTTCCTGTTCCTGTTGCTGGCGGAGCTCGGCGAGCTCGGCCTCCGTCAATTGCTGCGGCGGCTCGCCCTGCTCGGCTTCCTCGGCCGCGCGCTGCAGTTCTTCCTGGAGAGCCTGCAGGTCTTCCTCGCTCATCTCTTCTTCACCGCGCTGCGACGAATCGCCCTCCTCGGACTGCTGTTCCGACTGGGACGAGCCCTCCTGGCCTTCCTGGTCCTGCTCGCTCTCGCCATCGGATTCCTCGCCGTCGCCGCCAGGGTTCTCCGTTGATTGCTGGTCGTCGCCCTGGGTTTCCTGCTCCTGTTCCTGCTGGTCCTTGAGTTTCCGGACGAGCTCCAGGTTGTATTGCGCATCTTCGTGACCGGGCTCCATTTCGAGAACCTGCTCGTAGGCGTCGATCGCGGCTTCGAACTCACCCTGCTGCGCCATGGCGTTGCCCAGGTTGTAGAGACTTCGCGTATCGCCACTCTCTGCAAACTCCGCTGCGCTGCCAGCGTAGTCGCCGGCCTGGTAGCGCGCTACACCGCGCCACTCGGTGTCATCGAAAAGGACGGCCGCATCGGACGGACTCCCTGCTTTCAGTGCCCGCTGTGCCTGCTGGTTCTTGTTCAGCCACAGGTCGTCCCACAGCGACGCTTCGGCCGGCTGCGGCAGCGGCACGATAAAGATGACCAGCACGAGCACCCAGCCCTTGCGAAACGCGAGGGCCGCGAGTGGCAGAAGCAGCAACACAAGCCATGGACCCTCTTCTCGCCATTGGTCCGTCGCGAGGGAATTCTCGTCCGCGGCCGTTGCGGCAGCAGCCGACACCTCCCCCGACAACAGGTAGTCGAGATCGCTGTCGTCGGTGGACAGAACCGCGAAGCGTCCACCACCGGCAGCCGCGAGATCTCGAAGCCCCCGCTCTTCCAGCCTGGCCACAGCCAGCTTGCCGCGATTGTCGGTGACGAATCCGCCCGACAGGCGCGGAATCGGCGCGCCCTCGCGCGTGCCGACGCCCAGGATCGACAGGGCGAACCCGGCGTCGCGAAGTTCGCGCGCCGCCCTCTCTGCGGCAGGCGACCCGCCGCCATCGGTCACCAGCAGTACTTCGCCGATGCCGACACCGGCTTGTTCGAGCAGGGCCTGGCCTTTACGAATACCGGTCTCGGGGTAACTACCGCGGCTCGGCATGATGTCCGTACTGAGGCTGTTGACGAGTGCGGCGACGGTGTCGGTATCGTCCGTCAGCGGCGTCACCGTGAATGCATTGGCGGTGTACACGAGCAACGCGGTCTGTCCGCTCTGGCGGCGCTCGAGCAGACCGAGAATTTTGAGCTTCGCGCGCGCGAGGCGACTCGGTTCGAGGTCCTGCGCGTCCATCGAGCGTGACAGGTCGAGCGCAACGACGAGCGCCTGCTCGGCACGAAACACGGGCTGGTCGATACGTTGCCAGGCCGGTCCGGCCAGCGCGGCCGAGGCAATGATGCCGCCGAGACCGAGCAACCACCAACGGTAATCGCTGCCCCGGCCCGGCGTGCGAGACAGCACGTAGGGCATCAGCGCCGGATCGATAATGTCCCGCCAGTTACCGGCGCCAAGCTGGCGCCGTGCGAGCAGCACAGCAAGCGCCACGACGAGCGGAATCGCGAGCAGCCAGGCGGGACGCAGCCAGTGGAAATCAGCCAGCATGTGCCTGTACCTCGACCCGGTGGCGCACTACGACGCGCTGCAACAGGCCGGCCAGTCCCAGCAAGCCGACCAGTGCGAATGCCGCACCCAGTGGCCAGTAATAATAGGACTTCACGGGGCGGAATCCTGACTCGGGCTCCTCGACGGGCTCGAGTTCGTCCAGGAGCGCATAGATATCCTGCAGGCTTGCCGTGTCGGTCGCCCGGAAATACCGGCCACCGGTCAGCTGCGCGATCTGCGTCAACGTCTCTTCATCGAGATCCGCGGAAGGATTGATGTTGCGCCGCCCGCCGATCAGCGACGAAACGTCGAGCGACTCGGCGCCGATACCGATGGTGTACACCCGCAGCCCGACCTGCTGCGCCAGCTCCGCCGCTTTGAGCGGCTGCACCTCGCCCGCCGTGTTCGCGCCATCCGTCAGCAGCACGAGCACCTGCTCACCCGCGTCTTCCTTTTGCTCGTGCACGCGACGCACGGCCAGCGTAATGGCGTCGCCGATGGCCGTCTTCTCGCCGGCCAGACCGATCTCGGCTTCGAGCAGGAGGATCCTGACGGTATCCCTGTCGAGCGTCAGCGGTACCTGCAGGTACGCGCGTTCGCCAAACAGGATCAGACCGATGCGATCGCCCTCGCGGCGCGTGATGAAATCGCTGGCGACGGCCTTGGTCGCCGTCAGCCGGTCGACCCGGCGGCCGGCCAGCTCGAAGTCCTTCTGGTCCATGCTGCCGGACAGGTCGACGGCCAGCATCAGGTTACGGCCGGCGACGGGAACCTCGAGTTCGTCGCCGATGCGCTCCGGCCGGGCCGCAGCCAGTACGAGCAGGCACCAGGCAAGCACAGCAACCAGCACGCGCCAGTTCAACAGCTGCTCCGCGTCGGATCGATCCTTGAGCGTCTCGAAACCCTGCAGGTTCGGTACCCGCAAACCGGCCTCCGAAAGACCTCGCGCCTGCGGCAAGAGCTTGCGCACGAGCAGCGGCAGCGGCAGCGCGAGCAGTGCCCAGGGCCAGGCGAGCGACCACATCAGGCGGTCCCTCCGAGCGGCACACTGAGACGCATGCGGACAGCAGCGACCAGCGCGTTTACATCGACGTCGGAGAAATCTCCCTCCGGGTCGCGGTAGGGAAGATCCAGCAGGCTCTTGCCGCCCTCCGTGTGAAAGTACGGCAGTGGCATGCCGCGATCGAGCCAGGCCAGCCACGCATTACCGGTCAGCCCGGCTACCTCGTCACGGGGCGCATACGCGAGCATGCCGCGACGCAGCAGTTCGGAAAGCTGCTTGCCCAAGAGGACCGGGTTGCGGTGCTCGAGGTACCCGGCTTCGAACCTCGCCAGTTCCCGCAATGCGTAGCGCCGCGGACGATTGAACTGCCAGCGCCGGTAGGAGCGCCAGAGGACGACGCAGAGAACCAGGCCGAGGATTGCCAGGACGCCCCACCATCCGGGCGCGAGCGGCCACCACCCGACCGGGTCGGGCAAGTGAAGATCGCGCAATGGCAGGGCGTTCTCTTGCACTAGTGCGTACGCCTCCCCAACGCCGTCTGCAGGGCACTCACCGGGTCGTCGTCGGTCGACAACGGCATCAGGTGCACGCCGTAGCGCTGGCAAAACCGCTCCAGCGCGTCCAGCCGCTGCTCGAAAGCATGCTCGTAATCGCGTCGTGCCGGCGCCGCGTAGGTGTCGATGGCGAGTTCGTCATCGGGCGATACGAGGCGGTAGCGCCCGGGCGGCGGCAATTCACGCTCCAGCGGGTCGTTCAGGAACACCGCGAGCACCTCGTTGTGGCGGGCGACGCTTGAGAGGTACGACTGTGCAGCTCGATCGAACCCGGCAAAGTCACTGATCACCACGACCAGGGAACCCGGCCGCGCCACGCGCCGCAACGACGACATCGCCTGCGCGAGCGGGTCGACGCTCTTTTCGCGGGGGGCTTGGTCACCTTGCGGGTTCGGCCAGTCGGGGTGCCCGACGAGTTCGTGCACGAAACGCAGTGCGGCACGACGACCGAGTCGCGGCTTCAGTTCGCGATGTGTCGTGTCGCCGAAGATCAGTCCGCCCAGGCGATCGCCACGGTGATGGGCTGCCCACGACAACAGGGCGGCGGCACGACTCGCGTTGACCGACTTGAAACAGCCTTTCGTGGCGAAGTGCATGTTCGAGCGCAAATCCACGGCGACCAGCACAGGGCGCTCGCGCTCCTCGCGAAACAGCTTGGTATAGGCCGTCGTACTGCGCGCGGTCACACGCCAGTCGATGCTGCGCGGGTCGTCGCCGGGCTGGTAAGGTCGCGACTCGTCGAATTCCATGCCGCGGCCGCGAAACCGGGACACGTAGGCGCCGGTCTGCAGCGAATTCACGCGCAGCACGTTGAGCGCTATCGCGCGCGCCGGACCGGCAAGACGGATCAGGCCCGCCTGGCTGACACTGACCGGCGATGCGCCTTCATGGATGTGATCGAGACGAACCACGATTCTCAGGGGACCCCGACTCCGTCGAGGATGCCTTTGACGACCGACTCGGCATCGACGCCATCGGCCTCGGCCTCGAAGCTGAGGACCAGGCGATGCCGCAGGACATCGGGCGCCACGGCCTGGATGTCTTCGGGGCCTACGAAATCACGACCGGCCAGCCAGGCGTGCGCACGGGCGGCGCGATCGATGCCCATACTCGCGCGTGGGCTGGCGCCATAAAGCACCTGCCCGTCGAGCGCACTGTCGACAGCACCGGGATTGCGGGTTGCGACCACGACGTTGACGATGTACTCCTCGAGTTCCCTGGCGAGGTGCAGGTTCAGGATGTCCTGGCGAGCGGCCATGATCGACTCGCGCGACAGGAGCTCAGGCGGCTGGAAGGCATCGCGTTCGCCTTTCTTCGCCTCGTCGCGATTGAGGACCAGGATACGCCGCTCGTCCTCGATGCTCGGGTAGCCCACCCGCACATGCAGCAGGAAACGATCCAGCTGCGCTTCGGGCAGCGGATAGGTACCCTCCTGCTCGATCGGGTTTTGTGTTGCCATGACCATGAACAGGTCTTCGAGCGGGTAACTCTTGTCGCCCACGGAGATCTGGCGCTCTTCCATCGCCTCGAGCAGGGCCGACTGCACCTTGGCCGGCGCCCGGTTGATTTCGTCAGCCAGGATCAGGTTATGAAACAGCGGGCCCTTGCGAAATTCGAACGTGCCTTCCTGCGGACGGTAGATGTCCGTGCCGGTCAGGTCGGCCGGCAACAGGTCGGGCGTAAACTGCAGACGATGGAAGTCGCCCTCGATGCTTTCTGCCAGCACCTTGATCGCGCGAGTCTTGGCGAGGCCCGGAGCGCCTTCAACCAGCAAGTGACCGTCGCACAGCAACGCAATCAGCATGCGGTTGATCAGGTGGGCCTGACCGATGATCAGCCCGCTCGCATGAGCCTCTAGTTTTTGGAACTGTTCTGCGACGCTCATTCATTACTCCAGAGATTAAAGCGGCGTGTCATTCTAGTGATGATGCATGGGCGCGCCAACCGGTCGCGGGGTTTTTTGCTCATTATCCGGCCTGTTTGAGTAGTATTGACCCCAATTCCGACAACGGCCGATGAGATACATTGCAATTGATTGACGAAAAGCCGCGACTTCCCGTCCTGGCCGCCCTGCTGACACTGGCGTTCGGGGCTCTCGCCGCCTGTGCAAAACAACCGGAAGCGCCTGTACCTGCAACGCCAGCCGACGCGGCCGGCAAGCCCGCTTCGACCTGCGGCGGCAAGGGCAACCTGCAGGCCGGGCTGGCGGGCGCCATTGGCGCGCAGCTCGACTGGCCCGACGAGGCACTGCGCTGCGAGAGCATGCCAAGACCCGATGAAGAAGGCGTGCGTCTGCGTTTCTCCGGCGACATTGACGGCCAGCGGCTCGCCATCATCGTTGCCCTGCCCGGCCTCCATGCGGGTCACACCGGCAACGAGTTCGACAGCAACGTCACGATTTCGGTCGAAGGCAGCGGTCGTTTCTTCAGCACACCCAACCTCGATACCTGCTGGACGGACATCGCCACGAACGAACCCCTGGAGGACGACCCCGACACGTATGCCGTGGTGGGAGAACTGACCTGCGTCGGCCCGCTGGGCGAGCTGAATGGCGATGGCTTTGTGGACATCCGCCTCCTCCGCTTCAGCGGTGTCGGCAAATGGAGCACCGAATGAGAGGCGCGATCGTCGTATTGTGGCTCGCACTGGCCGCCTGCAGCCCCCAGTCTGTGGCCAAGGCAGGAACGGTTCCGGACCTCGACGGCGTTTTCGATTTTGCATCGCTTACCATCGTCAATGACGCGGGCGATCGACTCGAGTTCGACGTATACCTCGCCCGGGAGTTCGAACAACACCGGCGTGGCCTCATGTTTGTACGCGACATGCCGGAGACAACCGGCATGCTGTTTATCTACGACGAGGACGAGTTCCATTCCATGTGGATGAAGAACACCTTTATTCCACTCGACATGATCTTCGTCCGCAGCGACGGGACCGTATCGTCCATCATCACCGATACGACGCCCCGGACGCTGAACTCGCACAGCTCGAAAGAGCCCGTGCGCTACGTCCTGGAACTCAACGCCGGCGTAACCCGGCGCATGAACATCGGACAGGACAGCCGACTGCTCTGGGACGACCATGAGCAATAACGACAAGCGCAACTGGCAAGTGTTCCTTGCCGCACTGCTGTTAACCGGCGGCAGTGCTCAGGAGCGGGCGCCTCATCGGCATCCCGTTCGCGCTGGCCCTTTTGATCAGGATTACAGCGTGGCTGCGATCGCGTCGGCGAGGTAGTTGACGTTCCTGGCGGTGATGCCGGCGGTGTTGATACGGCTCGAGCCCACCATGTAAACCCCGAAATCCCGTTTCAGGCGATTCACCTGGTCCTCGGTGATGCCTAAGAAACAGAACATCCCGGTCGCGCGCACCAGGTGAGAGAAGTCATGATCGGGCGCTCTTTCGAGCAACGCCTCGTTCAGCAGGACGCGCATCTCACACAGGCGACTGCGCATCTCCGCCAGCTCTACCCGCCACGCTGCCGTCAACTCCGGGTCGTTGAGGATGGTGCTGACGACCACGGCGCCGTGGTCGGGCGGTACGGAGTAGATCGTACGTACCACGTTGTTTATCTGGCTGTAGACGACATCGCGCGACGCCCTGTCCGCCGCCAGCAGCGACAGGCTGCCCACCCGGTCGCGATAAAGCCCGAAATTCTTGGAGCAGGATCCCGATACGATCATCTCGGGGACGCGACTTGCCAGGTGGCGCACCGCGAAAGCATCTTCGCCGAGGCTCCGCGCGAATCCCTGGTAGGCCATGTCGACAAATGGCACCAGGCCGCGCTCGAGAATGACGTCACCGATCGCTTCCCACTCCTCGTCCGACGGATCGAGCCCGGACGGGTTGTGGCAACAGGCATGCAGTAACACGATGTCACCGGCGTCAGCCTTGCGCAGCGTGTCCAGCATCCGGTCAATATGGATGACGTGATTCTCGGTGTCGTAGTACGGATACGATTCAAGCCTGAGGCCCGCTCCACCCAGCAACGGTATGTGGTTTGCCCACGTCGGATCGCTGACCCAGACCTTCGCATTCGGGTTCGCCCGCAGGATCAGGCCCGCTGCGACGCGCAGACTGCCCGATCCGCCGGGCGCCTGGATAGTGCCGATGCGCTCGGGGTCCACGGAGTCCGCAAACATGAGGTCCTGCATGGCCGCATTGAATTGCGGGTCGCCGGCGGTGCCTATGTAGGCCTTGCTCTCCTGCGTATCGATGATGCGCTGCTCGGCCAGCTTGACGACATCGAGCACCGGCGTTTCGCCCTCGGCGGTGCGAAACACACCGACACCGAGATCGATCTTCTCGGGTCGCGGATCGTTCTTGTGCTCGGTAATGAGACCGAGGATGGCGTCGGCCGGCGCGGCCTGCAGGGATTCAAACAAGGTGGGTCTCCAGTGCGGTGATCACAGGCTCAGCCTGTACCAACGCATTGTACAAATGAAAACGCCGGCATGTCAGCCGGCGTTCCACTTGCAACTATCTTGCTGTCGATCAGGCTTTTGGCGCCCAGACCGAGCACCAGCCATTGGCGTTGACAGCCTTGCCCGGGAAAATCTGGCAGGGACGCCATGTGTCGCCATCGGCACCCTGGACCAATGCACAGTTGGCGCAGTTCTGGTCAGCGGCCGGATTGTTGCGCGATGCAGGGTCGACCGTCGACGCATCGTGCGTGTACTTCATGGCCTTCGCCATCGGATCGTCTTCCGTCAGCTGCGGCATATCTGCCGCGTGTGCTTCACGGCCGGGTTGTACAAAGCAGCCAGCAGCCGCGACGGCTGAGAGCTGGAGGAATTTGCGGCGTGCGATTTTACTCAACTTGAAATCTCCTAGAAGTGCAGACAATCAGGTATCCGAGGCGCGCATATTACCTAAGTTTCCTGAACGCCCGCATAACGGCGTCGCGCCATGATTTCGGCGAATTTTGAGAACGATTCTCATTACACGCTGCAGGCCGCGCCGCTACGATATACTGCTCTGCCGAGTATTCGGACTTCAGATTCATGTCAGGTCGTAGCCAGCCGATTTTGGTCGCAAGGATTCGCGGTGATTTGCGCGAATCCGTGCATGACAGCGTGGCTGTCGAAGAGCCGCTCGAGATTCGCCTGGGCTTCGAGGCAGAGGGCGAGCGACGAACGCAGAGCATCTCGATCACCATGCGCACGCCCGGTGACGACGGCGACCTCGCCCTGGGTTTCCTGTTTGGCGAGGGGGTCCTGCGCTCCCGCGAGGATGTCGCGATCGTTAAACCCTGCAGCGGCGAGAACGCGATTCGCGTCGAACTCGAAGACGGGGTGGACGTCGATCTCGAGCGCCTGCAGCGTCACTTCTACACGACTTCGAGCTGCGGCGTCTGCGGCAAGGCCTCGCTGGACGCCCTGCGCGCGCAGGGCGTGGAACCGCTCGCGGCTCATAGCGGGATGTTCTCTCGCGAGGTGCTCGTCAGCGTTCCGGATCGGCTGCGCAGCGCGCAGGCCGTCTTCGACACGACCGGTGGCTTGCACGCCGCCGCCGCCTTCGACGCACGGGGTGAACTACTTATCGTGCGCGAGGACGTCGGGCGCCACAATGCGGTCGACAAGATTATCGGCGCACTCCTGTCCGACAACCGCCTTCCCGCCCACGAGACGGGATTGATGGTGTCCGGGCGCGCGAGTTTCGAACTCATGCAAAAAGCGCTGGTTGCGGGCATGCCGCTGCTCGCGGCCGTCAGCGCACCGTCGAGCCTTGCAGTCGAGCTGGCCCGGGAGTTCAATGTGACGCTGGTAGGATTTTTGCGCGGCGACAACTTCAACATTTACGCTGGCGAGGATCGAATTGCCTGATGACTGACCAGACTACAGAGTCAATTTCAAACATCGTCCAACGCTTTGACGCGAGGCCGGAGATGCTCGTGCAGATCCTGCAGGCGATCGTGCAGGCCCATGGCTGGGTATCGGAAGACACGATCCGGCAGCTCGCGCACGCGCTGAACCTGTCGCGCGCCGACGTGCATGGCGTGGTCGAGTACTACCACGACTTCCGGACCGAGCAGCCGGGCCGACACATCGTCAAGATTTGCCAGGCCGAGGCCTGCCAGGCGATGGGCAGTCGCGAGCTGACGCAACATGCGCATGCGGCGGTCGATGCCGAGACGACAATCGAGCCCGTTTATTGCCTCGGTAACTGTGCCTGTGCCCCGGCCGTCATGGTGAACGGCAAAACGATTGGCCGGGTCGATGCAGCGCGTTTCGATGCGCTCGTCGCTGAACTGCAGGGGGCGCCGAAATGAGTGCTGTCAAAGTTTACGTCCCGCGCGAGACCACATCCGTGTCGGTCGGCGCTGACGACGTTGCGGTCGCTATCGCGCGCGCGGCGAAACAGGCCGGTGCATCGATCCAGATCGTGCGCAACGGTTCGTGGGGCGCATGCTGGCTCGAACCGCTGGTCGAGGTCGACGTCGACGGCACGCGGATTGCCTACGGCAACGTCGCAGCAGCCGACATACCGGACCTGTTTGCAGCCGGCTTGCTGGAGGGTGGCGACCACGAGAAGCGGCTCGGGCCCGTCAACGAGGTGCCGTACCTCATAAGCCAGGACCGCTGGACGTTCTGGCGCTGCGGCCTGGTCGAAGCGCTCTCACTCGAGGACTTCCTGCTCCACCAGGGTTTCAAGGCCCTGCAAAAGGCCTGGGAGACAGGTGCCGACGCGGTCATCGACGCGGTCACGGCGTCCGGCCTGCGTGGCCGCGGCGGTGCGGGCTTTCCCACCGGCATCAAGTGGCGCACCGTGGCCGATGCGGCGGGTCCGCAGAAGTACATTGCCTGCAATGCCGACGAAGGCGACAGCGGCACGTTTTCGGATCGCATGCTCATGGAAGGCGATCCGTTCGGCCTGCTCGAGGCCCTCGCGATTGCCGGCTTCGCGGTCGGCGCCAACAAGGGCTACATCTACCTGCGATCCGAGTATCCGCTGACGCACACGATCCTGGCACGCGCGATTGACACAGCGCGCGAGGCCGGCTGGCTGGGGTCCGACATCCAGGGCAGCGGCTTTGATTTCGACGTCGAACTGCACCTCGGCGCGGGCTCTTACGTGTGTGGTGAAGAGACCGCCATGCTGGAAAGCCTCGAAGGCAAGAAGGGCATCGTGCGCTACAAGCCGCCCCTGCCCGCCCATGAGGGTCTGTTCGGCAAGCCGACCGTCGTCAATAACGTCGTGACGCTCGCGTCGGTGCCCAACATTGTCAATCTCGGTGGCGAGCGCTACGCGGGTATGGGCGTCAATCGCTCCAAGGGGACGCTCGCGTTCCAGCTCGCCGGCAACATCAGGCGCGGCGGACTCGTCGAAAAATCCTTCGGCGTTACGTTGCGCGAACTCATCGACGAGTACGGCGGCGGCACGGCCTCCGGCCGCCCGGTCAAGGCGGTACAGGTCGGCGGCCCGCTCGGCGCTTACCTGCCCGAGTCGCAGCTCGACACGCCGCTCGACTACGAGGCATTCGCCGCGATTGGCGCAATGATCGGCCACGGTGGCATCGTCGTCTTTGATGACACGGTCGATATGGCCGGGCAGGCGCGCTTCGCCATGGAATTCTGCGCGATCGAGTCCTGTGGCAAATGCACGCCATGCCGGATTGGCTCCACGCGCGGCGTGGAGATCATTGACCGCATGATCAAGGGTGAGGAACGCGAGGCGAATTACGATTTACTGGTCGAACTCTGCGATACCATGGAGGATGCCTCGCTGTGTGCCATGGGCGGTATGACGCCCTACCCGGTCCGCAGCGTGCTGAAACACTTCGCGGAAGACTTCGCATCGGGGGGTGACGAGACATGAACAAGACACGCCAGGCGGATCTCGGTACGCCAGCGGGTGCAACCGGGGAAACGGTCCAGGTCGAGATCGATGGTCTCCCGGCCACCGTCAAGGCCGGCACCAGCATCCTGCGTGCGGCGCGCGAGTCGGGTATCGACATCCCCAAGCTTTGCGCCACGGACAGCCTGAAGCCATTCGGCTCCTGCCGCCTCTGTGTGGTCGAAATCGAAGGCCGCAAAGGCTACCCCGCATCCTGCCACACGCCGGTCGAGGCCGGCATGAAGATCCGCACCCAGACCGACGCGCTCGCCGCGTTGCGACGCAACGTGATGGAGCTCTACATCTCCGATCACCCGCTCGACTGCCTGACCTGTTCTGCCAACGGCGACTGCGAACTGCAGGACATGGCGGGGGCCGTCGGCCTGCGCGATGTGCGCTACGGCTTCGACGGCAAGAACCATCTCGATGCGCCCGTCGATACGAGTAACCCCTATTTCCAGTTCGACGCCTCGAAATGCATCGTCTGCTCGCGCTGCGTGCGCGCCTGCGACGAAGTGCAGGGCACCTTTGCGCTGACGATCGCCGGCCGCGGTTTCGACTCCAAGGTGTCGGCCGGCATCCACGAAGACTTCCTCGATTCCGAATGCGTGTCGTGTGGCGCCTGCGTGCAGGCGTGCCCGACGGCCACGCTCATGGAAAAGAGCATTGTCGATCATGGCCAGCCCGACCACGCGGTGGTGACCACCTGCGCCTACTGCGGCGTCGGTTGTTCGTTCCAGGCAGAAATGAAAGGCGACCAGGTCGTGCGCATGACGCCGTACAAGGATGGCCAGGCCAACCACGGTCACTCCTGCGTCAAGGGCCGCTTTGCCTGGGGCTACGCGTCGCACCGCGATCGCGTGCTGAAACCGATGATCCGCGAGAACACCTCCGACCCCTGGCGTGAAGTCGAGTGGGACGAAGCGATTCAGTTCACGGCAGATCGCTTCAAGGCAATCCAGGAGAAATACGGCCGCAAGTCGATCGGCGGCATTACGTCCTCGCGTTGCACCAACGAGGAAGTGTTCGTCGTACAAAAGCTCGTCCGGGCCGCCATGGGCAACAACAATGTCGACACCTGCGCGCGCGTGTGTCACTCGCCCACCGGCTATGGCCTCAAGACCACGCTGGGCACGTCAGCCGGTACACAGCCGTTCGACAGCGTCATGGATGCCGACGTCATCGTGGTCATCGGCGCAAACCCGACAGAGGGTCACCCGGTGTTTGCCTCACAGATGAAGCGCCGTCTGCGCGAGGGTGCGCAACTCATCGTCGTAGACCCGCGAAAGATCGGGCTCGTGCGCTCGCCGCATATCGAGGCCGCCCACCACCTCGACCTGCTGCCGGGCACCAACGTGCCGATCATCAATGCACTCGCGCATGTCATCGTCAGCGAAGGACTCGCGGACGAAGAATACGTACGCGAGCGCTGCGACCTTGAGTCCTTCGAAGCGTGGAAGGCGATGATCCTGCGGCCCGAGAACTCGCCCGAAGAAGTGGCGAAAGTATCGGGCGTCGATGCCGATACCATTCGTGCTGCGGCGCGCCTCTACGGCAGCGCAAGAAACGGTGCCATCTACTATGGCCTCGGCGTGACCGAGCACAGCCAGGGGTCGACGATGGTCATGGGCATGGCCAATCTCGCGATGGCGACGGGCAACCTCGGTCGCTCCGGCGTCGGCGTGAACCCGCTGCGTGGCCAGAACAACGTCCAGGGTTCCTGCGACATGGGCTCTTTCCCTCACGAACTCGCGGGCTACCGGCACATCTCGGGCGAAGAAGTGCGCACGCAGTTCGAGCAGCACTGGGGCGTAACGCTGGACCCCGAGCCGGGCTTCCGCATCCCGAACATGTTCGACGCCGCCTGTGCCGGTCAATTCAAAGGCATGTACATCCAGGGCGAAGACGTCGCGCAATCGGATCCCGACACCCACCACGTCGAGGCCGCACTCTCGAACATGGAATGCATCGTGGTCCAGGACCTGTTCCTGAACGAAACCGCGAAGTTCGCACACGTTTTCCTGCCCGGCACGTCCTTCCTCGAGAAGAACGGCACGTTTATCAACGCCGAGCGCCGCATCAATCGCGTGCGCAAGGTCATGGAACCGCAGCAGGGCAAGGATGAATGGCTGATCACGCAGGAGCTGGCGCAGGCCATGGGCTACCCGATGCATTACGACAATGCCGCGCAGATCATGGATGAAATCGCCGAGCTGACGCCCACGTTCAACAACGTCAGCTTCGACTTTCTCGATGAAGTTGGCAGCGTCCAGTGGCCCTGCAACGACAGCGCGCCGATGGGCACACCGATCATGCATGTCGACGCGTTCGTGCGCGGCAAGGGGCTGTTCGTCGAAACCGACTATGTCCCCACCGAAGAACGCACCAACCGCAAGTTCCCGCTGTTGCTGACGACGGGCCGCATCCTGTCGCAGTACAACGTCGGGGCGCAGACGCGACGCACGGCCAACAACGTCTGGTACGGCGAAGACCTTCTCGAAGTGCATCCAGCGGACGCCGAGATGCGCGGTATAAAGGACGGCCAGATGGTTTCGCTGGCAAGTCGCAAGGGCGACATCACGTTACGCGCAAAGATCACGACCCGCGTGAAGCCGGGTGTCGTCTATACGACCTTCCACAACCCCGAGACCGGTGCCAATGTCGTGACCACGGAGTACGGCGACTGGGCGACCGACTGCCCGGAGTACAAGGTGACCGCCGTGCAGATCGCGCCGGCGTCGCACCGTTCGCAGTGGCAGGAAGAATTTGCCCAGCGCGCCAGGGCGCAGGGACGTATCGCGAAAGCTGTCGACTAGCTGGTCGAGGCTTCGGGCCCTAACGGCATTTCACTTCCAGGGATGGAAAGTCCTGGATATAGGCATGCGCCTCAGATACGGCTCTGCCGACGTTACCGTTGTTGAAACCGGCTGCTGATACCGCGCGCATCCACCAGCCGTTCCTGCGCTCGCTGCCCTTGTGGTAGCTCGGGCGCACGGACCAGCGATACGTCTTGCAGGGCTCCAGCGGCGTCGTGACCGTATGCTGCAAGCCGGACACCTGCCGCGCGGAATAGACGGGGCGATTCGCGTCATAGATCTCGACGTCCCAGAGGATTTCGGCCCCTGCCGCTGCACTCGCGGCCTCTTCCGACAGCTCGAACTGCCAGGCAAGCGTCGGCGTCGGCGACGCGCTGCGACCCTGCCAGTTGTTCTTCTTGATGCTCTTGACCGTATCGCTCGGCACCGGCACCAGGGTTGCCGGTAGCGCAGCGCGTTCGTAAAGTTCGGCCGAGATCTCCCTGCCGATGTAATGCCTGGCAAACACGCGATACTGGTGCCACAGCGCCGAGTCGTCCCTGAGCCAGTTCCTGAGTGAATCGCGGTCTTCGTACTTGACCTCTTTGCGGTACAGGGTGGTCCGGTCGGACAGACGTTCCAGTCTTGCCGTCGCCACGGTCGTGATGATCGCCTCTTTGTTCTGCACGTTGAGCGTGAGCTCGTCGATACTGACGTAGAGGATCGCGTCGGTACCTTCGGGAATAGGTGTCGTCACGGCGAACAGTTTCGGGTCCAGCGAGTTGACGTTTTTCAATTCCCAGAACACATCGGTTGCGAGTGCCGAATTGGTCAGCGGCTGCTCGACGGCATCCGAAAGATCCTCGGTCAGGCGGTCCCTGAGTTCCTGGACCTGGCGTTGCGCCGTGCCGGTAATACCGCCCACGAGCATGCCGATTTCCCGGAGCAGCGGGATCGGGATGTTGATGGGCACGTGACCCACCTCGACCGGGATATTGCCGATGCCGGAGCCCTTGGCCGCGCCGCCCGCCATCCCGAGCGTCTTCTGGCCGTAGGTGCCCGTAACGGCCTCCTGGGCGTCACCGTTGATCGGCAGAATCACGATTTTCGTGATGGCGCTTCTCAGCTCTTCGGACATGTGCGTCGGCGCCGGCGGCGCCGTAACTTCCGTGTTGCTGCCGTCTTCGGCAGCAAGCGCCAACGCCCCGGCCGAGAGCGCTACGGCAATCCCGCCGGCGTGGAGACCGCCGCCGAGTATCGTCCGGACCTTGCGAGACCAGCCCCGGGATTTGTCGATCGGGTCAATTGGCAATGGCCTGCTTACCTTTCGATCTTCGTGAACTTCGTGCCCTCGAGCGTCAGGTTGTACATCAGGCCCTTGGAGCCATAGATGAACCCGACGATCGGGTCACGCACGTTGTCGCTGTCAATCGTCTTGCCCGCGCCGATGTCGATCAGTGCGACGGAGCCGTCAACGCCTACGCGCCACCCTTCGGAACTGCGAAAGCGGTTAAGAGCATCTCGTGTCATGAAGACGATCACGATGGACTTGGCCTGTGCACCGAACTGAAAGCCGACGGAGCCTGCAGCAATGCGGTAGTAGTCAACCACCGAACCGCCGACGCGCAAGACGCCTTCTCCCGTCTCACCACCAACACCGAGGCCTGCCTTGTAGACTTTGGGAAACACGAGGTAGCCGGCCGCCTGGTTCAGGAAGACGTCGGCACCGTTGACCTGCTTCCTGAATTCGTCCACTGCGTCGCTCGCACTGGCGTCGAGCTTGCCGGCCGGCGTGACACAACCCGAGGCGAGGGCGAGTACGGTTGCCAGGGCGACGATTCTCAGTAACTTATTGATTTTACTCATACAATTAACTCTCTTCTGGTTCCGTAAATGCATCGAGCATGGCCCGCAGCGTATCACGAAGACGGGATGCCTTGCGGGCGTCGAAGTTCGTGGTCGCCTCGTCCAGATAGACACGCTGCGCGATCTCGAGTTGCATGGCGTGCACACCGGATTCGGGGTCGCCGTAGTGGCGCGTGATGTAGCCGCCCTGGAAACGACCGTTGACGACATGGCTGTACGGACTCGCAGCAGCCGCATCGGCCACGCGCGCTTCCCTGGATGCCGCGCAGCTACGGCCGCCGTTGGTCCCGATATTCAGCTCCGGAAGCTCACCGTCGAACAGCCGTGGCACCACGCTGGCGATCGAATGCGCATCCCACAACAAGGCGTAGCCGTGCCTGTCGCGCAGCTGCGCCAGCGTGCCCTGCAGGGCATCGTGATACGGCTGCCAGTACGTGGTCACGCGCTCCTCGATCTCATCGCCACTCACGGTGGACCCCGCGTAGATATCTTCGCCTGCAAAGGTCTGCACCGGGCACAGGCCCGTGGCAACCTGTCCCGGGTACAAGACGTCATCGGTCGCTGCGCGGTTCAGGTCGACGACGTAGCGCGAGTAGTTGGCGACGAGCATGCTCGCGCCCAGCTCACGAGCAAAGCTATAGAGCTCGGCGACATGCCAGTCCGTGTCCGGAACCATCGACCCGGCGGCCGTCATGCGCGATCGAATGCCGGGCGGCACGTGGATGCCGTCGTGCGGCACACTGATCAACAGTGGCGACGTGCCCTCGTAGAAATTGAATACGCCGATCATTGGCTCAGGCTTGGCAGTATCGATTCGGCATAGCGGCTGAAGTCCCCGTTCTCGATCGTCGCGGCAACGCGCCGAATATCGGCTGACAGTGAACGATCTTCCTCGTACATCGGCGACAGTTCGCGAATCGCGGCCATCACTTCTTCGATCGCCTCGGAGCTCTTCTGCGGCCGGTGGAAGTCGATACCCTGCGCTGCAGCCAGCAGTTCAATGGCGACGATATCCTCGACGTTGTGGATCATCGTGTGCAAGCGGCGGGCAGCGAACGTCGCCATGCTGACGTGGTCCTCCTGGTTCGCCGATGTCGGGATACTGTCAACGCTCGCCGGATGGGCATGCGACTTGTTTTCGGACGCAAGCGCGGCCGCCGTTACCTGCGCCATCATGAAGCCGCTGTTCAAGCCACCCTCGTTGACCAGGAACGCGGGTAAGCCGCTTAGGTGCGCGTCGATAAGCAGCGCGATGCGCCGTTCGGACAACGCGCCGATCTCGGCGATCGCCAGCGCCAGGTAGTCCGCGGCGAGCGCCACCGGTTCGGCATGGAAGTTGCCACCCGACAGCACTGCCCTGGAGTCCGTAAATACGAGCGGGTTATCGGTCACGGCATTGGCTTCGGTCTCGAGCACCTTGCAGACATGCCGCAACACGCCCAGGCAGGCACCCATGACCTGCGGCTGGCACCGAATCGAATACGGATCCTGCACCCGGTCGCAACCCGCGTGCGACGCGCGAATCTCGCTGCCGCTCATGAGGTCGCGCAGCACCGCGGCAACCGCGATCTGCCCGCCGTGACCGCGCACACTCTGTATACGGCGGTCGAAGGGTGTGTCGCTACCCTTGATGGCATCGGATGACATCGCCCCCGCCACGAGCGCCGCGGACAGCACATTCTCGGTACGGAACACGCCGCCCAGCGCGAGTGCCGTGGAAACCTGCGTGCCATTGAGCAGTGCGAGACCCTCTTTCGGCGCGAGCTGAACCGGCTCGATGCCCGCTTCCTTGAGGGCGATCGGCGCTGGCACGAGATTGCCCTGCACACGCACCTCGCCGATACCGATCAATGCGCCGGCCATGTGAGCGAGCGGCGCGAGATCACCCGACGCCCCGACCGATCCACGCGCGGGAATTCGCGGGTAGATTTCGCTGTTGATCAGGTCGCAAAGCTTCTCGACGAGTTCGAGGCGCACCCCGGAAAAGCCTTCGGCAAGCGCGATGACCTTCATCAGCATGATGAGACGCACTATGTCGTCATCGAGATCCTCGCCGACACCGACCGCATGTGAGCGTACGAGGTTCTCCTGGAGATGAGCGAGTTCAGTGTCGCTGATGCGCACCGTGGCCAGTTGCCCGAAACCGGTATTGACGCCGTAGACCTGGTCGCCATGCGCGACAACATCGTCGATCAGCTCATTCGCCTCCGCGATGCGCCGTCGCGCGCTGCTGCCGAGATCGACCGTCACGGGTTCGAGCCACGCCTGGCGCAATTCGGCCAGCGTGACCATCTGGTTGTCGATGGTCAGGTTCATGATTTGCTCCCGGCATTGACCATCGGCAGGTTGAGCTGGTGTTCGCGGGCGCAGTCGATCGCGATCTCGTAGCCCGCGTCGGCATGGCGCATGACACCGCTTGCCGGATCGTTCCAAAGCACGCGACCGATGCGCCTGGCGGCCGCCTCGGTGCCGTCGCAAACGATAACGAGGCCCGCGTGCTGCGAATAGCCCATACCGACACCGCCCCCGTGGTGCAGGGAAACCCAGGTCGCGCCGCCTGCCGTGCTCAGCAGCGCGTTCAGCAACGCCCAGTCGGAGACGGCATCGCTGCCATCCTTCATGGATTCGGTTTCGCGGTTCGGACTGGCTACCGAGCCGCTGTCGAGGTGATCGCGGCCGATGACAACCGGCGCCTTGAGTTCGCCATTGCGCACCATCTCATTGAATGCGAGGCCGAGCTTGTCGCGTTGGCCGAGGCCAACCCAGCAGATGCGCGACGGCAGGCCCTGGAACTGGATACGCTCACGCGCTGCGTCGAGCCACTGGTGCAGGTGCGGATCGTCGGGAATGAGTTCCTTAACTTTCGCATCGGTCTTGTAGATGTCTTCCGGGTCACCCGACAGTGCCGCCCAGCGGAACGGCCCGACGCCGCGGCAGAACAGCGGCCGCACGTAGGCCGGCACGAACCCCGGGAAGTCGAATGCATTCTCGAGGCCTTCGTTGAACGCCTCCTGGCGAATGTTGTTGCCGTAGTCGAATGTCGGGATACCCTGCTTCTGGAATGCCAGCATCGCCTCGACGTGCACGACCATCGATTTCACCGATGCTGCCGCGACCGCGTCGGGATCCGTGTTGCGTTTCTCGAGCCAGTCCGCAACGGTCCAGCCGATCGGCAGGTAGCCGTTGGCCGGGTCGTGCGCCGACGTCTGGTCGGTTACGGCATCGGGGCGCACCCCGCGCCTGACGAGTTCGGGCAGGATCTCTGCGGCATTGCCAAGCAAGCCAACCGATACCGCCTCCTTGCCGGCAACCGCCTTGTCGATGATCGCGAGCGCCTCGTCGAGAGTCTCGGCCCGCGTGTCGAGGTAACCGGTTTCGAGTCGCATGTCGATGCGATCGGACTGGCACTCGATGGCCAGCATGGACGCGCCGGCCATCGTCGCCGCCAGCGGCTGCGCGCCACCCATGCCGCCCAGACCCGCGGTCAGGATCCAGCGCCCCGCGAGGTCGCCGCCGTAGTGCTGGCGCCCCATCTCCACGAATGTCTCGTACGTACCCTGCACGATGCCCTGGCTCCCGATGTAGATCCAGGACCCCGCCGTCATCTGGCCGTACATCATGAGTCCCTTGCGATCGAGTTCCCGGAAATGCTCCCAGTTGGCCCACGCAGGCACGAGGTTCGAATTCGCGATGAGCACGCGCGGCGCGTCCTCGTGCGTCTTGAACACACCAACGGGTTTGCCGGACTGCACGAGCAGGGTTTCGTCCGCCTCGAGCTCCCTTAGCGTTTCGACGATCTTGTCGAAGCACGCCCAGTTGCGGGCAGCTTTGCCGATGCCACCGTAGACGACGAGGTCCTGTGGCCGCTCGGCGACCTGTGGGTCGAGGTTGTTCATCAGCATGCGCAGCGGCGCTTCTGTCAGCCAGCTCTTGGCGCTCAGTTCGACACCGGTTGGCGCTTTTATGGTTCTGTTCATTTTTGCAAGTTCTCCAGCTGCACAACGTCGGCCGGCATCGACCGCGACGTTCCGGGTGGTGTGTAGTGCCCGGTCAGTTCGTAGCGACTGCCCGGATGATGTAGTCGGGCGAAAGTGACGGGGCGTCCTTTCGACCAGGTGCGGCGCATGACGACGAGTGCAGGCTCGTCGTCGCCCATCTTCAGATGCTGCCGAACGGCGCTGTTCGGCATGCTCGCCCGGACAACCTGTTCAGCCTCCTGCAGTGGCGCGACCGATGTCAGGTAGGCACTCGGCGTCACGCGGGCGAAATCCTGCTCGCCGCACGCCGGCGCGAAACTCGCCAGTACGTGCCGGTCTTCGAGCTGCACGGGCACATTGTTCTCATGGTGGACCAGCAGCAGGTGAAAAATGTCGGTGCCCTGCGGCACGTGCAGCGCGCGGGCAACCTCGCCGCGCGCGTGCTGGCGCGACTGGCGAACGACCGTGCTGGTATGGGTGTGGCCGCGACTGCGGATCTCGTCGGCGATGTTCTGCACTTCGAGCAAGTGCGACTGCGAACGAAAATCCGCAACGAAGGTACCGCGGCCTGCGATACGTTCAACGTAGCCTTCGTCATTCAGTTCACGCAGCGCACGATTGGCCGTCATGCGCGAGACGTTCATGGACTCGACAAGATCGTTCTCGGACGGCACCCGGTCGCTCGGGCGCAGCTCCCCCGACGAGATCCGGGCGATGATCAGGTCCTTGAGCTGCTGGTAGCGTGGCCTGGCGGCATTCATGCGCGCGCACCCATGCGCTGGAGCGCAGCCGCAAACTCCGAGCGCGCGTGCTCGCGGTTCACATGCATGGCGTCCTCGACGTGCCAGCGGCCGGCAACCATCACGCGCATGACGGGCAGCGGGTAACCGGAGAACACGAGGGCATCGAGGCGGGAGTCGTCGTCGTGACCTACGAGCATCGGATCGTCGTCGCAGAGCACAACGAGATCCGCAGGAGCGCCGGCCGCGATACCGGCAGGCTGATGCCCGGCGGACAGTGCACCACCTTCGAGCGCGCGCGCGAACAGCTCGCTACCGACATGGCTGTCTCGCAGCGCTGCAACGTTGCGCGACTGCGAGACGAGCCGTTGTCCGTACTCGAGCCAGCGGAGCTCTTCGAAAGGATTGATCGAGATATGGCTGTCGGACCCGATCGCGATCCGGCCACCCTGGACAAGGTAATCGTGCAATGGGAACAGGCCGTCGCCCAGGTTTGCCTCGGTGCTCGGGCACAACACGGCGACCGCACCGGATTTCGCCAGCGCAGCGACTTCGTCGTCGTCCATGTGCGTTGCGTGGACCAGGCTCCAGGCCGGGCCCAGGTCGAAGTTTTCCAGCAACCAGCGAACCGGCCGGCGTCCGTAGGACGAAAAGCACTGCGCAACCTCGCGCTGCTGTTCGGCGACGTGAATGTGCATTGGCACCGCCATTGCGTCGGCGACGGCGGCAATACGCCGCAGCGATGCTTCGCTGACAGCCCGCAGGCTGTGTGCGCCGATGCCGATACTGACGTGTCCCTCACAGCGTGGCGAGACACGCTCGACGTGCTGCAGGAATTCGTCGACGGACATGGCAAATGAGGTTTGCTGTGCGGTCGGCTCCGGATCCTCGAAACCCGCGCGCTCGTAATGCACCGGTACGTAAGTCAGGCGAATGCCGCTGTCATCGGCCGCGCTCTTTATGGCCTCGAACATCGTGTCGCGCGCTGCCGGGTTCAGCGGGTCGCGGTGCAAGTAGTGAAACTCCGCGACCGATGTATAGCCTGAGCGCAGCATCTCGCAATACGCCTGCCGCGCGATCGCCCTGAGCTCATCCGCGCCGACACGACCCGCCAGTTCGTACATGCGTTCGCGCCAGGACCAGAAGTTGTCACGACCGGCCGGGGAGCGCACTTCCGTATGACCCGCAAGCGCGCGCTGGAACGCGTGCGAGTGGGCGTTGCACAAGCCGGGGATCACGCAGCCGAGCAGGTCGTCGGCCGCTGCAGGCGTTACGGCGCTGTCCACGCTCGCGATCCGGCCTCCCTCCAGGGTGAGCCGGACGTTGTCGCTCCAGCCGCTATGCAGCAGGGCCTTGCGTGCAAAAAGTGTGGTCATGCGGTCCCCTGTAAGTTGTATATACAGGTTAGTGCATGGTACCGTTCAATGCAATGGACCTCCTCTTCACAGACGCCCGAATCGCAACGATGGCCGGCGAGGATTACGGCGTTATCGACGACGGTGCCGTCGCCATCGCGGAGGGCAAAATCACCTGGATCGGCCCCCGTAGCGAACTGCCGGCGACGGCTGCACGGACCACGCGTTCGCTCGCCGGACGCTGGATAACACCGGCGCTAATCGACTGTCATACCCACCTCGTCTTCGGGGGCGATAGAGCCGCCGAGTTCGAGCAGCGCCTGCGTGGCGCCAGCTACGAAGACATCGCGCGTGCGGGTGGTGGCATCATGTCGACCGTCCGGGCAACGCGTGCAGCATCGGCGGACGCGTTGTACGCCGCTGCCCTGCCCCGCGTGCAGGCGCTCGCCGCCGAGGGTGTGGGGACGATAGAGATCAAGTCGGGCTATGGACTCAGCATCGAAAGCGAACTCAAGATGCTCTCGGTTGCGCGGCAGCTCGGCGAGGCAACGCCGTTGACGATTCGCACAACCTTGCTGGCGGCACACACGGTACCTCCCGAATTCAAAAACAATGCCGACGGCTATATCGACCTGATCTGCGACGAGCTGCTACCGGAAGTCGTTGCCGGCGGACTCGCCGATGCGGTCGATGCCTACTGTGAGTCGATCGCCTTCAACGCTGAACAGGTCGCGAGGCTGTTTGCCCGAGCAACGGAACTCGGCCTGCCGGTCAAGTTGCACGCCGACCAGCTCAGCGACGGCGATGGCGCAGCGCTCGCCGCCCGGTTCGATGCGCTCTCGGCGGATCACCTCGAGTACACATCGTCGGCCGGCATCGAGGCGATGGCCGCAGCCGGGGCGGTCGCCGTGCTTTTGCCCGGCGCGTACCTGACACTTGGCGAAACCCGGCTGCCGCCGATAGCCGCGATGCGTGAGCTCGGCGTGCCGGTCGCCGTCGCGAGCGACTGTAATCCCGGCACATCGCCGATTTGCAGTATTCGCACCGCGATGATGCTCGCCGCGCGGCAGTTCAGGCTGACGCCCGAAGAGTGCCTGGCGGGTACGACACGCGTCGCCGCACAGGCGCTGGGACTCGCCGATCGGGGCACACTGGAAATCGGCAAGCGTGCCGACATCGCCGTTTGGAACATCAGCCACCCGCGCGAGCTTGCGTACTGGGTCGGCACACCCCAGCTAACGGAAGTAATGCTGGCCGAATCCTTGTAGGCTACGCGGCCGTGAACGCCGATCTTCTCCACCGCAAGAGCTTCGTCATTACGCTGGGCCTGCTTACGGCCGTCGCAGCACTGACGGTGGACCTCAGTCTGCCGGCCATCCCGGCCATGGTGGACGCACTCGAAACAACGCTGTCTCATGGCCAACAGATTGTCGGCATCTTCATGGTCGGCATGGCGTGCGGCCAGATTCCGGCGGGCCTGTTTTCCGATCGCCTTGGTCGCTTGCCGACGCTCTACGTGGGGATGACGATCTTTGCCGTCGCAGCAATGGTTGCCGCCGCATCGAACAGCATCGAAGTGATGCTCGCCGCGCGGTTCGTGCAGGGCATCGGGGCCGCCTCGGCCATCGTGCTGTCGCGCGCGATGGTCCGCGATGTGGCATCCGGCAAAGATGCCGCGCGGCTGATGTCACTGATGACGATGATATTTACGGCCGCACCCGTCATCGCCCCGAGCTTCGGCGCGCTGCTCGTCGCACACTGGGGTTGGCGTGCCCCGTTCATCGCCATTGCAACCTGCGCCGGGCTTGTCATGCTGGGTATTCGAGCCAACATCCCGGAGACCCATGTACCGAGCGCCAGCGAGCACGCGGTACGCCAGCTGATCTCGAGTTTTCGCGAGTTTTTTTCTCACCGGCAGAGCGTGTTCGGCTTGCTGCTGATCGTTCTGCCACCGGCCGGCTTCATGTCCATCATTGCCGTGTCCGCAGCGCTCGTAGTCGAGATCTATGGCTTCTCGATCCAGCAATACGGCCTGATCTTCGCGTGCGCCGGCATCTCTATCCTGGTCGGCTCGTTTGCCAACCGCTGGCTCGTCGTGCGCTTCGACCAGTTGCAACTCATCGGCCTCGGCGTGGCCCTGATCTTCGTGGCGAGTGTGCAGCTCACGATCATTGCCTGGCTCGACGGCGCTCCATTCTGGTGGATGTGGTCTTCCGTGTGCCTGTTCATGTTTACGATCGCGATTCTTGCCTCGAACGCAACGGTACTCGCGCTCGACCCGTTGCCGCGCATCGCCGGCGTAGCATCGTCAATCATCGGCACGCTACAGAACCTGTTTGGCGCAGGCGGCGCGCTGCTTGCCGCGCTGATCTACGACGGCACCGTACGTCAGTCCGTCGTCATCATGGCGGTCGTGGGATTGATCGTGACCGGTCTTTTCCTGCTGCGCCCGTTCATCGCCCCTGGCGATCTCGTACACCACCCGGATGAACTCGCGCGGGACTAGCCAATGGCTAGGGAAGCCGGGTGAGAACGTCCTCGACCGCGGTTCGCGACTGCGTGGGCGTGATCTTCGGATAACCGAACCAGAGCATGCCCACGACGAACGCCTCTGACGCATCGACGCCGATAATCTCGAAGAAACGCCCGTCCCGCGTAATAGGACCGGTTGTCCATTTCGAGCCGACGCCGGCTTTCCACAGGTACAGCATGAAGTTCTGCACGGCGGCACAACACGCGGCGTAGTCTTCCCGCTCGCGCAATGCGTCGTCACTTCGCGCGCACGTGACGATCAGCCACCCGGGCTTCTCGCTCCAGCTACTGCGCTTGTGCTCGGCAAGCTCGGCGCTCTTCGCCTCACAAACCATCTCGGCGCACAGGTCAACGATGCGCCCGATGGTCTTCTTGCCGGGCAGGATGAAGCGCCACGGCTCCGATACGTAATGATTCGGGGCCCAGGTCGCCGCTTCGATCGCCTCGAGAACGAGGTCGTCCGGAACCGGTGTCTGGATGTACTGGTCGACGGTGCGGCGCGCTTGCAGGACCCGGGCGAACTCCCGGAGATCCTGCGTCTCGTAACTCGGTGCCTTCTTCATTGGAGCTGCCCGGCGATCACGACGACACCAGGCCCTACTTCACGCCGTGTGTCATACGACGCAGAACGTCGTTCTTCGCGACGAAGTGGTTGTAGAGCGCGCCGAGAATGTGAAGGATGACGAGCGCCGCTAGCGGCTTCCAGACGAATTCGTGCACTTCCTCCCAGAACTCATGCGCATCGTCGTCTTCGCCGACGGGTAACGGGATCGAGAACAGACCGAACACGGGCAATCCCCGACCGCCGGTTCCCGTGACCATCGCCCCCGCGAGCAGCTGCAGGAAGACGGCGATGTACAGGCCCCAGTGCACGAGATCGGCGACGAGCGCCTGGAGGCGCGCCATGCCCTGCGGATGTGCCGGTGTCTCGTTCATGAATCGCCAGACAATGCGGATCGTCATCAGGAGCAACACGATCGTAGCTATCGACGAATGAATGAAACGAATTCTCGACTTCTCGTCGCCGCGCTCCATGCCGGCCTGCTCGAGCCCCAGGTAGATCAGCACGAATACGCCGATGGCGATAATCCAGTGCAGCGCTTTGGCCAATGAACCCCATTCCGTTGCTGTGTTCCTCAATGACATGATTCAGCTCTCCGCATCGTGTTGTTTGTCCACATGATCGTAGCGACGCCCCAGGTAGATGCCGGCACTGACCCACACGCCGGCGAACACGGCAGCGACCCCCGCGACGCCTGCCGTGCCGAGCGCGACAACCGAGGTCAGGAACGTATAGAGCCATGCGGTCACCACGTCACCGCCACGGTAGACGACGATATCGATCACGGGTTTCGCCTTGAACCGGGTATCGGCATCGACCGCCGTGAACAGGATTTCGCGTCCTGGCCGGGTCACCGCGTAGTTGCCCGCGCGGCGCACGATCTGCAGTCCGGCCATTACCGCAAGAACCGGACTGAGCGCGACGATAACCCAGCCACCGATCATGAAAAAGGGCACCAACGCCAGCGTGGTCGGCATGCCGAAGCGTGTCGCGATGCGCCCTGTCGCAAACAACGCGATGATGAACGACAGTGAATTCACGGCGAGGTCGATACCGGCCCAGATCTGCGTACGCGTGTCTCGATCAAAATCGCCCACCATCTTGCGCAGCTCGAAGTAGATGAACGTGTTCATCAGGACGTAAAGCAGGATGAACAGGCCGATTGCGAGAAGGTATGGGTTGGTGGCGAAAGTCTTGAATCCCGAAAACGGGTTGGCGCTCAACTCCCGACCGCCCGTCAGGTCTGTCTGCATCTCGGCATTGCCCAAATCGCTGACGCGCAGTCGCTCGAGGCGGGTGATGAACGCGAGTGGCAGCAGCAGCAGAACGGCCGCGATCAGCAGCAGGTTGAGGTTGCCGATCTTGTCCGCGAATAACGTCGCGACGGCCGGTCCGACGATCGCACCGGCAGTGGCCCCCATCGCGATGATGGCGAACAGGCGCTTGGCCTGCTCCTTGTTGTAGAGCCCGGACATGAAGGTCCAGAACACGGACAGGTGATACAGGCTGAACACGCTGAGCCAGACGTAGTAGGCGCGATTGACGAGGTCGCTGTCGCCGAGGGTTCGTCCCGCTACATAGAAGCCGACGAACGTCATGGCGAAGAAGGCATACATGCTCGGCACGATGACGCTCATGCGCATACGCGAAATGACGGCGCCATAGAGGCTCACCGCGAGTACGCTGACAAAAAAAGTGGAGGTCCACAGCCAGCTCAGCTGTTCGTCTGTCCAGTCGGACGACAGGGAATCACGGACCGGACGCAGGATGAAATAGGCCGTCATCAAGACGAAGACGAAAGCGAACGACAGGATCGTCGCCTGCAGCTCATTGGACTCAATCCTGGTGGCTGCCCTGATGGCCCGCTGCAGCGGGTTTTCCCGGCGTGTCTCGTTCATCGCGACAGCCTATCACTTGCAACAGCTAGTCTGCAGCAGCAATCGCACGCGCCGCGGCCAGCAGCTCGTCGGCAGGCAGTCGCGTCTTGTAATCCGGATTGATGTAGGTAAAGGCAATCACGCCGTCGCGGCCGACGGCAAACACGGCCGGCACTGGCAGAATACCGTGACGTTCCATCGATGACTTCTCGTAAGCGTCGCCCTTCTTGTTAACGTAGTCGATCGTGCGCTGGGAGGCTTTGAAGGCAATACCCAGGGCGATCGTTGCCTGCGCGTCGGCGTCCGAAAGAATCGTGTAGTCCAGCCCGGCAATATCTGCCTGGGCCTGGTCTTCGAGGCTGTCGTACAGCAACTCGGGGCGGTCGCCGCTAAGAAACAGCACGTCGATACCGAGCGCCCGTATTTCCGGGATCACGTGCCGCATGTCCGAGAGATACATGTTGCAGTAGGGGCACCAGCCACCGCGGAACACGAGCAGCATCACCGGCCTGTCGAGCTTTTTCGGATTGAAATCGAAGGGCTCGGATGCAACGGTCTCAACCATGAACCGCGGTGCGACGTCACCGACACTGAGGGGCTGTACGAGGTCCGCCGATGCGGCGACCGGCACATCCGCGTGCCCCTGGCGAAGGGCGTTGCTGCACACCAGGCTGAGCGTCAGAAGAGCGGCCAGCGCGGCCGGGATAAGGGTACGTGTCATGCGAAGCTCCAGTATTTGTGGAGTGGACCGACAGTACCGGGCTTTTATTACCGGAGGGGGTAGACAGGCGACCTAGACCGCTTTTTCGAGGAGATCTTCGCCGCGAATGTTCACAACGCCGCGACACCGGCCCTTGGCCCGGTACATGGCCTGGTCGGCTGCACGCAGCAGGCCGGTCAACGTACTGGCATTGTCGGGATAGAGCGCGAGGCCGATACTGGCCTTGCACACCATCTTCTTGCGCCCGATGTCGTAAGGCTCTTCGAGTGACGTCGTGAGTCGTTTCGCCAGCTGTTCGGCGATTGCTGCATCGACGTCGGGGACCAGGGCAACGAATTCGTCACCACCGGGACGACCGATGATGTCGCAGGAACGCAGGCTCTTCCTGAGCCGTTCAGCCGCGATGGTCAGCAACTGGTCACCTGCTTCGTGACCGAAACGGTCGTTGATGCCCTTGAATTCGTTGAGGTCGATAAACAGCAAGGCACCCGTTGCATCATCGTTGCTTTCCGACAAGCGCCTGGTCGCATTGCGCTCGAAGCCGCGACGGTTCAGCACACCGGTCAGCGGATCCGACGTCGCGATGGACTCCATCTGCCGTTCCTTGGCCTTGCGGTCCGTGATATCGACGAACGTGGCCGCAACGTCTTCACCAACCGGCTCACAGATCACCCTCAACCAGCGGGCCGGACCCCTGGTCTTTTGCCGCACCTCAATATCGAGGCTTTTCCCGCTTTCGGCCGATGACGCGAAGCGCTGCAAGATGTTGTCGACATCCTTGTCATCCATTCCGGTAACCGCGTGGCGAATCACCTGTGTGGCCGAGCAGTCGATCAGTCCTTCTGTGTCGGCGCCCAGGAATTTTCCGGCTGCGGGGTTTGCGAATACGCTGCGCAACGCGGTATGGCCGTCTTCTCCTTCAACCCACGCGAAGCGCACGATGCCGTTTACGGAGTGGTCGATGAGCGTGCGTAACAGTTTCTCGTTCCTGCGAACCTCACTCTGCGCCTTCTCGACGTCACTCACGTCACGGAACATGAGGACCTGCCCACTGCGCATGCCGGGGCGACTGGACGCAATCGGCGAAACCTGGACATGCAGGAAACGCCCGGTCGACGTCAGCATCTTCTGCGGCTCGCCGCTATTGAGCGCATCGAACACCTCGGGCGAATCGTCGCCAAACAACTCCTCCAGGGGCACTCGTAAAGCCTGCTTCTCTTTGACCGAGAGCATGGTTTCGGCCGTGTGGTTCAGGCCTATGATCCGGCATTGCTCATCGATCACGACAACCGGGTCCTGCATGTTCTGAAACACGGTCTCGTAGGCGAACGGCGTGAACTCGATGATCTGTTCGACAAGAATCAGCCAGGCATAGATCGGGAGAAACGCGGCAAACACCAGCGGGACGTAGGACAGCGTGTCCGGCCCCAGCCCAATGTCGTAGGCAGCCGTCGCGATCAGCGGACCGGTGCAGGCGGCGGTCAGCAGGAACAGGCCACGGCGATAGGCGGGAGCGACGGCGGAGCTGTGCACCAATAGCATTATGAGCGCAGCCCCGATCATCAGGTAACTGTAGGGCAAGTGCACGAACAGGAACCACGGACCCCATTTCACCGGTTGCGTCAGAAACTCGCCGGCACTATTCGTGAACGGCCCGTACCACATCAGTTCATGGTGGGTATTGGTCGCCGCCAGGGCGATGGAGATCGCAGGCACGATGAGGAGTAGCGCGAGGCGGGATCCCGTTGTCGATGCGCCGGTGTACTCGCGAAAACAAACGTAGGCAACGATCGGCACGAGCGCCGTACCGATGAAATGCCCCGTACGACCTACCGAGAACATCAGGAACGAATCGGAGAGCAGCTCAATCGCGCCGCCTGACACCCAGGCGCTGATCACGATGAACAGCAGCCCGATGGGCAACGTACCCGTCTCGCGCCTGGACATGACCAGCCGAAGCCCCATCAGCGCATAGCAGGCAGCGCTGAAGACAAGCAGTACGAATAGTGCGGCGTCCAGGTTCATCGTCTCCGTGTCGAGCAGGCAAAAAACGGTAAGATCGATGATAGTGCTCGTAAGCCCTTGATTCCGGAACTGTTTCTCAGGTTCAGGATGTCAGGAATGGTCGGGAAAGCACAAATCCGGCCCGGGGGCCGCCCACCGGGAGACCCCATGACGACCAAGCTATTGAAAACAGGCGAGCTTTTGTCGAAAGCCGACACGGCCCAGCGCATCCAGCCGGGCGAGAAATCGCTCGGCGCCGCTCTCTTTTTCGAGCGTCTTTTTCCGATACGGATCATTTTCAGCGCGTTCGGCCAGGCGCCAGTGCAGCAATGTCACGGTCGCAGCCAGGCGCGCCCGCACCAGGTCAAACAGGAGATCGGCCTCCTCGTTCACGAGCCGTGTGACCGAGTGATAGGCCTCGATGAATGGCACGATGTACTCGAGCGGATCATCTCCGCAAGAGCGCAGGTAGGCACAGGCGATCGCTACATCGAAGATGAGCGGGGCCCGAATCAGGTCCCCGAAATCGATGAAGCCGATACCCGCATCGGCGATAAGGACGTTGCCGGGATTAGCGTCGCCATGAATCACCTGGGAACGCAGGTCGGCGAGGACGGGTACGACGCCATTTTCGTAGTCCGCGATAGCGCGCACAACGCGGCGCCGGACAGACGCATCGTCGATATTGGCGGTGAGGCCGCGCAGCTCCGGTGTGCGCTGCAGGTCCCACAACAGCACCGGGCTTTCGCCCGGGTGCGAGTAACTCGCAAGGGCCTCATCGAGGTGTGCGAGTGCAGCGCCGAAGGCACGAACGCGGGCCGTGTCGGGCACGAGGTCTTCCAGCGGCACGCCGCCAACCCAGCTCACTACCCGTAGCCGATAGCGCGTGTCGTTGTCGGCAAGTTCGCCGGACGGCCGGCCCTCCCGCGTACGGCAAACTCCCGGCACGAGCAGGCCCTGGGCTTTCTCGAGATGGAGCAGCGCACCGATCTGGAAATCGGTGGCGCCGGGGTCCTCGCGGGCGCTCGTCACCTTGGCGACGTACTTTTTGCCGTCGCCGGACCGGAGCAGGAAATTCTGGTCCCGCTCACTGACCAGGGGCGAGAATTCGCCGGCCAGGCCGAACTGGGTCTCGATGGCTCTGGCTACACGCTCGGTACCCAGGGCGGGCGGCGCGGCCGAGATGGCAGCCAGGGCATCGAATCGGGTCGTCATGGCGCGAGTGTCGCCAATGCCGCTGACGCTGTAAACCGCGTCATTGTTTGGACCGGGACTCAAAAACTGTCGATTGGGTCCCGTCATGTTGAACATAATTGGGCAAAAATTACCTGATCCATGGACCGCCTATCGAAAATAGCCCGATCCGGGACGCCTGACACCGGCGTCCAGTTTCGACCGAGCGCGTATGGTCAGGACGGAATCCAGTCTTTCCTGCGTGACGTGCTGGCCATCGCGAATGCTTCTGTCGAAGGCAGTCGCTATATCGTCGTGGGCGTGGACTTCGATGCAAAGGGCCGCAAGCGCATGTGCTCGATCGATGCGGCCGACTTCTCGGGCAAACCGTCGTATCAGTCGCTGGCGAACGAATTCATCGAGCCGCCGATTCGCATTCGCTACAAACCGGTGTCGCTGGACGGCAAACGCGTCGGTGTATTCGAGATTGGCGATTGCCAGGACCGGCCGTACATGATGCGCGCCGATTACTCGGAACGTCTGCGTCGTGGCGATGCCTACAAGCGCGTCAAGAACATGCCCGTCAAGATGGGACGTCGCCAGCTCATGGAACTGTTCGAACGCAAGTTCCGGGATTCCGTCTCTGCCGGCGACATCGAAGTTGGCTTCCCTGGCGACATCATCCACAAGGAGCTTGTGCTGCCAACCTGTGACCTGGCCGCGATGCCATCCGCGCTGGCCTCCGCGAAGCTCCAGGAGATGCTCGACATTCGCAGGAAGTCGCAAAGCTCTGGCTCCACGACCATGGTTGCCCGCCTTACGCACGCCCGTCTCTATGGCAGCGAGAACCCCTACATCGATCGGTCTCCTGACGACATCATGCAGGAGCTCGGCGAGATTAGAAGCAAGTACCGGAACCAGGACAGCCAGTTCCTGTTTGAAGACCGTGCCGAGAGGTTGCAGCTGGTTGTGTTGAACCAGGGACAGGAGCCGATCATCGATGCCTCGCTTGCGCTGGCCCTGCCGAATCACAATTCGTTCTACGTTGCCGACTCTCCACCGAAGCGTCGCATTAACGATCGCTTTGTCGCCAGAACGCCGGACGAGATCGCAAGCTACCCCGCTGTAACGCTCAAGGACGATTCGATCCAGGTCACGGCCAAGATTGGCGATATACCGGTTGGTGAGCCCGTCGAAGCCCTGGTATCACCGCTACTCCTGTGTGTCGGCAGCGGCCTCAAGGGCCGGCGCTTTGGTGTCCGTTATCGGATACACGGCCAGAACCTGCGAGCCCCGGCGACGGGGCAGTTGAAGCTCTCGTTCCGCTAGGCGGTCCACTTCTCCACGCGCGGCGCCGCGTAGCGCTCGAATTGCCGCACCAGGCCTGCGGGTCTCGTGTCCGACAACAGCATGTCGCGATTCTCCGAGCGCAGGAAGCCTTCCGCCCTCGCATGGTCGAGGTAGGCGAGGAGATGATCGAAGTAGCCATTGGTATTGAGAAGGCCGCAGGGCTTGTCGTGAAAACGCAGTTGCCCCCATGTCACGATCTCGATGATCTCTTCAAGCGTGCCGAAGCCGCCCGGCATTGCAATGAATCCGTCCGAAAGCGCAGCCATCATCGTCTTGCGCGCGTGCATCGATGCGACCACGTGCAGTTCCGTGAGCCCCTGGTGCGCGATTTCCTTGTCGCACAGCATTTGCGGAATGACACCGTGCACCTTCCCGCCCAGCTCCAGGACCTCATCCGCAATGATGCCCATGATGCCCTTGTCGGCACCGCCGTAGACAAGTTCGAGTTCGTGCCGAACGAGGACATCGGCGAGCTCGCGCGCAGCGGCCGCGTACTCAGGCCGCTTGCCCGTGTTGGAACCGCAATAGACGCAGATCCTGCGCATCGCTCAGGCTGATTTGGCCGGCGCCTTGACGCGGTGCACGATCTCCGCGATGCCGGGACGATGCTTCTGCAGCTCCTCGGGCGTCAGCGCATCGAGCTCGTGCGGGAACACGAGCCACTCGTCGGTTTCGCGGAGGAAATAATCAGGCATGAGATCCGTCTGGTTGCGGCTGGGCTTGAACCATGGCACGGCGACACGAATATCCTCCGGCGTATTGCCGCGGGCGCGCTTGCCGAGCTCGTCGATGACGGCCTTGATGGTGTTGCCCGTATCGAAGACATCGTCAACGATCAGCACCCGGTCGTCGTGACAGATCTTCTTGATGATGTAGTTCAGGCCATGCACGGCGACGTGCCCGCGCTGGTCCACGCCCGTGTAGGATGACGTGCGAATCGCAATGTGATCCGAGGCAATGCCGCAGTAGGACAGCGTCTCCTGCAGCGCCATGCCAACGGGCGTGCCGCCGCGCCAGATCGCGATAATCATGGTGGGCTCGAAGCCGCTCTCAAGGACCTTGATGCCGAGCTCGATCGAGTCCTCGAGGAGGTCCTGGGCGGAAAGTACTGTCTTGTCCATTGTTATTCTCTTGAATGCGGACTGCGGAGGAGCCGTATAATGGCAGATCCGATTCTAGCTCAGCACGGCCCGAGTACAACAATGAACGAGCGATTTATCGCCGCGGACGATCTGCTCCAGGATTCGTTCCAGCTGGCAGCCAATATTTACGAAGCAGGCTTCAAGCCGGATTTTCTCGTCGGCCTCTGGCGAGGCGGCAGCGCGGTGGGTATCGCTGTCCAGGAAGGGCTCGATTATTTCGGGGTCAAGACCGACCATATCGCGATCCGGACCTCCTACACCGGGGCGCGCAGCTATTCCCAGATGGTGGACAAGGGTGACGCTATCCGCGTGCACGGCTTGCAGTACCTGCTCGAAAACCTCTGCTCGCACCACTCCATGCTCATCGTCGACGATGTCTACAGCACCGGCTCCAGTGTCACCGCCGTGCTCGAGCAGCTCGCGCGCAAGACACGGCGCAACCTGCCGCGCGACATTCGTGTCGCCACGGTCTGGTATCGCCCGAGTGAAAAGACCTTGCGCGTGCCCGACTACTACGTGCATGAAACCAGTGACTGGCTTGTCCTGCCGTACGAGCTGACAGGGTTTTCGGTCGCGGAGCTCATAGACAATCGCCCCGAAATGGCGGGTCTCCTGAAGCGTCTCGCGCCTTACGTCAAGACGGACGATAGCCTGTCGGTCGGATGACCGACGACGCCCGGTTCCTTCGCGACCTGTTTGATGCCGCCGTCGCGGCAGCCAGCCCCGCCGCCTGCCTCCCACTGTGGCTCGAGGACAAGCCTCGCGGCAACGTGATCGTGGTGGGCGCCGGCAAAGCCGCGGCCAGCATGGCGCTGGTCCTGGAACAGCAGTGGGCGCCACCACTTCGCGGCCTCGTCATCGTGCCCTACGGTCATGCGGTTCAATGCGATTACATTGAAGTCGCAGAGGCCGCGCACCCGGTGCCCGATGACAATGGCGTAGCCGCTACGCGCAGAATTCTCGATCTTGTGGCGGACCTCTCCGCCGACGACACGGTGGTCTGCCTGCTGTCTGGCGGCGGATCGTCCCTGCTCTGCGCCCCGGCGCCAGGCATAACGCTCGAAGAGAAGCAGGCGAGGACCGCGGAGCTGCTGCGCAGCGGCGCGGCGATTCACGAGATCAACGAAGCCCGCAGACAACTCTCGGCCGTAAAAGGCGGAAAACTGGCTGCCGCGTGCGCGCCGGCGAACGTCATCACGCTGATCATCTCGGACGTGCCAGGCAACGACCCGTCGGTCGTCGCTTCCGGTCCGACCATCGTCGATGCGGCGGCGGCGCGCGAGGGTGACGTACGCATCCTCGCGACCAGCGACGATGCGCTCCAGGCCGCCGCGCTGCGTGCGCTGGAGCGTGACGTAACACCCTACGTGCTGGGTGACCTGGCAGGCGACGCGCGTGAACTCGCGGCGGAACATGCAGGACTCGCGATCGATATCGCCGAAGGGCGCGGCCCACTCGAGCCGCCCTGTGTCATCCTCTCGGGCGGCGAGACTACCGTGCACGTAACGGGTAATGGACGCGGCGGCCGTAACGGCGAATACGCCCTGGCGCTGGCGATCGCCCTGAACGGGCACGAGCGTATAACGGCGCTTGCCGCCGACACGGACGGAATCGATGGCGCCGGTGACAATGCGGGGTGTCTTGTCCATCCCGACACGCTGAGACGATCATCCAGCGATGCGCGGGCGCTGCAGTCGAACAACGACAGCTATGCGTTCTTCGATGCGCTCGGGGACCTGGTCGTGACCGGTCCGACGCGCACCAACGTCAATGACTTTCGCGCAATCCTCGTGCGCTAGAGATTCAAGCGCCGCACCAACTCACCGATGAGGTCGCTCGATGTAACGATGCCGAGGAGCCTGCGCTTGCGATCGACGACGGGCAGCGCATGGAAGCCGCCGACCGACAGTTTCTCGGCCGCGTCGACGAGGGTCGAATTCTTGTTGAGAACCACAACCTTGGTCTCCATGATCTGGCTTACGGTCGCGTCCGCGACCATTTGCAGCTTGCCGTCGAGCAGGTGCAGTTTGAGGAAGTCGGACGAAGAAAGGATGCCGACAAGACGCCCATCTTCGACGACGGGCAAGTGATTGATGACATTACTATCGAGCAGGCGCCGGGCTTCAGCCGCGCTGCTCTGCGGGCTGATCGTGGCGGGGTCAGGCGTCATGACTTGGTCGATAGGAATATCGCGCATTCGGCCTCCTGTTTCGGTTTCTCCTAACTATGAAACGTTTGCAATGCGGTCATCTAGTCGGGACTATACGTACCACACTATTCTGCGAGTCCGATCATGCAAGACCTACCTCATATTTACCGCGTTGCGGCTTCGGCGGAAGGTGCCGCCAACGTTGTGCTGTCGGCCGATGGGCTGCCCGACCTCGAATCGGCAGGACCGCCCGAGTTTGGCGGCCCCGGCGACGTCTGGTCGCCCGAAACGCTGCTCGTCGCTGCCCTCGTGGACTGTTTTATTCTGAGCTTCAGGGCCATCGCGCGAACGGCGAAGCTCGATTGGCTCACGCTGGAGTGCGAGGCAGAAGGCACGCTGGACAAGATCGAAAAATTCACACAGTTCACGGACTTTGCGGTCCGCGCGAAGCTGACCGTACCCCAGGGCACACCTGAGAAGAAAGCCAACACGATTCTCGAGAAGGCCGAAAAATACTGCCTGATCACGAATTCAATGAAGGCCGACTCACACCTGGAGGCAGAGGTTATCGTCGCGGACTGATTGCGATGCCTTTGTATCTTAAGTTTACCCAGTTGCTATGCCTGTTTGTGGTCCTGTCGGCTTGCATGGGCGAAGAAGGCAATGAGCTCGAAAGCGGTGACAGGGAGCTTCTGCTCACGGTCGAGAACTTGCAGGCCTACCCTTTTCTCTACAACCGAACGTCACTACCTGGGCTACGGCGCGTGCCAA
>CBDUMZ010000008.1:0-100468 GCA_965368465.1 uncultured Chromatiales bacterium
CCTTGCCAAAGATGCGCCATAGTACCGCCGTGATCTCTGTGGCGCCCATGATGGACTGGACCGACCGGCATTGCCGCTATTTCATGCGGATGCTGAGCCCCGGCGCGATCCTGTATACCGAGATGGTCACGGCTGCCGCCATTGTGCACGGCGATGCGGATCGATTCCTGCGCTATCACGAGGCCGAGCACCCGATCGCCCTGCAGCTCGGCGGCAGCGACCCCGACTGGATGGCACAGGCCACGGCGAGGGCTTCTGCCTACGGCTACGACGAGATCAACATCAATGTTGGCTGCCCGAGCGACCGCGTGCAGAGCGGGCAGTTCGGCGCTTGCCTGATGGCGCGGCCGGACATCGTGGCAGACTGTTTCACGGCGATGCAGCGTGAAACGGATGCACCCGTTACGGTCAAGACCCGCATCGGCATCGATGACAAGGACGACGATGCCTTCCTGCGGACGTTTGTCGATGCGCTCGTTGCGGCCGGGTGCCGCAAGTTTATCGTGCATGCGCGCATCGCGATTCTCGAGGGCTTGAGCCCGAAAGAAAATCGTACGGTTCCGCCATTGAACTACGAGAGGGTCTATCGGCTGAAACGTGACTTTCCCGGCGTCGAGATCGTCATCAATGGCGGGTTGACCGAAAGTGCGCAGGTGGATGAGGTCCTGCGGCACGTCGATGGGGCAATGATCGGCAGGGAGGCGTATCACCGACCGTATTTCCTCGCCGAACTGGAGCGGCATTTTGATCCGACCTGGACAATACCGTCCAGGGCAGAGGTCGTGGAGAAGATGATTCCGTACGTCGACCGGCAGCTGTCGAACGGCGTGGCACTCAACAGTATTTCGCGTCACATGCTCGGCCTGTTCACGGGATGCCCCGGAGCCCGCGCCTGGCGCCGCTACATCAGCGAGCATGCGCATCGCGCGGGTGCCGGCAGCGAAGTACTGATTAATGCACTAAACGCTATGCCTCCAATGCCTCGTGCAGATACAATGCACGGCCCGGCGACACAACGACAGGACGAAGTTTCTCAATGAGCGTGAAATCTGCAAGCAAGCAACCGACCATGGCGCAACAGGCCGATATCCACGAGCTCTACGAGATGTCGGTGCAAAATGTCGAGAACGAAGTCGAGTTTCTGCAGACCACGTTTCAGACGTTGACCGGTCGTACCGCTTACCTGTTCCGCGAGGATTTCTGCGGTACCGCCAGCGCGTCCTGCCAGTGGGTGCGACAGGGCGCTGACTACCAGGCGATCGGCGTCGATATCGATCCTTCCGTCCTCGAGTGGGGCCGCCAGCATCGTGTCGGCAAGCTGGATGCAGAGGACCGGGCGCGTGTCAGCCTGATCGAATCTGACGTCATGACGGTCGAGACGCCGAAAGTCGACCTGCTCGCCGCCTTTAATTTCAGCTACTTCATATTCGACACCCGCGACACGCTGCGCGCGTATTTCAAAACGGTCTATGACGCGCTCAAGGACGACGGCGTGTTCTTTTGCGACCTGTTCGGCGGTCCCGAGGCGCTGGAAGAGACACGGGAAAAAACCAAGCACAAGAAACACGGATTCACCTATATCTGGCACCAGGCGAAATTCCACCCGGTCACCAACTTTATCCGTTGCCATATCCACTTCAAGTTCAAGGATGGCTCAAAGATCAAGAAGGCGTTTACCTACGAGTGGCGCCTCTGGTCCGCACCGGAATTGCGCGAGCTGTTGCTCGAGGCGGGATTCCGCAAGGCGACGGTGTACTGGGAAGGTGAAGACGAGAACGGTGAGGGCAACGGCGAGTTCGTGCCGGATGAGAAAGGCGAGGCGGATCTGGCCTGGATCGCCTATATCGTCGCCGAGAAATAGAAGTAGAAATAGTAGTATTATTAATTGCTTGGGTAATTAAGCTTTGAATCGGGTTATGGCAAAAGATCTTGAAGTGGCTATTGTGTTTGCCGACGTCGTCGGTAGCACTCAGCTGTACGACAAGTTTGGCGACACCAAGGCCAGCGAGACGGTTGCGTTGTGTCTCGACGTCATGAAGGACGCGACCTACCAGTTCAACGGCACGGTGATAAAGACGATCGGCGATGAAGTCATGTCGACGTTCGAGACCGTTGACGAGGCCATGGGTGCCGCCGTCATGATGCAGTCGCGCATTACCAGCGAGACGAAGAAAGGAGACGGTATTCCCGTTTCCATTCGTATCGGTTGTCACTACGGGCCCGTGGTGCAGGAGCAAAACGATATTTTCGGTGCGGCCGTGCACACGGCCAACCGCATGACGTCGCAGGCGAAAGCGCGGCAGATCGTCATTTCAGGTTTCACGGTCGAGCAAATGAGCCCCGAATTGCGCAACCAGACGCGTCAGATCGACGTCGCCACGGTGCGCGGCAGGCTCGACGAGGTCGCCCTCTACGAACTCGTCTGGCAGCCCGACGAGGCGACCAGCATGTTGCCCACTATCGAGTGGGAGAACAAGGAACGGCGGGCGTCGAAACTGATGATCAACTTCCGCGATTCGACCGTTGAGGTCTCCGACCGGCGCAAGTCCATCAATATGGGACGTGCGGACGACAACGATGTCGTCGTCAAAGGCAACCTGATTTCACGCATTCACGCCAAGATCGAAATGCGCCGTGGCAAATTCGTGATTGTGGATCAAAGCACGAACGGCACGTTTCTTCAGGACGTCGATGGACGCGAAACATTCGTCCGGCGCGACACGGCCGAGCTGAGCGGTGAAGGCACCATCGGGCTCGGCCGGGCAGAAGCACCCGGCGCGAATCTGGCGATCTACTACAAGACGATCGACTAGGACGCTTTCGCCAGGCTCTCGTTGAGCGCGTTCGCAATGATCTTCTGCTGCCGCTTGAGCTCTTCCGGCGTGCGGTCGCCGAAACTCTCCAGGTAATCCAGTACCGAGGCCATTTCTTCACGCCATTGCTCCGCATCGACGGTCAGCAGCTCCTCGAGCGTTTCAGGCTGGATGTCGAGGTTCGTGGTATTGAGGTCTGACGCGTGCGGCAGGAAGCCGATCGCCGTTTCCTCGGCACCGGCCCGGCCTTCGCAGCGTTCGATGATCCACTCCAGGACGCGCAGGTTCTCGCCGAAGCCAGGCCACAGGAACTCACCTTTGTCGTTCTGGCGGAACCAGTTGACGTGAAAAATACTGGGCAGGTGCTCGGAGCGTTCGGGGAATGACAGCCAGTGTGCCCAGTAGTCCCCGAAATTGTAGCCACAGAAAGGCTTCATCGCCATCGGATCGCGACGCACGACGCCGACATCGCCGACCATCGCGGCTGTCGTTTCCGAAGCGGTGCTGGCCCCGACCAGGACGCCGTGCTCCCAGCTCTTTGCCTGGTAGACAAGCGGCGCAACCTGTTTGCGGCGGCCGCCGAAGACGATCGCCGAAATCGGCACGCCCTCGGGAGCCTCGGCGAGGCTCGAGTAACTGGGGTTGTTGGTCGCGGCAACGGTAAAACGGGAATTCGGGTGAGCGGCCGGGCCGGCGGACGCGTCGTACGCCCGTCCCTGCCAGTCCCTGAACGGCACACCGTCTTTCTTGCCTTCCCACCAGGGCTGATTGTCCTCGGTCGTTGCCACGTTCGTGAAGATCGCGTCGTGCTTGATCATGTCGTAGGCGTTCTTGTTGGTCTTTTCGTTGGTTCCGGGAACAACGCCGAAATAGCCCGACTCCGGGTTGATCGCGCGCAACTTGCCGCCCTCATCGAGGTGCAGCCAGGCGATATCGTCGCCCAACGTCCAGGCTCGCCAGCCCTTCATTGTGTCTGGCGGAATCAGCATGGCCAGGTTGGTCTTGCCGCAGGCCGATGGGAACGCGCAGGCAATGTAGTGGACGGCGCCGTCTGGATTCTCCAACCCGACGATCAGCATGTGCTCGGCGAGCCAGCCTTCCTGGCGAGCCTGGTAGCTCGCGATACGCAGTGCGTGGCATTTCTTGCCGAGAAGCGCATTGCCGCCGTAGCCGGACCCGTAGCTCTTGATCGACAGTTCTTCGGGAAAATGCATGATAAAACGGCGATCGGGGTCGAGCTCGCCCGTGGAGTGCAGACCGCGGACGAACGTGCCCTCGGTTTCGATGCGTGCCAATGCCTTGCTGCCCATGCGGGTCATCAGCTTCATGTTGGCGACGACGTAGGGGCTGTCGGTGATTTCCACGCCGCACCTCGAGTAGGGAGAGTCGATCGGGCCCATGCAATACGGAATCACGTACATGACGCGACCTTTCATGCAGCCCGCAAACAGGGCATCCATTTGCTCGTGACCCTCAGCCGGGGACTTCCAGAGGTTGTTCGGACCCGCATCCTCTTCCTCGGGCGTACAGACAAACGTCAGGTGCTCCACGCGCGCAACGTCGTTGGGACTCGACAGGTGCAGGTAACAGTTCGGGTGGGTCTTCTTGTTCAGCGTCGTCAAGGTGCCCGTCGCGAGCATCAATTCGACCAGGTCCCGGTATTCTTCTTCGGAACCGGTGCACCAGTGAACGGCTTCGGGTTGCGTATGGGCCGCGACCTGGTCTACCCAGGCTTGCAGCGATTCAAGCTTGCTGGTCATCTTGAGGGACATCCCTGTTTCTAGGTGAGTGTCGGTCGATACTTTCGACTGCAACTGATTGGGACCGCAATTATACGTGGTGACTGCCAGGAGTCAGTACCCCGGGTGAGGTAATTGCTCATTGTAAACGTTATCAGCGCGGATTTTCCGGACCCTGGCGGAGCCCCGGAATGGCGGTCGGCGAGGGCTGCCCTAAAACCGGGTTTTGGGGCAAAAAGCGGTGGGCCTTGGTGCCGGTTACCGTGTACTCTTTTGCCGTGACCGACCTCACCGAATTTTTTGGCCCGAACAGCCCGCTCAGAGACCATTTGCCCGGATTTCAGCCGCGTGCCGGACAGGCATGGATGGCCGAGGCGGTCGCGGAGGCCATCGCGAACTCCGGGCGCCTGGTCGTCGAGGCCGGCACCGGGACCGGCAAGACCTTCGCGTACCTGTTGCCGGCGCTGCTGAGTGGCCGCAAGACGATCATCAGCACGGGAACCAAGGCGCTGCAGGACCAGCTTTATCACCGGGACCTGCCGCTCGTGTGCAAGGCCGTGGGGCGCCCGGTCACGACGGCCTTGCTTAAAGGTCGTGCAAATTACCTGTGCCTGCACCGGCTCGACCAGGTCACGGAGCCGGCGGCGAGCATTGCCGACGACCTTAGCGAAGTGCACGAATGGCGCTATCGCACGACGAGCGGCGACAAGGCCGAACTGAGCGATGTACCCGAGGATTCGCCGGTATGGCCCCTCGTGACCTCCACGGCGGACAACTGTCTTGGCCAGAAATGTCCGGAGTATGCGAAGTGCCATGTCGCCAAAGCGCGCAAGGCGGCCCAGGAGGCCGACCTCGTCGTTGTGAACCATCATCTGCTGCTGGCGGATCTCGCCATGAAGGAAGAGGGCTTCGTCGAGTTCCTGCCTGGCGCGGAAGCCGTCATTATTGACGAAGCGCACCAGGTCCCGGACCTTGCCGTCCAGTTCTTCGGCGTGGCGCTGGGCAGCCGCGAGCTCGAACGCGTCCTCGACGATCTGCGTGTTGCCACATTGCCGTACGCGCAGGCTGAGCTGAATCGCCGTGTGGACAAATTCCAGACCGCGATTCGCGCCTTGCGGGCCGATGCGCCCCGCAAGGAAGGGCGACATGAACTTGGCGCCGTCATCCACGACCTGCGCGAGGCGCTTGATACATTGTCCCATGCCATTTACGACGTCCAGGTTGCCGTGGCGGACATGGGCGACGCGTCGATCGAACTGGAAAAAATCCACGACCAGCTACTGGGTATTGGCGAGCGGCTCGGGATCCTGACGAGCGAAGACAGTTGGGACGGATTGCGCTGGCTGGAGATCAACCCGCGCAGCCTGCGCCTGCACCTGACCCCGCTGGACGTCTCATCCAAGCTCAATGGCCTGATCGATAACGGTTTCCAGGCCTGGATCTTCACATCGGCAACACTGGCCGTCGGCGATGACTTCTCGCACTTCGCGGCTCGCATGGGGCTCGCCGGTGTGCCCGGGCTCACGTTTCCGAGTCCCTACCGGGTCGCCGAGAACGGGCTGATCTTCCTGCCACCGGGACTTCCGCAGCCGTCGGACCCCGGTCATACCGACGCCATGCTCGAGACCGTTACGCCGTTGCTGGATATGACTGCCGGCGGGATGTTCTGCCTGTTTACGAGCCATCGCGCACTCGACAATGCGAAGAAATGGTTCCGGACGAACAAGTCGGTGCTGAGTGGTCGCAAGTTGCTGGTGCAGGGCGATGCGCCCCGTGACGATCTGTTGCGGCGCTTCCGTCAGTCCGGTAACGCGGTACTGCTGGGTACCGGGAGTTTCTGGGAGGGCGTCGATGTCCGCGGACCGGCGTTGAGCGTCGTGGCGATCGACAAGCTGCCGTTTGCGTCCCCAGCCGACCCGCTCATGATGGCCCGGCTTGAATTCATTCGGCGCGAGGGTGGCAACGGCTTCATGGACCATCAGTTGCCAACCGCGGCGTTGGCGCTCAAGCAGGGGGCGGGGCGCCTGCTCCGCGACGATCACGACTACGGGGTCGTCGTGCTGTGTGACCCCCGAATCACGGGCAAACGCTACGGCAGCAAGTTCCTGCAGGCGCTCGCACCCATGCCCTCGACAGCCTCGTTGAGTGACGTTGCCGCGTTTCTCGCTGCGCACGAGCGCAAGGGGAGAGTTGCGTGAACCTGCTGTCGATCGATACATCGTCGGTCGCTTGTTCGGTGGCATTACAGACCGGGCACGGTGTCGCTGAGCGGCACGAGGAACAGGAACGCGAGCACACACGCCTGCTGATGCCCATGATCCGGGAATTACTGGCCGAAGCCGATTTGACCCCGTCGCAACTGGACGCGGTCGTGCTCGGCAACGGTCCCGGGTCCTTCATCGGTATGCGCATCGCCGCTTCGGTGGCACAGGGCCTGGCACACGGCGCGAATATCGAGATCCTGCCTGTTTCGTCGCTGGCCGCCCTGGCAGCACAGGTTTTTGCCGAATCCGCGGCGGACGAAGTGCTTGTGGCGCAGGACGCGCACATGAACGAGGTATACCTCGGAGCGTTCGGGCGCGGTGCCGAGGACTTGCCCGTCGCCCTGTTCCCGGAGCGCCTGCAAACCCAGACACCCGTCGAGGGTCTCGATGCGGCGAAGGCACCGGGTCGGGTTACAGCGGGATTCGGCTGGGAGCGATATCCTGCGCTGCTCGCGGCGAACGCCGACCGCGTAGGTTCCAGGTCGGACCTCCTGTACCCGCGGGCGCGTTTCCTGCTGCCTCTGGGTGCTGCAGCACTGGCAGACGGCTTGGCGATCCGTCCGCAGGACCTTGCGCCCGCCTACCTGCGCAGCAAAGTGGCGCAGAAACCGGTGCCCGGCTGACGCGTAACAGATCTGTAATATACTGCTGTTAAAGAAGCAGCATGCCAGCACAAAAAATACTCATAGTCGAAGACGAACAGGCGATTCGAGAGATGACCGCGTTTCATCTTGCACGGGCCGGTTACGAGGTTCTTGAGGCCGAAACCTGCCGCGATGCTCACGCATTGCTCGTCGACGAACGGCCGGACCTCGCCATTATCGACTGGATGCTCCCCGACATGAGCGGTCTCGAACTGACGCGCAAACTCCGGCGCGACAAGGACCATGAGGATCTCTCGATCATCATGTTGACGGCGCGTGCGGAAGAGCGAGACAAGGTGTCGGGCCTCGAAGGCGGTGCGGATGACTACATTACGAAGCCTTTTTCGCCCCGCGAACTCCTTGCTCGTATCCAGGCGGTGTTGCGTCGGGCAGGCGGTCCGGCAGACGAGGTCCTGAGTGCGGGCGTGCTGGACCTCGACGCGGCAGGGCATCGGGTATTGTCCTCAGGCGGAGAGATCAAGCTGGGGCCGACCGAGTATCGCCTGCTGCAGTTCCTCATGACCCACCCTGAACGCGTGTACAGCCGGACGCAGCTTCTCGATCGCGTCTGGGGTGCCAATGTGTACGTCGAAGAGAGAACCGTGGACGTGCACGTGCGTCGCCTGCGCAAAGCCCTGTCCGATGTCGCGGCCGACGACTACATCCAGACCGTGCGCGGTGCCGGATACCGCTTTTCTACCCGCGATGTCTGACGCTGCCAGGAAGTTTGTCGCCGGGGTTATCCTGTTCCTGGTTGCCGGCACCCTGATCGGCTGGTTGTACGATCGTCCCGGACTCGGGTTGATGGTGGCCGCGCTTCTCGCGTTGCTTTGGCAGGTGCGCCAGCTGCTGAGTTTCGATCGCGCCCTGCGCACGGGGAATTTCGACGAATTCCGCCTGGGGGAGGGTATCTGGCAACAGGTCTATTCCCGGTACCAGTACGAACATGACAAAGCGGCGCGCCGCAAGCAGCGCTACCGGCAGTTGCTCCTCGAAGTCCGCAAGGCGACGAACGCCATGCCGGATGGGGCGGTCGTACTCAACAGCGACAACGAGATCATTTCCTGCAACCGCGCGGCGAAACACCTGGCAGGCCTGAAACGCAAGAAAGACCGTGGTCAGCGCGTCGACAACATTTTGCGTGACCCGGAATTGACGCGCCTGCTCCGATCCGATGACAAGTCACTGACGGTCGAGTTGCCGTCGCCCACGGTCGATGGCAACTGGCTGAACTGCCGGGTCGTGCCGTATGGTGCCGACCAGAAGCTTCTGTTGCTGCGCGACGTCACGGAGCGCATGCGCCTGACCAAGATGCGGCGCGATTTTGTCGCGAATGCGTCACACGAACTGCGTTCTCCACTGACCGTGATAGCGGGTTACCTCGACGGTCTCGCGGATGATGAGGACATGCCCAAAGGCTGGGAAAAGCCGGTGGCACAGATGCAGCGTCAGGCGCGGCGCATGAGTCGTCTTCTCGGTGAACTGCTCGAGCTCTCCAGGCTGGAAAGTGCCGGCAAGGCAAGAACGGATGAGCCCGTCGATATCGGTCAGTTATTGGACGATGCGAGGACTGCATTTGAGGGACATGCGGATATCGCAACCATCGCCATCAATGTCGAATCCGGCGCGCAGCTGAAAGGCGCAGCGGCCGAGATCGAAACCGTCATCGTCAATTTGTTGTCGAACGCCGTCCGGTTTACCCCCGCTGATGGCGAGATCACCCTGACCTGGCGTGCCGATGCCGACGGCGCCGACCTGATCGTCGCTGATACCGGCGAGGGAATCGATGCACAGCATCTCCCGCGGCTGACGGAACGCTTTTTCCGCGTGGACAGGGGGCGCAGTCGCGACCACGGTGGTACAGGCCTCGGTCTTGCCATCGTCAAGCATGTGCTGGTGCGCTACGGCGCGGAGCTGACGATCAATAGCGAGCCTGGCGAGGGCAGTGAATTCCGGTGTCGGTTTCCCGCGGACCGGCTTGTCGCCGCCCCAATCGCCTCCCTGTCATAAAACTGCAATATATCTGTCATATAAGCGAAACGCAGGCGCCGTAACTTGCCGCTTACTTTTTCCAGAAACCTGACAGAAACCGGGGCGTTCGCTCCATCCGGGGACAAAAAACAATGAGACCATTTGCACAAATTGCAGCCGCAGTATTCATCCTGTTGCTTGCGGTTACACCTGCCGCCGCCCAGGAAGACTGGACCGATCGCCTGAGTTTCAAGGGCGACGTACGGCTTCGCTACGAAGCGATTGACGAGGACGGTGAGGAAGAGCGCAATCGCATGCGATTCCGGGCACGTCTCGGCCTGAATGCGAAAGTGACGGACGACGTCAAGTTCGTCTTTCAGCTGGCGACCGGCGGCGATAGCCCGGTTTCTACGAACCAGTCGTTCGACGACGGGTTTTCGACGAAGGATATCGGCGTCGACCTTGCCTATGTCGACTGGAAGATCAATGACAATCTGAACGTCTACGGCGGCAAGATGAAAAACCCGATGTTCAAGGCCGGCGGCGTACCGCTGGTGTGGGACAGTGACCTCAATCCCGAAGGTCTGGCCATGAAGTTCACGTCGGGTGGATTCTTCGGCACGGCCGGCGGCTTCTCGGTCGAGGAACGCGGTAGCAGCGATGACTCCCTGTTGTTCGTTGTACAGGGCGGTTACACGTTTGCCGTCGGTGAACATGCCAGCCTGACAGCCGGGGCGGGGTATTTCTCCTATTCCAATACCGTCGGCAATGAACCGTTCTACAACGGTAGCGCGAATGGCAATTCCGTTGATCTGAACGGGGACTATATCTACGAGTACAAGAACACGGAAGTCTTCGCCCAGTTCGATACGAAAGTCGGGGACTGGCCGCTCAGGATCTATGCACACCTGACGCAGAACAACGAGGTCAGTACCGAGGATACCGGTTATGCCGTTGGCGCGAAGCTTGGTTCGGCCAGGAACGATGGCGAGATGGAATTCAGCTGGACCTACCAGGACATCGAAGCCGATGCCGTCGTCGGTACGTTCAACGACTCGGACTTCGGAGGTGGCGGCACCGACTCCGACGGGCACATACTCAAGGCGAAGTACGCTGTGTCGAAAAGAATTGCCGTCGGCGGCACCCTGTTCCTCAACAACGTCGATCGCTTCCAGGGCACCGAGCACGGCTACAATCGCTTGCAGCTTGACGTAGAATTCAAGTTCGACTGAGACCGGCCGGAGAGCCACCATGGACCCATCTGACCTGACCCATCACATATCGCGTCGCTTCAACAAGGACATCGAGGACCTGCGCAATCATGTTCTCGCCATGGGTGGCCTGGTCGAGCAGCAGTTGTCGCTGGCGATCTCCGCGATCGTCAGTGGCGACAGCGAACTCGGGCTGAAGGTCGCGGAAGACGACTACAAGGTCAATACGTTCGAAGTCAATATCGACGAGGAGTGCGGTCGCATTCTCGCCACGCGCTCCCCGACGGCAGGGGATCTGCGACTGATCGTCGCGATCATCAAGACCATCACCGATCTCGAGCGCATTGGCGATGAGGCCGAGAAGATCGGTTTCCTGGCTTCCAAGCTCGCCGCGATGGACCGTCCGTCCGACTCCTATCGCGAGTTGAAGACGCTCGGCCACCACGTGGCCCACATGGTGCGGGACGCGATGAATTCGTTCGCACGCCTTGACGTGGAGGCGGCGTGGGATGTCGTCCGCGAAGACGAGCGTGTCGACGAGGAATACGAGGCCATCCAGCGTCAGTGCATCACCTTCATGATGGAGGATCCGAGGTCGATCAAGCGGGTCATGAACGTGACGTGGTGCGCGCGCTCGCTGGAACGAATCGGCGACCACGCCAAGAACATCTGCGAGTACGTGATCTATATGGTGCAGGGGAGGGATGTGCGTCATACTGCCATTCCCGAAACCATGACACCCGATTCGTAGACGATGACATTACCGAACCGCCGCCTGCTGAACCTGGCAGGCTTCCTGGCCTGTGCCGGAATGATGGGCTTCGCTCTCTATGCGCAGCACGTCCTGTTACTCGATCCCTGCCCACTGTGCATTATTCAGCGCATGGCCACGATTTCCCTGGGGCTGGTCTTTCTGCTCGTCGCACTGCATAACCCGGGCAATCTCGGTGCAAGGGTCTACGGGGTGCTGGTGTTCCTGGCCGCGGGCTTCGGTGTCGGCGTCGCGAGCTGGCATGTGCGCCTGCAGAACATGCCGCAAGAGGACATTCCGTCTTGCGGCCCGGGTTTCGAATACATCGTCGACAACTTCCCGCTGTCGGACGCCCTGGGCATGATCTTCAAGGGTTCCGGCGAGTGCGCAGAGGTCGTATGGCGGCTGCTCGGGTTGTCGATGCCAACCTGGGTAGTGATCGGCCTCGGCGGCCTCGGTATTGCCGGAATCTGGAACAACTTCCGGAAAGCCTGATCGTCAGAGCAGCATCAATTCCATGATGCGCCTGTACATGCGGGTAAGCACGATGACGTCGTCGACCCTGACGTGCTCGTCGATCTTGTGAATTGACGCGTTGACGGGCCCAAGTTCAACAACATCCACGCCTGCCGGTGAAATAAAACGTCCGTCCGACGTACCGCCGCCGGTTGAGAGCTCCGGCGCATTCCCCGTGTGTTCTGTGACGGCCTGGTGAACGGCGTTGATGAGCTTGCCGGGTTCAGTGAGAAACGGCTTTCCGGAGAGATGCCAGTTGAGTTCGTAATTGATCTCGTGAGCATCGAATACCGAGTGCACTTTTTCCTGCAATGACTCATGTGTCCATTCAGTGGAGTAGCGGAAGTTAAAGCGTGCCGTCAGCTCGGCGGGAGTCACGTTGGGTGCGCCGATACCGGCGCGGACATCGACGACCTGGAAACTCGTCGGTGGGAAAAACTCGTTGCCGTCATCCCAGACGATCTCGTGAAGTTCGGCGAGCACTGGCGCGAAGCGACGGATCGGGTTGTCGGCAAGTTGTGGATAGGCGACGTGCCCCTGCACTCCGTTGACCGTTAGCATGCCGCTGAGCGATCCGCGCCGCCCGATGCGCACGATGTCACCGAGGCTGTTCTGGCTGGATGGCTCGCCAAGAACGCACCAGTCGATGTGCTCGTCGCGTGCCGCCAGCGCTTCCATGACGCGGAGCGTGCCGTCACGCGCCCGGCCTTCTTCATCGCTGGTAATCAACACGGCGATGCTACCGGCATGCTGAGGGTGCTTTTCAACGAACTCCTCGATCGCGACGATCATGGCCGCCAGCCCGCTTTTCATGTCGGCCGAGCCGCGACCGTACAACAGGCCGTCTCTGAAGGTCGGCTTGAACGGGTCAGAATGCCACTGCGCCTCGTCGCCGGGCGGTACGACATCGGTATGTCCGGCAAAGCAGAAGACAGGCGAGGTGTCGCCGCGCCGTGCCCACAGGTTCGTAACGTCGTTGAATTGCAGCGTTTCGCAGGTGAAGCCGACCGCAGTTAGTCGTTCACTGAGAAGTTCCTGGCATCCGGCATCGTCCGGCGTGACCGAGGGCCGCCTGAGGAGGTCACACAAAAGGTCGATTGTCGCATCGGGGTGTTCGTTAGGCATTGCTTGGGTATATCTTTTAAAGTGTTGATTAATATAAATAAAAAGAGACTTTTATGTCCATGAATCCGGGACGATCGCCGAGGGTCTTGCAACAAATCGGTAACATTCCGGGCTTAAGCTTTGCGCATCATTACTCAACACCCCGGAGAACATACTGTGTGTAATACCAGCAAAGCGGCCGTACTTACAGCCATTGCAACCCTCGGGCTGACGCTGTCAGCGAGCGCTTTCGCACAGGCTGGCCGCGACTACGTCTACGTCGTTGGCTCGTCGACAGTCTATCCGTTTGCAACTGTCGTTGCTGAACGATTCGGACGCAGCAGCGAATTCAAGACACCGAAGATCGAGTCGACCGGATCGGGCGGTGGACTGAAGTTGTTTTGCGATGGCGTTGGCGTCGACTACCCGGACGTGACCAACTCGTCGCGCGCCATCAAGCAATCAGAAGTCGATGCCTGCGCCGCCAATGGGGTTACCGAAATCATCGAAGTCAAGATCGGCTACGACGGCATCGTGTTTGCCAATGCGATCGGCGCCAAGACGATGAAACTGAGCCGGGCGGATCTATTCCTGGCCCTGGCAAAGGAAGTACCCGGTGAGGCCGATGGTGAACTGGTCGAGAATCCGTACACGACCTGGTCCGAGGTAAACCCGGACTTGCCGGCCATCAGGATCGAAGTCCTCGGACCGCCGCCGACCTCCGGCACGCGAGACGCCTTCGTCGAACTGGCGATGGAAGGCGGCTGCAAGGCAACGCCGTGGATCGCGGCGCTCAAGAATACCGACAAGAACCGTTACAAAGCTATTTGCCATACGATTCGCGAGGACGGCGTATTCGTCGAGGCCGGCGAGAACGACAACCTGATCGTGCAGAAATTGCAGGCCAATCCGAACGCCTTCGGCATCTTTGGGTTCAGCTTTCTTGACCAGAACATGGAGAAAGTAAAAGGCTCACTGGTCGATGGTGTTGCACCGACGTTTGACGCGATTGCCGATGGCGCATACCCGGTGTCACGGCCGCTCTACTTCTACGTGAAGAAAGCGCATGTTGACGTTATTCCCGGCCTGCGCGGCTTCCTGCGCGAGTTCACCAGCGAGCGTGCGTGGGGCGAAGAGGGCTACCTGTCCGATCGCGGCCTCATTCCCATGCCGGATGAAGAGCGTCGCGAAGTGGCGGCAGCCGTTCGCGATCTGAAGCCGCTGTCCATGGCGGCAGAATAGGGCGCCAGACGAGCTTGGCGACGCGGCGATCCTCTCCGGGTCGCCGCCATTCGTTGCAACACTTGAGACTATGCAAAGCACAACACTGATCCTGCTGCTCGGACTCATGGCCATAGCCGCCTTCTACTTCGGGCGTGGGCGATCGCTGTCCCTGGTCGGTGGGCATGGCCACGGGATGGCTTTGCATTCCCTGCCGGGCTACTACGGTTACTTCGTCGCGATCTGGGTCACGCTGCCGGCCCTCGCGCTGCTGCTCCTTTGGGTATTGGTTGAACCCAGGGTCATCGTTGCGCTGGTCGTCAGCGGCCTGCCCGAAAGCTACCAGGCCTTGTCGGCCGGCGAGTTGAACCTGCTCGTCAACAATATCCAGAATCTCGCCGCGGGTGACGTGGTCAGTGTCGACGTCGATGCGGTGCTGCGGGATGCGGCGGCGCAATTCAACAACTACGCGGCAAAGAGCCGCCAATTGCTCGCGGTGCTTGCGCTTGGCATCGCCGGTTTGGGGGGCACGATTGCCTGGCGCCGGATTCATCCCGACCTGCGTGCCCGCAACCGTGTGGAGCGTGTGGTGCGCTGGTTCCTGATTGCGGCCTCCAGTATCGCGATTTTTACCACGGTCGGCATCGTGCTTTCGGTCCTCTTCGAGGCGATTCGGTTTTTCCAGAAGGTCCCGGTGACGGAGTTCCTGTTCGGCCTGAACTGGAGTCCGCAAACCGCGATTCGTGCGGACCAGGTTGGCTCGTCCGGGAGTTTCGGCGCGGTTCCGCTGTTCGCAGGTACGATGCTTATTACCGCGATAGCGATGGTCGTTGCGGTCCCCGTCGGCCTGATGACGGCGATCTACCTTGCCGAGTATTCGAGCGCCAGGGTTCGCGGTATTGCCAAGCCGCTCCTCGAGATCCTGGCGGGTATCCCGACAGTCGTCTACGGGTTCTTCGCCGCATTGACCGTTGCGCCCTGGGTGCGACGGGCCGGTGAGGCCGCCGGCTTCGAAGTGGCCTCGGAGAGCGCCCTTGCCGCAGGGCTCGTGATGGGCATCATGATTATCCCCCTCGTATCGTCGCTCTCCGACGATGCGATAAACGCCGTGCCGACGGCGATGCGCGACGGCGCGCTGGGCCTTGGTTCGACTCGCTCCGAGACAATGACCAAAGTGATCCTGCCGGCCGCGCTGCCCGGCATCGTCGGTGGAATATTGCTGGCGGTATCGCGCGCGATCGGCGAAACCATGATCGTAGTGATGGCGGCGGGTCTTGCGGCGAATCTCACGGCAAACCCGTTCGAGGCAGTGACGACCGTGACGGTCCAGATCGTTACCCTGCTGGTTGGCGACCAGGAATTCGACAGCGCCAAGACGCTCGCGGCGTTTGCACTGGGCCTGATGCTGTTCGTCGTCACCCTGTTTCTCAACATCATCGGTCTGGGCGTGGTACGCAAGTACCGCGAGCAGTACGACTAGGCGGCGATCGTGAGCGATAACAGGACAACCAGCCAAAAGGTTGACGCAGGAATGCCTCGCCGGCGGCGCAAGGAGTTTACCTTCAAGCTGCTTGGCATGATTGCCACGGGGATCGGTATCGTGTTCCTCGGCGTGTTTTTCTCGAGCCTGGTTGCCCAAGGGGCGTCGGCATTCAAGCAAACTTATTTGCAGCTCGACATTGAACTTGACGAAGACGTAGTTGCGCCGGGCGGACAGCTGGACCTCGCTTACGCGGACTTCGATGGGCTGGTGCGTGCCGCACTGCGAAAAGAGCTGCCGGAAGTCTCGAGTCGGCAGGACAGACGCGCGTTGTATCGTATCGTCAGTGTTGGTGCTGGCTACCAGGTTCGGGACCTCCTCGAGGAGAATCCCGGGTTACTGGGTACGACACAGACCTTGTGGGTGCCGGCATCATCGAACATCGATATGTTGATCAAGGGCAATATCGACGCGACTCTCGAAGAAGCCCTGCGGCCGGTTTCCGACAAGCAGGTCGCGTGGGTAGAGTCACTGCGCGCGGCGGGTCGTCTCGACACGCGCTTCAACAAGGCGTTGTTCACGAACGGCGACTCTCGCGAGCCGGAGCTTGCCGGCATCAGGGGTGCCGTCATGGGTTCGCTGTACATGCTGATGGTTACGTTGGTCCTGTCGTTCCCGATTGGCGTTGCCGCCGCGATCTACCTCGAGGAATTCGCACCGCGCAATCGCTGGTCCGACCTCATCGAAGTCAACATCAACAACCTCGCTGCCGTTCCGTCGATCGTCTTCGGCCTGTTGGGCCTGGCCGTGTTCATCAACTGGGCCGCACTGCCGCGGTCTGCGCCGCTGGTGGGTGGCCTGGTGCTGACGTTGCTGACATTGCCGGTCATCATCATTGCTTCGCGTGCCTCCATCAAGGCCGTGCCGCCATCCATTCGCGAAGCGGCGCTGGGGCTGGGCGCCTCGCAGACCCAGGTCGTATTTCACCACGTCCTGCCTCTCGCGATGCCAGGCATGCTGACCGGCGCAATCATCGGCATGAGCCGCGCACTCGGCGAATCTGCGCCGTTGCTGATGATAGGCATGATCGCGTTTATCGTCGATGTGCCGGGCAGCCTGACGGATCCGGCAACGGCGTTGCCCGTCCAGATTTTCCTCTGGGCGGACAGCCCGGAACGCGCGTTTGCCGAGCGCACGTCTGCCGCCATTATCGTGTTGCTCGGTTTCCTGCTCGTCATGAACCTGGCCGCGGTCATCTTGCGGAAACGGATGGAACGCAAATGGTAAGCGAAGTGATTGAGCTATCAAGGTACCTGTATGAGAATGTCCGCAATGACTGAAGTGACTCCCGACAAGCAAGTGCCGCCGCCGGCTCCCGACCGCCGGGATGCGCCGGTCGCCGAGAACACCGTGCTGCGGGAGTTGCCGAAACGAAAGACCGTTTTGTCGGGAGAGACCGTCGGCAATATCCACTCCGAGAACCCGTTCATGGTGGCCGAGAACGTCAACGTTCACTACGGTGACAACCATGCCATCCAGAATGTGTCGCTTGAAATCGGCAAGAAGGAAGTGATCGCGCTGATCGGTCCGTCGGGCTGCGGCAAATCGACTTTCCTGCGCTGCCTCAACCGCATGAATGACACGATCGACACAGCCCGGGTCACGGGCAAGATCACGCTCGATGGCGAGGATATCTACCGCAAGGAACAGGATCCCGTTGCACTGCGCGCTCGCGTGGGCATGGTTTTCCAGAAACCGAACCCGTTTCCGAAAAGCATCTACGACAACGTCGCCTACGGTCCTCGCATTCACGGCCTTGCCGCGGATCGGGCGGAGCTCGACAATATTGTGCATACGAGCCTGGAACGCGCGGGCCTGATCAATGAGGTTAAGGACAGGCTCGACGAGCCCGGTACCAGTTTGTCAGGTGGTCAGCAGCAGCGCCTGTGCATTGCACGTACGATTGCTGTAAACCCGGAAGTGATCCTGATGGACGAGCCCTGCTCGGCGCTCGACCCGATCGCGACAGCACGTATCGAGGATCTCATGGACGAGCTGTGCGAGGACTACGCCATTGTCATTGTCACGCACTCGATGCAGCAGGCCGCCCGTGTTTCGAGACGTGTGGCGTACTTTCACCTGGGACTGCTCGTCGAAGTCGACAATACCGACAAAATCTTTACAAACCCGCAGCACAAGCTCACGGAAGACTACATCACCGGCCGTATCGGCTAGGCGTTCGTCTTCTTCCAGAAGTCGCCGAAGCGTTTCTCGGAGAACCCGACCGCCATGAACTGCGCTGATTCGAGTACCGGACGCTTCAGGAGCGTCGGCTGATTCAGCATCAGCGCGAATGCGCGATCCCTGGTCATGCCGGCCCGGTCGACTTCCGGGATCTTGCGCCAGGTCAGGCTCTGGCGATTCAGCAGCTTCTCCCAGGTAAGCCGTGCTGCCCAGCGTTCCAGCATCTGAATATCGAGGCCGTCATCGCGCACGTCGTGAAAACGAAACTCGATGTCGTTCTCGGCGAGGTACTTGCGTGCTTTGCGGCAAGTGTCGCAGCTCTTGATTCCGTAAATAGTGAGCATTGCTCTAGTCCAGATTTCTCAGTAAATCGTTGAGGCCCGTCTTCGAGCGGGTCCTGGCATCAACCTGTTTCACAATGACTGCGCAGTACAATGAGTACTTGCCGTCAGCCGAGGGCAGGTTGCCCGACACGACGACCGAACCGGCCGGAATCCGGCCGTACGTGATCTCGTCGGTTTCGCGATTGTAGATGCGTGTGCTCTGCCCGAGATAGACGCCCATGGAAATGACCGATCCCGCTTCGACGACGACACCCTCAACGACTTCCGAGCGTGCGCCGATAAAACAGTCGTCTTCGATAATGGTAGGCCCGGCCTGGATGGGCTCGAGAACACCGCCGATACCGACACCGCCTGACAGGTGAACGTTTTTGCCGATTTGCGCGCAGCTGCCGACCGTTGCCCAGGTATCGACCATGGTGCCGCTGTCGACGAAGGCGCCGATATTTACGTAGCACGGCATCAATACGACATCGGGTGCGACATGCGCGCCTTTGCGAACAATCGCATCGGGCACTACGCGCACACCGTCTGCGCGAAACCGCGCCTCCGTGTAGTCCGCGTACTTCATCGGGACTTTGTCGTAGAAACGGCTGTGGCCGCTCTCGATGACCTTGTTTTCGTTGAGGCCGAAACTCAGAAGTACGGCTTTCTTGAGCCACTGATTGACGTGCCATTCACCGTCTTTCTTTTCGGCGACCCTGGCCTCACCGGAGTCGAGCAGCGCAATCGCTTCCTGCACGGCAGCTTCGACCTGCACCCGGTTCTCGAATCCCTGTGCGCGGTTCTCGAAAGCATGTTCGACAATCTGTTCCAGTTCCTGCATGTGCTCGCTCTCAGGTGTTGGTCGTTCGGCTGTCCAGCTGCTCCAGCAGCGCGTCGCCCAGTTGTTGCTGTTGTCGCTCGTCCAGCGCGCCGCCGCCTTCGAGACACACGTAGAATACGTCTTCTGCGCGCTCGCCAATAGTCACAATCTTGGCGGCTTCGATATCGATACCTTGCTCGATAAACACCTGGCCGATGCGGCTCAGAAGACCCGGACGGTCGGTAGCCCGCAACTCGAGGACAGTCTGGTCGTCGGCAGTACTCTGGCTGAAATCGACCGTCGTCTTGGTGGAAAACATGCGCGCCTGGCGGGGCAGGCCGCGGGTGACGGACAGCATCTTGTCGCTGGGAGCGGTCAGTATGCGCGTGAGCGCACGCCGTACCTTGGCGATGCGCCGTTCATCGCTGTCCACGCGCTGGTCGAGCTCCATGAAGACCAGCGTCACGATGTTGCGGTCCCTGTCGAGCGGCACGATGCGGGCGTCGATAATCGTGAAGCCAAGTTCGTCGAGCACCGCGGTTGCATGCGCAAACGTCCGTTTCTCACGCGGCGTGTAGAGCACCGCTTCGACACCATCTCCTGTGTGGCGTCGTCGAACATCGACGAGCCCGATCTCCGACTCGGTATCCGAATCGGCCAGCCACTCCGTGTGCCAGGTGATCTCTTTCACACGGTGTTTCAGGAAATAGTTGTCATTCAACAGGGACCAGACGTAATCGATGCGTTCATCCGGGATGCCGCGCTCTGCGAGAATAGCCCTGGCGCTCTCCCGCTTTTCGTTCAGCAGCAGCTCGCGATCGATCGGGTTCTCAAGACCGCGCCGCAGGGCGCGTTTCGTGAGGACATAGAGGTCGTTGAAGAGCTGCGCTTTCCAGGAGTTCCAGAGCTTGGGGTCCGTGCCCCGCACATCGGCAATCGTCAGCAGGTAGAGATAGTCGAGATGCAGCGGATCGCCCACCGTCATCGCGAATTCGTTGATGACGTCCGGGTCGTGGATATCCTTCTTCTGCGCCGTCATGGACAAGACGAGATGATTGCGGACGAGCCAGGCCACGATGCCGGCTTCGTATTTGCTCAGGCCGTGCTCCAGGCAGAATGCTTCGGCATCGACAGCGCCCAGTTCCGAATGGTCGCCACCGCGCCCCTTGGCGATATCGTGGAACAGCCCGCCGAGGTAGGCGATCTCGGGTTTTTCGAGCGCCTGCATGATTTCGCTGCAGTGGGGGAATTCATCGTTAAAGCGAGTCAGTGCGAAACGCCGCAGGTTGCTCACCACGAACAAGGTGTGTTCGTCGACCGTATACGCATGGAACAAGTCGTACTGCATGCGCCCGACAATGCGGCCAAAGGCCGGAATGTAGAGCCCCAGGACGCCATAGAGATTCATCCGGCGCAGGCCGTGCGTCACCCCTTCGGGAGCACGCAGTATTGAGAGAAACAGGCGGTGGTTGCGCGGATTCTGCCGGAACTCGTCGTCGATCAGGTGAAGATTGCGCTTGATCAGCCCGATGGTTGGGGCGCTGACCCCGCGTATCCCGGGGTTCTGCTGCAGCAGGAGAAAGAGCTCGAGGAGCGCGGACGGTTCGTTCCGGAACACGTTGTTGTGAACGGTCTGCAGGAAACCGTTCTTGACCTGGAACCGCGCATTGAGCGGTTCCGCCGGCGCCTCCGGATCCATGAGGATCGCTTCCTCGAACAGCTGCAGGAGCATCTCGTTGAGACGGCTAAGTTCCATGACCGTCCTGTAGTAGCGCTGCATGAGCTGTTCAACGGCCAGCGTATACGCCGCGTCCTCATACCCCAGCATCTTCGCCAGGTTCTTCTGGTGATCGAACAACAGGCGGTCCTCGCGCCGCCCTGTGAGAATGTGCAGCGCGAAACGAATCCGCCACAGGAAGGCCTGGCCGTCCTCGAGACGCTGGAGCTGGCCCGGGGTCAGGAAGCGGTAGTCGACGAGTTCCGCCAGGTTGGCGGCGCCGAAATGGCGTTTTGCCACCCAGCCGATCATCTGGATATCGCGCAAGCCGCCGGGGCTGCCTTTCACGTTGGGCTCGAGGTTGTAGGCAGTATCGTGGTAGCGATGGTGCCGAACGATCTGCTCCTTGCGCTTTTCCTCGAAAAACCGGTCGGACGGCCACATCTTGTCCGGGGCAATGGCGTCCTGCATGGCGGCGAACAGCGCAGCGGGGCCTGCCAGCAGGCGTGCCTCCATGAGCGTGGTCGCAACCGTCAGGTCGGCCGCGGCTTCCTCGCCGCACTGGGCAACGCTGCGCACGCTGTGGCCCACCTCGAGCCCGATGTCCCACAGGGCCGTGACAAAGGCGGACAGGCCGTCGTCGGCGTTGTCCGGCAGGGCATCGGGCAGCAGCAGCAGGATGTCGACGTCCGAATACGGGTGCAGTTCGCCCCGGCCATAGCCACCCACCGCGACCAGCGCGGCGCCAAGCGGCTCGATATGCTCGCGCCAGAGACCCGTCAGGACATCGTCGATCAGGCCGGCCCTTGAGTGAACGAGGTCGACGACCGAATCGCCGGCCAGGAATCGCGCACGCAAATCCTCGCCAGAAGCTTCCAGCGATTCGCGAATAGAGTCATAACTCATTGAAATTATTTCTTATTCATGGGCGTTCGTCGGCGCCCAGGGTGAGCACCTCGAAGCCATCGGCCGTAATCAGGCAGGTATGTTCCCACTGGGCGGACAGGCTCCGGTCTTTCGTGACGACGGTCCAGCCGTCGGGCAGCAGGCGCACACCCGCCTTGCCGGCATTGACCATGGGCTCGACGGTCAGCGTCATACCCTCGCGCAATTCCATACCGGTGCCGCGCCTGCCGTAGTGCAGGACCTGGGGGTCCTCATGGAATACTTCGCCAATGCCATGGCCGCAGTATTCGCGGACCACCGAGTAGCGGTGCGATTCGACGTGCTGCTGGATGGCCGCGCCGACATCGCCGAGGTGCTTGCCCGGCGCCAGCTCCTCGATACCCAGCCACATGGCCTCCCTGGCGATCGTCGAGAGTCGCTTGGCGAGAATATTTTCCTTTCCAACCAGGAACATACGGCTCGTATCGCCGTGAAATCCGTCCTTGATGACCGTGATATCGATGTTCACGGCATCGCCCGATTTCAGCGTCTTGTCCCCTGGAATGCCGTGGCAGACGACATTGTTGACCGAGGTACAGATCGACTTCGGGAAGCCCCGGTAGTTGAGCGGGGCAGGGATAGCGCCCTGCTTTTCGACGATGAACTTGTGACAGATCTGGTCCAGTTCGTCGGTGGTCACGCCTGGTTTGACATAATCGCCGATCATGTCCAGTACGTCGGCGGCCAGGCGGCCGGCAACGCGCATTTTTTCCTGCTGCTCGGGTGTTTTGATCGTTACAGTCATTAGCAATGGGTAGCAGTTCGCTGGCATCGGGCCCAAACAGCGCTGTTCAGACGCGATGCAAGCTTACGGGTACCTGAAATCTGTCCTTGTAAAAAAGGGTTACTGTCGGCGGCCGGCTATGGTATAAAGCGCGCGCGCCGGGGGCAACTTAAGTTTTCCGGCGACACTAAATCACACGTATATCGACACATTCTGCTGGGTGCCCCACCTGAAAAAGGGGTTGTGGAATGGGATATACGGAGGCCTAACCCGGAGAAATTGAAATGGCAGACGTAACCATGCGCCAGATGCTAGAGGCTGGCGTGCACTTTGGTCATCAGACCCGTTACTGGAACCCCAAGATGGCACCGTTCATCTTTGGCGAACGTAACAAGATCCACATTATCAACCTCGAAAAGAGCCTGCCCCTGGCGCGCGAAGCCAGCGCGTTCGTGAAGGCGACTGTTGCCGATGGCGGCACCGTCCTGTTTGTCGGGACCAAGCGCGCAGCGCGCGAAGCCGTGCGCACGCACGCGGCCCGCTGCGGCATGCCCTTTGTCAGCCAGCGCTGGCTCGGCGGTATGCTCACCAACTACAAGACTATCCGCCAGTCGGTCAAGCGCCTGAAGACGCTTGAAGCCATGGCCGCGGATGGCGGCTTCGAGGGACTCACCAAGAAAGAGATCCTGGGACTGACGCGCGAGCAGGAAAAGCTCGAGCGCAGCCTGGGCGGCATCAAGGACATGCGCTCGCTACCGGACGTGATGTTCATCGTCGGCGTGGACCACGAAGACATCGCGATTCGGGAAGCGCACAAGCTGGGTATTCCTGTTGTCGCCGTCGTCGATACCAATTGCTCGCCCGACGGGGTCGACTACGTCATCCCCGGTAACGACGATGCGATGCGTGCCATCGAGTTGTACTCGACGATAGTCGCGGACGCTGTGCTTGAAGGTAAGGCATCGCTGCCCGAAGTCGCGCTGGGCGAAGACGACTTCGTCGAGCTCGATGCAGACGGCAAGCCGAAGAAAGCGCGCGCCAAGAAGAAGTCTGCGAAGAAGCCGGCAGCCAAGAAGAAGGCTGCGAAGAAGGCAGCGACCAAGAAAACGCCGGCCAAGAAGGCTGATGAGGCCGTGACCGAGGAAAAAACAGAAGCCAAGGCCGAAGAAAAGCCCAAGGCCAAGGAAAACGCAGAGGCCAAGGCCGAAGAAAAGCCCAAGGCCAAGGAAAAAGCAGAAGCCAAGGCTGAAGAAAAGCCCAAGGCTAAGGAAAAAACAGAGGCCAAGGCTGAAGAAAAGCCCAAGGCCAAGAAGAAAGTAGAAGCCAAGGCTGAAGAAAAGCCTAAGGCCAAGAAAAAAGCAGAAGCCAAGGCTGACGAAAAGGCGGAGGAAAAGTAATGTCGATCACTGCATCCATGGTGAAAGAACTTCGCGAGCGCACCGGCGCTGGCATGATGGAGTGCAAGAAGGCACTCGTCGAGGCCAATGGCGATCTTGACGCCGCAGCCGAAGCGCTGCGTATGTCGGGTCAGGCAAAGGCTGACAAGAAAGCCAGCCGTGTTGCCGCGGATGGTCGCGTCGTTATCAAGAAGGACGGTGGCAAAGCCGTCATTGTCGAGGTGAACTCGGAAACGGATTTTGTCGCCAAAGACGAGAACTTCATCGGGTTCGCCGATGCCGTTGCCGCGGTTGTGGTGGCTTCCGGTGAGACCGACGTTGCCGCACTCGCATCTCTCGACATCGGCGACGGTCGTTCCGTTGAACAGGCGCGTACTGACCTCGTACAAAAAGTCGGTGAGAACATCTCGGTTCGCCGTGCAGAGATCGTAGCGGCGGACGGCCCGATCGGTACCTACACGCACGGTGCGCGGATTGGCGCGATTGTTGCGCTCAATGGTGGTGACGAAGAGCTTGCTCGCGATATCGCCATGCACGTTGCGGCTATCAACCCGACCTGCATCGACGAGTCCGGCGTTCCGGCCGAGATGCTGGCGCGTGAGAAGCGCATCTTTTCCGAGCAGGCCGCGGAGTCAGGAAAGCCGCCCGAGATCGTCGAAAAGATGGTGACAGGCCGGATCGCCAAGTTCCTCAAGGAAATCACGCTTGTCGGTCAGCCGTTCGTCAAGGACCCCGACCTCTCGGTTGGCAAGCTGCTCAAGGGTGCCGATGCTGCCGTCGTGTCTTTTGTTCGTTTCGAAGTCGGTGAAGGCATCGAAAAGAAGGAAGACAATTTCGTGGAAGAGGTCATGGCCCAGGTTCAGGGCGCCAGCTAGGTGGTCTGCTTAAGCCGTTGATTTTAATGAAGACCCGTGGTGTACATCCGCGGGGTTTGCGCTAGAATCAACGGCCATTTGCCTGCGGGCATGCGTAAAGATGAGGCCAGTGTATGAATGACAGTCCGGTTCAATACCGTCGCGTATTGCTAAAGCTCAGCGGTGAAGCGCTGATGGGAGAACTGGATTACGGCATTGAGCCACGCGTCATTCAACGCATTGCGGCGGAGATCGCGACCGCGCGCAAGTCGGGTGTCGAAATCGCCATTGTTATCGGCGGCGGCAACATCTTCCGCGGTGCCGGCCTGGCGCGTTCCGGCATGGACCGGGTCACCGGCGACTACATGGGCATGCTGGCGACGGTGATGAACGCCCTGGCCATCCAGGACGCACTCGAATCCCTCGACGTTTACGCTCGCGTGATGTCCGCGCTCGAGATCAACGCTGTCTGCGAAGACTACATACGCCGTCGCGCCATCCGGCACCTCGAGAAAGGACGCGTCGTCATCATGGCGGCCGGTACCGGTAACCCGTTTTTTACAACGGATACGGCGGCCAGTCTGCGCGCCATCGAAATCGGCGCCGACATCCTGCTCAAAGCGACCAAGGTCGACGGCGTTTACGACGCCGACCCGGCAAAGAACCCCAAGGCGAAGCGATACGAAGCCGTATCGTACGACCAGGTGATTGCCGACAAGCTGAACGTGATGGATGCGACGGCCATCGTCATGTGCCGTGACAACCACCTGCCGCTCCGCGTTTTCGACCTGACGCGAACCGGCGCACTGGTGCAGGCGATAGCAGGTGACGAACTGGGAACATTGGTAGCAGCCTGAGAGCCTGGTCAGGGGCAATGATTAACAGAAGAGGGCAATATCGTGTTGGATGAAATCATGAAAGACGCCGGCGTGCGCATGTCCAAGAGCGTCGCCGCACTGCAATCCGAATTAACCAAGATTCGTACGGGTCGCGCCCACACGAGTCTGCTCGACCATATAACGGTTGAGTACTACGGCAGCCAGGTGCCACTTAGCCAGGTTGCGAATGTGGGCGTAGAGGATTCCCGTACGTTGACGGTTACGCCTTGGGAAAAAGACATGGTCCAGGTTATCGAGAAAGCCATCATGGGCTCCGACCTGGGGCTGAATCCGGCTTCGGCGGGAACTGTCATTCGCGTGCCGTTGCCGGCGCTGACCGAAGAACGTCGCAAGGACATGATTCGTGTCGTACGCCATGAAGCCGAGGGTGGGCGCATCGCCGTGCGCAATATCCGTCGCGATGCCATGCATGACATCAAGGAACTCCTCAAGGAAAAGCTGATCGGCAAAGACGAGGAACATCGAGCCGAGGGTGAGATACAGGCGGTCACGGACAAATACATCGCCGAGATCGACGAGGTGCTGGCCGTAAAAGAAGCGGAGCTCATGGAGATCTGACGGGCTTCCCGTCGCTTCTGCTTGTGTCTTCCGCGCCCACCAACGTTCCCACCCATGTTGCTGTCATTATGGACGGCAACGGGCGCTGGGCGCGGGCGCGGGGCAAAGCACGTCATTCGGGTCATCGTGCCGGGGTCAAGGCGGTCAGGGCCACCGTTGAGGCGGCCGCGGAACGCGGCGTCAGTTACCTGACATTGTTCGCCTTCAGCAGCGAAAACTGGAAGCGGCCCGAAGAAGAGGTCAGCGGCCTGATGAGCCTGTTTGTCGAGGCGCTGCGACGAGAAGTGGCCGAGCTGCATCGTAACAACGTAAGGCTTCGGTTTGTCGGCGCCCTCGAGCAGCTTGGCAGCGGACTGCAGCAGAAAATGGCCGAGGCGGAGCGAAAGACCGCCGGCAATACCGGGCTGTTTCTCAACGTTGCCGTGGCCTTTGGCGGTCGTTGGGACATCGTGCAGGCGGCGCAGTCGCTGGCGCGGCAGGCGGTCGCCGGCGAGATCAGCGCCGCCGACATCGATGAGGAGGTGTTTGCGGGCGCGTTGCGGCTGGCTGACATCCCGGATCCGGACCTCCTGATCCGGACCGGTGGCGAGCGGCGTATCAGCAATTTCCTGCTGTGGAATCTCGCGTACGCCGAGCTCTGGTTTGCAGAAGTCCTGTGGCCGGACTTCGACAAGTCCGACTTCGACATGGCGCTTGCGTACTACGCAGGCAAGCAACGGCGGTTCGGCCATACGGGCGACCAGGTAGAGGCGGTGAAATGCTGAAAACACGAATAATCACAGCCGTCATTTCGCTGATTCTGATCGCCGTGGTGCTGTTCGCTTTGCCGTTGCACTACGCGGAATGGCTCATAGGGTTGTTGCTGGTGGCCGGCGCCTGGGAATGGACCGGATTCCTGGATACATCCTCGTTCGTGGTAAAGGCGATTTACACCGTCGTGGTGGCGACCGGGCTCGCGCTGGCGCACTTCGCCGGGCCGGAACAGACGACAACGATTCTCCAGGTCGCCTGTGCATGGTGGTTTGTCGCGTTTCTCTGGAATCTCCGCTTCCCGACAGCGATTCCCGCGCCGGTACGCTGGCTTGCGGGGCTCCTCGTCATTGTGCCCTTGTACGCGGCGCTGATTCTCCTGATTCGACTTGGCGTTGAGTACCTCATTTTCACGATGTTGATCGTCTGGGCAGCCGACGCGGGCGCGTATTTTGCGGGCAAGAAGTTCGGGCGCGTCAAGCTGGCCCCGGCCATCAGCCCGGGCAAGACCTGGGAGGGCGTCATTGGCGGTCTGTTGCTGGTGGGGGTCCTGGCCCTGGCGACGGCGATAGCTCGCGATCTCGCGGTCGCGGTGTTCCTGCCGTTCTGCCTGGCCGTCGCCGCCATTTCAGTGGTCGGTGACCTGACGGTCAGCATGTTCAAACGCACAGCCGGAGTGAAAGACAGCGGTACGCTGTTCCCGGGACATGGGGGCGTGCTCGACCGGATCGATTCTGTTGCCGCGGCGGCGCCGATGTTCGCGCTGGGCGTCGGCTGGCTGGGGCTGGCGTAATGCGACGTTCAGGCAAGGTTCATTGGGTTTGGCTTAGCGTGTTGTGCAATGCTGCGGGAACTGTGGCTCCGGGCATCAGTCAACAAGGGATGAATGCAGTCAATGGGTAGTGCGCTGACAAATCTCCTCTTTTTCATCGTTGCGATCAGCATCCTGGTCGCGGTGCACGAGTACGGGCACTACATCGTCGGCCGCTGGGCCGGCATGAAAGTGCTGCGCTTCTCTATCGGATTCGGCAAACCGATCTGGTCCCGGCGTGCCGGGGCGGACAATACCGAGTACTGCATCGCCGCCATCCCGCTTGGCGGCTACGTGCGGTTCCTCGATAGCCGGGAAGGCGATATCGACCCGGCCGACGCGGGACGCGCGTTTGATCAGCGCCCGATTCCGGCGCGAATTGCCGTGTTGCTGGCCGGGCCGGCGTTCAATTTCCTGCTTGCGATCGCGGTGTACTGGTACCTGCTTTCTCCAGGCGTCATGGTGCTGCAGCCCGCTGTCGGTAACGTCGTTCCTGATTCGTACGCAGACAAGGCAGGCCTTCAGTATGGCGACAAGATCGTTGCCATCGGCGACAAGCAGCCCCAGGACTGGGAATCGGCGCTGGTTGCTCTCCTGGATTCGATGGTGACGACCGGCGAGATCCAGCTGACGCTGGAAGGCGAACGCGGTGGCACCCGGCAAGCAACGATCGACGTCGGCAGCGACGCAAGTCGCCTCACCGAACCCGGCGTGTTGTTCGATGGACTCGGCTTTGACATCTGGCAGCCGCCCGCACTGGTGGGCGGGCTTTCAGCCGGCGGTGCCGCGCAAGGCGCGGGTCTGAGGCCGGGCGATCTTATTTCGAGCGTTGACGGTGAAGAGATAAGGTCCTGGAACGACCTGCTGGATGTCGTCAGGACGAGGCCGGGCGAGCCGGTCGATGTAACGTATCTTCGCGATGGCGAGTCGGCAACCGTGAGATTGACGCTGGGTGCGAGTGGCGCGGGCGAAGACCGGCGCGGCGTCATCGGTATTGAGCGGTCTGACGCATTTCTTGACTACTATACGCAGCGTACCTATTCACCCCTGGAGTCGCTCGGTGCCGGTGTGGCCAAGACCTGGGAATCGACGTTGTTCACAGTACGCATGCTCGGTCGCATGGTGACCGGCGATGTTTCCATCAAGAACATCAGCGGGCCGATCAATATTGCCCAGTATGCGGGCGAGTCGGCGGAGCGGGGTATGAGCAGTTTCCTCGGATTCATGGCGATCATCAGTATCAGCCTCGGGGTTCTGAACCTGCTGCCGATACCGGTACTCGACGGGGGACAGATCGTCTACCAGGCAGCCGAGTGGATAAAAGGCAGTCCGCTGACCGATCGGGCGCAGATTATCGGGCAGCAAGTTGGCATACTTGCGCTGCTCCTCTTGATGAGCTTCGCGTTTTACAACGATATCGCAAGAATCCTGAACTGACCGGGACGGACGGAAATACTTTGCAGATGAGACATACATTATTCGCTTTGCTGGCCATGTTGCCATTGTCATCCATGGCGGCCGGCGACTTCGTCGTCAAGGACATGCGCGTCGAAGGGCTGCAGCGTATTTCGGAAGGCACGGTATTCAACTACCTGCCGATCAATATCGGAGACACGGTCGATGGCGTGCGCATTGGTGAGGCGATTCGGGCTCTGTACGGCCAGGACCTCTTCGACGATATCGAGATGCGTCGCGATGGCGACACGCTGCTGATCGTAGTGCGCGAGCGTCCGTCTATCGAGAGCTTCGAAATCGACGGCAACAAGGACATCAAGACGGAAGACCTGATGGAGTCCCTTCGCGGCGTCGGTCTTGCGCGCGGTCGCACGTTTGATCGTTCGGTCCTCGACAACGTGGAGATGTTCCTGCGCGAGCAGTACTACGATCGCGGCAAGTATGGCGTCGCCATCGATACGACCATCCAGGACCGGCCGAACAACACGGTACGCATCAAGATCGACGTGAAAGAGGGCGATCGCGCGAAGATTCGCCAGGTCAACATCGTCGGCAACAAGACGTTCACCGACAAGGAGGTTCGCGCCGATTTTACGCTCGATACGGCGAACTGGCTCTCCTGGATTCGCCAGGACGATCGCTACGCCAAGGAAGCCCTGGAAGGCGACCTCGAGATCCTGCGTTCGTTCTACATGGACCGTGGCTACGCGGACTTCAAGATCGAATCGACGCAGGTCGCGATCTCGCCGAACAAGAAGGATATTTTCGTCACGGTCAACATCGACGAAGGTGAGCTTTATACGATTTCCGAGGTCAAGCTCGTTGGTGAAATGGTGATCGACGAGGTGTTCCTGCGCAGCATGGTACTTGCCCAGCCCGGTTCGGTTTTCAACCAGAACCTGCTGACCCAGTCGGCGGACCTCATGTCATTCCGACTCGGCGAAGAAGGCTACGCCAATGCCGAAATCGAACCCGTACCGGAACTCGACCGCGAGAAGCAGGAAGCCGAGATTACGTTCTACGTCAATCCGCAGAATCGGGTCTACGTTCGCAACATCAATTTCCGCGGCGTCGACCAGGTCGACGACGAGGTATTGCGCCGCGAAATGCGCCAGATGGAAAGCTCCTACCTGTCGAACAGGCTCGTGGATCGTTCGAAGATTCGCCTGCAGCGTTTGCCGTACGTTGAGAGCGTGGAAGTAAACAACTCTCCGGTACCGGGAAGCCCGGACCTCGTCGACGTGGACTTCGACATCGAATACCGCATGCCCGGGCAGTTTTCCGGTGGCGTGGGCTATTCCGAGTCGCAGAAGGTCATGCTCAACGGGAGTATCGTCCATACGAACTTCCTGGGTACGGGCAATCGCGTTGCCGTCGAGCTGAACTCCGGCCGCTTCCAGAAGCTCTACAGCATTTCGCATTCGGATCCCTATCGCACGATGGATGGCGTCCGCCGTACGCTTAGCCTGAACTATAGTGATTTCACTCGACCGGTGTCCGCATCGACCGAATTCTCGACAACCAGGGCGGGTGTGACAGTAGACTACGGCTATCCGATCTCGGAATTCCAGACCCTGTCGTTCGGTGCGACGTTCCAGCATTCGGAGTTACTGGCGACCAACAGTTCGGAGCAGGCGCGGGACTGGATCGTCAACAACGGCAACACATATATCCAGGATCTCGGCCCTTTTGGGACAAGCCCCGGCACCAAGTTTGACACCGTCGAGCTAATTGCCGGGTGGAGCTACGACAGCCGCAACCGCGCCCTGTTCGCCAACCGCGGCACGCGGCAGCAGCTGTTCCTGTCGGCGGCCGTGCCGGGAAGCGATGTCGAGTACTACCAGGCGCGCTACAGTTTAACGAAGTACTTCCCGCTCTGGAGCAACAAGTGGACCTTGCGCCTCAACACAGAGCTGGGCATCGGTGAGGCACTTGGCGATACCACGGCGTTGCCCCCCTACAAGCAGTTCTACGGCGGTGGGCCGCAGTCGGTACGCGGGTTCAAAGAGTCCTACCTCGGACCGCGCGATAGCGCTTTCAGGCCCTACGGCGGCAACGTGTTGGTTGCGAGTCAACTAGAGCTTATACTGCCGCTTCCGGACAAGTGGGCCAGCCAGGCAAGGGCGAGCCTGTTTTACGATGTCGGCAATGTATTCAACACGGGCGAAGTGGAGTTCTTCGACAAACTGGGTTCGCCGATCGAGTACAAACCGGATTTCGATGAGCTGCGCTCGTCGGTTGGAATTGGCGTACAGTGGCTCGCGCCGCTGGGGCTGTTCCGCTTTAGTTATGCCTATCCGCTGAATGCGTATGACGGCAATGACAGGTACTTCGGTGACGAACTGGAACGCTTCCAGTTCTCCATTGGACAAGCATTTTAATGAGTAATGGATTTATTTATGAACTTTGCAAAGCAAACACTGGTTAAGGCTGTATTGGGCGCTGCCCTGATTTGTGCGTTCGCACTTCCGGCAGCTGCACAGGATATGAAAATTGGCGTAGTCAGCCTGCCGGCATTGATCGAAAGGGCGCCGCAAACCAAAGCCGCCATGGATGCTTTGCAGGAAGAGTTTGCGCCTCGCCAGCGTGAATTCCAGGCGAAGCAGAAAGAGTACGAAGAGCAGGCAGCGAAGGCTCAGAAGGACCTTTCGGTGATGGGCGAGACGGAACGCCGCAACATGGAAAAAGAGCTGCGTGATTTGCAGCGTGAGCTGACGCGTTTGCAGAACGAATTCCAGGAGGATCTGAACCTTCGTCAGAACGAGGAATACGGCCTGCTGCAGCGCGCGATGCTCAAGGAAGTCCAGGACTACGCACAGGCGCAGGGCTATGACCTGATCGTCGGCGACGGCGTACTGTATGTGAATGCCGCTGTGAATATTACGGACGACGTATTGCGTGCTGTCGAAGCGAACTACCAGGCAGCCGGCGCTCGCTAAGACCCTTGCCAATGCCGATCAGCCTCGGAGAACTTGCCACACGGTTTGGCTGCGAGCTGATCGGCGATCCTGACTCTGTCGTCAGCAGCGTCGCGTCGCTGCCGGATGCCACTCCCGAGTCACTGACCTTCCTGGCCAGCGAGGCTTACAAGGAGCAGCTGCTTGCAACAAAGGCGGCTGCTGTGATCTTGCGTCCGGCCGATGCGGCCGACTCGCCCGTCCCGGTACTGCTGCACGATAACCCGTACGCGTGCTATGCGCGGATGGCGGCCGTCGTTTGTCCGCCACCGGCGTTCACGCCCGGTATCCACGCGTCGGCCGTGGTGGATGCTTCAGCGACGGTAGCGGCTTCCGCGCATCTTGCACCCAATGTCGTGGTAGGTGAACGTTCGACCATCGGCGAGAACGTCTATGTCGGACCGGGCACAGTGATCGGTCCGGACTGCCATGTCGGCGACGGCTGCCGTTTCATCGCGAACGTGACACTGGCGCGCGCCGTGTCGATCGGCAGGCGCGGCATTTTTCACCCGGGCGTTGTTCTTGGTGCGGATGGTTTCGGCAATGCCATGACGCCTGAAGGCTGGGTCAAGGTTCCCCAGCTCGGTGGCGTTCGCATTGGTGACGATGTCGAGATTGGAGCGAATACGACGGTGGATTGTGGCGCTATCGATGACACGATCATCGAAGACGGCGTGCGCATCGATAACCTCTGCATGATTGCGCACAATGTGCACATTGGCGCGCACACGGCACTGGCCGGCATGGTCGGTATCGCGGGCAGCACAACGATCGGCAAGCGCTGCCTGTTTGCCGGACAGGGTGGCGCAGTAGGGCATATCACGATTTGCGACGACGTCATTGTCGGCGCCAAGTCGTTTGCGTCCAAGGACATCACGGAACCGGGTACGTACCTCGCGAGTTTCCCCGCGGAGCCGTCGAGGGACTGGATAAAGAAAGTTGGACGGTTCAGGCGCATCGAAGCGCTGCAGGAACGCGTCAAAAAACTGGAAAAGAAATGATTCACGCGACAGCCATTGTGTCAGACAAGGCCAGGATTGCCGACGATGTGGAAATCGGTCCCTACACGATAATCGGTGATGACGTCGAGATCGGCAGCGGCACGCGCATCGACAGCCACGTTGTCGTCAATGGCCCGACGCGCATCGGTAAAGACAATCGTATCTACCAGTTTGCCTCGATCGGTGACGATCCGCAGGACAAGAAGTATGCCGGTGAGCCGACGCGTTTGATCGTCGGTGACCGTAATACGATTCGCGAGTTCTGTACGTTGAGTCGCGGTACTGCCCAGGACGCCGGCGATACGATCGTCGGCAACGACAACTGGATCATGGCCTATGTGCACATCGCGCACGATTGCGTCGTCGGCAACCAGACCATCATGGCCAACAACACGACGCTTGCCGGGCATGTGCATGTGGGCGACTGGGTAATTTGTGGCGGCTTTTCCGGCGTGCATCAATTCTGCAGGGTCGGGGCGCACGCGTTTCTCGGTATGTACACAGGTGTCAATCGTGACGTTCCGGCGTACACGATGGTGTCCGGTCAGCCTGCCGTTGCGCGCGGCATCAACAGCGAGGGGTTGAAGCGACGCGATTTCTCGGCGGATGAGATTCGCAACATCAAGCAGGCCTACCGCATAACGTTCAGGAGCGGCAAGAAGAAGGCCGAGGCCATCGAGGAAATTGCGGAACTGGCGAAAACCCGGCCGGAACTCGATCTGTTCCTGGAATCGCTGCGCTCATCCGAGCGCGGCCTCGCGCGCTAAACAGCCGGTATGAGAATCGGCCTGGTTGCTGGTGAAGCATCCGGTGACGTGCTTGGCGCCGGACTGATACGCGCCATTCGCGCACGTCATCCCGAGGCGACCTTCGAGGGTGTAGCGGGGCCGGCGATGATCGCGGCCGGCTGTGAGTGCTGGGAGCCGGCGGAGTCGCTTGCCGTGATGGGGCTCGTGGAACCGCTGGCTCACATTCCCCGGCTGCTGCGACTGAGACGCCAGCTTGTCGGTCGCTGGACGGCATCTCCTCCCGACGTGTTCGTCGGGATCGATGCGCCCGACTTCAACCTGGGCCTGGAGATCAAGCTGCGCAAGGCCGGCGTTCGGACCGTGCACTATGTGAGTCCGTCGATCTGGGCCTGGCGCGCAGGACGCGTCCGGAAAGTGAGAAAGGCGGCCGATACCGTACTCTGCATATTGCCGTTCGAGCCCGCGTTATACGCGGCGCATGACGTCAAGGCGGTGTTTGTCGGGCATCCCAAGGCCCACGAGGCACCCGAGGTCGTCGACACAATGGGCGCACGCGCCGCACTCGGCCTGGACGCAGCGGAAATCGTCACGGTGATGCCCGGGAGTCGCCACGGTGAGGTGCAACGCCTCGGCGGCATCCTCGCCGAAGCCATGCGGGCTATTCTCGCGCAACGACCCGACGTTCGCTTCGTCACGCCCGTGGCCGCGCCGAAACTCAAGTCGCTCATTGCGGAGCAAATCGCTGCAGCCGGGCTCGACGGCAAGGTGAAGCTGCTCGACGGCGATGCGGAGCGGGCCATGTCTGCCGCGGATGTTGTATTGCAGGCCTCCGGTACGGCGGTTCTTGAAGCGGCTTTGCTGCGCAAACCCACGGTTGCAACGTATCGGGTTGCATCCCTGACCTACCTGGTGGTCAAAGTTTTTCGACTGGTCAAGCTGACCCACTACACGCTGCCCAACCTGCTGACCGAAGAGCCGCTGGTGCCGGAATTCATTCAGCAGGACGCACAACCGGAGGCGATCGCCGACGCCGTCGTGGCGCTGCTCGAAAGTCCGCAGCGACGGCAATCCATCAGCGAGAGATTTGGTAGACTCAGGCAGGAGCTGGCACTGGATGCAGACCAGCATGCCGCCGACGCAGTCCTTGATCTCGCGCGGCGATAACGGGGCACAGTCACACCACCCATGCAGCAGGCAACACTGTTCGAACCAGGCGGGCTCGTCGCAGGAGTCGACGAGGCAGGGCGCGGTCCACTCGCGGGTCCCGTTGTGGCCAGCGCCGTGATCTTGCGGCCGGGCGACCCGATCGATGGACTTGCCGACTCGAAGAAGCTCTCCGCGCGGCGTCGCGACGACCTGGCTCGCGAGATACGCACGCGTTCCCTGGCCTGGTCGGTGGCATGGGCGAATCCGGCGGAGATCGACGAGATGAACATCCTCGCCGCCACGATGCTGGCCATGCGGCGCGCCGTCGGCCACCTGCCGGTGACACCGAGTGGTGTGCAGGTAGATGGCAACCGCTTGCCGGACCTCGTTTTCGACGGGCAGAGAATTGCCGGTGAGGCGATCGTCGGTGGTGACGGCAAGGTGCCGGCCATCAGCGCGGCGTCGATCATCGCCAAGACGACGCGCGACGGCATCATGGAGTTTTTGGACCGGATTCACCCTGAGTACGAGTTTGCACGTCACAAAGGGTATGGCACGCAGATTCACTGCGAGCGCCTGCAGATGCACGGTCCCTGCGAGCAACATCGCTTCAGTTTTGCGCCGGTAAGGGCTGCCTCGTGAGCAAGCCGGGCTTCGTACACCTGCACGTGCACACCGAATACTCGATGGTGGACAGTACCGTCCGTATTCCCGCGCTCATGAATCAGTGTGCGGCAGCCGGGATGCCCGCAGTCGCGCTGACGGATCAGAACAACCTGTTCGGCCTTGTCAAATTCTATCGCAAGGCGATCGCCGCGGGCGTAAAACCCATCATCGGACTCGACCTGCGCATCCTTAACGAGGATGAGCCGGACCGTCCATACGCGCTGCTGTTGCTCGTGCAGGACAACGATGGCTACCGCAACCTGTCCGAACTCGTGACGCGCAGCTACATCGAGGGCCAGGTCCGCGGTGAGCCACTCGCGCGGCGTGAATGGCTAACAGCGAAGAGCTGTGAGGGCCTGATCGCGCTGTCTGCCGGTCTGCACAGCGATATCGGCCACGCGCTCCACGCCAATCACAAGCAACAGGCGAAAGCGCTGCTGGCCCACTGGCGGCAGATCTTTGCGGACCGCTTTTACCTCGAGTTGATCCGTACCGGCCGCAGCGGGGAAGAGGATTGCGTGCGTGCAAGCCTGGAACTCGCGAGCGAGACGGGGGTTCCCGTCGTTGCGACCAACGATGTGCGCTTTCTCAGTGCGGACGATTTCAATGCGCACGAAGCGCGCGTCTGCATTCACGATTCGCGCGTTCTGGCGGATGCGGACAGGCCCAGGAAATACAGCCCGCAACAATACCTGCGCACGCCCGAGGAAATGGCAGAGCTGTTTGCCGACGCGCCTGAGGCACTCACCAACACCGTCGAGATAGCGCGGCGCTGCAACCTCGACCTGCGTCTCGGCGAGAGTGTGTTGCCGGCATTCCCGGTTCCCGACGGGCAGACGGAAGCGGAGTTCCTCGACGTTGAAGCCCGTCGCGGACTCGAGGCCGCTCTCGAGACAATCTACGCGGTTCGCGAGATACCGGAAAAAGAGCGCCCGGCATTCAGGGCGCCGTACTTCGAGCGCCTGAGTAGCGAACTGGATGTCATTCAATCCATGGGTTTCCCGGGTTACTTCCTGATCGTCGCGGACTTCATACGCTGGGCGCGCGAGAACAACGTGCCGGTCGGTCCGGGTCGCGGTTCCGGTGCCGGCTCACTGGTTGCCTGGGTGTTGGGCATTACCGACCTGGACCCGCTGGAACACGATCTCCTGTTCGAGCGCTTTCTCAATCCCGAGCGCGTTTCGATGCCGGACTTCGACGTCGACTTCTGCATGGAAGGGCGTGACGCTGTCATCGACTACGTGGCGCAGCGATACGGTCGGGAGCGCGTGTCGCAAATCATTACCTTTGGCACGATGGCGGCGAAAGCCGTGATTCGCGATTGCGGCCGCGTGCTGAGCCAGCCCTACGGATTCGTCGATCGGATCGCCAAGCTCGTGCCGTTCGAGATCGGCATTACGCTCGAAAAAGCCCTCGAACAGTCTGACGAGCTGGCAACGATGTATCGCGATGACGAAGAGGTCACGGCGATCATCGATCTCGCGATGTCCCTTGAAGGGCTGGTGCGCAACGCGGGCAAGCACGCCGGTGGTGTGGTCATTTCGCCCGGGCCCCTCACGGATTTCGCGCCGCTTTATTGTGAAGAGGGCGGCACCAATGTCGTGACGCAGCTCGACAAGGACGACGTCGAGGCTGTCGGCCTCGTCAAGTTCGATTTCCTCGGCCTCAAGACGCTCACGATCATCGACTGGGCCGTGCGTATTGCCAACGAGACCAATCCCGGTCTCGACCTCAATATCAACCGCATTCCCGGGCGCGACCCGAAGACCTTCGAATTGCTGCGCAGCACGCGAACAGCCGCTGTGTTCCAGCTGGAGTCCAGCGGCATGCGGGACCTGATCAAGCGCATGCGACCGGATCAGTTCGACGACCTTGTGGCGCTGGTTGCGTTGTTCCGCCCCGGTCCGTTGCAGTCCGGGATGGTGGACGACTTCATTACGCGCAAGCATGCGTCGAACAAGGCGGATATCGACTACCTGCACCCGGAACTGAAACCGGTCCTCGAGGAGACCTACGGCGTCATCCTCTACCAGGAACAGGTCATGCAGATCGCACAGGTGCTCGCGGGTTACTCGCTCGGCGCGGCAGACCTGTTGCGGCGCGCCATGGGCAAGAAAAAACCCGAGGAGATGGCGAAGCAACGCGAGATCTTCGTGACAGGTGCGACAGAGCGTGGTGTGGCAGACAAGACGGCCACACATATTTTCGACCTCATGGAGAAGTTTGCGGGCTACGGCTTCAACAAGTCCCATTCGGCCGCCTACGCGGTACTGTCCTACCAGACGGCGTACCTGAAGGCGCATTACCCGGCGGCATTCATGGCCGCGGTCATGAGTGCCGACCTGCAGAACACGGATCGCCTCGTGACGCTCAAGGACGACTGCCGGCAGCTCGGGCTGACGCTGCTGGCGCCCGATATCAACGCGTCGTCGTATCATTTCAGCGTGCCGTCAGCGGATACGATCCTGTATGGCCTGGGTGCCATCAAGGGCGTTGGCCGTGGGGCTGTGGAGTCGCTGATCGCCGATCGCGAAGCCAACGGACCGTACAAGGGCCTCGCGGAATTCTGCCGGCGCGTCGATCACGAGAAGATCAATCGGCGTACGCTGGAAGCAATGATCAAGTCCGGTGCCATGGATTCCTTCGGCGAGACACGTCGCAGCCTCATGCACCTCGTTCCCGAAGCACTGCGCAGCGCCGACCAGCAGGCCAGGGCCGCGGCGGCCGGCCAGAACGACATGTTCGGGCTGGGCGATACGGCAGCTGTGGAGGAAGTGCAGCTAAAACCGGTGCGGCTTGCCGAGTGGCAGGAACACGTACTCCTGAGCAACGAAAAGGAGGCACTGGGCCTCTACCTCACCGGGCATCCGTTCGATGCTGTGCGTCACGATGCGCGCTTCTTCGTCGATGGCAAGCTGGGAGAAATCACCGCGGAGCCGGCTCCCCAGAACAACAAGGGTGAGCGCGACTACGCGGCCCGGCGCGAGGCAAGCGTGGCGGGGTTGATCGTGGACGTGCGCAAGCGCGGCAATCGGGTGAGCGTCGTCCTCGACGACGATACCGGGCGCATGGAAATCAGCCTGTTCAGCGAGGCCTTCCAGGAATTCAGTCACCTGCTCGTCAAGGACGAGATCGTGGTCGTCTCGGGCGGGCTGCGCTACGACGATTTCATCGGCAGCTGGACGATCAATGCCAAGAACGTCCTGCATATCGACCGCGTCATCGAATCCCGGGCAAAGGGCATCGTACTGAGTATTGCCCCCAACGGGCAGGGCGAAGCGCTCCTGGCCCAGTTGCACGACCTGTTGCTCCCGTTTCGCAAGGGAAGCTGCGATGTATCGGTGCGCTACGTCGGTTCCAGCGCATCGGCGCGGCTGTCCCTGGGGCCGGAATGGGCCGTTCGGCCCAGCCGCGAGCTGCGAGACAAGTTGACTGAGCTACTCGGGAACAATAATGTGCGTCTTGTGTATACGCCCGGGCGCGAGCTGAACTGATGGATATGAAATTTCTGGATTTTGAGCAGCCGATCGCCGAGCTGGAGGCGAAGATCGAGGAGCTGCGCTATGTCGGTGATGATTCCGAAATCAACATCAACGAGGAAGTCGCGCGCCTCAAGGCAAAAAGCGAATCCCTGACCAAGAGTATTTTCGCCAAGCTGAGCCCCTGGCAGATTGCGCGGGTGGCGCGCCACGAGTCACGGCCGTACACCCAGGACTACCTCAGCCTGATCTCGCCGGATTTCCAGGAACTGCACGGCGACCGCATGTACGCGGACGACCCGGCCATCATCGGTGGGGTGGGTCGGATCGATGGGCATTCGGTGGTGTTTATCGGCCACCAGAAGGGCCGCGATACCAAGGAACGCGTGCGCCGCAACTACGGCATGCCCAAGCCCGAGGGCTACCGGAAGGCCCAGCGGCTCATGCGCATGGCAGAGAAGTTCTCATTGCCTGTCGTGACCTTTATCGACACGCCGGGCGCCTACCCTGGCGTGGGCGCCGAGGAACGCGGCCAGAGCGAGGCAATCGCCTACAGCCTGTACCTCATGGCCGGCCTGAAGACGCCGATTATCAGCGTCGTCATCGGTGAAGGTGGGTCAGGTGGCGCGCTGGCGATCGGTCTCTGCGACCGTTTGCTCATGCTGCGCTACAGTGTCTACTCGGTCATTTCGCCCGAAGGCTGCGCCTCGATTCTCTGGAAGAGCGCCGAGAAAGCCGAGCAGGCGGCAGAGGCGATGCGCATTACGGCGACCCAGCTCAACGAATTCAAGCTCGTCGACGAGGTGCTCGAGGAGCCGCTGGGCGGAGCGCATCGCAACCCGCGGGAAGCCGCGGAGATTATCCGCAATGCCTTGCTGAAGAACCTGGAGGAACTGGGTTCAATGTCGACCGAGGCGCTGCTTGAGGAACGGCAACGGCGGCTGGCTGGCTTCGGGCATTACAAGGAAGCGTGAGCTTTACCCGCGAGCAGCTGCTCGAACGACTGGCCGCGCTCGAATACCAGGCCGAACGGCCATCCCGTTACGTCATCGCATTCAGCGGCGGACTCGATTCCTCGGTGCTGGCCCATGCGCTGGCAGACGCCGAGATTCCCGTCCTCGCCGTGCATATCGATCATGGCCTGCAGCGCGAGGCAGAGGACTGGAACCGTCATTGCAAGGCCTTCGCCGAGGCGTGCGGGATCGCCTTCCGCTGCCAACCGGTAGACGTGCAGCTCGAGTCCGGAAAAGGGCCTGAGGGCTCGGCCCGGGATGCGCGTTACAGCGCCTTGCACGACATGCTGGAGCCCGGCGACTGGCTCCTGAGCGCCCACCACCGTGAAGACCAGGCGGAAACCCTGTTGCTCAATCTCGTCCGCGGCAGCGGGCCGGCCGGCATTGCCGGCATCGGTGCGGTGCGCCGTTTTGGGCCGGGGTGGCTGGTCCGCCCGCTGTTGCCGTTCGACCGGGCCGAGTTGCGAGCCTACGCAGAGGCGCACTCAATTCACTGGATCGAGGACCCGTCGAACGCTGACACGCGCTTCGACCGGAATTTTCTGCGCCACGAGGTCATACCCTGCCTGCAAACGCGGTGGCCCGACATCGCGACGCGTCTGCAGCGCTCCGCCCTGCATGCCAGCGAAGCGACGAGCCTGCTGTCCGATCTTGCCGGTATCGACCTCGAGGCCCTGGGCGGGCAGCCGCAGCGGCTGCCCATCGGCGCGTTGCTCGACCTGCCGCGGCACCGGCAGAAGAACCTGGTGCGGCATGCGCTGCGAGCCTGCGGGCTGACGGTGCCGACGGCCTTGCAGCTCGATACCATTCTCGACGAAGTGCTGCGCGCGCGGATCGATGCGCAACCGCAATTGCGCTGGCCGGGCGGATCGGCACGGCGTTACCGCGACGGCCTGTACCTGCTGCCCGACAGGCTCGCCGATACCTTGCCGGAAGGACCGATTGCGAGCAGCGCGGTCAGGCTGGGCAGTGGACTCGGCACGCTGTTCTTCGAGCCGGGCGTGGATCGTGGCCTCGACCCGCAACTCGTCGGGCCCAAATTGCGCCTTGCAGCACGCAAGGGGGGCGAGAAGATACGCCTTCATAGTCAGTCACATACAAAGAAATTGAAGAAATTACTTCAGGAAGAGGGCGTGGTCCCCTGGATGCGTGACCGGGTGCCGCTGATCTATGCGGGCGACGCACTGGTTGCCGTCGGCGACCTCTGGATCGCCGCCGGCGCGACCACATCGCCCGGCGTCGCCGTACGCTGGAAGGATCGTCCCGCCCTGCATTAACGGCGTGCGGTCGTTGTTAAGCCAGGGCCTCTTCGGTAGACTTTAATACCGTCTTTGACCAACGACGGCGCGGAATTTTTTTAGGGTTGGAAGAAGCACATCGCGAGCCACGCAGTGCTTTGCTCCAGCCCTTTCTCGTTTTGAGCTGTTTACCCTGTTTGGGCACGATGCCCTGAGCTCACACATGACATCTTATGTATTCATTACCGGTGGCGTAGTCTCTTCCCTGGGGAAGGGTATTACGTCGGCCTGCCTTGGCGCGATTCTCGAAGCGCGTGGACTCACCATCAGCATGATCAAGCTGGATCCGTACATCAACGTGGATCCGGGGACGATGAGTCCCTTCCAGCATGGCGAAGTATTCGTGACCCATGACGGCACGGAGACCGATCTCGACCTGGGTCACTACGAGCGTTTCGTCAGGACCGCGAAGGGAGGGCGCCACAGCAATTACACGACCGGGCGCATCTACGAGAGCGTCATTGCCAAGGAGCGTCGCGGCGACTACCTGGGTGCGACCGTCCAGGTCATCCCGCACATTACCAACGAGATCAAGGAAGGCGTGAGGAAAGGCGCGGGCGACGCCGACATATGCCTGGTCGAAATCGGCGGTACGGTCGGCGACATCGAGTCTCTGCCGTTTCTCGAGGCGATCCGCCAGATGGGCATCGAGCTCGGCAAGGACCGTGTCGTTTACGTTCACCTGACGCTCGTGCCGTTCATTCCGACGAGTTCGGAAATCAAGACGAAACCGACGCAGCACTCGGTAAAAGAACTGCGTTCGATCGGTATTCAGCCGGACATACTGGTGTGCCGCTCGGAGAAACCGCTGCCGTCGGACGAGCGCAAGAAGATCGCGTTGTTCACCAACGTCCCTGAGAAAGCAGTCATTTCCGCTTATGACGCCGACGACCTGTACAAGATCCCGGCGATGATGCACGACCAGGGGCTGGACGAAATCGTCACGAAGCAGCTCGGGCTGGATCTGCCTGAAGCCGACCTGCACGAGTGGGACGAGGTCGTGGAAGCGAAGCAGAACCCGACGAGCGAGGTCGATGTTGCCATGGTCGGCAAATACATGGAGCTCAAGGATTCGTACATTTCACTCGTCGAGGCGCTGCAGCACGGCGGCATTCATACGCGCACCAAGGTCAGGATTCACTTCCTGGATTCCACGGATATCGAGAAGAACGGCCCGGACAGCCTGCGCGGCATGGATGGCATCGTCGTGCCCGGGGGCTTTGGCGACCGCGGCATCGAAGGCAAGATCGAAGCCGTGCGCTATGCCCGAGAGAGCGGTATCCCGTACCTCGGAATCTGCCTTGGCATGCAGGTCGCTGTCATCGAGGCAGCGCGCAACCTGGCCGGGCTCGAGGGTGCCATGAGCACGGAGTTCGACAGCGACACGCCGCACCCGGTCGTGGGACTGATTACCGAGTGGCAGGACGCTGCAGGCAGCACCGAGGAGCGCAGTGAGGACTCCGACCTGGGCGGTACGATGCGCCTTGGTGCCCAGGCGGTCACGCTGGCTGAAGGGACGCTTGCCGCGCGCAGCTACGGCGCGACCGAGATTGTCGAGCGCCACCGGCATCGCTACGAGGTCAACAACCACTATCGCGATCGCCTGAGTAAAGCCGGGTTGGTCTTCTCGGGCCTGTCGGTCGATAACCTCGTCGAGATGGTGGAACTGCCCGGTCACCCGTTCTTCCTGGCGAGCCAGTTCCATCCCGAGTTCACGTCGAACCCGCGCGATGGGCATCCGCTGTTCAAGAGCTACATCGCGGCGGTGAGAGCGCATCGTGAAAGCGAGCTGCCCGAGGCCGCGCAGGGATGAAGCTCTGTCATTTCGACGCGGGCAACGATCGGCCGATCTTCCTGATTGCAGGTACCTGCGTGGTCGAGAGCCTGCAGATGACGCTCGATACCGCGGGCGCGCTCAAGGAAATGACGGGCGAGCTGGGTATCCCGTTCATCTACAAGTCCTCGTTCGACAAGGCGAATCGCTCATCGCGCGATGGCTTTCGTGGTCCGGGCATGGAAGAGGGCCTGCGCATCCTCGCGGAGGTCAAGCGTCAGCTCGCACTGCCCGTACTGACCGACGTGCACGAAGACACGCCAATGGACGAAGTGGCCGACGTCGTGGACGTGTTACAGACGCCGGCGTTCCTGTGCCGCCAGACGAATTTCATCCTGCGCACGGCAGCGGCGGGATTGCCTGTGAACATCAAGAAAGGGCAGTTCCTCTCGCCGTGGGAAATGCAGAACGTCGTCGACAAGGCCAGGTCGACGGGCAACGACAACATCATGGTGTGCGAGCGCGGCTTCTCATTCGGCTATAACAATCTCGTCTCGGACATGCGCAGCCTGGCGGTCATGCGCGGTACCGGCGCCCCGGTCGTGTTCGATGCGACGCACTCGGTACAGCAGCCCGGTGGCCTGGGTACGGCATCCGGCGGACGCCGCGAGTTCATTCCGGTGCTCGCCAGGGCAGCAGCGGCTGCCGGTGTTGCGGGTTTCTTCATGGAGACGCACCCGGATCCCGACACGGCCCTAAGTGATGGTCCTAATGCCTGGCCACTCGACAAGATGAAAGAATTGCTGGAGACGCTCATGTCGATCGACGCGACCGTCAAACAACGCGGCTACCAGGAGGCGCAGTATGGCCTCGGAGTACCTGCCTCGCCCCAATAGATGGAATAACAATGATCAAGATTAAGGAAATTCGTGGTCGGGAGATTCTCGACTCACGCGGCAACCCCACTGTAGAAGCCGACGTCACGCTGGACGATGGCAGCGTCGCGAGGGCCGGTGTGCCATCCGGTGCCTCGACCGGCACGCGCGAGGCTGTCGAATTGCGCGACGGCGACAAGTCTCGTTACCTTGGTAAAGGTGTGCAAAAGGCGGTCGCCAACGTGAACGGCGTGCTGCGCGACGCGCTCCTCGGGCAGGCGTTCGAGAACCAGCGCGCGCTGGACGACTGCATGATCGCGCTCGACGGCAGCGCCAACAAGGGCAAGCTCGGCGCGAACGCGCTGCTTGCGATCTCGCTCGCGACAGCCAAAGCCGAAGCCGCATCGAAGGGCCTATCGTTGTTCCGCCATCTCGGCAGCAGCACGACGATGCCCGTGCCCATGATGAATATCATCAACGGCGGCGCGCACGCCGACAACAGCGTCGACATCCAGGAATTCATGATTCTGCCGGTCGGCGCGCCGAACTTTACCGAAGCGCTGCGCTACGGCGCCGAGGTGTTCCACAGCCTGAAGAGCGTGCTGAGCAGCCAGGGACTCAATACGGCGGTCGGCGATGAGGGTGGTTTCGCGCCGGATCTGCCATCCAACCGCGCCGCGCTCGACACGATCATGACGGCCATCGAGAAGGCCGGGTTCAAGGCCGGCGACGACATCCTGCTTGGCCTGGACGCCGCGAGCTCGGAGTTCTACAAGGACGGCGTCTACGATCTCGAGTCCGAAGGCCGGCAGTTCGATGCCGCCGGATTTACGGACTATCTTGCCGAACTGGCCGATGCCTACCCGATCATCACGATCGAGGACGGCATGGATGAGAGTGACTGGGACGGCTGGAAACTGCTGACCGAGAAGCTGGGCCATCGCGTGCAGATTGTGGGCGATGACCTGTTCGTGACCAATACGTCGATCCTGCGGCGGGGCATCGACGAAAAAATTGGTAATTCTATATTGATAAAACCCAACCAAATCGGTACCTTAAGCGAAACTCTTGATGCCATTACTATGGCGGATGACGCAGGGTTCAGCGCGGTGATCTCGCATCGGTCCGGTGAAACGTCGGATGCAACGATCGCAGACATCGCGGTCGGTACCCAGGCGACGCAGATCAAGACCGGATCCCTGTCCCGGTCGGACCGTATCGCCAAGTACAACCAGTTGCTGCGCATCGAAGAGGAATTGGGCGATGAGGCAGGATATGCGGCACGCGACGCGTTCTCGGTGAAGATCGGGTAGAGAACAGCGCCAGGTGCCGGTTTTGGGGAAGATCTTGAGCGGTTCACGTTGGTTAATAATTGTGTTGGCGCTAGCCGGACTCGGCCTGCAGGCCGAGCTCTGGCTGTCCGACGACGGTTACCGCAAAACCATCAAGCTGCGCACAGCGGTCGCCGAGCAGCGCGAACTCAACGAGTCGCTGCGCGAGCGCAACGCAGCACTGGATGCCGAGGTCATCAACCTCAAGCAAGGCCGCGACGCCGCCGAGGAACGCGCCCGCACCGACCTTGGCATGATCGGCCGTGCCGAGACCTTCTACCAGGTCGTACCTGTCGCCGACACCACCTCCTAGGCTAATCCAGTGTCACTTCCAGACTGGGCCCGCGCGCACGGCGCCCCGTTGTTTGCGGCCACGATGCGTACGGTGCCGGCCGATTTCCAGGTGACCGAGGAACTCGGCTATGCCTTCACGGGCGACGGTGAGCACGATTTCCTGTACGTCGAGAAGACCGGCGCCAACACCGAATGGGTATCCCGCCAGTTAGCGCGCTTTGCGGCTATTCCCGCGAAAGACGTGGGCTATGCGGGACTCAAGGATCGCCACGCGATCACCCGGCAGTGGTTCAGTGTGCCGCGCTGGCATGCGCCCGACTGGGCGGCGTTCGAAGCGGAGGGCGTCGACATTCTCGACGTGCAGCGCCACAACAGGAAACTGCGTCGGGGTGCGCACAAGGCCAATCGCTTTCGCATCGTACTGCGCGCCGCCGGACTGTCGGGTCAGGTCGACGCGGTGGAAGCGCGGCTGCGCCTGATCCGCGCGCAGGGCGTACCCAACTATTTCGGCGAACAGCGATTCGGGCGTGGCGGACAAAACCTCCGGCTTGCCGATGACTTCGCAGCGGGCAGGCGCTTGCCGCGTCACAAGCGCAGTATCGCCATCTCGACCATGCGTTCGTTCCAGTTCAACGACGAACTGCACGCCCGCGTTGCCGACCGCAGCTGGAACATCCTGTTGCCCGGTGACACGGCGAACCTCGATGGCACCGGCAGCGTCTTTGCCGTGCCTGAGGTCAACGAGGAACTGCAACGTCGTTGCAGGGAGCTGGATATCCACCCTGCGGGCCTGCTGGCGGGCGATGGGTCCGACGGTGAGAACCGGCAGTGGCTGGCCGCCCTTCAGAAAGCGCGCGTTGAGCCCGGGACACGCAGCCTCCGCCTGCGGGTTGCCGAGATGGCATGGGAAATCGGGGACAGCGAACTCGTCTTGTCGTTTTCGCTGGTGCGAGGTGCGTTCGCGACCTCGGTATTGCGCGAGCTGGCCGAGGTCAGCGATGCGTCCAGAATAGCCGGCCACTCGCAAGAAGCGCCGTCGCCAGGCTGAAATCCAGCACGGCCATTGCCATGAGACCCGAGTAGTTGCCAACGGCGATCCTGGATAACGTCGCGCCGAGAGCGATCATGGCGGCGAGAAACACAAAGAAGCCGGGACGATATGCCATCCAGATTTTCGGCCGGGTCAGTCTGTCGATGCGCTCCAGGTTCCTCAGGCAGGCCTTTTCAAAGATGAGCTCGGTCTTGAGGCCGCCGATCAACAGTCCCGCGGGAATCGTGAGCCAGGCCCAGGCCTCGCCCGGTCGCAGTTCGAGCGCCTGCGCAAGCAGTTGTCCGCCCTTGGCCAGCAGCACCACGGCACCGGAGAACCAGATCGCTGCGGCAACCCGCCTGAGGGCATGCCGGGACATCAGTGGTACCCGCGCTCGGGCCGCAATCTTCTAAATACTATTCTGGAAAAGTTATGCAATAGATTGTTTTTTATGGTTTTTGAAGGAGAACATACACGGCGCCGGTGCCCCCATCGACCTGCCGTGTCGAGACGAAAGCCAGCACACTGTCCCAACGCCGCAGCCAACGATTAACCGCGCTTTTCAGGACGGGCCCGCGATCGCCGGAGCCGAGTCCCTTGCCGTGCACGACGCGCACGCAGTACTTTCCCTGCGACACGTTGTAAGCGATGAAGTCGGCGAGCCTGGGTCGAGCCTCGTCGAGCGTCATGCCGTGCAGGTCGATTTCCGCTTGTACGCTAAAGCCGCCCCTTTGCAGTTTTCGCATGGTGCGCTTGCCCACGTGCTGGCGACAATAGCGCAGGGCGGCGCCGTGGCCGTGCTCGATCGTGTCGATGTCGTCTTCCAGGCTCTCCGCAAGAACCTGCTGCTCATCCGCCTTGGTGAACCGTGCCCTCGGCTTCGGTTTGGGCTTTGTCTCGAGTACGCGCGGCTCGCTCCTGAGCGGCCTGATGCCGCGCATTGCACGCTTAAACTCCTCGGTGTCTTTCTCTTTCACAGCCGGTATAGTGAGGCCGTCTAAAACGCCAATCAAGGCTCGGCGCGTCCAAAACAAGAATGAAAATCCTCGTAAGTAACGACGACGGGTATCTCGCCACGGGTATCAACACGCTGACAGACGCGCTGGAGCAGGTCGCGGACGTCGTCGTGGTCGCGCCGGATCGCAATCGTTCGGCCGCCAGCAATTCCCTTACGCTGTCCACGCCACTGCGCGTTTCGAAGGTCGCCGAGAAGCGTTACAAGGTCGACGGCACGCCGTCCGACTGCGTGCACCTGGCGCTCACAGGCTTCCTGGACTATGAGCCGGACCTGGTCGTCTCCGGGATCAATCACGGGGCGAACCTCGGCGATGACGTCATCTACTCCGGGACCGTGGCCGCGGCGATGGAAGGACGTTTTCTCGGCTTGCCGACCATCGCGGTTTCGCTCGTGGGCAAAACGCTGGTCGGTGCCAAGCTGCAGCACTTCGATACGGCGGCGCGTGTCGCGGTTGAGCTGGTACAGAAGATCAAGCAGGGGTCCCTCGTGCACGACATGGTGCTGAACGTGAATGTACCGGACAGGCCTTACAGCGAGTTGACCGGCATGCACGCAACACGACTGGGTTTTCGCCACAAGTCCGAGCAGATTCTCCGCGACACCGACCCGTACGGGCGCCCGATCTACTGGGTGGGACCGGCCGGCGAGAGCCAGGATGCGGGTGAGGGAACGGATTTCTACGCGATCGAGCAGGGCGGCGTGGCCGTGACGCCGCTCAAGGTCGATCTGACGCGCCACGAGATGGTGTCGAGGATCGCGGAATGGCTGGGCAAATGATCGACATCCGCCAGGGAATCGGCATGACATCGGCGCGCACGCGCGATCGCCTCGTGCAGCGACTGCGCGACCAGGGCATTCGCAATGAAGCCGTGCTGGAACAGATCCGGAACGTGCCGCGCCATTTGTTCGTTGACGAGGCACTGGCCAGCCGCGCCTATGAAGACACGGCATTGCCGATCGGCCTCGGGCAGACGATCAGCCAACCGTACGTTGTGGCGCGCATGACCGAGGCCCTGCTCGACGGGTTCCAGGGTGAGAAGGTTCTTGAAGTCGGAACCGGCTGTGGCTACCAGACCGCCGTACTGGCGCCGCTGGTGAAGCAAATCTACACCGTGGAGCGTATCCCCGAGTTGCTGCGCAAGACCCGGCAACGACTGCGGGACCTCGATATCTACAACGTGCAGTTCAAGCCCGGAGACGGCTGGGAAGGGTGGCGCAAGTACGGACCCTACGACGGCATCATCGTTACCGCCGCGCCTGACGATATTCCTCAGAAACTCCTCGAACAACTTGCGCCGGGCGGGCGCATGATCATCCCGGTGGGACCGCAGGGCGTACAGGACCTCGTGATGATCACCAACCGGAACGACCATTACGAGCAGGTGTCCCTGGGCGCGGTCAGTTTCGTTCCGCTCGTGAAGGGCCAGTCATGACGCTGTTCAAGCCCTGGTATGACCGGGTGCTGCGTTGGTCGAAACACCCGCACGCCGAGCGCTACCTGGGCGCCATGAGCTTCGCGGAGTCGTCGTTCTTCCCGATTCCGGTGGATGTGATGCTTGCTCCCATGTGCCTGGCCGACCGCGGCCGCTGGGTACGCTACGCGACGATTGCGACAGTCTTCTCCGTGCTGGGCGGCCTCGGTGGGTACGCGATCGGCTGGGGCATGTTCGAGGCCATCGAGCCCTGGCTCAGTGAGTCGCACTACTGGGACAGTTACCTGAAGGCCCGTAGCTGGTTTGACGACTACGGTATCTGGGTCATATTTGTTGCCGGCTTCTCGCCAATTCCCTACAAGGTATTCACGATTGCAGCGGGCGTCGCAGGGCTTGCCCTGCCGGGGTTCTTCATCGGTTCGCTCATTGGCCGCGCGGCGCGCTTCTTCCTCGTGGCCGGGCTGGTGCGCCTCGGTGGCGAGCGATTCGAGTCGACCTTGTCGAAACACATCGAGCGCATCGGCTGGGCGCTGGTCGTCGTTTCCGTCATCGTCATCGCGTGGCTTATGATGCGGGGATAATGACCTCCCGCGCACTCATCATCCTGCTGGTCTCCCTCTCGCTCACGGCATGTGGCGGGAGGTCCACGTGGCAGGACGAGCCGCAGACCCACATCGTGCGCAGGGGCGAGACGCTGTTCTCGATTGCCTGGCGTTACGGCAAGGACGCCCAGACGCTGGCACGCTGGAACCGGCTCGGCGACGGCTCCCTCATTCATCCCGGGCAGGTCATACGGCTGACACCGCCGGCGGGTTCGAGCCGTCCGGTGCAGACGGCAAGTAATCGCAATACCCGGCCGCCGCCCAAACCGCTGCCCCAGCTACCTGCACAGCCGAGCCCCAAGTGGGCATGGCCGACGAGCGGTCGTATCAATGTCGAATTCGGCGCAAAGCCGGGGCCGGGAACCGGCGTACTCATTAACGGCCGGACCGGGCAACCCATTGTCGCTGCGGCTTCCGGTCGCGTGGTTTATGCGGGCGGTGGACTCATCGGATATGGCCAGCTTATTATTCTCAAGCACAACGACACCTACCTGAGTGCCTACGGGTACACCGCGTCGCTGCTGGTCAAGGAAGGACAAGAAGTAAAAAAAGGCCAACGGATCGCGACCATGGGGGAGGGGCCGGAACGCAAGCCGCGACTGCATTTCGAGATCAGGCGCAATGGCAAACCGGTTAACCCGCGACAGTTTCTGCCAGCGCGGTAACCCGAGGTTCTTTAGAGGCCGATCTCAAGCATTCGTGTCTTATTGCAGACAGGGGGTTTGTTTTGGGACAGTTGCTGGATCCAACACGACAGTACCTCGACGAGATCGGTGTCTCGCCGCTGCTCACTGCGGACGAAGAAAAGTCCTTTGCCCGGCGCGCGCAGCGCGGCGACGAAGCGGCCCGCCAGCGCATGATCGAAAGCAACCTGCGACTCGTCGTGAAGATCGCACGCCGCTACCTGAACCGCGGGTTGCCCTTCCTGGACCTCATCGAGGAAGGCAATCTCGGCCTCATTCATGCCGTGAAGAAATTCGACCCGGATCGCGGCTTTCGATTCTCGACCTACGCGACCTGGTGGATTCGCCAAACGATCGAACGCGGCATCATGAACCAGTCACGCACGGTGCGGCTGCCGATTCATATCATCAAGGACATCAATGCCTGCCTGCGTGCAGCACGTCGGCTGCGGCAGCAACTGGGCCGTGCGCCGTCGATGCAGGAGCTTGCCGATCACCTCGAACGTGACGTTGCGGACGTGGAACGTCTGATGGGCCTGCACGAACGCGTTACGCTCAGTGCGACGGGTGCCGACGACCGGGCGGGAATCGGACCGGTCGACCGGCTGCGAGCGAAGCGGTCTGGCGAACCGTCCAGCTGCGCCCAGCGGGATGACGTCAACCACATCGTTGATCGCTGGGTCTGCGAGCTAAGCGACAAGCAACGCGAGGTTGTGGAGAGACGATTCGGCCTGCACGGCTACCAAAGAGCAACGCTGGAGCAGATTGGCGAAGAAATCGGCGTGACGCGTGAGCGCGTGCGACAGATCCAGCTGGATGCACTGAAGAATCTTCGCGCGATGCTGGAGAGCCATGGCATCTCCGGTGACGCTGTCCTGGATTGATATTTACAGGTAGAGAACGGCGGCGATCTTGCGGCCCTCGTTGGCCAGCACGTTGAAGGTGCGGGCAGCCGCGGCCGTGTCCATCACTTCGAAGCCGATGCGCTTGCGCGCAAATGCAAACGTGAGCTCGCGGGGCGGAAAAATATTGCTCGCTCCCGTGCCGAGCAGGACGATCTCGGGCTCGGCCGCGAACACCATCTCGAAATCGGCCGCGACCAGGTCCGCAACGGGTGTCCCGGGCCAGTTACCCAGCACTTCGTCGGGGGTCAGCACAATCGAAGTAGCGTGCTCGTCGTGGTTGACGAGAATAGCCGCGTCCGAAACACTGCGGATGACCAGCCTGGCTGATAATTCTCTTGTGAATTTCAAAGGCGCTTCCCTTACCATCGACGCCACATCGTGAACGGATCATATGACAAAACTGCCGCGGTCGTCGTATTGCCGCCCATTCGCGGCGGGAGACTGACGGACAAATCGCTACGCGCATGGCTCGCGCAATCGGACCTGAGCCAGGCCGATGCGCCGCAGGAATTGCTTGCGACGATCCTGGCCGAGGTCGGCTTGCCATACCCCGAGCAGGGCCTGGCGGCGCTGCGCATGTGGGGGCAGACCGGCGACAGGCCGACGGTCTGGATCGCGGCCGCCGACCCCGTCTATCTTGAGCCGCGGCTCGATCATCTTTGCCTGCATGCACTGAACCGCTCCGGTATTCCATCGTCGGACCTGCGGCCGTTGTTCGATCATTTGCAGGACACGTTGGCGGAGGATCGGCGCTACGGATTCGCTCGCCTGGGATCCTATGGCTACCTGCGTGCCGAGGAGCCGATCTCGACATCGTCGGTCCCGGCTTACGTCGTGGACCAGCGGGAACCGGGAGAATTCCTGCCGACGGGTGAGCACACGGTCATGCACCGCAATATTCTCAGCGAAATCGAGATGTCGCTGCATGAGCACGAGGTCAACCTGCGCCGCATCGAGGAGGGCAAGCAGCCCGTCAATTCGCTGTGGCTCTGGGGCGGCGGTGTTGCGCCCGAGAAAACTACGCGGCCGCAGCCACCCTTGTTTGCCGATGATCCGCTGCTGGCGGGGTACTGGGAGAGCGCCACCGCCGTTGGCGAACTCTGGCCGGGCAATTTCGCGGCCTGTGCGGATGCATCGTTGCACGGTTTCGTCGCGGTAACGCCGGAAAACGATTTCCGCACGGTAACGCTCGAGGCCTACCTCACGGAACTTCGCCAGATGTTGCGAAGCAATCGCGTCAGTCGCCTGATTCTCCTGTTTCGGGACGGTGTGCGCGCGGACGTCCGGCGTTCCGATACGCTGAAGTTCTGGCGCCGTGACAGCGAGTTGCTGGACTGACCATGCAGCCTGTAAGACCCATTATTTCGCGCCCGATGCCGCGCGCCGATGTCCTGGCCGCACTCGGGGATATCGATCCCCTGCACGCGCGGCTTTTCGCCATGCGCGGGCTGACGGAGGCGCGGCAACTCGACTACGGGCTGGCCCGGCTCGCACCCGTCGGTGCGCTCGAGAATATCGACGATGCCGCTGAACTCGTGATTGCCAACCGGGAGAGGAAAATCATCGTGGTGGGTGACTTCGATGTCGATGGTGCGACGAGCACGGCACTGGTCCTGCGCTGCCTCCGCGAGTTCGGTTTCTCCGATGTTGAATACCTGGTACCCAATCGCTTCGACTACGGCTACGGCCTGACACCGGAGATAGTCCGGGTCGCAGCGCAGCGATCGCCCGCGTTGCTGATCACGGTCGACAACGGCGTGTCGAGCGTCGCTGGCGTTGCCGAGGCGAATGCACTCGGCATCCCGGTGCTTATAACCGACCATCATCTTCCCGGTGAAACACTCCCCGACGCCGCCGTCATCCTCAATCCGAACCTCGATGGCAGTCGGTTCCCGAGTCGTTACCTGGCTGGCGTCGGTGTCGCGTTCTACCTGATGGCGCGCGTCGGACGATTGCTGGAGGAGCGGGGTGTCAGCGACGCGGCCAGGGTGCCTGCCCGGTACCTGGATCTCGTTGCGCTCGGAACCGTGGCCGACGTCGTGCCGCTTGATCACAACAATCGTATCCTGGTGCACCAGGGGCTGCTGCGCATACGCGCGGGTCATTCCGTCGTCGGTATCCAGGCCATCCTGAAACAGTCGGGCAGGCGCTTGAGTCGCTGTGTCAGCACAGACCTCGGCTTCGCCGTTGGTCCGCGCATCAACGCGTCCGGCCGCCTCGAGGATATCTCGGTCGGCATCGAGTGCCTGTTGACCGACGATTTCGAGACCGCGATGAACTATGCGCACCAGCTCGACAGCATCAACAGTGAGCGGCGTGACATCGAAGCGACCATGCGCGAGCAGGCATTTGCCTACGTCGACAAGATGGGCGCACAGCGCTGGCCCGCCTGTGTCTGTGTCTACGATCGTTCCTGGCACCAGGGCGTCGTCGGGCTCATCGCGGCCCGCGTTCGGGAGCGATGCCATCGACCCGTGATCGCCTTCGCGCGCGAAAGCGACACGCTGTTGAAAGGCTCGGCCCGATCGATCCAGGGCGTCCACATTCGCGATCTCCTTGAAGCGGTCTCGGCCATGCATCCGGGCATGATCGAGAAGTTCGGGGGCCATGCGATGGCGGCCGGGCTGACCCTGGCCGAGGGGGCGTTGGAGAGCTTCAAGCGCGCCGCGGCCGAACAGATGTCGCGACTCTATCCGAGCGCCGATTTCAGCGGCGCGATTGTCACCGATGGCGAACTGCCCGGCGATGCCATCAACCTGGGTTTCGCCCGGTCCTTGCGCGAGGCCGGACCCTGGGGCTCAGCCTTTCCTGAGCCCGTCTGGAGTGGCGACTTTGCAGTGGTCGAGCAGCGGGTCGTCGGCGAAAACCACCTGAAGCTCCGGGTGCGACCGGCGGGTGGCGGCAAGATCGTCGATGCCATTGCGTTCAACCAGGCGGGGCCGGCGTATCGCGGCAACGTGCAACTCGCCTTCCGTCTGGACGTCAACGAGTTTCGCGGCGTCGAAAACCCGCAGCTCGTCGTCGAGCAAATTGCCCCGCTTACGGCCGCCGACGCGTGCTAACATCGCGCCTTTTCTGCAGCTAAGAAACCAGCGAATCCCCCATGGAAACCAGTCAGATCAAACAAACGATTGCCGACCTCGCAGAGCGCTCTGATGCGTTGAGGAGGTATCTTTGACTATGAGGGCAAGGCGGAACGCCTGACCGAGGTCCAGCGCGAACTCGAACAACCCGACGTGTGGAACGAACCCGAACGCGCCCAGGCGCTGGGGCAGGAGCGTGCGCAACTCGAGCAGGTCGTCGCGGGTCTGGACGAGATAACGACCGGGCTGGCCGATGCCGGCGAACTTCTCGAAATGGCCATCGACGAGGACGATGACGCGACGATCACGGAGGTCGTCAGCGATCTTGGCAGGTTCGAGAAGGTCGTTGCCGGACTCGAGTTTCGCCGCATGTTTTCCGGCGAGATGGACGCGAACAACGCGTACCTTGACATCCAGTCCGGCGCGGGTGGCACGGAGGCACAGGACTGGTGCGAGATGTTGCTCCGCATGTACCTGCGCTGGGCGGAGGCCCACGGTTTCAAGGCCGAAGTTATCGAAGCCTCGGCGGGCGAAGTCGCGGGCATCAAGAGCGCGACCGTGCATGTCGTGGGTGCGTACGCCTACGGATGGTTACGGACCGAGACCGGTGTGCATCGGCTGGTGCGCAAATCACCGTTCGATTCGGGCAACCGCCGGCACACCTCGTTCGGCTCGGTGTTCGTCTCGCCAGAGGTCGACGACGACATCGACATCGAGATAGATCCGTCGGACCTGCGCATCGACGTCTATCGCGCGAGCGGCGCGGGAGGCCAGCACGTCAACCGCACGGAATCGGCAGTGCGCATTACGCACGTACCGACCAATACGGTCGTCCAATGTCAGAACGACCGTTCGCAGCACAAGAACAAGGCCACGGCGATGAACCAGCTCAAGGCCAAGCTCTATGAGCTCGAGCTCCAGGAACGTCGCTCGGCAGCGGCCGAAGTCGAGGACGGCAAGTCCGATGTGGGCTGGGGCAGCCAGATTCGCAACTACGTACTGGATCAAAGCCGCATCAAGGATTTGCGCACGGGCGTGGAAACCGGTAACACTCAGGCGGTGCTCGACGGAGGGCTGGATGCCTTCATCGAAGCGAGCCTGAAACAGGGACTGTAGGATCAAAGTGACTGACGAACGCGACGAGAACAAACTGATCGCCGAAAGGCGCGCCAAGCTGACTGCTCTCAGGGAGCAGGGTAATGCGTTTCCGAACGATTTCCGGCGCAACGCGATTGCCGGCGAACTCCACCAGACTTTTCATACGCACGACAAGGACGCACTCGAAGAGGAGCGCATCGAGGTCAGCGTTTCGGGCCGCATGATGGCCAAGCGCGTCATGGGCAAAGCAAGCTTCGTCAAGCTGCAGGACCGCTCGGGCCAGATCCAGCTGCGCCTGGAGCGCGACCGTTTGCCGGACGGTGTCTACCAGGCGTTCAAGAAATGGGACGTCGGCGATATCGTCGGCGCAACGGGCGTGTTGTTCCGCACGAATACGGGCGAGCTCACGGTGCTTGCCGATGACCTGCGGCTGTTGACGAAATCGCTGCGGCCACTGCCGGAAAAGTGGGCCGGTCTGTCGGACCAGGAAACCCGCTATCGGCAGCGCTATGTCGACCTGATTATCAACGAGTCGAGTCGCGAGGTTTTTCGCAAGCGCTCGCAGGTTATCACTTACATGCGCGGGTTCCTGGAGTCGCTCGACTTCCTGGAAGTTGAAACGCCGATGATGCAGGTGACCCCGGGCGGTGCTATCGCGCGACCGTTCAGGACGCATCACAACGCGCTCGACATGCCGTTGTATCTGCGCATTGCCCCTGAGCTGAATCTCAAGCGCCTCATTGTCGGTGGCTTCGACCGCGTCTATGAGATCAATCGCAATTTCCGCAATGAGGGTGTATCGACACAGCACAATCCCGAGTTCACGATGCTCGAGGCCTATCGTGCATACGCGGATTACAACGACTGGATGGATACGACCGAAGCCATGCTCCACGGCATGGCCGAAGCCGTGAACGGCACGACGCAGGTCGAGTACCAGGGCGAGACCTTTGACTTCGGAAAAAAATTCACGCGCATGACGGTCGAGGAAGCCATCGGGAAATACAACCCGGACTTCGACATGTCCAGGGTGCGCGATCGCGACTACCTGGCGGCCTATTGCGAGAAGATCGGCGTTCCGGTCAAGGACAACTACGGGCCCGGCAAATTGCAGACGGAAATTTTCGATGCGACCGGTGAAGCAGAGCTGCGCGAGCCGACCTTTATCACACAGTACCCGGCGGAAGTCTCGCCGCTTGCCCGCAAGAACGACGACGACCCGTTTGTTACCGATCGATTCGAGCTGTTCATCGCGGGGCGCGAAATTGCGAACGGCTTCTCGGAGCTCAATGACCCCGAGGACCAGGCGGAGCGTTTTCGTGCACAGGTCGAGAATGCGGCCGCCGGTGACGACGAGGCCATGTCTTATGACCACGACTACATTCGCGCGCTCGAATACGGCATGCCGCCGACCACCGGTATCGGCATCGGCGTCGACCGGCTGGTGATGCTGCTGACGGATTCACCGTCGATTCGCGATGTGCTGCTCTTTCCCCACATGCGCCCCGAGGTGTTCGACTAGAGATACGGCAGGGGCCGCTGCCGCAGTCGTGTGCCGTTGACGTTCATGGCATCGCCGGCCTTGTCGACAGGCACGACGGCGAGCAGGGCGGTGCCCGCCGCATTGAGCACGTCGCCTATTTCGCGACCGTCCAGCGAGACCTTGTCGCCCTCTGCCACGGGCTCTGCGCTCTCGAAGCGCAGCGTGCGGCGCTTGGTTGCACCCTTGTAGTGCGTTCTAGCGACGATCTCCTGGCCCGGATAACAGCCCTTGTCCATGCTGATGGCATCCAGCAAGTCGAGATTGAGCATGTGTGGCGTGAATTGCTCGACTTGCCTGGTGCCGATGAAAGGCTGTCCGTGTTCGATAAGAGAAGCCGGGTCGACGGTCTGGCCGTCATCCACAACCTCGAAATCGACCTTGGCGCGGAACCGGAAAACGGTCATGCGCCTGACGATCTCCTCGGCTGTGTCGGCCGCCGCGGATAAACCGTACCCGTTCTCGATGCGCACCACGGTCCCAAACCAGATGACCCGGCCTTTCGGGTTGCACCAGGCAGCAAGGATCTCCGCCTCGGACTCCAGGCGGCGAAGGTCGTTGGTCAGTTGCGCCTGCAAAAACGGGAATGCGTCAGCGCCGGTTACTCGAATTGTCAGAATCGATTGCATACTAAAGTTTTGATCTCAGGTACTGCAGGTTGTCCAAGGCTCTGGCATACTCTCGCCATGAGCGCGAAGGAATCCGAAAATAAGGCCGGGAAGGCCGATTCCAAGAGCGATCCGAAACCGGATGATACCCCGGAAAACCTCACGGATCGGCCAAAAGAGATCGGTGGACGTGGCGGACTCGATCCGACTCGCTACGGTGACTGGGAAAAGGCCGGGCGCTGCATCGATTTTTAATCAAGAAGCTGACTCATGACTAACAACGACAGGCCTCTGTCGCCTCATATCTCGATCTATCGCTGGCCCATTACGATGGCCTCGTCGATCCTGCATCGTGCCACTGGCCTGGCAATGGCCGTCGGCTTTATCGTGCTGGTCGCCTGGCTGTTCGACGCGGCCTCCGGCCCTGATGTCTACGCCGTATTCCTCGGCGCCATGGATTCCGTTGTCGGCCGTATACTCCTCGTTGGCTGGAGTTTCGCCTTTTTCTATCATTTGTCGAACGGCATTCGGCACCTCGTCTGGGACACAGGCCGCGGTCTGGAAAAAGGGCAGGCGACGACATCGGCCTGGTTCGTTATCGTGCTTTCGGTCGTGCTGACCGCCGCATTCTGGCTGGTGGCGTCATGAGTCTGCGTACACCGCTCGGGCGGGTCCTCGGTCTCGGCAGCGCCAAAGATGGCACCGACCACTGGTGGGGACAGCGGGTTTCGGGTATCGCACTCGCGGTACTGGGTCTCTGGTTTGCCTGGTCGCTGGCGACCATGTCCGGGTTCGGCCATGCCGCCTCGGTCGCCTTCATCGGCGAGCCGTTCAACGCGCTCATGCTGCTGTTGCTGAGCATCACGATGGCCTATCACTCCTACCTGGGAGTTCAGGTCGTCATCGAGGATTACGTGCACAGTCACGGTCTCAGAATTGCTGCTCTACTGCTTGCTCGCTACGCGCATATCGTCCTGGCCGTCGCGGCTGTTTTTGCCATCTTAAAAATCGGAATCGGGGCATGAGCGATTACGAATTCATCGATCACAGTTATGACGTCGTCGTCATCGGCGCCGGCGGTGCCGGTTTGCGCGCGACCTTCGGTCTTGCGAATGCCGGTTTCAACACGGCCTGTATTACCAAGGTCTTCCCGACGCGCAGCCACACGGTAGCGGCACAGGGCGGTATTTCCGCCGCGCTCGGCAATATGGGCGAGGACGACTGGCGCTGGCATATGTACGACACCGTCAAGGGCTCCGACTGGCTCGGCGACCAGGATGCCATCGAGTACATGTGCAAGGAGGCGCCGGACGCCATTATCGAACTCGAACATTACGGCGTGCCGTTCTCGCGAACCGAAGACGGCAAGATCTACCAGCGGCCGTTCGGCGGCATGACCACGCGCTTCGGCGAGGGAACGGCACAGCGGACCTGCGCGGCGGCTGACCGCACGGGCCATGCCATGCTGCATACGCTCTACCAGCAGTCGCTCAAACACGACGCCGAGTTCTATATCGAGTATTTCGCTGTTGACCTGATGATGGAGGACGGCGTCTGCCGTGGCGTCGTCGCGATCGATCTCGCGACGGGGCGACTGCACCGCTTCCGCTCGCACCAGGTCATTCTCGCGACGGGCGGCTACGGACGATCCTATTTCTCCTGTACCTCGGCGCATACGTGCACCGGTGACGGCAGCGCGATGGTCTTGCGCGCCGGCCTGCCGGTCCAGGACATGGAGTTCGTGCAATTCCATCCGACCGGCATCTACGGGGCAGGCTGCCTGATCACCGAAGGATCGCGCGGCGAGGGTGGCTACCTGACGAATTCCGAAGGCGAGCGTTTCATGGAGCGTTATGCCCCCAACGCCAAGGACCTGGCCTCACGTGATGTCGTCTCGCGCTCGATGACCATTGAAATCCGGGAAGGCCGCGGGGTCGGCCCTGAGAAGGATCATATCCACCTGCACCTCGAGCATCTCGGACCCGAGGTCATCGACGAGCGTCTGCCGGGCATTGCCGAGTCAGCACGTATTTTTGCCGGCGTAGACGTCAACAAGGAACCGATTCCGGTCCTGCCGACCGTGCACTACAACATGGGCGGTATCCCGGCCAACTTCAACGGCCAGGTGACCACCAAGTCCGGCGACGATGCAGAGAAAGTCGTCGAGGGCCTGATGGCCGTCGGTGAGGCTGCGTGCGTCTCGGTGCACGGTGCCAACCGCCTGGGGTCGAACTCGCTGCTCGACCTCGTTGTATTCGGTCGTGCTGCGGCACACTTCTGCGCGGAGCAGATGACGCCCGGCGCCCGCCACAAGCCGCTCCCCGATGATGCCGGGCAGAACTCGGTGGCCCGCATCGACAAGCTGCGAAACGCCGATGGACCCAGACCGACAGCCGACTTGCGGCTCGAGATGCAGAAGATCATGCAGGGTCATGCCGCCGTGTTCCGCACTGGCGAGGTGCTCGACGAGGGCGTGGCATTGCTGCGCAAGACGTTTGCCTCGTTCGACGACGTCGGCGTTACCGACCGCTCCCTGGTCTGGAATACGGACCTTGTCGAGACGCTCGAACTCGAGAACCTGTTGCTCAACGCAACAGCGACCATCGAATCGGCCGCCAATCGCCTCGAAAGCCGCGGTGCGCATGCCCGCGAGGACTACCCCGATCGCGACGACGAGAACTGGATGAAGCATACGTTGACCTGGGTGGGCGGTCCCGGCGATGTCCGCATCGACTACCGCGCCGTGCATGCCCATACGCTAACCGACGAGGTTGACTACGTTGAGCCGAAAGCGAGGGTGTACTGATGGCTGAATTCAGGCTCCCGAAAAACTCGCGAATCACGAAGGGCAAGCATTTCGATGCCGCCAACGGCTCGAGCAATACGCGCACATTTGCTGTCTATCGCTACGACCCGGACAGCGGCGAGAACCCGCGCGTCGACACCTACGAGATCGACATGGACAATTGCGGTCCGATGGTTCTCGACGCGCTGATCAAGATCAAGAACGAGATTGACCCGACACTGACCTTCCGGCGCTCGTGCCGCGAGGGCATCTGCGGTTCCTGCGCCATGAATATCGACGGCGGCAACACGCTGGCCTGCACGCGGGCCAACGACGAAGTGAAGGGCGATGTGAAGATCTACCCGTTGCCGCACATGCCGGTCGTGAAGGACCTCGTGACGGACCTGACCAATTTCTATGCGCAGTACGCCTCGATCAAGCCGTGGCTACAGGCGCGTACACCGCCGCCGCCCGACTCCGAGCGCCTGCAGTCCAAGGAAGACCAGGAGCTTATCAACGAGCCGTCTGCCTGCATCCTCTGTGCCTGTTGCTCGACGAGTTGCCCGAGCTACTGGTGGAATTCCGATCGTTACCTGGGCCCGGCCGCACTGCTCGCGGCCTATCGCTGGCTGGTCGACACGCGCGATGACGCGACCGGCGAGCGCCTTGACGAACTCGAGGATCCGTTCCGCCTGTATCGTTGCCACACGATCATGAACTGCACGCAAACCTGCCCGAAAGGTCTCAACCCGGCGCTGGCCATTGCAAAGACCAAGAAGATGCTGGCGGAAAGGAAGTATTGAGCGAGGAATCGCGCCTTCGCTGGCAATGCAGGCGCGGCATGCGCGAGCTCGATGAGCTCCTGCTCCGTTACCTGGACGAGATTTATCCGGGTGACAGCAAGGCCGATAAGGACGCGTTTCGACAAGTATTGGAGCTTGCCGATCCGGAGCTGAACGCTTATCTGTTGCAGCGGCAAGTGCCGTCACCAGAGCCGATCGCGCGTGTCATCAACCGCATACTCCGCCGAACTCAAGCCTGATCCCCGCCTGCGCCGGCTCGTCGCCTGGAGCGGCGTGCTGCTCGGCATCGTCGGGGTGCCGGTCATTCTGCTGCTACCGCTCGACCTCTGGGTCAGATTGCTCGCCTGCGGGCTGTGGGTCGGCGGTTCGTTCCGGGAACACCGTCAACTGCGCCGCGGCTGGATCGATTGCCACGCATTACGCTTCAGCGCAGACGGGGCCGTTGTACTGCTGTGCGCCGACGGCACCTGGCGACCCGCGAGCCGCAAATCCGGCGGTGTCCTGCTCGGCAACGCGCTCTGGTTGCGCCTGCAAAACAGCCACGGCCGGGTGTTTGGCGAGCTCCTCCTCGGTGATGCCCGGCAGAGCCCGGACTGGCGCCGGCTGCAGGTCATCTGGCGCCACATTGGAGCTGGAGGGTGAAGCTGCTAACATGCTCATCGAACAGGGAAAAACAACAATAGCGGCGGGTTCCAGGGCGATCTGCCTAGCCAAGGACGAACGGCGTCACAGAACATAGATGAATAAGGCAGAAATCCGAGAACTAATCTCCCTGGCACCGGTCTATCCCGGTGTCGACAGGCTGTATGGAAATTCCGGCGAGCGGGTCTGAATGTCGAATCAGTCGTCTGACAAGAAGCTGGTCAAGCGTGTCCAGAAGGGTGACAAAGGTGCGTTTGACCTGCTGGTGCTCAAGTACCAGCACAAGATAGTCAACCTGGTCATGCGTTATGTGCGCGATCCCGAGCTGGCGCTCGATATCACCCAGGAAGCGTTCATCAAGGCATACAGGGCCTTGCCGCGGTTTCGGGGCGATAGTGCTTTCTACACATGGATGTACCGCATCGCAGTGAACACGGCAAAGAACCATCTTGCGGCACAACGGAGAAGGCCGATGGACGTGGAGTTGGACCTGCAGGACCCGGAGCAATTCGACCTGCACGCCAAGCTCAAGGAGACGGACACTCCCGAGGGGGTGACGCTCAGCAACGAACTAAGGGAAATCGTGGAACGTGCCATCGCGGCGCTGCCGGAGGATCTGCGAACGGCGATCATCCTGCGCGAGCTGGAAGGCATGAGCTACGAGGAAATAGCACAGACCATGGAGTGCCCCGTGGGCACGGTCAGGTCGAGAATTTTCAGGGCACGAGACGCGATTGCGAAGAAAGTCGGTCCGTTGACCCGCTAGTATCAAGGGCGCGAGAGCCCGTGTGAGTGAACTATGAATGACGCGATAAGAATGCAGATTTCCGCTTTTGTCGACGGTGAATTGCCGGACGCCGAGGCCGACCTCCTGCTGCGAAGAATGAGTCAGGATGCTGCCCTCAGGAAGCAGGCCGCCGAGTTTCTCGAGATCGGCCGCGCCATGCGGGGAGAGCCCGGCGTACCCGGGGTTGAGCGCCTCCAGGAACGTATCAGTGCGGAACTGGACGACAAGCCGCTGGTGGCTGAGGAGATCCCGCCAGTGACGCCTGTCGGTCGCTCGATTCGCCCGTTGGTCGGTATCGCCGTTGCCGCCTCGGTTGCTTTGCTGGCCATCGTTGGTCTGCAATACAGCCCAGGAATCGACACAACGACGAATGTGGCTCCCGACAACGCCGTCGCGGACATTGTCGAGCAATCCGGATACACGGTGCCGCAGCCGGTTGACGACCAGTTGCGCCAGTATGTCCTGAGCCACGGGGCCTCGGCATCGGAGCTCGGCGGCAATAACATGAATACGCGACTCGTCACCCTGCGGCTCAGTGAAGAAGCGTTGCTCGAAGACGAGCTTCCGGACGATGCGGTCGACGACGAAGAGCCCGCAACAGAGAACCCGACGCAGCCGTAATGCGGACATCGGGCATGAAGAACCTGGTTTGGCCCTTGCTCGCCGTGGGGCAGCTTGCCTGCAGCGCGACCGCGGTCGCAGAGCGTATCGCACCCAATGAGTGGCTGAGCCGCATGGGAGCGGCGGTGCAGTCGACCAGTTACGAAGGTACGGTTATTCGTATCCAGGATGGCAAGGCGGAGGCGCTCAAGGTGGTGCACACCGTGAGCGACGGTGTCATCCGCGAAAAAGTCGTGGCGCAGGAAGGCAACGGCCTCGAAATCATCCGCAACGGCAACGAAGTGCATTGCATCCTGCCGGAGCGCAAGTCCGTCCTGATCGAGGAGTGGGATGACCAGTCCACGCTGTTCTCGACACTGCCGACCAGCGAAGTACGCATTGGCAGCGAGTACGATGTGTCGGTCGTCCGTGAAGACCGGGTGGCCGGGCGCCAGACAATCCTACTCGCCATACGGCCGCACGACGGCTATCGCTACGGACACCGGATCTGGCTCGATACCGAGACGGCTTTTCCGTTGCAGACCCAGCTCATAGGCGACGACGGGTCCGCACTCGAGCAGGTCAAGTTTGCCGACATCAGCCTGAACAAGACGATTCACGCCAGTGCACTTGCGCCGTCCTACAGCACAGAAGATTTTCGCTGGCTGACACAGCCATCACGTCACAACAGTCATGCGCTGGAAACGGAGTGGGTCAGCAGTAACCTGCCGCAGGGATTCCGGGCGGTTGCCACGCATGGAGAGACGATGCCGGGCAGCGACAAGGTAGTGACCCACATCATGTACAGCGATGGCCTCGCAAGCGTGTCGGTCTTTGTTGAGCCCCAGGGCGAGGCAATTTTCGAAGGGCCGTCGAAGGTCGGTGGTACGAATTCCTACAGCGCGCTGATCGACGGGCATCGCGTGACGGCCGTGGGGGAAGTGCCGGCGCTGACGGTCGAGCAGATCGCGACAACAATGAGCCGTCCCTGAGAGCGTCCTCCGGTACACTGCCGCCATGGAACTCAGCCGCGGCCGCATCATTTCAGTTGCACAAGACCACTTGAGCGCCACCGTCGAGGTGGATGCGGCCGTAGTCTGCTCGCGTTGTGCGTCGGGCAGGGGCTGTGGCGCCGGTGTATTTGGCAGTGACGCCCGAGCGCGGCGGTTTGACGCCCCCGTGGTTGGGAACATCAGGCTGCACGAGGGCGATGAGGTGCGCATCGAGCTGGCACCGAAGAGCGTGCTGAACGCGGCGCTCATCGTGTATGGCATCCCCCTGGTGACGGCCCTGGCCGCGACGGGGGTCGCATTCTTCACCGGCCTGCCCGACAGCTGGGCCGTGCTCGCAGCGATCGCGGGCCTTGCTGCAGGCGTGCTCCTCGGTCACCGGTGGCTGCAGCGTTCCAGTTGCCTGCGGCAATTCACACCGGCGATCACCGGGCACGTCGATGGGCGTGCGGCAGGCGGCCCATGAAGTCCTTGCAGGTTTACAGCAGGGCGGGTTGCCACCTTTGCGAGGTCCTTATCGACGAGCTCAGGGCGCTCGCGGGCGACCAGCTCAGGATCGACGTGCGGGATATCGATACCAACCCCGAATGGCATGAACGCTGGTTCATGGACATCCCGGTGGTGGAGCACGAGGGCGCTGTTGTCTGCATGCATTTTCTCGATCCGGACGCGATTACAGGTATACTTCGCGGCTGAATTTTCCGGCGAATTCGCCGCTACATAGCCCGCTGGCCGGCCGCCGGCACCAGGTTCTCCCTTTCCATGAAGCAGATTCGCAATTTCTCGATCATCGCGCATATCGACCACGGCAAGTCCACGCTAGCCGACCGGTTTATCCAGATATGCGGTGGCCTTGCGGACCGGGAAATGGCGGAGCAGGTTCTCGATTCAATGGACCTGGAACGCGAACGCGGGATCACGATCAAGGCCCAGAGTGTCTCACTCAAGTACAAGGCGCGTGACGGCCAGACCTACCAGCTGAATTTCATCGACACGCCAGGCCACGTGGACTTCTCTTACGAAGTATCGCGCTCGCTGGCCGCCTGTGAAGGGGCCCTGCTCGTCGTGGATGCCGCGCAGGGTGTCGAAGCGCAAAGCGTTGCCAACTGCATCACGGCGATCGACCAGGGACTCGAAGTTCTGCCGGTGCTCAACAAGATCGACCTGCAGGCCGCCGAGCCGGAAAAGGTTGTCGCCGAGATTGAAGACATCATCGGCATCGATGCCCAGGACGCCATCCATGTCAGCGCCAAGACGGGACAAGGCATTCCCGAGTTGCTGGAGCAGATCGTCGAACTGATTCCCGCGCCCGAGGGCGAGCCGGACGGGCCGCTGCAGGCACTGATCATCGACTCATGGTTCGACAATTATGTCGGCGTTGTGTCCCTGGTGCGTGTCATGAACGGCAAGCTGGTCAAGGGCGAGAAGATCAAGGTGATGTCGACCGGCGTGTCCTACAACGCGGACCGGGTTGGCGTGTACACGCCAAAGATGGAAGACCGGACTGAACTCAAGGCCGGCGAGGTCGGCTTCGTGATCGCCGCGATCAAGGACATTTACGGCGCGCCGGTAGGCGATACGCTGACGACGACCAGGAATCCCTGCGAAAAGCCGTTACCCGGGTTCAAACAGGTGCAGCCGCGCGTATTCGCCGGACTGTTCCCGCTGAGCTCGGATGACTACGAGAGTTTTCGAGAGGCGCTGCAGAAGCTGCGCCTGAACGACGCGGCGCTGCACTTCGAGCCCGAAACGTCGGCCGCGCTGGGATTCGGGTTCCGCTGTGGTTTCCTGGGCATGCTGCACATGGAAATCGTCCAGGAGCGGCTCGAACGGGAGTATGACCTCGAACTGATCACGACGGCACCAACGGTCGTGTTCGAAGTGATCGATACGAGCGGCAACGTGTTGCACGTCGACAATCCTTCCAAGCTGCCGTCGGCCAACGAAGTGGCGGAGCTGCGTGAGCCGATTATCTCCGCCAACATCCTTGTACCCGAGGCGCATGTCGGCTCGGTAATCAAGCTTTGTATCGAGAAACGCGGCGTGCAAAAGCAGATGCGGTATCTCGGTGGGCAGGTCGCGATCGAGTACGAGCTGCCGCTGGCCGAAGTGGTATTGGACTTCTTCGACCGTCTGAAATCGGTCAGTCGCGGCTTTGCGTCGTTTGACTACCATTTCCTGCGTTTCCAGCCGGCACAGCTCGTGCGCCTCGATGTGCTCATCAACAGCGAGCGGGTCGATGCGCTTTCGATCATCGTCCACAAGGAAAAAGTGAGAACTCGTGGCCGCGAACTGGTCGAAAAAATGAGAGAATTGATTCCGCGGCAGATGTTCGATGTTGCGATCCAGGCTGCCGTTGGCAGCCAGATCATCGCACGCAGCACGGTCAAGGCATTGCGCAAAAACGTGACGGCCAAGTGCTATGGCGGCGACGTGTCGCGCAAACGCAAGTTGCTGGAAAAGCAGAAAGCCGGCAAGAAGCGCATGAAGCAGGTTGGCTCGGTGGAGATTCCGCAGGAAGCCTTTCTCGCAGTATTGCGCACAGACAAGTGAGTACGAATATTGACTATTAACCTGGCACTGATCCTGACGCTCCTGACAGCCATTGCGGGCGCTATCGTGGCGATGGACAAACTGGTCTGGAAGACCGACCTCGATGACAGCCGGCAGGCCCCTGGCGCGCAGCGGGTTCTTGTCGAATATGCGCGCTCGTTCTTTCCGGTGCTGTTGTTCGTACTCGTTATTCGTTCGTTTATTTTCGAACCGTTTCGTATTCCATCGGGCTCCATGATGCCGACCTTGCTCGAAGGTGATTTCATTTTCGTCAAGAAGTACGCCTACGGCCTGCGCCTGCCAGTTACCGAAACCAAGGTGATCGAGACCGGCACTCCCGAGCGGGGCGATGTCGTCGTGTTTCGCCTGCCGTCGGATCCGAGCATCAACTACATCAAGCGCGTGATTGGTTTGCCGGGCGACACGGTCGTGTATGAGCGGCATCGACTGACGATCAACGGCCACCTGGTCGATCTTAAACGCGGCGAAGACAGCGCCGGGAACGTACCGCTGTTCGTCGAAGATCTCGACGGTCGGGTGCACGATATCCTGATCACCAACCCGGGTTTCTCGACGCGCGACAACACCTACCGGGTACCCGAGGGCCACTTCTTCGTGATGGGCGACAATCGGGACCGCAGCAAGGACAGCCGTTTTATCGGCTCGATTCCCGAGGAGTTCCTGGTGGGCGAGGCCGTGCGCATCTGGATGCACTTCGTACCCTGGAATATGCCGGTCTGGGACCGAATTGGTACAAAAATACAATAATGTGGTGCCAGTCACTGATTTGACCGGTAAAATCACGTTACGTTAAGCAATGCAGCGCGAACGAACGCAGCGCAATGAACGGAGAAGGTAGTATGTCTTTGAATTACTTGGAAAAATGGCGAGACAGACGCCGCCAGGCCGGCATGACCACGCTGGGCCTGATAATCCTCGTGCTCTTCGTCGGACTGTTTGCGTTCGCCGGTATTCGCCTGACGCCTGTGTACCTGAACTACATGAAAGTCATCGGCGTGGTGGATGGCGTCCACAAGGAATTTGACGGTTCCGGCGCCTCGCGTAGCGCGATTCGCAATTCCATCTCCCGGCGTTTCGATATCGAGAGCGTCGGTGTCATTACCGCCAAAGACGTCAAGGTAACGGCGGTTGACGGCGGCTTTGAAGTAGCAGCGACGTACCCCCACAAGGCGCCATTCATTGCCAACATCTCGTTCGTGGTTGATTTCGACAAGAGAGTGATTATCCGCCGCTAGATCCTTCTGGCCGACCTGCGGCCTGGCAATTGAGAGCGATAACATTGGACAAGGCCGAGAGCTGGCTCGACAAGACGCTGCACTATCGCTTTCAGGATTCGGGCCTGTTGACCCAGGCGCTGACACACCGCAGCGCCACGGGACCCAATAACGAACGCCTTGAATTCCTGGGCGACGCCATTCTCGACTTCGTCATTTCCGATGCCGTATTCAAACGGCGTCCCGAGGCAAACGAAGGCGACCTCAGCAAACTGCGCGCCTCACTCGTAAAAGACACGTCGCTCGCGAAACTGGCCGCGAGTCTCGGTATCGGCGAGCACCTGGTGCTGGGCAGCGGCGAGCGCAAGACCGGCGGGCATCGCCGTGAGTCGATACTGGCGGACGCACTCGAAGCGATTTTCGGGGCCGTATTTCTCGACTCGGGTTTCGCGGCGGCGAAAGAAATCATCGAACGGGTTTTCGCAGAGAGGCTGGAAGAACTGCCGGATGCGGAGGACCTGCGCGATGCCAAGACCCGGTTGCAGGAGTGGCTGCAGGCGCGCAAGCTGTCTTTGCCGGACTACGAACTGGTCGGTGTCACGGGCAAAGCGCACCAGCAACGGTTCTCGGTGTCGTGTACCGTGAGCGAGCTATCCCAGACTACGGAAGGCGAAGCGACGACGCGCCGCAAGGCCGAACAGAAGGCGGCGCGACGCATGCTGGCAATCTTCGCCGGGGAACATCCATGAGTGCGTATCGCTGCGGTATGGTCGCCGTCATTGGCCGGCCCAATGTCGGCAAGTCGACGCTTATCAACGCCGTGATGGGGCGCAAGATCAGTATCGTCACGGCGAAACCGCAGACGACCCGTCATCGCATACTGGCTGTGCATACGGACGACGATGCCCAGATCATATTCGTCGATACGCCGGGTTTGCACCGCAAAGCGGGCAAGGCCATGAACAAGCTGATGAATCGCACCGCGGCCAACGCGCTTGCCGATGCGGACGTCATCCTGTTCGTCAGCGACGCGACGCGCTGGACCACCGAGGACGACGACGTGCTCAGGCGGCTCCGGCAGGTTGATGCGCCGGTCATTGCCGCATTGAACAAGATCGACAAAGTACATCCAAGAGAGAAGCTCCTGGACGCCCTTGGCCTGATGGCGGCACGGCATGACTTTGCCGAGATCATTCCGATCTCCGCGCACAGGCACGACAATCTCGAGAAGCTCATGGCGATGCTGCCGGGCTTTCTGCCTGAATCGCCGCCGCTTTTCCCGGAAGACATGCACACGGATCGTAGTCCGGAATTCCAGGCCGCCGAAGTGATCCGCGAGAAGTTGACGCTGCTGTTGCACCAGGAGCTACCCTACGGGCTGACCGTGCAGGTTGAACGCTACCTGGAAGAAGACGGCGGGATCACGATCAATGCCATTATCTGGGTCGAGCGCGACAGCCAGAAGGGAATCGTCGTCGGGAAGAACGGTGGTGTGCTCAAGAAGGTCGGCAGGTCTGCGCGGCTCGAGCTGAAGGAAAAACTGGGTTGCAACGTTCACCTGGAGTTGTGGGTCAAGGTAAAGTCGAACTGGGCGGACAATGAGAAGGACCTCATGAACCTCGGTTACGAGGCGCCATAGCCCCGGTCGCCGATGAGCAGACGCGTTCAGCAACAGCCGGGGTATGTCCTGCACCACCGGCCGTTTCGTGATTCCAGCCAGATTCTGGATATCCTCACCCGCGATCACGGTAAGGTCGCCGTGGTAGCGCGTGGCAGCCGAGGCTCGAAGTCACGGCTGGCGGGCGTTCTGCGCCCGTTCCTGCCGCTGCGTGTCTCATGGGTAGCCAGGTCGGACCTGGGGACGCTGACGGGCGCGGAAGCCGCCGGTGCGCCCTCGGGATTGCGCGGTGAGGCGCTGCTGTCGGCGTACTACGTCAACGAGTTGATGCTGCACTTCCTGCACCGTCACGACCCCCAGCCGGAGATCTACCAGCTCTACGAGCAGTGCATTAAGGCGTTGTGCGCACGCATGGATGTCGCGGCCTGCCTGCGTGGCTTCGAGCTCGAGTTCCTGGGGCTGCTGGGTTACGCGGTAAACCTCGACCGGGAGGCCGGGACGCACCGCGACATCGATCCGGACCGCAATTACGACTACCGGGTCGAGGACGGCCCCGTCCCCGTGGAGCGCCCGGATGGACCCCTGGTCTTCAGCGGCGCAACGTTGCTGGCCATCGCCGCGGGGCAGTTTGACGACAAGGACGTCCTGCGCGCGGCCAATCGATTGTTGCGCGACGTGATCGGCCATCACCTCGGCGGCAAGGAACTTCAGAGCCGCAAGGTGCTGCTGGAAGTCCGACGGGGTAGAATTGCGCCACACGAAAAACCAGACAACGACACATGAGCGAAAAGAACCGGATTCACCTGGGCGTCAACATCGACCACATTGCGACGCTGAGGCAGGCGCGCGGTACAACCTACCCGCGTCCGGCCGAAGCCGCACATATTGCGGAGCGGGGTGGCGCGGACAGTATTACCGTCCATCTGCGGGAGGATCGCCGGCATATCCAGGACCACGATCTCGATGAGATCAACGCGGTAATGCGTACGCACATGAATCTCGAAATGGCGGTGACGGACGAGATGATCGCCATCGCCAAACGCGTCAAACCGACGGACGTCTGCCTGGTCCCCGAAAAACGCCAGGAGCTGACGACGGAAGGCGGGCTCGATGTCGCCGGGCAGCTCGACAAGGTGCGGCGTGCCTGCGAGCAACTCGGTGAGGCCGGCATGCGCGTGTCTTTGTTTATCGACCCGGAACCCGCGCAGCTCGAAGCCGCTGTTGCTGCGGGTGCGCCCGTGGTCGAGCTGCACACCGGGAAATACGCGGATACGGATGGCGAAGTGCGGGATGCCGAGCTGGCGCGTATTGCCGAGGCGGCGCGCGTCGGGAAACGCCTCGGACTCGTGATCAATGCAGGCCATGGATTGCACTACGAGAACGTCGGGCCGATCGCGCAAATCCCGGAGATCGTCGAACTCAATATCGGTCACGCCATTATCGCACGGGCTGTTTTCGATGGTCTGCGGACAGCCGTCAGCGAGATGAAGCGCCTGATGGACACAGCACGTCGGGCGGATAGCCAATGATTTTCGGGATTGGTACGGATATTGTCGAGCTAAGTCGTATCGCAGAGATCTACGAGCAGTATGGCGACCGTTTCGCCCGGCGTATCCTCATGGACGAGGAGATGGAACTGTATGCGCGCAGCAAGGACCCGGTGCGCTTCCTGGCCATGCGCTTCGCCGGCAAGGAGGCGACGGTCAAGGCGATGGGGACAGGATTTGCGCATGGCGTCTGGCTGCGCGATGTCGGCGTGCTGAACAACGACTGGGGTCGACCGGTTATCGTCTGGTCCGAGCGCGGCAGTCGCGTCTGCGCGCGCCTTGGAATTGGCAGTGGACACCTGAGCCTTACCGATGACGCCGGACTGGTTTTGGCATTCGCTGTCGTTGAGTACGCAGAACACAAGCACTAGGCAAATCTATGCATTGTTTTTCATTCGATATTGAGACCGTTCCCGACGTTGAAGCCGGGCGGCAACTCCTTTCACTCGATGGCCTCTCCGACGAAGACGTCGCGACGGCGATGTTGTTCAAACGCCAGCAGGCGGTCGGGCATGACTTCCTGCCCTTGCACCAGCACCGCGTGGTCGCTATCTCCGTAACCTTCCGGACGGGTGACACGTTCAAAGTCTGGAGCCTGGGTGACGAAGGTTCGGGTGAGGCGGAACTTGTGCAACGCTTCTTCGATGGCATCGAGCGTTATACGCCCGACCTCGTTTCCTGGAACGGCGGTGGCTTCGATCTGCCGGTCCTTCACTACCGCGCGCTGAAGCACGGAGTCCAGGCGCCGCGCTACTGGGAAAACGGCGAATCGGATCGGGACTTCAAGTGGAACAATTACCTGAGTCGCTATCACTGGCGACATGTCGACCTGATGGACGTGCTGGCCAATTTCAACAACCGGGCATTCGCGAAACTGGATGAGATCGCGGTGATGCTGGGTTTTCCCGGCAAGCTCGGGATGAGTGGCGCGAAGGTATGGGACAAATACCTCGAAGGCGGTATCAAGGAGATTCGCGACTACTGCGAAACCGACGTGCTGAATACCTGGCTCGTGTACCTCCGGTTCGAATACATGCGTGGCAACCTGGACGACAAGGACCTGCGGCGCGAGTACGCACTCGTGCGCAGCACCTTGTCCGGTATGCAACAGCCGCATCTCAATGAGTTCCTCGAGGCCTGGCCAGAGTCGAACCAATAGTGGCGCGCAAGAAACGGCGCGAGCCGGAAACCGCCACCATCCGTGGCGTCACGCACGACGGTCGCGGGATTGCCGATTGCGAGGGCAAGAAAGTCTTTGTTGCCGGCGCCCTCGACGGTGAAACCGTAACGTTCAAGCGCCGCAAGTTCCGGCGCAGCTTCGATGAAGCCGAACTGCTGGACGTGCACGCGGCATCGCCGGACAGAATCGAGGCGAAATGCGCGGCCTTCGGCATCTGTGGCGGCTGTTCGCTGCAGCACATCACGCCCGAGCATCAGCGAGAGATCAAGGAACAGACGCTGCGCGATAACCTGGAGCGCATTGGTCGCGTGACACCCGATACCTGGCTCGACCCCATGACCGGGCCTGCCTGGAATTACCGACGTCGGGCACGGCTGGCCGTCAAGGATGTCCATGGCAAGGGACGCACGCTGGTCGGATTTCGCGAGCGCCACGCGCCGTATATCGCTGACATGCAACGTTGCGAGGTTCTGGCGGCACCGCTTGATGGCATGCTGATCGATCTCAGTGACATGATCGGCGGCCTGTCGATCAGGGCGCGTCTGCCACAGATCGAAGTGGCCGTGGCGGAGAACGACGTCGCCCTGGTATTCCGCGTGCTTGACCCGCCCACCGACGCCGACACGTTGGTGTTGCGACGGTTCGGCGAGGCGCATGGACTACGCATCTACCTCCAGACCGGCGGACTCGACACGGTCGCGCTGTTGTACCCCGACGCGGTCGCCGAATCGCTGTATTACACCTTGCCCGAGTTCAATATCCGCGTGGACTTCGAGCCCGTCGATTTCGTGCAGGTGAACAGCGACATTAACCGGCGCATGGTGCATTTTGCGACGGAACAGCTGGACGCCGGTCCCGAAGACCGCGTCCTGGACCTGTTCTGCGGTATCGGCAATTTCTCATTGCCGCTGGCGCGCCAGGCTAAAACCGTGCTGGGCGTGGAGGGCGAGGCGAGCCTGACGCAGCGCGCGGCCATGAACGCCAGTCAGAACGGTCTGGACAACGTGACGTTCCGGGTTGCCGACCTCGGCAAGATCGATGGCACGGAAGCGTGGGTGAAAGAGGGCTGGGATCGGCTCTTGCTTGACCCGGCGCGCGCCGGTGCCGCGGAAGTCGTATCGCGCATGCACCTGTTCGGGCCCGAGCGCATCGTCTACGTGTCCTGCCACCCGGGCACGTTGGCCCGCGATGCCGGGACGCTGGTACACGAGCAGGGCTATCGGCTTGAATCTGCGGGGATTATTGATATGTTCCCCCACACAGCACATGTAGAATCAATCGCGGTATTCACTCAATCGTGACCGCAAGAAGCGAGGCACAGCGGATGTCGCTCGGACCCGTGATGCTCGACATAGAGGGGCTCTCCCTTAGCCCGGCCGACCGCGACCTGTTGCGGGAGCCCGCGGTGGGCGGCGTTATCCTGTTCGCGCGCAACTATGAATCACCCCGGCAAATCACGGATCTCGTCGCCGATATTCGCGCGTTGCGGAGCCCGCCGCTGCTGGTTGCAGTCGACCATGAGGGCGGTCGTGTACAGCGCTTCCGGGATGGTTTTACGCCCATTCCCCCGATGCGCCGAATTGGTCGGGAATACGATCGAGACCCCGAAGCCGGTCTGCAGGCGGCGCGCGACGCAGGCTGGATGATCGCATCCGAGCTGCGCGCGGCCGGTATCGACCTGTGCTTTGCACCCTGCGTGGATCTTGACTGGGGTATCAGCGAAATTATCGGCGACCGGTCGTTTCATCGTAAGGCCGATGTTGTTGCGGATCTCGCGCATGCCTTCGCAAGGGGCTTGCGCAGCGGCGGTATGGCGGCGGTCGCCAAGCACTTCCCGGGCCACGGGGCCGTCATCGCGGACTCGCACCTGAGATTGCCGGTCGATCGCAGGGATTACGGCCTGGTACTCGACGACATGCGGCCCTACGAACGCCTGATCAACACCAGCGCCATTGCCGGTGTCATGCTCGCGCACATCGTGTACGAACAGATCGATGCAAACCCGGCCGGTTTCTCGGAGTACTGGATTCAGCGGGAGCTGCGTTCGCGCCTGGGATTCGGTGGCGCGGTGTTCTGCGACGATCTGAGCATGAAAGCGACGTGCGACTATGGATCGATGGCTGAACGTGGCCGGCTGGCGCTATCGGCCGGTTGCGACATGATTCTCGTGTGCAACGACCGCGATGCTGCGCATGAAGCAGTCGATGCACTCAACGAGTACTCGAATCCCCTGTCGCTGGTCAGGCTTGCGCGGCTGCATGGCACCGGGCACTTATTGCGCGAAACGGTCCTGGCGAGCGAAGAGTGGCAGGCCGTCAACGAGCGCTTCTCTCACTGGCGCGATCGTCCCGAGTTCCATCTCGATGCCTGACAGGAAGCCGCGCAAGGAAAGCCAATGACGACGTATGCGTTGATCATCGGCAGCGGCTGGGAGAGTCTCGTACGCGGCGATAGCGGCACCACGGTCGAGACGGCCTATGGGTTGCCGTCGGCGCCGGTGCACCGTCTGCGCCTCGGCCAACACGACGTCCTGTCGCTCGCCCGTCATGGCGAGGGACACACGCTGCCGCCCCACAGGATCAACTACCGCGCGAACGTCGTCGCGCTCAAGAAGCTGGGCGCCGATGCAATTGTCGCCCTGAACACGGTGGGTGTGGTCTCAGACCTGCGCGAATCCGGCCAGGTTGCCGTCCCCGACCAGTTGCTCGACTACACCTGGGGACGCGAGCATACGATCTACGACGGACACAGGGGCGAGGTCGTGCATGTCGATTTCACCGAGCCGTTCTCGCCAAAACTGCGGGCAGGCCTGCTCGAAGCCGCCGGCAAAGCCGGCGTGGATTGCTACGACGGGGGTGTCTATGCGACGACCCAGGGGCCGCGTCTCGAAACCGCGGCAGAGATCGATCGCCTCGAACGCGACGGTGCCGATTACGTGGGAATGACGGCCATGCCGGAGGCCGTGATCGCCCGGGAGGTCGGTATCGACTATGCGTGTATCGCGATGATTGTGAATCGTGCAGCGGGCCGGGGTGACGTACCAATTCACGACGATGTGGAAGCCAGTACCACGGCAGCGAGAAATGCGACGACGTCGTTACTCGAGGCGTTCTTCGGCACGGTATGATGCCCACACAATGAAACCCGTCAAGCGCAATATTCTCGAGCAGGTCCTGGCCGGTACGACGGAGCCCGTACTCATTATCAGCGTCGACCAGCCGGATTGGCCCGTCACCTTTGCCAATACGGCCTTCGGTCCGATTGGCGGAGGCGATGTGAGCGGTAAGCCCTTTGCCGACGTGATTGAGGATGTTGCAGGCCGGGAGCTGGCGCTCGAGGTCAGCGAATCGGTGCGCTCGGGCCAGGAGACAAGCTTCCCGGTCGAGGCGGGCAGTCGCGAGTACCTGCTGGTTCTCAAACCCTTGCTGTCGGACGGTGACGACAGGGCGCGCAACTATGCGGCGTTCTGGCGCGGCAGTTCGAATTCGGGTTCGGCCGACAGTGCCGAGATGCACCATGCCCTGCTCAAGGCGAAGCGCAGGATTAGGGATCTCTCGCGTGACGATCCCGTGACGGGTCTTCTCAACGGCCGTGCATTTCGTGACGTGTTTGAGCATGACTGGGCCGTCGCAGCGCGCGACAAGGGTCGCCTGTCACTGGTCATCTTTACGCTGAAGGAGTTTGACGCGTACGTCGAGGTATTCGGGCGCCACGCGTCCGACTCGTGCCTGCGGCGCGTAGGCAGTGCGATTCGTCGGTGCCTGCGGCGCGCGAGCGACGTAGTCGCCCGGCCAAGCGGTGCGTGCTTCGTTGCACTGTCGCATGCCTCGGATGAGGATGGCGTGCGAGAATTCGCAGCCCGCATCTCGACGTCTGTGCGCGAACTCGGATTGCATCATCCTCGCTCGAGTTCCTCGAAATTCGTCACGGTGGATTTCGAAGTTGCCGTTGCCGATACCGCGGATAAGGACCGAACGGCAGCGGAGTTTCTCGATTCTCTACTCGGAACCGTAACCGAGTAACTCGATATCGCCGCGCTCTCCCGCGGCATCTTCGACCCGGGTGACCTTTGCGAGAACCCCGAACTTGGGATGATCGTAGTAGCGGAGTTCGCCATTCCTGAGAATGCGGTCCTCCTGGATTCGGTAGTACGTGGACGGTTGTGCGTTCACTTCGTCCAGCAATTCACCGACGGTACGAACATCGCCAAGGCGCGCCTGTTCTTCAACGTTGAATACCTTGCTCTTTGGCGCTTCGAGCGACAGGTCGACGACCAGGTGGAGAAAGCGATTGAGGTACAGCGTCAGCTCGCCGTCAAGACCTTGCGGTGGCGGCGCAAACCGGGCCAGCGGAATAGCTGCCGTTTGCTCCTCGGGCCGGGTGACCTGCGTCCAGCCAAAGTGCATGACGGGATCGTAGACATCGAGCCGTCTCATGCGGTCCCGGATCCCCACGAGCTGGAAATCGGCGTCGTCGAGCATGACGAGCTCCGGGTCGGGCAGGGGTTCGCGTACGTCCGCCACGGCAGGCGGTGGTTCCGGGGCGATCGCGACGTCTTCGTCGAGCGATAGTGCCCCGGTCTCCGGCTCATCGTGCGGGAATATTTCGCTGCCGGTCATGACTTCCTGGGCATACCGGAAAACGATGACCTCGACCGTGTAGCGGCGAATCTCCGGCTCGTCCGGTTCCATGTCAACGTCGCCCAGGAACTCCTGGGCCGTCGCGGGCAGGAACATCGCCAGCGATAACAGGCTGATTGTCAACTTACGCATCACTTCCTTCTTTGACCATGAGACGGGCCAACAGGTTCTCGATTGTAGCGAATCGCTTCTCGAGATCACCCAGATCGTCTTTTATCCGTAACCGGTGCGAGCCCTGCAAACGGTATCGCCGGCTCTCATTTTGCACTAATTGGATGAGTGCGACAGGGTCAATGCGGCTGTCCTGGCCGAAAACGAGGTAGCCACCGCCGTCCGCGGCGTCGATTTTCTCGATCCCCGCGCGGCTTGCCAGTTTCTTGATGGCGGCGATCCTCATGAGGTTCTTCGCGCCCTCCGGCAGCAGGCCGAAGCGATCGATCAGCTCGACCTGCAGCTCGCGCAGCTCGGCGGCGGTCTCCGCGGCCGAGATACGCTTGTAGAGTATGAGCCTCAGGTGGACGTCGGGTACGTAGTCGTCCGGTAGCAGCGCCGGCACGTGCAGGTTGATCTCCACGCCCGCATGCAGCGGTGCCTCGAGATCCGGCTCGTCCCCGGCCCGCAGAGACTCGACGGCACGGCCGAGGAGTTCCGTGTACAGCGAGAAGCCGATCTCCTGGATCTGTCCGCTCTGGGTATCGCCCAGGAGTTCGCCCGCGCCGCGGATCTCGAGATCGTGTGTGGCGAGCGTGAATCCAGAGCCGAGGTCTTCCAGGGAGTCGATGGCCTCCAGGCGCTTGACGGCGTCGGCTGTCATCGCAGCCTTCGGCGGTGCGACCAGGTAGGCGTATGCGCGGTGGTGTGAACGGCCGACGCGACCGCGGAGCTGATGTAGCTGTGCGAGGCCGAAGCGGTCGGCTCGATTGATGATGATCGTGTTGGCTGTCGGCACATCGATTCCGCTTTCGACAATGGTCGTACAGAGCAGCACGTTGAAGCGCCGGTGATAGAAATCGAGCATGACCTGTTCGAGTTCGCGCTCGGGCATCTGGCCATGGCCGATCCGGATGTTTGCCTCGGGCACGAGTTTCCTGAGCTGTTGTTCAACCCGACCGATGTCCTCGACGCGGTTGTGGATGAAATAGACCTGTCCGCCGCGCTTGATCTCGCGCAGGCAGGCCTCGCGAATGAGGACATCGTTCCACTCGGACACGAACGTCTTGACGGAGAGACGCTCGGCGGGTGGTGTTGTGATCAACGACATCTCGCGCAGTCCGCCAAGGGCCATGTTGAGCGTCCTGGGAATGGGCGTCGCCGTCAGGGTCAGGACGTCGATCTCGCTGCGCAATGCCTTGATGGTTTCCTTGTGCCGAACGCCAAAGCGGTGCTCCTCGTCGATGATGACGAGCCCAACATCGTGAAAGTCCCTGGTGTGCTGCAACAGCCGATGCGTGCCGATGACGACATCGACGGCGCCGGACTGCAGGCCGGCCACGATGTCCTTGACCTCCTTGGCCGACTGGAAGCGGGACAGCACCTCGACGCGGACCGGCCAATCGGCGAAGCGATCGCGGAAATTCTGGCCATGCTGCTGGGCCAGCAGCGTCGTTGGCACAAGCACGGCGACCTGCTTGCCGCCGTGGACCGCGGCAAACGTGGCGCGCAGCGCGACCTCGGTCTTGCCAAAGCCGACGTCGCCGCAGACCACACGATCCATCGGCTGGTCGCTGGCAAGGTCTTCGAGCACATCGTCGATGGTCTGTGCCTGGTCCTCGGTGAGTTCGAACGGAAATCCCGATTCGAACGCCCGGTAGTCGGCTTCCGGCCAGTGGAAACGATGTCCGGGGCGTGCGGCGCGCCGTGCGTAGACATCGAGCAGCTCCGCCGCAACGTCTCGAATCTTCCTGATCGCGCGACGCTTGGCCCTGGCCCACTGGTCACTGCCCAGGCGATGCAGCGGGGCATGATCCGGTGAGGCGCCCGTGTAGCGCGATATCAGGTCCAGCGCGTGTACGGGTACATACAGCTTGTCACCGTCGGCGTACTCGAGATGCAGGAATTCCGCGGTAATTCCACCGGTTTCAAGTGTGGCCAGCCCGAGGTAACGGCCGACGCCGTATTCCTCGTGCACGACCGGCGACCCGGGCACGAGGTCATTGAGCTGCCGGATGATCGTCTCGGGATCGCGATCACTCTTGCGCCGCCGCCTGCGCGCGTGCGTGCGCTCGCCGAACAGCTGTTGCTCGCTGATGACCGCGGTGTTCGCCGTCGGCAACAACACCCCGTTGTCGACCGGGGACACCGCGATACCGATGCGGTGTGCGTCGTCCCTGAAGCTTTTCCAGGATTCGGTTCGAGCGAGGTCGAGCCCACGCCCCGAAAGCATGTCGAGCAGTTGTTCGCGACGGCCGGGCGAATCTGTCGTGAACAGGACGCGGCCATCGAAATCGCGCAGGAATTGCATCAGCGCCGCGGCCGCATCCTCGTAACGTGCCTCGATTTTCATGGCGGGTGGCAGTCGCGTGTCGAAATTCACGCTGCCGTGCGTTGCGGCGATCGATTGCGCCGCGTAGTGGATTCTCGAAAACGCGGCCAGGCTGTCGGGAATCGCCTCCGGCGCAATGAACGTTTCCTCGACAGAGAGAATAGGACGCTCGCGATCGAGGCTGCAAAGCTCGTAGCGTTCGCGGGCCTCGACCCAGAATTGTTCGAGGAGCGAATCGAGGCCGGCCGGCGCCAGTACGATGCAGCCTGCGGGCAGGAAATCGGGCAGCGACGCCGTGGTTTCGAAAAAGAGGGGCAGGTAATACTCGATCCCGCCGTGCGCGATGCCGTCGGATATTTCGCGGTAGACGCGAGACTTGCCGGGCTGTCCCTCGAAGCGTTCCCGGTAGCGATCGCGAAAACGCCGCACCGCATCGGCGTCGAGCGGCACCTCGCGCGCAGGGAGGATATCGACGGCCTCGATGCGGTCGCCGGACAACTGGGTGTCGGTGGCGAAATAGCGCAGTGATTCTATGTCGTCGTCGAAAAAATCAATGCGTACCGGTTTGTCCGCGCCCATCGGGAAGACATCGATCAGGGAACCGCGAACGGCGAATTCACCGTGTTCCGATACCTGCGGCACGCGCAGGTAGCCTGAATCCACGAGCGACTCCGTGAACGACGTGCGTGGCAGCACTTGTCCCTCGTGGAGCGACAGGGAACGGGCCGAGACATAGTCGACCGGCGGCAGGCGCTGTTGCAGGACGGTCGCGGCGGCGACGACAATGCCGCGCTGCATTGACGGCAGCGCCGAGAGGACCCGCAGGCGCTGCGAAATGATGTCCTGGTGCGGCGAGAAGCTGTCCCATGGCAGGGTCTCCCACTCGACGAAATGCTCAACCGGAAGATCGTCGCCGGCAAAAAACCGTATGTCGGTCTCGAGCTGGTCGGCGTGGCGGGGGTCCTCCGCCAGTACCAGGACCGGCCTGTCTGCCCATTGGGCCAGTTCGGCGACGGCAAGTGCCAGGCTGGCGCCGGGCAGTCTGCCCCATGCAAGCTCGCCACCGGGTGCGGGCAGACGGGGTTTGCTTGGCAGGAGCAGGGGAGTCGTCACGGCTTCGCTCGGCGGGTCTTGCAAAAAAACGGGCCGCGATTATTACACTACGGGCAAAAAAAAGCCCGGGCCGTTGCCGGCCCGGGCTCGTCGTGATTCGGCTTCTTGGGCTTAGCGCTTCCGAACGGCGTGGATCACCTTGTCATGTTCGAAGAACACGACAAAATCGGTGTATTCCCAACGCGTGATCGGGGGCTCGCCGACCGGGGCCTTGATCGAGGCGGGGCTGCCATACTTCGATTGCACGCTGGCTTGCGTCATGCCGCGGGTCGGGCGTCCGTCACCGGACATAGCCGACGCACCATCCATCTTGAGCGTCTCGGCACTCGCAGTGCCCATTGCTGCGAACAGCAAGGCGATCAAAGCAATTGTACGCATTTTGGCCATGTTCCTTCTCCAATTACAGGTCTGGCGACTATAGCATCGCAACGCGGGATGAGACATGCGAACTGTGTCACAATGCGGCCCAATGTTGAATCCTGTCGAACTTTTTGTCGGGCTGCGCTACCTCAGGGCCAAACGCCGCACCCGGTTCGTGTCCTTCATCACCCTGATTTCCCTCCTCGGTATTGCCCTTGGAGTGGCGTCGCTGATCGTCATCATGTCGGTCATGAACGGATTCGAAGGGGAGCTCCGGAGCCGGTTGCTCAGCATGTCGGCGCACGGCACCGTGAGCGGCGCTGACGGCCCGGTCAGGGAATGGCGTGAGCTCATCGACGAGGTCGGGGCTGCAGACGGTGTCGCGGCCGCCGCGCCATTCGTGCAGATTGAAGGCATGATCCAGTCGGGCAGCGACCTCGTCGGGGTCATGGTGCACGGCGTCCATCCGGACTGGGAGGGCGCGCTGTCGGGCGATCTGATCAATATGATCGAGGGCAGCCTCGACGCGCTCGAACCGGGCGGGCGCGGCATCATTCTCGGCCGCATCCTGGCGTACCGCCTGAACGCGAGAATTGGCGACGGTGTCGTGCTTCTCGTGCCAAGGCCGGTAGGAGATGGCACGCTGGAACCGGTGCTGGAGCGGTTCGTACTGCGCGGCGTATTCGAGGTAGGCCTGGCCGATCACGACGGCGTCCTCGCGCTGGTGCATTCGAGCGATGCCGCACGCATTCTCAATATCGACGACGCCGTTAGCGCCGTGCGTTTTCGTGCGCACGATGTCATGGCCGCGCCAACGATTGCAGAAGCCCTGCGGGAACGTCTTGGCGATGCCGTGTCGATCAGCGACTGGACGGTCGAGAACGGCAGCTATTTCCGCGCCATTCGCATCGAGAAAATGATGATGGCGATATTGCTTTCCCTGATCATCGGCGTCGCCGCGTTCAACATCGTTGCCAGTCTCGTCATGGTCGTCACGGACAAGACGACCGACATCGCCGTGTTGCGTACGCTCGGTATGAGCCCGGGCGGCATCGTACGAGTGTTCTTCGTGCAAGGTGCGGTGATCGGCTGGTTTGGCGTTGCTATAGGCGTTGTGCTGGGTATCGTGCTGGGGATTTATGCGCCGCAGATTGTTGCCTTTTTTGAGCAATTGCTCGGCGCACAGATCATGCCGGGCGACGTCTATTACGTAGCACGAATCCCGTCGGAACTTGAATGGCGCGATGTCACGGTTATCGCCGTGCTGGCTTTCGTGCTGACATCGCTGGCGACCCTGTATCCCGCACGCCGTGCTGCGCTCGTCGATCCTGCAGCCGCCCTGAGGTACGAATGACATCATGAGCCGGCGCTATGAAACCTGGATTGGTGGCCGCTATGTGCGCTCGCGCAGTCGCAATAGTTTTGTATCGCTCATCTCGGCGATCTCAATGCTCGGGATTGCGATTGCCGTGCTCGTGCTTATCGTCGTGATGTCGGTCGTCAACGGCTTCGAACGTGAGCTCAAGGATCGCCTGCTGGCGATGACGGCGCACGCGACCATCGAAGGTATGGACGGAAACCTCGCCAACGCAGAAGCACTGCGCAGGACGGCGCTGCAAAACCCGCGCGTTACTGCGGCGGCGCCGTACATCGACGGCCAGGCGCTGCTGGTCGCCGGTATGCAACTCAGCGGCGCGGAACTGCGAGGCGTGGAACCCGTGCTCGAGGACGAGGTCTCCGGGATCGCCGGCGCGATGCAGGTCGGTGACCTGGGTTCGTTGGTCCCCGGAAAGTTCAATATCGTGCTGGGTGTCGAGCTGGCTGATGAACTGCAGGTGACGACAGGTGACAAGGTCACTGTCACGCTGGCCGAAGGTATGGTCACGCCGGCCGGTGTGATACCTCGAACCAGGCGGTTTACGGTCAGCGGCATCTATCGCGTCGGCATGTACGAGTTTGACCGGCGGCTTGCATTCATCAACATTGGCGATGCGCAGCGTCTCTACCGCAAGCGGAATGCGGTTACCGGCCTGCGGCTCGCTGTCACGGAGATCTATGCGGCACCGGAGATCGTTCGCGACGTCGCACACGATGTGTATCGCGATCACGATGCGCTGGTCCTCTTCTCCGACTGGACACGCCGCCACGTCAACTTTTTCCGGTCGATCCAGATTACGAAATCGATCCTGTTTGCGATCCTGCTCACGATTGTCGCGGTAGCGGCATTCAATATTGTGTCGACGCTCGTCATGGTCGTGAAGGACAAGCAATCCGATATCGCTATTTTGCGCACGATTGGCGCGAAGCCCTCGAGTATCCTCAGGGTCTTCGTGACGCAAGGCAGCATTGTCGGCCTCGTGGGTACCTCGATCGGCGTTGCGGCCGGCGTCCTGATCGCATTGAATCTCGAGTCGATTGTCGGCTCTCTCGAGGCCGTCTTCGGGATCAAGTTCCTCGCGGCGGATGTCTACTTCATCAGTGACCTGCCATCAGAATTACGGCTTGGTGACGTTGTACGCATCGCATCCATTGCGTTCGTACTCGCCCTGGCTTCCACCTTGTATCCTGCCTGGGTTGCCGCGAAGACGGCGCCGGCGGAGGCGCTTAGATATGACTGAACCTGTTCTTGAATGCCGCAATGTTGTGCGGGAATTCAGCGAAGGCCGAACGACACTGCGAGTGTTGCGTGGCGTCAACCTCGCCGTGCAACCGGCGGAGCGCGTTGCCATTATCGGTGCGTCGGGTTCCGGCAAGACGACCCTGTTGCAGATCATGGGTGGCCTGGATGAGCCCAGTGACGGTGGCGTGCTCGTCAACGGCGCGTCAATGCATGGCACGACGGATGCGGCGAAAGGTGAGCTGCGCAATCGCTACATCGGGTTCATCTACCAGTTCCATCACCTGCTGCCCGAGTTCACCGCGGAAGAGAACGTCGCGATGCCGCTCCTGATTCGCCGTGATCCGAAACCTGCGGCGTTCGAGGCGGCACGGACGTTGCTGGATCGCGTCGGCCTGGGGGAGAGACTGCATCACAAGCCTGGAGAGCTGTCGGGTGGTGAGCGGCAGAGGGCAGCCGTTGCGAGGGCGCTGATAACGCGGCCGCAGCTCGTGCTGGCCGATGAGCCGACGGGCAACCTCGACTCCGGCAATAGTGAACATGTGCTGGGCCTGATGCTCGAGCTCAACGAGGAGCTGCAAACCAGCCTCGTGATCGTGACGCACGATCATTCCATCGCTGCGCGTATGGATCGCATCCTGGTGCTCGAGGACGGAATATTGAAAGACTCAGCCTGAGTCTTTGTCCCGGCGATCTTTGCGCTTGCGATCCTTGTAGTTGGCAAGGGACAGGCGCCAGAGTATGTCGAGCGTTGCATAGCCGATAATGGCGGCTGCGAGCCCGAGCAACACACTGCCAAGCAACATCGGCTGCCAGATGTGGACGAAGGTGCCTGTCATCCATTCCCAGGTCAGATCGAACTCCACGTCCATCGGCGGGCTACCGAGTATGGCGCGGCCGAACTGGTACGTGCCCGGGAAGATCACGAACATGGTCGCGGGATTATTCACCCAGGTCGCCGCCGCGGCGACGGGAATATTGACGCGCAGCGCGAGAGCCGCCAGCGCCGCTACAAGTGTATGACCCGGAATGGGCATGAACGCGATAAATAGCCCGAGGGCAAACGCGGGAACCACCCAGCGACGACGCACGCCCCACAAACGGTGATCGTGCAACATGTGCTGGAACGGTGACATGAACCACTGTTTCGCGATGCGGCTGCGTTTGAAGGCGAATTTCTTAAAAACGCGTCTGGGCATTCCGGCGTGTCCGGGGTCTTATGGATGCTGCTGACGCGCTCGGTCACAGCCGTGATAAGGCCCTGTCTCCTGCTCCTGGTGGGTGGTCTGGCGGCGCAGCATAGCACGCTGCTATTACCGTCGGACCCATCCCGACTCCTGTTGGTTGCATCTTTGTGCGCCCTCGCTTTGCGGCGCGGACGCGCCGTCGCATGGTTCCTCGTGGGCTTCTCGCTGTTCATGCTGGCGGCCGGCGACATCATCGGCAAACGCCTGCAGGTCGACTACGAGGGTGACAGCATGCTGACCCGCGTGCGCATCAGCGACTTTCCGAAGATCGTCGGCGAGTCCGTCGTCCTGCTCGTCGAGCCCATTGGGGATCATCGACTTCCGCCGCGCTCACGAGTCACCTGGTTCGAGCCGCCGCACATCCCCGCGATCGGGGAGGTCTGGGAGCTCGAATTGCGGTTGCGGCGCCCGCGTGGCAACAGCAACCCCGGCGTTTTCGACTACGAGTCCTGGCTGTTTCGAGAAGAGCTGCATGCCACAGGTTACGTGGTGGGTAGCAAGCGAAATCGCCTGCTCTGGTCGGGAACCGCGTCCTGGTCCGAGCGCTTTCGTGCCCGTTTCGCCACGCGCGCGCAGGTTGCGGCGCAATCCGCGGAAACGGCGGCTGTACTGGCGGCCGTAGGCGTCGGCCTGCGCCACGAGGTGAGCCGCGAGCAGTGGGACCTGTTTGCGATCACGGGTACCAGTCACCTCATGGCGATCTCGGGCCTGCATGTAGGGCTGGCCGCCCTGGCCGCATTCCTTGTTGCCCACCTCCTGCTCGGCATGCTCCCCGGGATTCGGAATGTCTACAGCGTCGCCCTCGTCACCGGCACGTTGCTGGCGCTGACCTACGCCGTTCTGTCGGGGTTCGGAGTGCCCGCAAGACGAGCCGTCGTGATGCTGGCGGTGGCGGCACTCTCGATTACCCGTCAACGCATGGTGGATCCGCTGGCTGCCGTGTCGCTGGCTGCCGGCGTCGTCTTCGTTTTCGATCCCATCGCCACCCTGAAACCGGGCTTTCACCTGTCGTTCGCCGCGGTTCTCGCATTGTTATGGCTGGCGCGACGGGGCAGCGGTTCCTCGAGGCGACCGCGCTGGCTGGACGCCCCTCGCCAACTGATCGTCATGCAGGTATTCCTGTTCTTCGGCCTTGTACCGCTGACTGCGCTGGTCTTTCAACGCTTCACGATCCTCGCCACGCCGGTCAACCTGGTTGCCGTGCCGCTGTTCAGCCTCGTGACCGTGCCGGCCACACTGGCAGCGCTGGTCGCCAGTGCGCTGTCGGAGCCCGTGTCCGTGGGGCTGCTGAGGTTTGCTGCGCAAAGCGTCGACGCGGTCGCCTGGTACATGGAGAAGATGGCGACGTTGCCTGCCGCCGACATGCGGCTGGCGGCATTCGGCGGCGCCAGTCTTCTCTTGCTCTGCCTGCCGCTGGCCTGGGTGCTCCTGCCGCCAGGCTGGCCCGGACGCCGGCTAGCCTTGCTCGGCTTCGTGGCCATTGCCTGCTGGCGGCCGCCGCCGCCGCCCATGGACTGCTTCGATGCGTGGGTACTCGACGTAGGCCAGGGACTGGCGGTGGCGGTGCAGACGCGTGACGAAGTACTGCTGTTCGATACCGGTATGGCGTGGCGCGGTGGTGGCAGTGCAGCAGGACGCAGCATCGTGCCGTTCCTGCGGTCGCGAGGCGTTCGCCGGGTCGACCGGCTGCTTGTTTCGCACGCGGATCTCGATCACAGCGGTGGGCTGGAAGATCTTCGCCGCGAGACGACGATTGGCGTCATCATGACCGGCGAAGACGGCATTGCGGCCGGAGACACGCCTTGCCGGGCGGGGCAAGGCTGGGATTCGTCCGGCGTGAGTTTCAGTGTCCTGCACCCGGACGCGCATGCGACGGGCGAAGGCAACGCGGCGTCCTGTGTGGTCCGGGTCGCTGCCGGGGCGCACAGCCTGTTACTTACCGGCGATATTGAAGCTGCGTCGGAGCGGGATCTGCTGCACAGCGGAGCGACGCTTGCCAGCGACATCGTGGTGGTGCCGCACCACGGCAGCCTGACGTCTTCGACCGTGCCATTTATCCATGCAGCAAGGCCGGACTACGCAGTGGTGTCCGCCGGCTACGCGAATCGCTGGGGACTGCCAAAGGCGCGTGTGGTTGAGCGGTGGCAGGATGCCGGCGCCAGCGTGCTCAATACGGCCACCAGCGGTGCCGTCTACTTTCGCGTCTGTGCGGAGGGCGGGGTGGTGCGGATGACGCGTGAACGTGAGCGCCGCCACCGTTTCTGGCATGCCGCGACGTGAGACCTGAGAGCACATCTATTGTATATTTCCTTTTTCCCCTTGGGTCTGGTCTTTATGGTTGAAATAGTCAAATCCGGCGGCTGGCTGATGTTGCCGATAATCCTCTGCGCGATCATTGCGATGGGGATCATCCTCGAGCGGTTCTGGACGCTGCAGCAAAAGCGGGTGATCCCTGAGGACCTGACCAGCAAGGTCTGGGGCTGGGTGAAAAAGGACCAGCTGGATCAGAAGCAGATCCAGACGCTGCACCAGGGTTCTGCGCTGGGCCAGATTCTCGCGGCGGGCCTGATCAATCGCGATCGCGACCGCGTCGTTCTCAAGGACGCAATCGAGGATACCGGTCGCCATGTCGTACACGAGCTGGAGCGCTATCTCGAGACGCTTGGAACCGTTGCCGCGGTAACCCCGCTGCTCGGCCTGCTGGGTACGGTCATCGGTATGGTCAATGTGTTCAGTGCCATTACAACCCACGGTGTCGGCAACCCGACGGTACTGGCGGGCGGTATTGCACAGGCCTTGATCACGACAGCCGCCGGCCTGACGGTCGCCATCCCGGCGCTCATCGGCTACCGCTATTATCGCTCGCGCGTCGATACCCTTGTCGTCGACATGGAGAAGGAAGCGATCAAACTCGTCGAGGCGCTGCATCGCCGCAAGGAACGCGACGGCCCGGGCAAGGGCAAAGGCAAGCGCGATAAGGACGATGCATGAAGCTTAGCCTGCGGCAACGCACGCAGCCCGAGGTAAACCTGACGTCGCTTATCGACGTGGTGCTCCTGCTGCTGGTGTTTTTCATGGTCTCGACCAGTTTCGTCAAGCAGTCGCAAATCTCTATCCAGTTGCCGGAAGCCGACAATTCAACCGTGGTTGAGGAGATACCGCAGCAAATCGACGTCATGATCACGGCGACCGGTACCTACCTGGTCAACGGCCGGGAGCTGATCAACAACCGCGCCGAGACCATTCGCAATGCACTCCAGAAAGTCTCCTCCGGCAATAACAAGTTGCCGCTGACGATCAGCGCGGATGCAAATGCCAAACACCAGGACGTCGTGACAGCGATGGATGTCGCTGGTCGCCTCGGTTTCACCCAGATCAGTATCGCCACGGTCAACGACCCGGTTGAGTGATGTGAGCAAGCCCATCGATCACAAGGTCAAGGTCGTCTACGGCCGCCTGTGGCGATACGTGACGCCGCACAAGCTGGTCGGCTTCATTGCTTTCACGGCGATGATCATGACCGCGCTGGTCGAGGCGCAGCTTCTGACGTTGCTGAAACCGCTGACCGATGAAGTGCTGGTGGCCAAGCAACTCGAGACACACCGCTGGATTCCCTATGCGTTCTTTGCGGTCTTCATCCTGCGCGGGCTGGCCGGGCTGGCGACCGAGGCCTCACTCGGCTGGATTGGCAGGCAGGTCATCAGCGACCTGCGGCAGCAGGTCTTCGGAAAACTGCTCACGATTCCAACCCGGTTTTTTGACAGCCAGGCGGCGGGCCCATTGCTGTCGCGCATGTCCTACAACGTCGAGATGGTTGCCGAGTCGGTCACCAGTGTCGTAACGATCGCCGTTCGCGATGTCATTACGGTGATTGTGGCGTTCGCCGTGATGATCTACCAAAGCCCACGGCTGACGGTTTTTGTCGCCGTTTTATTTCCCGTCGTTGCAGTGCTCATCCGCCTGTTGGGCGTTGCGTTCCGGCGCTACAGCAGTCGCATCCAGGATAGCGTCGGTGCTGTAACCCAGGTTACCGATGAGGTCGTTCGGGGCAATTGGGTCGTCAAGGCGTTCGGCGGCTACGACTACGAGCGAGAGCGTTTCAATCACTCCGACGATCTGAACCGGAAGCAAAACCTGAAGCTGATCAACGTGCGTGCGCTGGGTGTCGCGGTTACGCAGATCATCTTCGGCTTCGGCATTGCGCTCGTGATCTATTTCGCGGCCCGCGACTCCTTGCAAAACGACCTGTCCGCCGGTCAGTTCATTGTCTTTTTCTCAGCGATGATGTGGATGCTGCAACCCGTGCGCAGAATCACCAACGTCAACGCGACCTTGCAGCGTGGTGTTGCCGGCGCCGACAGCCTGTTCCAGATCATCGACGAAGAGGACGAAGTCGATTCGGGCAAGCTCGTAAAGGATCGCGTCAAGGGCGACGTGTTGTTCGACCACGTGAGCTTTTCCTACGATGGCGACGGCGGACCGGTGTTGAACGATATCCGTATCGAGATTCCGGCCGGTTCCACGCTGGCGATAGTGGGGCATTCCGGCAGCGGCAAATCGACGCTGGCCAGCCTTCTGCCGCGCTTTTACGATGTGGAGTCCGGCGTGATTCGACTCGACGGTATTGCGCTGTCCGAGTACACGCTTGCAAGCCTCAGAAACAACATCAGTGTCGTTAGCCAGGATGTCACGCTCTTCAATGATTCCATCCGGGCAAACCTGACGTATGGCGGCAACTACACCGAGGAAGAGGTGATGGCAGCAGCGGAAGCGGCGCATGTCATGGAATTCGTCAATGAACTGCCGCACGGACTGGATACCGCGGTTGGCGAGCGTGGCTCCCTGTTGTCGGGTGGGCAGCGGCAGCGCATCGCGATCGGACGTGCGCTGCTCAAGAACGCGCCCGTGCTGATTCTCGACGAGGCCACGTCGGCGCTCGATACCCACTCGGAACGCCATATCCAGGACGCATTGAATGCGTTGATGAGAGACCGCACAACCCTGGTCATCGCGCATCGATTGTCGACAGTCGAAAAAGCGGATCGGATTATCGTCCTCGACGCAGGCCGAATCGTGGAGGCCGGGACACACGCCGAGCTCCTGGCGCAGAATGGTCACTATGCCGGGTTGTATCGCATGCAATTCAGTGACGAGAAGCAGGACGAGTGAGCACCAGCCCGGTTTATAACTGGATCCATCGCGCGTGGTACGACGGCGCGCCGTCGGGCTGGCTGCTTCTGCCACTCAGCGGTTTGTACTGGCTCGTGCTCTCGGCCAGGAAGTTCCTGCATACCTGCGGCATCCTGAAAACCTACAATGCCGCGGTACCCGTCGTTGTCGTCGGCAATATCACGGCCGGCGGCACGGGCAAGACCCCGACCGTGTTGTGGCTCGTGAAGGAGTTACAGAGCCGGGGCTTCAAGCCCGGCATCGTGAGTCGTGGCTACGGCGGGAGCAAGTCGAATACATCGATGCGCGTAGAGTCCGACACGGACGCAGCGGTCGCAGGAGACGAGCCCGTATTGCTTGCGCGGCGCAGCGGATGTCCCGTGGTTGTCGACCCCGATCGCGTGCGCGCGGCGGCAATGCTGGTGGAGGATGGCGTGGATGTAATCGTTGCGGACGATGGTCTCCAGCACTATCGCTTGGCGCGCGATTACGAGATCTGCGTGATCGACGGATCGCGGGGGCTTGGGAACCGGCGCCTGTTGCCCTCCGGACCGCTGCGAGAAAGCGCGGAACGGCTCGAAAGCGTCGAGCAGGTACTGGTCAATGGTGAATTGCGCGGCAGCGAATACGAGCTGACGACGGCCGAGCAGAACGCGATTTCGTTCGAACTCGTGGCAAGCGAGGCGTGCCGGCTGAACGGTTCGCTGGCCCGGCCCATAGAGCGGTTCGCGGGCACCACCGTGCACGCCGTTGCGGCAATCGGTAATCCACGTCGTTTCTTCGACCTGTTGCGGTCATACGATATCCAGGTCATCGAACATGTTTTCGCGGACCACGCGGCGCTGGGGCCGAGGGATCTCGAGTTCGGCGACGAGTTCAACGTGTTCATGACCGAGAAAGATGCGGTTAAACTGGGGCGTCACACGAAAGACAAACTCTGGTATGTGCCCGTGGAACTCACGATGGAGCCGGTGCTTGCCGCACCTTTAATCGAGCAAATCGAATCGCGCGTGCGCGCCGGGCAGCGTGCCGCATGATCGATTTCGTGGTTGTCATTCCCGCACGTTTCGCGTCGACGCGCTTGCCGGGCAAGGCCCTGCTCGAAATCGGTGGCAAGCCCATGCTGCAGCATGTCTACGAGCGGGGTGTCGAGAGCCGCGCGGCCGAAGTGGTCGTTGCCACAGATGACGAACGTATCGCCGAAGCGGCGGAAGGCTTCGGTGCGACGGTCTGCATGACCGGCGATCATCACCAGTCCGGTACGGAGCGCCTTGCCGAGGTCGCCGATCTCCTGGACTGGGACGACGGGCGAGTCGTGGTCAACCTGCAGGGTGACGAACCCACGATGCCTGCACAACTCATCGATCAATGCGCGGCGTTACTGGACGACGGCAGTGCGGATATTGCGACGCTCGCTTCGCCTTTCCTGTCGCACCAGGATTTTCGAGATCCCAACTGTGTGAAAGTCGTGTGCGACCGACACCATCATGCGATCTATTTCAGCCGGGCCGCGATACCGTTTGCCCGGGACACCGGTAGCGAGGAGCGTGCCGCGCGCGCGGCATTGCACCACCACGGCATCTACGCCTATCGGTGCGGCGTATTGCGGCGATTCGTTGCAGCTTCGGCGTCGGACCTCGAGGTTTGCGAACAACTCGAGCAGTTACGTGCACTATCGCTCGGCATGACGATCGCCGTCGGTGTACCTGCCGTCAGGCCGGGAACGGGTATCGATACGCCAGAGGACCTGAAGCGGGTTCGCGAGGAGATGCGATGAGTACTGAGGACAAGCCCCTGGACCAGCGCGCAATCGACGAGGAGGGGATCCATTGGGACCAGGATATGAGCTATGGCTCATACCTGTCGCTGGACAAGCTCCTCGACTGCCAGAATCTCAGGACCAGCGCGCACGACGAGATGATGTTCGTCATCATCCACCAGGCCTCGGAGCTCTGGATGAAGCTGTGTATCCACGAGATCGGTGCCGCGATGCGAGAGGTCGAGAACGACAACCTCGGCGCCGTGTTCAAAATGCTGTCACGTGTGTCGCGCATCCAGGGTCAGTTGCGCCATAGCTGGGCCGTGCTTTCGACGATGACGCCGGCGGATTACCTGGCCTTTCGGGATGACCTCGGGCAGAGCTCGGGATTCCAGTCGTTTCAGTACCGGGAGATCGAGTTCGCGCTGGGCAACAAGAACGCGGCGCTGGCCGAAGTACACCGGAGGTACCCACAACGCTACGACCGGTTGCAGAAGGTCCTGCACGCGCCGAGTTTCTACGATCTCTGTGTGGGCCAGCTCGCAAAAAAGGGTTTGGATATCCCTCCCGGCCACCTTGACCGGGACTGGTCGAAGCCCTACGTCCCGAGCGCGAAAGTCGAGGCTGCATGGGCCAGGGTTTACTCCGACCCGGAAGGACATTGGGACCTCTACGAACTGGCCGAGAAACTCGTCGACCTCGAACAGGAATTTTCGATGTGGCGCTTCAGCCACATGAAGACGGTCGAGCGCATTATCGGCTACCGCAAGGGGACGGGCGGCACCAGTGGCGTTGCGTTCCTCGAAAAAGCACTGCAACTCAAGTTCTTTCCGGAACTCTGGACGGTCAGGTCGGAGCTCTGAGCGGAGGAGCCCGGTCAGGAACCGGTGCTAGCCAACATGGGTGATTGTCGCGGGCGTACCTCGGCGGCAAACGGCTGTTAGTACCTATTTGCATGGCCCCGCTTCAATGGTATGTATTGCTGTAGACGATGCGGTCTTGCGCCAAAGCAGGATCCAGCCTGCCGCAGCAGACCGCGCGTGGGAACAGCGCTGCCATCGGCTGGAGTGAGGAGAGCAACATGAAACGCTTCAGGAAAATCCTCTTCGTCGCGAATTCGTCAATAGAGGACAGCCAGGCGCTTGCCCGAGCGGTTCGTTTCGCGCGGGCCAACAAGGCGGCTCTGACCGTGGTCAGTGTGCAACGTGAGCCCGAGCGCCATATGCCGGATCTACAGGACGTGTTCCGCCAGTACCAGAAACAGCGCCTCGAAAAGCTCAGGCGCGCCGTTGATGCGGAAGGCGTCAGGATGACGATAAAGACGATGACCGGGATTGCGTTTCTGGAGGTCATCCGCGAGGTAGTCGCCGGCAAGTACGATCTCCTGATGAAGCCTGCGGAAGGACGCGGTGGCCTGGGGCGCCGGTTGTTTGGCAGCACAGACTGGAACCTCATTCGAAAGTGCCCTTGCCCGGTCTGGATTATCAAGGCGTCGCAGCGGACGCAATGCCTGCGAATACTGGCGGCGGTCGATCCCGCTCCTCGCGAGAAAACGAACGACGACCTCAACAAACAGATTCTGAGTCTCGCGACGTTACTCGCAAGAGAGGAACAGAGTCGGTTGCATATCGTGCACGCCTGGTCCGTGCCGAGAGAGGCTTTTTTGCGATCGAGTCGTAGTCGACTGACACCGAACCAGGTTAATTGTTTTGCCAGGGAAACGAGGGCAGCACACAAGAAGTGGCTGCATGAACTCGTTGAGAAATTCGACCTTGCCGAGATTCCGACCAAGGTTCATCTGCTGAAAGGAGATCCTGCTGACGTCATCGCAGGGCTGGCGAACAAGACCAGGGCCGATCTTGTTGTAATGGGTACCGTGGCCCGGACGGGTATTCAGGGGTTCCTGATCGGCAATACGGCCGAGAAAGCACTGAGGGAGCTGAACTGCTCGGTACTGACGGTTAAACCGAAGGGCTTCGCGACGCCAGTACGACCTCGCAAGAAAGCAAATAGAAAAAAGAAGCGGGCCGGCACAAAGGCGGCTTGAGCGGTCAGGGCGATCTGCTTCATCGTTGCGAGTGGCAGCAACGCGCGGGCCCCGATATTTACTGGTCCCGGCGAGTACACTGTGCAACATGCAGCGTGATGTATTCCCTCGGAGCATGGCTGTGACTTCTCAATCGAATCGCTCGTTGTCGGCCTGGGGCAAGAGCGTTGACGACGTACTGCAGGAACTGGCTGTCGACGCGACGCGCGGCCTCGAAGAGGACGTAGCCCTCAGTCGTCGCCACGAGTACGGACGTAACCAGTTTCGAGTCGCGAAGCAAAGGCACTTGCTCGCAATACTGATCGATCAGTTCAAGAGCGTCGTAATCGTACTGCTGGCGGGGGCCGGCGTACTGGCACTGCTTTTCTCCGATTTCGCAGAGGCTGTGGCCATCTTTGCGGTAATACTGATCAACGCAACGATCGGGTTTCTGACCGAATGGCGTGCAACGCGTTCAATGGAGGCCCTGCGACGGCTGGCGCGGGTAACCTGCGTGCTGCTGCGCGCAGGCGCAGTACGACGTGTCATGGCTGAGGAACTGGTACCGGGCGACATTGTCGTGCTCGAGGCAGGTGATCTCGTCCCTGCAGATCTGCGCCTGCTGGAGGCCGCGAAACTCGACGCAAACGAGTCGACGCTAACCGGCGAATCGTTGCCGGTACAAAAGTACACTGATCCAGTCCCGGTCGACGCGGTCGTGATGGAGCGCCGCAACATGGTCTTCAAGGGTACCGCAATTACCCGGGGTTCCGGACGGGGCGTCGTGGTCAGTACGGGCATGCGGACTGAGTTCGGGAAGATATTCGAGCAGGTGAGCCTCGCCGAAGCTCAGCAGACTCCGTTGGAGAAGCGCCTGGATGCGTTGGGCCGGCGGCTGGCATGGGCGGTAATCATTATCGGCGGCCTCATTGCCATCGGCGGCATTCTGGCCGGGCGTGAAACCTTCCTGGCCATCGAAGTAGCGATTGCCCTGTCCGTTGCGGCGATACCGGAAGGTCTGCCGATCGTCGCCACGATTGCGCTGGGGCGTGGCATGTGGCGCATGGCCAAGCGCAATGCCCTGATTACCAGGTTGTCGGCTGTTGAGACCCTCGGCGCAACCAGCGTCATCCTGACGGACAAGACCGGCACGTTGACCGAGAATCGCATGACAGTGACCACGGTGCTGTTGCCTGGGAACGATATCGAGATGGAGGAATCGGTCGATTCGGTCAGTGCGGCGCTCCTCGACGAACTCCTGACCATGGCGGCGCTCTGCAATAACTCGACATTGCAGCGTACAGGCGAGTCTGGCACCGACGCAGTGGGCGATCCAACCGAAGTTGCATTGCTCGATGCCGCCGCACGTCGCGGCATCCGGCGCGAGGAGATACTGGAGCAGATGCCCGAGGTCCACGAGGATGCGTTCGACCCCGATAGCAAACGCATGGCAACCGTCCACCAGCACGATGGCAACTACGTCGTGGCGGTGAAAGGCGCGCCGGAGGCAATTCTGCCGCTTTGCAAGGCCGCGCGGACGAGCGACGGCACGTTGCCACTCGGCGACAAGGAACTACGGGACTGGTCCGGTCGCGTGGATCATCTGTGTGCGCGGGGCCTGCGCACGATTGCGATTGCAGGCAAGTCAATGTCCGCACGCGATTCGGACCCCTACTCAGGTCTTGCGTTCCATGGCGTTGTCGGGCTTGAGGACCCGGCTCGTGAGGGTATTGGCGATGCAATCGAACGCTGTCACGATGCCGGTGTCCTGGTGGTGATGGTCACCGGGGATCATGCCGAGACGGCGAGGAATATTGCGGCGAAAACCGGCATCGCCGACGAAGCAGATCACGCCGATCACGCCGGGCTGTTTCTCGGCGGTGACGTGGTTGACCGCCTGTTTGCGGAGGACAGCGACAAGGAGCTGCTTGCTGCGCGCGTATTCTCGCGGGTTACACCGGAGCAGAAATTGAAGCTGATCGACCTGTATCAGCGGCACGAACATGTCGTTGCGATGACCGGAGATGGCGTCAACGACGCGCCGGCGCTGAAGAAGGCGGATATCGGCATTGCGATGGGCGTGCGTGGCACGGCGGTTGCGAAAGAAGCAGCAGCGATGGTTCTGCAGGACGATGACTTCAACACCATTGTCGGGGCGATCGAGCAAGGTCGGGCGATCTTTGAGAACATTCGCAAGTTTGCTATCTACCTCCTGTCCTGCAACATTAGTGAGGTACTCATCGTCAGTCTTGCCATTGTCGCAGGTGCGCCGTTACCTTTGTTGCCCCTGCAGATTCTGTTCCTGAATCTCGTCACGGATGTCTTTCCGGCGCTGGCACTTGGCGTGGGTCCGGGACGGACGTCCCTGATGACGAAAAAGCCGAGACCCTCCGGCGAACGCATCCTGATGCGTCGCCACTGGGTCGAGATCGGGCTGTACGGTGCGGTCATGGCGTGCATCGTTCTTGCGGCGATGGCGCTTGCCCTGAGCGTCCTGCAGTTTGACTACCTCAAGTCCATGACGGTTGCATTCTGTACCCTGGCTTTCGCCCAGCTTTGGCATGTATTCAACATGCGGGGCAACCTAAGGCAGCTCGTGGACAATGAAATCACTCGAAATAAATGGATCTGGATGGCGTTGGTACTGTGTGTTGTTCTGGTACTGGCCGCGGTCTATTCACCGGTCCTGCGAGACGTCATGAAACTGTCGGACCCGGGCATGGCCGGATGGTTGCTAATCACCACGGCCAGCCTGGTGCCCCTGGCGGCCTCGCCAGTCGTGAGGTTCGTCAGCACAAGACTCCGGTCGAGAGGCAGCGACTAGTGGCCGATAGCATGACCAGGCAGTCAATGCTAATCGCTTCGCTGTCGAAGCCCGAGGCCTACCCGCATCCCGTAGCGCCTGTCGAAGTGCTTGAAACGCATATCTCCTGGGTGATCCTCACCGGAACCTACGCGTACAAGATCAAGAAGGCCGTCAAACTGGATTTTCTCGACTTCAGTACCCTGGAGCGGCGCCGACATTTTTGCGAGGAAGAGTTGCGGCTCAACCGACGCACGGCGCCGCAGCTCTATCTCGATGTCGTACCGATATGCGGCAATGAAGAACATCCGGTAATCGGTGGTGAGGGCAGGGCGATCGAGTATGCCCTGAAGATGCATCAGTTCAAGCAGTCCGCCCAACTTGACCGGCAGCTCGATGAAGGCCTGGTAGACGAAAAAGACATGCGCGATCTGGCGGCGACGATCGCTGCTCTTCACGAGAAGGCTGCCAGGGATGACTTTGTCAGCGCTCCGGAGACTCTGCAGCAGATCAGGCAATCGCAACTCGACAACTTCCCGCCGACCATTGCAGTCGCCGATCTGAAGATCACGCATCGCATTCGCGAATGGACGGTGCAGTCGCTAAACGATCTTGAAAGTACGTTGATCGAACGACACAAGCACGGGTTCGTGCGCGAGTGCCACGGCGACCTGCATCTCAGGAATCTTGTCCGCTTGCCATCCGGCATCGTCGCCTTTGACTGTGTTGAATTCAGCCCGGCGTTGCGGAACATTGACGTTATCAGCGACATCGCTTTTCTTGCGATGGACCTTGTTGCTCGTGCGCGCCAGGACCTTGCCGGCGTACTGGTGAACCGGTATCTCGAATGTACGCGCGACTATGCGGGGATGTCGCTGTTTGGCTTGTACTTCGTGTACCACAGCATGATTCGCGCCAAGGTTGCCGCCATCAGGCTTGGCGAACGGCGTGAAGAGGCGGGGCGCGCAGAAGAGCTGTCGCGGCTGAAACACCATCTCGCCGTGGCCATTCGGTGGATCAGGCAGCCGCCGCCCATCGTCGTCGGCATGCACGGGTTTTCGGGATCGGGCAAGACCTGGCTGTCGACGCAGTTGATGGGAGAGCTGCCCGCGGTCAGGGTACGCACCGATATCATTCGCAAACAGCGCTCGGCGCAAGCGGAATTTACGAGCGGCCCGTCGCAGCCGGATCGCGGGGCCTACACCGCACGCGCCAGGGCAGATGTCTACGCGTCGATGATGGACATCGTTGGTGGCCTGATTGACGCAGGTTTCAATGTCATTGCGGATGCGTCGTTTCTGCTGCGCGAGAACCGCCGGATGCTGGAGGCGTTGGCGGAACGCAAGGGGGTCCCGGTCGTGTGGGTCGATGTCAGTGCGGACCACGATGAGTTGCTGCGACGCCTGCGACAAAGAGCCGCGCGCGGAGACGACGCGTCGGAGGCTGACGCGCGCGTGTTGGACTACCAGCGCCAGCATGCCGACCCGCTGACCGCAGCAGAGCTGACGCGTACGGTGTCTGTGACGTCGGATCGGCAAGTCGATCCGGGGGCGGTACTCAAGTCCATACGATCGAGGCGATACATGGCGGCCAACTGATCGAAAACCGGCCTCCATACCCCGCGTTTTGTCTGTAGAATTCCGCTCTGAAAAAGCGTCTGACGCCACCTCTTTTCATGCGTGCCAGGTCAACGAGGCAGGGGCGGAATGCGCCAGAGGCTTGCAAAGAAAATACACGAGAAAAAGTCTGTAAATGACGGAAACTAAAACGAAAACATCGGTTCTGTTCGTCTGCATGGGCATTAATTATTTTTGCACTGTGCGCCAAGGACTTAGGTGATTCGGGCACAAGTCTGGCTACAAGTTGGCGCCAGTAGACATCTTTCTTTCGAGGATTGATCGGCGACACAGGGCGCGGCGGTCAGCACTGTTCCTCTGAGTCAAATGTGTGCAGGTAGCACGGTGGCGACGACACGGTTGGCTCGGCCGCATTCCGATCGAATCGCACGCAACGCTTCTCGGTCACGATCGCATCCATTGGTACGTCGTGCGGTTGCGGATAAATGGTCGAGAGGTGTCCCTGTTCGAAGCCAACACCAATCGTCAGCGGCTTCAGTCGATAGCTCGCCAGCGTGCGGTCGTAATAGCCGCCACCATTGCCGAGTCGGTGCCCCGCGGAATCGAATCCCAGCAGCGGTACAAGAAGCACAGTTGGCAGTATCGCCTTACGCTCCGTTGGTACAGGGATGTTACCGATGCCACGCGTCATAACCTCACCGGCATGCCATGCCCAGAACTCCAACGGATAGTCTTTCTCGACAACAACAGGCAATGCTGCGTCGGCACCCACAGTGATCAGGTCCCTGACCATCGGACGTAGATCGACTTCACCCTTGATCGGGAAGTAGAAGCCGATGTCAGCATCCGCGAGTTGCCCGAATTCGGCACGAAGCTGCTCGCAGATAGCCGCCTGCGCAGTTCGACGATAGTCGGCAGCAATACGAAGGCGTTCGGCAACTAAAGCTTTTCGCCTGGCGCGCCGCCACCGCTGAATCTCCGACCAGTCGTGCATCAACTAGCCCGGCTTGCCGTCCGCACGCGGCCTGATGAGGATCGGGGCGTACACGGCGAGATAAGGAATGAAGGCCATAACCCACAGGATACCAGCGAGAATCACCACTGAAGAATATTGCAGAGGCAATACGGTCGCGCCGAAAACACGGACGAACACCGATAGCGCGAGCAATCCGTAGGCGATCGAAATCGATCCGTGTACCTGCAGCGCTCGGCCGGTATGGCCGAGTGATGCTCGAGTCATTACCGCAATGATCATCATGCCGGCGGCACCGGCACCGAGCGCGTGCTGCCAGTGAGCCGCCCAACCGAAGCCGCCCGCGAGCCACGCCGCCCTGAGTGCGAGCCCGACTGGCAGGCAGGCGTAGCCGACGTGCAGCACCCAGACGATCGGCTGCCCGGCGGCACGCCAACCCTTCCAGCCCGAGAGGCGCCACAACTGCAGCCCCGCCGCTAATCCCGCGGCAACAGCTGTCGACGCACAATCACCAACAAGCACATCGCACAATCCGTACACAATCATAGAGCCGATCGTGAGACGTGTGACCAACTTGCCCGATCGTAGCGAAATATCCTTGCCGGCTGCGCGCAGGGCATTGCCTGTGAAAGCCGGCACAATGCGCCCGCCAATTATCGTGATCAGTAGCAGTACGAGGTCGAGTGACGCGTAGAGTGCGGTACGGCTCATTGCGGGGTTGGTCCCGTGCATTCCCAGAATAAAGACCGCGTCGCATATCCAGAATGCGGCAAGCACGAAGAGCATCGGCGTGTTTCGGTTGCCGGAGTTGACCAGGGATGGTGCGAGTGTCAGAGCGAGGGTCGGAACGAAAGAAAGCTCGGCCACCGCGAGCAGCGGCAAGGTCAACACGTCGCCCATGAAGAATGCGACGCGGCCGGCCAGCCACAGCATTGCCAGGATTATCAGTCGTTTTCCGGCGAAGCCGCTGCGGCCGGTCCAGCTCGGGACGGCCGTCAACAGAAATCCCGCGATGGCTGCGCCGACAAAACCGAAAATCATTTCGTGGCCATGCCAGTATTGTGGGGGGAGCAGCCGCAATGGCAGGGCGCCGTGCAGGTACGTCCACAACCAGGCGCCGATCGAAACGACCGCATACAAGCCCG